>JAFZVC010000092.1 GCA_017618015.1 Spirochaetaceae bacterium
CTTGCGGACTTCAAGATAATGCCCCTTGCCAAGCTCTGCGATTTTCTCATCAGCCTCTTCTTTCGTGTCAAAAAGTTTTACGGCTGATTTTCTGCCTTCCTTTTTCACCGCATACACATCTTTCTTCTGCCAGCGTTCTTCTGCTGAACATTCAGGAATCATGTTGTCCTCACTCGATGTGAAAAGCTCGTACTGGAATACTTTCTTGCGAATGAAACTCTCGATTTCTTCCAAAGCTTCTTTTGTTACTTTGAATTCGTAGACATATACAGGCGACTGCGGATAAAGATGGTCACGCTCCGCCTCTGTCTTGGAGTGGTCTTTGAGCAGAGCAATGAAACGGCACTTTGTAGCTGGAAGTCCGTTCTTCTGCAGAAGCCAGGCGTAAATAAGCCCCTGCATCCGCCATTCGGGAAATCCGTAGGGCTTTCCGTCAGAACCTTTCTGCCAGCTTGACTTGATTTTGTAGACCGATGTGTTTTTGTAGTCACAGATTGTGCCTGTCGCCATATCATAGTTGTCGAGCCTTCCCGTAACGGTGATGTTTGACACTTTCTGCTTCAGATCGATTTCGGTGAAGTCAGTTTCGCCTTCGGTCTCCAGAAGGGCATGGACTGCCGTTCCAAACACAGCCCATATCCGCTCGGAAACATCGTCTTCAAGTTCCGCCCAGTGTCTTTGCGTAAGAATTACCTGCTTGGTTCCCTGAATGAGCGTTGTAGCGGAGATTTCACCTGGCTTGTTGTGAGGTTCTGGCGATACGGCTTTTACAAGACCATAAGGTAGATTAAGTTTGTTCGTGATTTTCATGTTTGCCCCCTTATGCTAGAAAATGTCAAAGCCCGCAGCTTTCGGCAAATCAGCTTCCCCGGCAGGTTCAGCGTTCTTACTTCCAAAGAGTTTTGTTTTGTCGAATTTTGCAGATTTTTTCTTTGGTGGAATCTGTTCTTCGGCTGGTTGATTGGCAGAAGGTTCAAAAGATTTTGGCTCTTCCGAAGTTGTAGCGTTCTTCATAAAATCGATGTGTTCTGCCACAATGCTGACCTTGCTGAAAGACTTACCGTTTTCGTCCTTCCATCTGTCTTGTTTGAGCCGACCGACCACACGACATCCGCAGCCCTTTGATGCGTTCTTCCCGACTGATTCAACAAGGTTTCCCCAAGCCTCAACATCGAAGTAAGAAACTTCCTGCTCAAAAGTTCCGTCCGCCTTTTTGTAATAACGGTTCACCGCCATGCTGAAAGTCGCAAGCCGGGATTTATTCACAGTGTCCTTGATTTCGGGGGTACGAACAATGTTCCCCTCAATGATTAAAGAATTAAGTTGGTTCATATTGAATCCTCCTTGAATAGTTGTTGGAAGATAATATGTAGATGAAATTGAGGTTGTTGCGGGAAATATAAAAGCCGCAAGGCCTTTACACCCTGCGGCAAAACCAAGGAGATATTTTGAATAGTAGAGGAAATGATTTATCCCTGTTTTGTTTCTGTTTTAGATTCCGCCTTGAACACTTTCTGATAGTCTTTCCAGTCCATCACATCATCAAAGCGTTTTATTTCTGCGTTGTTGTTGCATTCTGTAAGGGCTTCTTGCAGAATCGATTCAAACTTTTCTATGTCTCTCTTGCGGTAAAGCCAGACGGTCAAAGAAACCTCGTGCTTTTCTTCGCCAAGTTCCGGAATCTGTACCTTGTCGCCATCGAATCTGTAAACCTTGTAAACGCCTTTCGCAAAGCGGGGAAGAATATCAACGGAAATCTTCTTTTCCTTTATTTCCACTGTATGAACTTGAACGCCTGTAATTTTACTTACGGGGAGCTTGTCATCAACCATACCGAGTAGGTATTGGCTTGTTCCAATCATTTTCAAATCCTTGTCATAGAACGCATAGAAAGAGAACAGAAAATGATGACCGACAACGAACACAGCAAGAAACAGAATGTACAAGCCAATCTGACCAATCGGGAAACCGCCCTTGTAGTATCTGAATGCAGTCCAGATTACGAACGGAACCATCCCCAGAATGACAGGCAGAGAGTCCATTGCACCGATTTTCTGAATCGGAAGTGGAATCTCCACGATGTTACGCTTCTTTGCTGCTTCAATTTTTGCACTTGTTTTTTCTTCGCTCATGTTTTCCTCCTATCTCATGCTGTAAAGTAGATTAGTGAAAAGGCTTTTAGCTTCCGTGCCTTCGCCATAGCCTTTGATATAAACCGAATCAAGGCTGATTTCTGGTTTTCCGCTGATGCCCCAGACATCATTTACAGAAAAATGAAGCTTCGTTTTCAGTTTTTTCCCGGTCTGTGAATCAAGCAGATAGCCTGTCACCTTCACGAAGCGTTTACCATCGCTCGGCATTTTTTCAATAGACCACTTTGGTTTTGACATTGTGTAAGTAACGACATAATCCCAGCTTGTCCTTGCAATCTCGGAATCTTTTACGACCTGTACGGACTTTGCGTTATGGTTTGCCATATACAAGAACCCGATTTGTGTGATGATTACGAGTGCAAGGATTGCAAGCCTTACATGATGCGTTTCGCCCAGATATTTTGCGACTGCAAAGAAGATGAGTGCAATCGCAAGAATTACAGTCGGAATCACACCTATAAGAGCCGATACAGGAAGTGCGATAAACAGCACAACGCCAAGAGCGATAGCAAATGCAAGAATTGTACTGACACCAGAGCCGACAGCATTTTTAATTTTGTCTTTTACGGAAACGGCTTTCTCCGTAAGTTGTTCCTTTGTGTTTTCCATTGATTTTTCCTCCAGAAGTTTGTTTAGCCAGCAACAGGAATTTTTTCTGCAAGCCAGTCAAAGATATTTGCAAGGCCGATAATCGGAGCTGCAATTACACGACCAATCGCATCTCCGACATCATCGCTTATCGTGCAAGACTCATCATTTTCGTCATCATCGTTGGATTCTTCCTGAACGGCTTTTTCCTTTTTCGATAGATATTCAGAATACCAAGAATCAAAAAGACGAGGATATTTTCTGGAAATATCTGTTGAGCGGTTATATTTTTCGTAGTTTTCAGATGTAGAATCCAAAACAGGAAAACAAAATCCATAATCATCACGCTTCTTTTCTTCCCATTCAAGGAAAAACTCAAATTCCTCTTTCATCTGCTCAATAACTTTTTCGCGGAGTCCTTTGAAGTCTTCATCTTCTTTTGCTTCTCCGACAGATTCAAGAATGACCTCGAAAATGTTTCTGTCAGTAGAGATGCGGGTAAAATATCCGTTCTCCTCATCAATCATCGCACAGATTTTAACATTTGCATCCTCATCGCCTTTTACAGCCATACGAACAAGTTCAAGGAACGCATCAATTTTTGTTGTGTAGTCATCAAAAAGTTTCTGATATGATTCTTTCATAAGTTTTTCTCCTTCTGCTAAAAGCAGTCGTCTTCAAGTCCAGTCCGCAAGAATGTGTGGAGCTGGTCGAGGCAGAACTCTTCCGCTGCCTCTTCTGATATTTCCGGGTTCAGGTCATAGGCAAGCTGCCGCTCAATTTTTACCACCTTTACGCCAAGTTTGTGCTCAACGCTTCTGGCAAAGTTGGCGGTTTCAAAAACGGCAGTCTGCCCGCACCGAGCCGACGGTATGTAAACGATGACGGGTATCGGCTTCTTGTCCAGCATTAAGCTACGCCGTTTAATTCCGCAAGAAGCGATTTCAGCTCCTCGCCGAACTTGCCGAGCTTTTCCTGCATGGCGATGATTTTCACTTTCTTCTCGTCATCGCTCATGGACAGTTTCTCGTTTTCAGAGGTGGAAGCTGATTCTTCTGTTTCGCATGTATCTTTGGATTCGCTCCCGTCATCATCTGCAAATCCTCCGAAATTCAGCTTGTCGCTGACCTTATCAATCGCTTCTTCGTCAATATCAAAATCATCATCAAAGTCCAGAATATCCGTGTCTTTGAGAGCCGCCACCAAGCCGA
>JAFZVC010000093.1 GCA_017618015.1 Spirochaetaceae bacterium
AGAAAAAGCAAATCAATTTTATAGCGCACAATGCCCGTTTTGACATGGACGTTATCCGCTCATGTTGTAATTATTATGGAATGCCGCTTCCCAACGCGAATTACGCTTGTACGCTCCAGATTGCCCGAAGGACTTGGAACGAGTTTAATTGCCATGCCCTCACCTTTCTGGCAGAACAGTTTGGAATTGTCTACGATGCGCACAATGCTCTTGACGACGCCCGAACATGCGGCAGACTTTTCGCAATGGCAGCAGAGAAAAATGGCCTGTCACAGGATGAAATGTTCTTTCAGAAAGACGTTTGCAAAAATCTGTTAGACAGGATATGAAACAATGAATAACGCAGAGCCCTTCATCGGCATTTTCTGGTTTTACAACGGGATTGTTATGTTTCCACACGCAGTTCCGTTTTCTGAAGGAATACACTACGGCAACGCTATCACCGGAACCAAAGACCATGCAGACTATTGGGAAGAACTGCGGAAGGAAGCTTTATCTATCTTGCCTGCTCATTTGAGAACTGAATACTTCTCTATTCCACGCGGGCGAGTCGTTTATCATTCTGACACAGATCAATTCTTTGTGTACCATGGCAATAACCTAAAAAAGAAAGATTTACAACAAGTAGCAAAACTGTTCTGCCTTCCTAAAAAGAAAACTGTATTCGAGCAGGATTTGCATTACTGTGACTATTCTGACAAAGATTGGAGCACAATTTTTGGATAAGGAAACAAATCCGTTCAAAATGGCACCGAAAATGCAACCAAAACCGTTCAAAACGCCACCGAAACAAAAAAACCGTCCGGACAATGCTGCCCGGACGGTCTATTATTGTGTCACGGAAATGTGACTGAAAAGTCTTATGCGGCAACAGGAGGCAGCCGCATAAACATACGCATTGATTTATTTACTGCGTTTGTAAACTGTGTTGATAAGGTCAACAAGCTTCTGGCTGTTAAGGTTAGAAAGTGTCTTAACATAAGAATCCCAGTCTTTGTTCAGGTCTTTCTGACCAAGGATGAACTGGAGTGACCAAGAAGCGATTGTATCCTTGATAGGTGTTCCCCACAAGTTGATCTGCTCGTTCTCGTCTTCTGACGGAGCTACAGCTGGATCAAGCGGCTTAACGTCGCGGTACTTGCCAAGGCGTGCATAGAAGTCCTGAAGAACTGGCAGGAAGTTATCTGCGTTCTCAGCTGTTGTATGACCATACCAGAAGTTACCACCAGCATATCCCCACTTAAGACGGATATCGATGTCTTCTTCTGGACCAGAAATACCAAGACCACCGCACTTGTATCCAGGAAGGAGAGCCTTAACCTGAAGACCTGTGTTAGCGTCTGTTACATAGTGCCATGTCTCACCCTCTGGACCCCACTTGTAAAGTGTGTAAGCCTCTGAAGAGTACCACAGCCAGTCAACGAAACGGAGCATCTTGATGAAGCCTTCTTCGCCAAGCTCGTCAAGAGCGCGTTTAGCGATCATAACACCGTTCTCAAGACGTGTGCTTTCTGCTGTGTATTTGTTAAGAGCAACAGGAGTCATACCATACCATGTCTCGAAATTGCCTTTTCCAAGTCCTGTCTCAAGACCAGAAATCCATGTAGCATACTGACCACGGTTGATACTCATAAGAACTGTCTTACCATTGTAGAACTTATTTGTAGCTGTTGTATCATCCTGTGTGAATGTTTCTGGATCAAGGATTCCGCCCTTTACGAACTTGTTGATTACTGTAAGGAATGCCTTCATAGCAGGTGTTGTAGCAGCGAAGTACCACTCGTTCTTGTCGTGGTCGAACTGTACACCGTTTCCAAGTGCCCATCCGGCGTTGATTCCGTATGAGTTACCGATGATCTTAAGAAGGTTACCACCTGTTCCCTGTCCTGACTCAGAACCGCACCACAGGTCAGACCAGATGTAGTCTTTGTCTGTGCACATACCGTTCTTAACCATGTAAGCTTTTACACCAACGAGGATGTCATAAAGGTCATCCCATGTCCATGTCTTCTCAAGCTCTTCAAGGTTGTAGCCAGCTGCATCAAAGATATCCTTGCGGAACATCATTGTGTAGTCCTGGAGTGCTTTTTCGTGCATACCAGGCAGGCGGTAGAACTTACCATCAGCTTTTACGATTGTGTCTACATCAGCTTTCATGTTGTACTTGTTGTAGAAAGCTGTGAAGTTAGGCATGTATTTAACGTAGTCAGAAACAGCAACAACAGCACCACCGTCTACGAACTTTGACTCGTCGTAAACTTTCGGGATGATGTAAGCTGAGTCACCTGCGTTGATAGCAAGTGTGATCTTATCTGTGTAAACAGATGAATCATAAGCAACGATGTCAAGATGAACGTTTGTTGCATCTTCAATCTTCTTGAAAACACCTTCAGTCTTCCATGTATCAACCATTGGATACCAAGAAGCATCACTGAAATACATTGTGTATGTTACTTTCTCGTCAGAATGGAACGTAACACCCTCGCCATAGGTATATCCTTTGGCCGCGCCAGTTGCAGTTGTTTTGTTCTCTTTTTTTCCACCAGCGAAGAGAACCGCAACCATCAAAAGAGCAACAAGAATCATTGCTAACTTTTTCATAGTTTTTCCTCCTAAGATTTATAATTACCGGCACTTAAGCAGCATGCAAAAAGATGCCGGATAATATCATGTTTTACTTGCCCAAACGCGGGACGAAGCAAACTACTCCTTTACGCCACCGAGCATCATGCCCTGAACGTAATATTTCTGAACGAACGGATAAACGCAGATGATAGGCAGCGCCATAAGGAGCATCGAACAAGCCTTTATATTCGACGCAATCTGCATCTTTTCGGCATTCACCTCGCCAGGATCGGCAGAAGTCGACGCACCGGAAATAATCGTCTTAAGGTAGAACGCCACAGGCCACTTCTCTTTCGAGTCGAGATACAGGAACGCTGTGAACCAGTTGTTCCAATAACCGACCGCATAGAAAAGAATCATCGTCGCGATAATCGGCTTTGAAAGCGGCAGAACAATCCGGAAGAAAATACCGATTTTCGAAAGGCCGTCAAGCTCACCGGCTTCTTCAAGCTCGTGCGGGGTACCCGCAAAGAACGACTTCATAAGAAGAACGTAGTACGTGCTTATCATTCCGGGCAGAATGAACGCCGCAACAGTGTCACGAAGCCCCAGACGAACCATAAGAACGTAGTTCGGGATAAGTCCGCCGCCAAAGTACATCGTGAAAATGATGAACGGCGTAAAGAACTTGTTGAGCTTAAGGTTAGGTTTTGAAAGCGGATACGCAAGGCACGAGCTGAAGAAGATAGCGCACAGCGTTCCGATTACTGAATAAACGATTGTGTTTCCGTAGAAACGAAGGAAGTCGCCTTTCTGGATTACGGAAATGTATGTCGTTATGTTGAAATCGACAGGAATTATACTGACTTTTCCCTGCATAATCGCCGTTTCTGAAGAGAAAGACTGTGCAACAAGGTACAGGAACGGATACAGCGTCGCGATGCATACAAGAATCATCAATATTGTATTGAACACAGTGAAAACGCGGTAACCCTGCGATTCCCTGCGGTATTTAGCTCTTAAACGTTTCTTCAAAGGAACTGTATTAACAGATACGTCAGACATTGCTCCCCTCCTCTTACCACAAACTGCTTTCTGTCGTTTTCTTAGAAACGAAGTTGGCTATTGAAAGCAGGACGAAGTTAATTACGCCCTCGAAAAGACCTACAGCCGTAGCGTAACTGTAGTTAGCGGAGCCAAGACCCATGCGGTATACGTATGTAGAAACGATATCCGCAGTTTCATATGTCATAGGGTTATAAAGAAGGAAGACCTTCTCGAACGAAGCACCAGAACCAACAAGACCACCTATATCAAGGATAAGGAGCGTCGTGATTGTCGGCATGATGCACGGGATTGTGATGTGGATAACGCGCTGGAAGTGACCCGCGCCGTCAACCTCTGCCGCCTCATAGAGCGACGGGTTGATATTCGACATTGCAGCAAGATAGAGGATTGTTCCCCAACCAAGGCTCTGCCAAATACCAGAACTGACGAAAATCGTCGTGAACCATTCCGGCAAAGCGACGAACGTAATTACTTCGCCGCCGAAATATTCAATTATATGGTTTATAGGACCGTTCGTGGAAAGAAGCTCACGAATCATACCGGCAACGATAACCATTGAAATGAAGTGCGGCAGGTAAGATACGGTCTGCACGAACTTTTTCCAATGAAGGTTGCGGATTTCATTCAAAAGAAGAGCAAAAATCAGTGTAAGAGGAAACCTGAATACAAGGTATACGACATTCAGGAAAAGAGTGTTACGGAATGCACGCCAGAAACTGGAGTCACCGATAAACTGCTTGAAATACTTGAAACCGCTCCATTCAACACCAAACAAACCACCGCCCGCGCGGTACTTGCGGAACGCGATGATGTTTCCTGCCATAGGAATATATCGAAAAATAACGTAATAAACTATCGGAACGAGCATCAGCAGGTACAGCTGCCAATACTGGGCAAAGTGTTTGCCCCAGCCTGTTTTAAGCTGCGGTACGTCCGTCTTTTTTGACATTAATTCCTCCTGTTTTACATATCCATTTTTCAATGTACTAGTATTCTTGTGTTCAAGCTGACTTTCATACTTGCATACTTGCATACTAGTTATTTACTATAGTCAGCCTACAGTCAAAAAAATCAGCTGTCAATAGTACATTTCCCCTATGGTTAAACTTAAAACATCTTGGTTTAATTAAAGAAGCAGTATTTTCACCGCATAATAAAAAAAGGATATATTCAATATGGATTACGAAAAATCGTATGAACTTATTTTTGATATTATCGCTGTAGTTGCGTATGTGGCTGCCGCAGTGCTCTTCTTCTTCGGGCTTAAAGTAATGATTACATACACAAAGTCTGATGGAGAGAACGCCGCTTTATATAAGAAAAAAAGCATAAAATTGCTTGCAATAGCATGCGGCTGTTTCGCCGTAGGTAAAACATGCTCTAACTTCATCCCGATGAGCCATCAGGATTATAATCTTTTTGAGATTATACTTCAGTCAGTGGTCGAGGCTGTACTAAAGACCGGCTTTCTTGTTCTGCTGCCTGTTGTCATCAAGGGTAAAAGGAACAGGGGGAACTCCAATTGAAAATCACACCAAAGTTTTCTAACGAATCGAGCCGTGAATACGCTTACAGAATTATAAGGAACAATATAATAGAACTCGACATAAAGCCAGGCAGCATGATTAGCGAGCAAGAGGTGGCGCAGGAGCTTGATGTTTCACGAACCCCGGTGCACGAAGCTTTGCTGGAACTTTCTCGCTCTAAGATTGTGGACATTCTTCCGCAGCGCGGATGCTCCGTTTCAAGGATAAACCTGGAACTTGTTGAGGAAGCCGTTTTTGCGCGGCGGACTATTGAGTGCGCCGTAATTGAAGAGGCCTGCAAGATGGCGACAGAGCAGGATATTTCCGAAATGCGCGACAACATCCGTCTGCAGGACTTTTATCTTGCGAGCAAAACACTTGAAAAGATTATGGAGCTTGACAACAAGTTCCACGAGTCGCTTTACCGCATAAGCAACAAGATGCAGTGCTACTACATGGTCCAGCTCCTGAACGTGCATTTCGACAGGCTGCGCTCGATGAGCCTTCATTCCGTAAAAGAAATAAAGATTGTCGATGACCACAGGGCTATGGTTCAGGCGTTCGAGGACAAAAATCCGGCGCTTGCGAAGCAGCTCCTTGAGAAGCATTTGTCACGGCTTCATGTGGACGTAGAGGAAATAAAGACTCACTATCCGGAGTATTTCCCGGCATAATTAGACAGAAACTAGAGTATGTACTTCGACAGGTCCTGATCCTGGACGACACCTTTGAGCCGCTCGTCAACATAATCAGGCGTAATGTCGATTGTCTCGCCTTTATGCTCGTCAGCCTCGAAAGAAAGATCTTCCAAAAGCGTTTCCATTATTGTATGAAGCCGTCTTGCACCGATGTTCTCGACACGCGCGTTTACGTCTGCGGCAAGCGAACTCATCCGCTCAATCGCCTCGTCCGTAAAGTTTATCGTAACGCCTTCCGTTTCAAGCAAACTTACATACTGCTTTGTGAGCGCGTTTTTCGGCTCTGTGAGTATCTTCTTAAAGTCATCTGCGTTAAGTGAGTCAAGCTCTACGCGGAGCGGGAACCTTCCCTGAAGCTCCGGAATAAGGTCGCTCGGCTTAGAGACGTTGAACGCGCCAGCCGCGATGAAAAGAATATGAGTTGTGTCGATAACGCCGAATTTCGTATTAACGTTCGAGCCTTCAACAATCGGAAGGATGTCGCGCTGTACGCCTTCGCGCGACACATCCTGCCCGCTCCGCGACGTACCGCCGCCGGTCGCAATCTTGTCGATCTCATCAATGAATACAATACCCATCTGCTGAACGCGGTTCTTAGCCTCGTCTGCAACCTTGTCGGGGTCTGTCATGCGGTCAAGCTGGTCTTCCATAAGAATCTCGCGGGCTTCCTTAACAGAAACAGACCGGCGGCGGGAGCCACCTGAAGAGCCGGAAATCATCGTCGCTATTCCCTGCATCGCGGACTCCATGTCTTCCATGTTACCGCCTGCAAAAATCTCGAATGAAGGCATACGCGCCTGTCTTCTCTGGCTTATTTCAACCTGTCTGTCTTCAAGCTTACCGTCACGGAGCATAGCGCGGAATTTCTCGCGGGTTTCGTTCATGCTGCTGTTTTCTTTACTGGAACCGCTTTCCTCGGCGGCAACATCCTGAGCCTGCTGTTTTTCGGCATTCTCAAAAATGTTTCCGAGAGCGACAGAAATATCTGAAATCTGCTTTATCTCACCGTCAGTTTCCGGAGCCTTTTTCTTCGTCTTTTTCTCACCGCTTCCCGGCAGCAAAAGGTCAAGAAGAGCCTCCTCAACTTTCTCCGCCGCCTTTGCTTTCAGCTTCTCCTGAAACTCTGCCTTGACCATGTTGTAGCCAACAGCCATAAGGTCACGGATCATAGACTCAACGTCGCGTCCTACGTAACCGACTTCCGTATATTTCGTAGCCTCTACTTTAAGGAACGGAGCCCCGCAAAGTTTCGCAAGGCGACGGGCAATTTCGGTTTTACCGACGCCGGTCGGTCCGATCATCAGAATATTTTTCGGCGCAATCTCGTCCCGGATTTCTTCCGGCAGCTTAAGCCGGCGCGTTCTGTTGCGCAGCGCGATTGCCACTGATTTTTTTGCCTTGTGCTGGCCAACAATATATGTGTCGAGCTGCTTTACTATTTCTTTTGGGGTCAGCTCTTCCAAAGGGATTTTGTCTTTTTTCGGTTCTGTCATATTTGTGTTTGTTTCCATAATCGTATCCATTACTAAAGTTCCTCGACCGTTATGTGATTGTTCGTGTAAATGCAGATGCTTCCTGCTATCTTAAGGCTTTTCTCGGCAATCTCGCGCGCGCTCAAATTTGATGACTCTGTGTAAGCGAGCGCCGCGGCATAAGCGTAGTTTCCGCCTGAACCGATTGCGAGTATGTCGTTCTCTGGCTCAATAACGTCACCGTTGCCGGAAATAAGAAGAATTTTGTCTTTGTTGGCGACAAGAAGAAGTGCCTCCAAGTTGCGGAGAGCTTTGTCCGTTCGCCACATTTTTGCAAGCTCAACGGCTGCGCGTGTTATATCACCGTTGTATTCGCCAAGTTTCGCCTCGAATTTATCGAAAAGATTGAACGCATCGGCTGTCGCGCCCGCAAATCCTGTTAAAACTTTTCCATCATACATGCGCCGAACTTTGCGGGCATTCCCTTTCATTACAGTTTCGCCCATTGTAACCTGACCATCGCCAGCCATTGCGACGTGACCATCTTTTTTAACCGCAATAACCGTCGTACTGCGAACTTTTGGATAACTCATCTATCTTTCCTTTCCGTGCGGATGCGCACGATTGTATATATCAACCAGCTTTGCTGCTGAAACATGCGTATATCTTTGCGTCGTAGAAATGCTGGAATGCCCGAGCATTTCCTGTACGATGCGGATATCCGCGCCCGCGTTAAGCATCGTCGTTGCGAACGAATGCCTGAACGAATGCGGCGAAACATGGCGGTTCGTACCCTCCACAGAGGAATATCTGTCCACGATGCCGTAAATACCGCGCACGGTAAGCCCCGTTCCGCGCTGTGAAATGAACACGGACGAAACAGGCTTGTCGCTCTTTATGTGCATTTTCCGCTCGACAAGATACTGCTTAAAAGCTTCCACTGCCTTGTCAGAAAAAAACACAATCCTGTCTTTATTACCCTTTCCGTGAACTATCGCGGAACGGTAATCGGCTTTTATGTCACGCATCCTAAGCCCAGCGATCTCAGAAACACGGCAGCCGGACGAATAGAGCATCTCAAAAAGAGCATGGTCGCGTACCGGCCAAAGGAGCGGATTTTTCACCGGCTCTGTACAAAGCGTCGCCGCTTCTTTTTCCGTCATGTAATCTGGAATACGCACTGGATTTTTTATCGTTTTCAATTCCAACGCGGGGTTATTATAAATATACTCAAGACGCTCGCAATAGGCAAATAAACTTCGGACGGCTGCCACAAAACGGTTCACGCTTGCCGGAGCTTGTTTTTCGCGGACAAGTGTGCCCATGCAAGATCTAAGATGATTTAACTCAACGCTTTCAAGAGGAATCCCTTCCGAGCCGTTACTGCGGCATGGCGTAGGCGGAATCTGTTTTTTCAAGAGCTCTACAAGCTTTTTGTAGTTGATGCCATAGCCTTTAAGCGTGTTCGGAGAAACGCTTCTAACACCGCCCAAATAGACAAGAAACTCTTCTGCGGCATCCTCTACGGATGAAAGCTTTACGAGCTCCCCCATCGCTACTCCTCCGTATGCAGGTAGCTGCACTCCGGGTTAATACACGACTTGAAGGAACCGTGTTTTTTGTCGTATTTTTCTACCATGAACTGTCCGCATTTGGGGCAGACAGTGCTTGTCGGCTTGAAATATGTGATAAAGTCGCACTTTGGATAATTAGTGCAACCGTAGAATTCCTTGCTGTTCCCCTTTGACTTTCTGGCGACAATGCTTCCGCCGCAACCGGGACGCGGGCACTTGGCAAGCGAGACTGATTTTGTGTTGTGACATGACGGGAACCCGGAACACGCCAGAAAGTACCCGAATCTGCCAAGTTTTTTGAGCATCGGCTTTCCGCAAAGCTCGCAAACCTCACCTGTCTGTATGTCCATTGAGCCTTTTACGCTTTCAAGCGTTGACATAAGGCTGTCCACGCGCTTTTTGAACGGGAAGAAAAACTCCTTCATCATCAAAGGCCATTCGCGTTTTCCTTCCTCAACATCGTCGAGCTGGGTCTCTACAAGAGCAGTGAAGTTTTCGTTTATAACGTCCGGGAACGATTCAACGAGAATATCGTTTATCATTCTGCCGAGCGGAGTCGGAACAAGCTGTTTATTAGTTCTGTTCACATAATATCTTTCGAGCAGAACCGAAATAATAGGCGCATAAGTTGACGGGCGGCCTATGCCCTTTTCCTCAAGCATTTTTACGATAGACGCGTCCGTATAGCGTGACGGTCCCTGTGTAAAATGCTGTTCCGGCGTGAACTTTTCTGCTTTAAGGACATCGCCTTTGTTAACTTTCGGTATCGTACCGCCAGTTTCTTCTTTTGACGAGAGCAGCTTTATAACGCTGTAAAAACCTTTTTCGACTATTTTGCCCGCCGTCACGCGGAACAAAGCATCACCGGCTTTTATATCGATGCTTGTGGTACGGCTTTTCGCGTTCGCCATCTGGCTTGAAACGAAAGCTTCCCATATAAGCGTGTACAAACGGTGCTGGTCTCTTGAAAGATATTCTTTAACATAGTCGGGCGTGTATTTTGTATATGTAGGGCGGATAGCCTCGTGCGCGTCCTGCGCTTTTGAGCCGACCGCATATTCTATAGGTGATGGCGGCAACTCTTTTGGATAGTTAGAAGAAAGCCATGAGCGCACATCATCGAGCGCGGTTTTAGAAATACGCACGGAGTCTGTTCTCATGTACGTAATAAGACCGACGCGGCTAGAACCGATGTTTATACCTTCATAAAGCTGCTGTGCCAGCTGCATCGTCTTTTTTGAAGTGAATCCAAGCCTTGTCGCCGCTGCCTGCTGAAGCTTCGATGTCGTAAACGGCGGCTTCGGCTTTACGGTACGGTCTGTTTCTTTTATGTCAGTTATAACGCATTTTTCGTTTTTTATAACTTCTATTATCTTATTAACATCATTCTCGTTTTTAAGATCAGGCTTTTTGTCTTTATAAAGGACGAGCTGTGCCGGTATTTTCTGTCTGCCTTCTGTAAACTCCGCATCGAGCGTCCAGTATTCTTCCGGGAAGAAGTTTTCTACTTCACGCTCACGCTCACATATCATACGCAACGCAACAGACTGAACACGTCCTGCAGAAAGCCCGTTCTTAACTTTTTTCCACAAAAGCGGTGAAAGATTGTAGCCGACAAGCCTGTCAAGAACACGGCGTGCCTTCTGTGCATTCACTTTGTTTTCGTCTATGTCCGCAGGATGCTTGACCGCTTCTTTTATGGCTACAGGAGTAATTTCGTTGAACACGATACGGCGCACCGATGCATCTGTTTTTGGCACAAAATCGTTGTAAAGGTGCCAGGCGATTGCTTCTCCCTCACGGTCATTATCACTTGCCAGAAGAACTGTCGTTGCTTTTTTCGCATCTTTCTCCAATTCTTTGAGCAATGCGGCACGACCGCGAACCGTTATATACTCCGGCTGGAAATTATTATCTATTTCTATTGCCAATCTTGATTTAGGAAGATCGATAAGATGACCCATCGAAGCTTTAACAATGTACCCTTTTCCAAGATACTTCTCTATTGTTTTTGCCTTCGCAGGAGACTCTACCACGACAAGCGTCGTTTTGCCGGATGTAGTTTTTTCCGCCGTCTTCGTTGTCTTGGCAGTCTTGGTGGTCTTTTTCTTTGTCGTTTTCTTAACTGATGAAGTAGCCATAATTCCTCTAGTTATTACAAATCAAGCATCCCCTGATGCATTCTGCCGGAAATAAGAGCTTTTACCTCCGTACAAGAAGCGATTACAGGCGCGCCGTCCTCCACAAGCTGAAGAACTCCGCCCTTACCGGCTGGGGTTTTCCGGTTTTTCGGCGCTTTAGCTTTTGCTAATTCGCGCATTTTCTCCGCAAACGGAATCGCCGCTGGATGCACGCACAAGTCACGCCCCTGTTCAAGCGCAAAATCCGCCGATATAAGCGCACCTGACTTATCGGGAGCCTGCACAACCATTGTCGCGCCGGAAAGCCCCGTAATAATTCGGTTGCGCTCCGGAAAGTGCCATCTCAAAGCCGGCTCTTCGGGCGGATATTCGCTTACGATACAACCTGAACACCGGATAATCTCGGCAGCAAGCCGTTTGTTCGCCGAAGGGTATATTGTGTCAATGCCGCATCCAAGAACGGCGACAGTCTTTCCGCCTTCAACGGAAAGCGCGCCTTTATGCGCCGCGGCGTCTATACCGAACGCCAGCCCGGAAACAACAGTCATTCCACCGGACGCGCAATCCGCGGAAAAACTAAAGGCTGCTTTAAGTCCTTCGCTGTCAGGGTGGCGTGTACCAACGACACCTACGCAGTCACCTGTAAGCGTATCGGGGCAGCCTCTGCAATATAAAGCGAACGGCGGCTGGGGAATCTCCAGAAGAAGCTTCGGGTACTGCGCGTCGCCTGGAATAAGCAGTGTAATGCCGTACCGCTCCATAATAAGAACATCGCGTTCGGCGCGGGCGGCAAGCACTTCCATTTCGGGAAGCTTTCCCGAAACATCCCTGCTTATCATTTTGCAAAGGTCTACATTAGAAAGTAATGCCAGAGCGGACACATTGTCAAGGTTTTTCAGAAGAGAAAGGCGTTCTGCATGCGAAAGGCACGTCAGGCGGGCAATAGCGGCGCGCAGGACAAGCTCATCATTCTGAATAGAGCGCATTGAGCACAACCTTTTTGTTAGCCTCTGCCTCCGCTTTGTTCGTGTCTGAAGACGATAGTTTAATTATGTTGTCGTACACATCAACAGCTGCTTGAAAATCGTAGTTCATATAGTAAGCGCGGGCAAGGACAAACATAGCGTCTATGTTCTTTGTGTCGATTGTAAGAAGTTTTTCAAGAAGTGGGATAGCCTTATCTCCCTGGTCAAGCTCAAACGCATAAAGCACACCAAGTCCATAAAGGGCGCGGGCATAGGTTGGCTCAAGTTCCAGAGCGCGTTTATATGCCGACTCGGAAAGAGCAAGATATTCTTTGTGCTTAGGATTTTCACCTACAGCATCAAAATCGAGCGATGATTTAGACATATAGCCGGCACAAACACCGATCCAGTAATAAAGGTTTTGGTTCGCAGGATAGTATGCCACGGCTTTTCTGAACGCTTCCAAAGCCTTGCCGTACATGTTCTGATCCATATATCTTGTGGCAAGAATCTTCCACCAGATGCCTGTCTGAGCATCTGCCTGTATTATATCTTCAACGCGATCCTGATACTTTTCAATGGCATCAGTAAGTTCTTCAATCGTAGTAGGACTGGAAACATTCTCTTCCAAAGACTGAACACGTTTTATGTAATTGACATTAGGTCCGCAGGAAATAAACAGACAGGCACAAACAGCCACCAGCGCGATGAATGCACCTAAAAAACGTAAACTTTCTTTTCTCATAATAGTACCTCCGTCCTATTCCTCTTTTTTTATGTCCGGAAAAAATTCCGAATGGTATGCCTGAAGCTCTTCATTGGACACATGCGTGTATATCTGCGTGGTCGAAAGGTCAGAATGCCCCAGAAGTTCCTGCACAGATCGCAAATCCGCGCCCCCTGCAAGAAGGTGCGTCGCAAACGAATGACGCAATGTATGGACTTTTGTATCAAGCCCCACTTGCGCCTCAATCTCTTTGAAACGCTTCCATATTCCTTTTCTGGAAAACTGCTTACCCTGATAATTTACGAAAACCCACGGAACTGCGCGGGAGCCAACTATAAGGGGGCGAGCCTCAGAAAGCCACTGCTTAAGCCACTTAAGAGCTTCTCCGCCAAACGGAGCAAGTCGCTCTTTATCACCCTTACCGCGAACCCACAGCAGACACTCGTCAATGTGGACGTTCTGCAGCAAAAGCCCGGAAGCCTCGCTTATACGCAAACCCGATGAATATATGAGCTCAAACAAAGCCCTGTCCCGTATACCAAGAGGGGTGGAAACATCTATTACAGAAAGAATCTCTTCTATCTGTTCAACAGACAGGACACGGGGCAAAGGGCGATGCGCTTTCGGGCGTTCAAGAAGAAGGCTGTAGTTTCTTTCCCAAATTCCGTTTCTTTCAAGGTATGCCCCAAAAGAGCGGACTGCAGAAATATCCCTTGCAACTGTCAGCTCATCGGCTTCAAGTCTTCTTTCGGCGAAATACAGTGTAAGATGACGGACAGACAAATCCTTAAGCGCCACATCGTTTTTAATGCACCATTTTTCGAGCAGAAAAATGGCAGAACGATATGTTTCTGCTGTAAGATGCGATTTTCGCTCCGTCGTTACAAGCTCATCGTAAAAACCGGTAATTATGGAGCTGAATCCGTTATTACCGTCGTTCATACGCTATTTCTTATCAATCGATCTTCCGAAATTAATTCGGTTCGTCCGCATCGCCGTTGGAACATCAAGTCCATCATGGTTTGATGATCTTCCTCCCGACGCGAAAATAGAGCTCGTGTAATCTTTTCCGTTGCTATTCAAGTTCTTAAAATCCGAGATAGAAACATAGTTTCCATCGGACAATGAATCATTCTTCACGTCTTCAGGACTCTTATAGCTTTCTGCTGAATTGCCGGAAGATGAATCTGACGGGAAGCCCGTTGCTATTACAGTTACCTTTATCTGATCGTCAAACGCCGGATCAATTACAGTTCCGTACTTAAGTTTTACGTCAGGATCGGCTGCAGCAGTGATGGTGCTTATAATATCTTCTGTTTCGGTGAGAGAAAGGTCCTCGCCGCCAGTAATATTGATAAGTATGTTCTTCGCACCGTCAATGTGTGAATCTTCCAGAAGAGGATTGTCAATTGCATGAGAAGCGGCATCAACGGCACGGTTTTCGCCACGGCCTTCTCCAATGCCAAGAATCGCGTCGCCTTTGTCTTCCATGCAGGAACGAACATCAGCAAAATCGCAGTTAACTTCTCCTGCTGTAGTGATGACATCAGAAATGCCCTGAACGCCCTGACGCAGAATATCGTCTGCAATCATAAAGGCTTTCTTTATTGGGGTCTTTTTGTCTACAACTTTGAGAAGATGTTGATTAGGAATTATTATAAGAGTGTCAACCTGCTCGCGGAGTTTTGCAATTCCCTCCTCGGCAAGCTGCATTTTGATTTTACCTTCAAAATTAAATGGCTTCGTTACGACACCGACAGTAAGTGCGCCTTGCTCTTTCGCAATCTTCGCAATTACAGGAGCCGCACCTGTACCAGTTCCTCCGCCCATTCCGGCGGTGATGAACACCATATCCGCACCTTTAAGCACGTTTGCGATTGTCTCGGTATCTTCCTGAGCAGCTTTTTCGCCAACTTCAGGTTTACCACCTGCACCAAGACCGCCCGTAAGCTTTGAGCCTATACCGAGCTTTACAGGCGCATTAGAACTGTTAAGTGCCTGCAAATCAGTGTTGACAACGATGAATTCAACAGCGTTTACACCAGCAGAAATCATGCGGTTAACCGCATTCGAACCACCGCCGCCGGCTCCGATAACCTTTATGACAGTCGGACTGGCTGTTTTCTCAACCAATGAAAATTCCATATATATCCTCCACCCTTTTTATATATGTTATCTCATAACTATGTTATCTCATACGAAAAAAAAAGAAAAGTAGTACAGCTTCTTAAAATACCTAGAAAAAGCCGTAAGCAAGAACCTTTTCTTCAACCGCACGGCACATTTCGCCGTGTTTTTGCTCTAAAAGAACTCTTTGAACCAGCCTCCTATAGCAGAAAAAACGTTTTTCTTCTTTCCAGCGTTTTTTTCACTGCCCTGTGCTTCAGAGCCGTGCTTCTTATCCAAGTTGCTGACGATAAGTCCAACTGCCGTTGAATACTCAGGTTTTCTGTATTCTTCCTGAAGCCCGCCGAAATTGCCCGGATAACCTGTTCTTACGGCTTTCGTATCGAACACGTTACACGCTACATCAATAATTCCAGGAAGCAGCGCACCGCCTCCCGTAAGGATTACGTTGCCAGAAAGCTGTCTGTCTTTAATCATGGCACCAATCTTGTCGCGGAGCATAACGAGCGTCTCCTCGACTCTGGGCTGGATTATACGGCAGATTTCGATGCGCGGAACTTCTTCCGGCGGTCTTCCACCAACACCAGGGATTGTGACCATCTCGCCGCTTTCAAGCAGCGGCTCCCAACAGCAGCCATAAGTTTTCTTTATACGCTCGGCTATATCAAAAGATATGGAGCACATTATGGATATATCGTTTGTTATGTGATTACCGCTCAAAGGAATAGAAGCCGTGCAGATAGGCGCACCGTCAACAATTACGAGCGCATCGGTGGAGCCGCCGCCAAGATCGATTATAACTGAGCCCAGCTCCCTTTCTTCTTCAGTTGTAATTGCCTGTGCCGCGGCGAGCGTCTTGAGCATAACGCAATCAACCTCGTATCCTGCCCTGCCGATGCAGCGCAATATATTCTGCAATGAAGTGAACGCCGCAGTAACGATGTGGACTTCAGCCTCAAGCCTTACGCCAAGCATGTTCACAGGCTTCTTTATGCCGCCCTGACCATCAACTATATATGTTTGTGGAACTATATGAAGAATCTTTCTGTCGAGCGGCCAGTTCACTGCACTCGCAGCTTCTATAACGCGGTCTACGTCTTCCTGCGTATTTTCGTGCGTGTTTCGTCCGTGATCCGCGACGGCGACGACACCTCTTGAATTGACGCTTTCAACCTGGGCGCCGCCTATTCCGGTTATTACAGCTGAAACCTCGCGTCCAGACATAAACTCCGCGCCGTCAATCGCAGTCGTTATTGTGCTCATCGTCGCCTGAATATTGACAATAACGCCGTTTCTTAATCCGGTGGAAGGAGCTTTTCCCACACCAATAATCTGAAGGGCACCGTTTTCGTCAATCTCGCCGATGACGGCTCTTATAACAGAAGTTCCAATATCAAGGCCAACTATTACATCACTCACGAATATCCTCCAGACTTACGCTCTTGCCAGCCCATTTGTAAGAAATAGAGCCGTACCGCATATCCACTTCCTCAACATCCGTATCGACGGAATCTATAACATCAAGGACAACCAGCATATACCGCAGCGTTTCCTCCGACAGCGAGCGGTCGGTTATTATTCTTGTGCGGGAATGAATAGGATACATTACCAACTCATAGCTGCCTGACGCAAGCGGCTGAACGTGTATCTCTGACAAGGCAGAAAAATACGCGGGATTATTCTCAGCCAACACAACAATCTGATCGAGCAAAGGCTTGTATGCAGGCGCGATATGAAAACCTTCCGTAACCTTTTCCAGCTCCAACCCAGTAACAAGAGGGACTGCGCCGTTATTATGGAATCCGGCAGATGAGAATACTACACCATTTTTATCTATTTGAACAGTACGCGTTCTTCCGTCAAGGTTCATCAACGAAACGACGACGGGCATACGCTCGGAAACATGAACGAGAACCTGATCAGGGAATTTTTTCTCGACAACGAGGCTGTCTGCGTCGAGTGCAGGATTTGAAGCAAGCCGTGCTGCGAATTCTTTACGGTCAAAACTTATCCAGGACGTCGTAAAGTCCATACCGCTGTCCCTAAGGACATCATTTGAAGAAATTGTTTCAAGCCCGGAGAAAACGACATGGGCAGGAGAAAAACATGGGAATACTACTGCGTACAAAACTACATCAAGTATAAGGAACGCAGAAAGAGCAAGGACAAGGATCTTAAGAACCTTGAACTTCTTATCGACAGACTTCTGCCGCTTCTCCTCCTGCTCGAAATATCGTCCGTACTCTGTATAAACGAAACCGTCACTCATATAAATTCTCCGGAACTTCTTCAAATTCTTTTCTCGATATATTTATCAATAGCCCACAGGCTATCATCATCGCAATAACAGAAGAACCACCCGCTGAAAAAAACGGAAGGTTTATTCCCGTAGAAGGGAGAGCGCCACATACAACGCCGCAGTTCAAAAGCGACTGAAGGACGACAGACGAACCGCATCCAATTGCCGTATATGATTCAAATCGATTTTTCGCATGGCGCGCAATGTTAAGAACCCGCCACCCAAAATAAAGCAGGACGGCAAAATAGATAATAACGCCGAAGAATCCCATTGCTTCGCACCAACCGGCAAAAACAAAGTCCGCCTGAACTTCCGGGATATTCCGTGCATAACGAAGCCCCGTTCCAAAACCAGAGCCCCAGAAACCACCGGCTGTAATGGCGCGGCGGGAAGCTGCAAGCTGGAAGTTCATGCCATGAATATCGTAGTCAGGACGCAAGAAAGCAATAAGCCTGTTCACACGATACTCCTCGCTGAAAACAAAAAGCAGGGCGACAGGAACGGCGAAAACGCAAAAAGCCGCGAACCAGCGCAAATAAACGCCAGCGACAAAGAAGAGGATGAACCCAAGCACAAGGATAAAAAATGCCGTCGAGAAATCGTCCTGAAGGAAAACGACAATAACAAACGCAAAAAGACCGAAAGCCGCCGGATAAACGGATACGGCAGGATTATCGAGTTTGTCATTTTTTTTGTCGAACAAGTTCGCCAAAAAAAGAACAACGCCGATTTTCGCAAGTTCCGAAGGCTGGAACGTTCCGCCCGCCGGCAGCGCGAACCAGCGGCGCGCGCCGTTTTTCTCAACGCCAAGTCCTGGAATGAACGGCAAAAAGCAAAGCAAAAAGCATATTACAACGATTACAGGCAGCAGTTTGCGAATAAAATCCATGCTTATACACGAAGCGATAATAAGAAGAACAAGTCCAACCCCGGCAGCCTGAAGCTGACGATCAAGGAAATAGAACTCGCTTTCTTTGGCGCGCGCCGCGTAACTGGCAGAACTTACATAAAGCGTTATTAGACCAAGTCCCATAAGGAGAATTACAGAAACGACAAGCCCCGCATCCGTCTTTTTGCGACCAATAGGGCGTTCAGCAAACATACCGATGCTCATATCGCCGCCTCCGCCTTGTCGCAAAGAACAGAAACTATACGTTCCAGCCGTAGTCCCCTTGAACCTTTCACAAGCACAAGGTCTCCGTCAGAAAGAAGTTCCCGCACGGCGGCGGCAACTTTACCGACGCTGTCATCATCACACGACGGCTCCGAGAAAAGCCGTATCGCCACGCTATTCTTTTTGCAATAATCAGTTGCCGCCTCATACGCGCCAACCATTTCCTTGCCGACAAAAAAAGCGGCATACGGTTTTTCAGAGGCGGCGAGCTCGCCCGTCTTTCTATGGATTTCGGCAGAAGCCGCACCAAGTTCAAGCATATCGCCAAGCACAAAAACTACTTTGCTGTTTGTTTTGGCGCATTCTCCGTAAAAACGGATTGCTTCCGCCATTGACTCAGCGTTCGCATTGTAGCAGTCCTGAACGACCGTATAGCGACCACGAAGCACGCGGCTTCTGCCGAAAAGTGGCTTCACGCTTTCAATTCCTTTACGGATTGCTTCCGCCGGAACGGAAAGCTTTTCTGCAAGGGCGACGACGGCAAGCATATTCTTAAAGTTGTACTTGCCCGGCAGCGGAAGTTCTACAGGCACCCCGCAGTACTTGAAAGATGTACCGCCTATGCCGTCAACATGCACGTCAGTCACGTTTTTCTGATATTCCGTACCAAAAAACTGCACGCTTCCCTTTGGAACGTCGGCAAGGAAGGATGCGTATTCGTCGTCGCCGGGAACAAAGCCGGTACACGAATCGTCCGCGAAACGCGAAAATATTTTCTTTTTTTCCTCAGCAATATTGTCTTTTGATCCGAGAATTCCGATATGGGCAGTCCCGATATTTGTGATTATCGCAAACGAAGGACAAAGAACCCCGGCAAGCTCAGCTATCTCGTTCCGGCGGTTCATACCCATCTCGAACACCCCTGCTTGATGTTCTTTCCTTATATTAAACACTGAAAGAGGAAGACCCGTCTCGGAATTAAAGTTGCCTTCTGTGGCAACAACATTGTATTTCTGGGAAAGAACGGCAACGGCAATCTCTTTCGTCGTCGTTTTTCCGTTCGAGCCTGTAATTCCTATTTTTATAAGCTCCGGGAATTTCTTTACATAAGCAGCCGCAGCCGCTTGTAAAGCATAAAGCGTATCCTCTACAAAAATCACCGCTGCGTTAGCGGCAGAGTATTCTTTATCTGTTTCAGGAAGTGCATTCCAGTTCTTCTCAACGGCAAAAACGACAGACGCACCTTTTTCAACCGCACTCCGGATATAAATGTGCCCGTCCTGGTTCTCGCCGACAAGCGGAACGAAAAGGCTGCTTTCCTTCACGTTCCTGCTGTCTGTAACCACAGAAGAGAAAAATATTTTCTGTCCGACGTTTCTTCCCTTTACGGCTTCAAGAAGTTCTTCCGCGCCTAAAAGGGAACCCGCACTCCCCTCAATCATTTTGTACCAACTTTTACCCTTACAATATCTTCACTTTCTGCTTCCTGCATGCCATATTCATCGACTGCAGTTTGTTCTATTCTGTCAGAGCCCGTAAGCAAGCTAAGCTCGCCCACAAGCCTGCGATTTCCGTCAATTATCGAATACTGGCGGGAATCAAGCTCGTCCACATCCGCCGCCAGCGTTTTATACCGATGGACCTGGAAAAGTCCCGCTACGAGCAAAAGGGGAACTATCAAAGCGAGTACGCATATCAAAATACTTTTTTTCACACCGTTCACTTTCTTCATGCTCTTCATACTCTTTTTCCTCACCATTCACTCACCGCAACTTACGGATAACCCGCAGCTTCGCGCTTCTTGACGGCGAGTTTTCAGAAACTTCGTCATCAGTCGGCGCGACAGGCTTTCGCGTAAGAAGCTCCGCCCTCGGCTTGCCGCCACAAGTACAAATCGCTTGCTCCGGCGGACAAATGCACGCTTTCGCCAAATCACGGAATATATTCTTTACGATTCTGTCCTCCAGCGAATGAAACGTAATTACGCCCATTTTTCCGCCGGTCTTAAGAACCGAAAAAGCCGACGACAACGCTGGCGGAATGTTGTCAAGCTCATGGTTGACGGCAATCCGCAAAGCCTGGAAGCTTTTTGTCGCCGGGTGAATAGCTCCGTGCCTGTAAGGAGCCGGAACAGCCCTATATATAATATCGGCAAGCACTTTTGACGAAACTATACGTGACATCCGTCTTGCCTCACATATAGCAGATGCAATGCGTCTGCTATACCGCTCCTCACCGTACATATATATAATATCCGCAAGCTCTTTCTCGCTTTTGGTATTAACGACCGTCTCCACGGAATCGCCCGCATCGGGATTCAACCGCATATCAAGAGGCTCGTCATACCGGAACGAGAAGCCTCTGCCTGACCGTTCGTAATGGAAAACCGAAATCCCAAGGTCGAACAGTATAAGATCGGGCTTTGGCAAACTATCCGGATAATTTGCATAAAAATCGTTGAACCAGCCCTGATGAAAACTCATCCGGTTTCCAAAAGGCATAAGCCTTTGTTTGGCCCGTGCCTGAATTTTCGGATCTGCGTCCAATCCGATTATACGCAAATTTTCAAACCGTTTTAAAAACGCCTCGGAATGTCCACCTTCTCCCAACGTAGAGTCGACCATAAACGCATCATCAGCGTATGGTTCGCCAACCGGAGACAGGTATTCCAATGTCTCATGGAGCAGAACAGGCGTATGGACAATCTCAAGATTGCTCAAAGCTCCCGCAACCCCACATTCTTGCTCCATTACAGAACACTCCGAAAACTAAAAATGGATATCTGTCAGGCTAGACGCAGCATCAATAAGAGCAGACTCATTCTGCTCGTTGTATTCCTGATACTTCGCCGCATCCCAAAGCTCCATGTACTTGCTTATACCAAGTATCACGCAGTCTTTAGAAAGCCCAGCATACTCCCTTAAACTTTGAGGAATAGAAAGACGACCCGATTTGTCAAATTCAACTTCTTGCGCCGGGGCAATCAAGTGCCTTACAACAAGCTTTGACTTTGGATCAAAAGGAGAGGAAGACCCCATGATCTTGTCAGACAAGGTCTTCCACTCCTCTGGAGTATAGAGCCATAAGCAGCTGTCTATTGCTTTGGTTACAACGAGAACATTTCCTGTTATTGCTGTCCGGAGTTTGGACGGAAAAAGAATTCTTCCTTTTTCATCCAAAGTGTTCCGGTACTCACCAGTTAGCAATTCCATACCACTATTTTCCACTAATCTCCACTTTTTCCCACCCAATTCCCATTTTATTCGAAAAAAATGACTTGTCAATTTGAAAATAATGATTTTTTTAGAGAAAACTACAATATCTTTACTTTTAAAGTACACGCATGTATAGTTATAATCATGATAAACACCTATAACGAAACAGATCTGCATAAAACGCTCAAAGAAATGTATGCAAAAAAATACGACGGAAAGATGGAAGTTCAGGAAAATGATGTGATTTGTGACGT
Source organism: Spirochaetaceae bacterium (assembly GCA_017618015.1). Lineage (GTDB taxonomy): Bacteria > Spirochaetota > Spirochaetia > Treponematales > Treponemataceae > Treponema_I. The sequence goes on from JAFZVC010000093.1 coordinate 21,746, forward strand.
TTTGTGCGATGATTCTGAAAAAACGGTTATAGAAATACAAACGAAAGGTTTATATAAACTGATGCCCAAGCTGCTCAAGCTTAAGGATAACCATACAATACGCGTAGTTCATCCGCTTGTAACAGAGTTCAGGATAGAGCTTTACGATGAGGATGGAAAACTGATTTCAAGGCGCAGAAGTCCGAAACGCCTTTCGATGCTTGATGTTTACGAAGAGCTGATGGGCATATATCCGCTTTTGGGAGAACCCTGGTTTACGCTGGAGGTTATTCCGGTCAGCTGTACAGAAACGCGTATAAGGACAAAAGAACCCGTTCAGCTTGCGAATAAAAGCAGGCGTTTTAAAAGAAACTGGTACAAGACAGGCAGAAAGCTTGATTCAATGCAGGAAAGCGTCGTTATGCACGGGCTTTCATCGTACATAGACATTCTGCCGGAAAAAGTTCAGCTGTTCAGGGATGGAACGCCTTTCTGCGCGAAAGACTTGTACGAAGCCGGCTGCGGGAAGCATAACTACAGGATTCTGTGGGTTCTGAAAAAAGCCGAGGCCGTGGAATTTGCGTTCAAAAAGGGAAAGACCTCGTATTACAAATTCGTATAAAAAAAGACCTGTGCAACGAGCGTCGTATAACGCCCACACAGGTCTTTTTTATTAGGAGCACTCATGGAGCAACGAAAACTCCATAAGCACTTCATCAGTATTTGATATTACCAGTTATCGCTTGGATCATCACCGTCCAAATTCTCTACAGAATAGAGGTCTGTTACAGCGCGAAGGTCATCAAGATACATATAGTACTGACCGTATGCTGTCTCTGGGTCACAGTCAATTCTGAAACCTACTATTCTAAGACCAGGACGCTCGCCCCAGAATGGGCTCTGCTGAACGATACCGCGTTTTCCATCAGGAGAAACAGGTACTGTTACAGTCATCTTTCTCCAGCCAGAGAAAGCAAGCGTTCCCATGTACAGCTCGAAATTATTTCCGAAATAATCCTGAACAAGGAGTGTCAGCTGGTGAGCCTGGTTACGGCCTGCTACCCAAACGGAAACAGTTTTTGCAACACCCTCAACAGGAATCGGGCGAGCTGCTGTGATGAAGAAAGAGTTTACGCCTCTCTTGAAGAATTCAATCTTTACACCGTATACCTTTGAGTTAGGAGAATCTTTAACTTCCTCTGGAAGCTTGATTTCTTCAGCTCTTTCCTCTGGATCAAGGTCTGAGAACGGTCCACCGTCAAAAAGGCGGCCTGTAATTATGCCTGAATCCGGAGAGATGCGGCAGTTCCATGAACCCTCGCGCTCAAACAGGTCAAGAGAAATCTCTCTTAATGACTGATGGGCTGAATCCGCATCCGTAGACGGATCGTTTGTATACATGCTCGGCTGTGCAAAAGCAGCTGTAAAAACTGCCAGAACTATCAAAATAGCAACAAGCTTCTTCATTCAACTACCTCCCCTGAACATCGAACTGTGAATTGCGCAGCTCGTAACCATCATAGATAGTATTGAGTGTGTTCGTAGTATATCTTATGCGGTCAAAATAAACCGCGAAGTCGTTGGCATACTCGTTAGGATCAGCAGTGATTCTGAAACCAAGGAATTTCATGTTGTCTTCGATTGAGCGAAGTCTTGACTGCTGTTTGAGCCATGTAGGAATCTGAACAACGATATTCTTCCATCCGTTGAATGTAAGAACTGTTGCAGGGAATACATGAACAGAACCATTACAGTCACGGGTAACAATTTCCAAGGAGTATTTGTAGTTTGCACCCCATACCCAGAAATCGATCTGAGTTACGTTACCTGAAAGAGGAATCTCATAGAGCTCGCCGGTATCTTTGTTCGCCGGGTAAATCTCCATCCAGTTATCGCCCTTGCGGTCATACCAAACCTGAGAGCCAAAAACTAATGGCGTAGATTCATCATCAGCATCACGATATGCCCTAAGGGAATTCGGAATGCCTTCTACATAACCGAATTTCGGATACTGATCGTTCTCATCATCACCGACATGAACGTATTTACTTGCCTGCACGGACCATGTCCAGTCCACTGCATCCTGATCATCGAAATCATCAATAAGAATTGTCTCGACGCTCTTATCGCTGGGCTGTGCAAAAACAGGTAGACTGAAGCACAATGCCAGAATAAGACATAAGCAGACCCAACCGCTCTGTTTCATCAAACACTCCTTTCAGTATAAAAACTGAATGAAATAGCATTTACCTAATGATAAGCAGGCTGAGTTTCTGACGATGAGCCATACAGCCCTGCTATTCCACTAATTATATTTATAAGCAAATTCTTTGTCAAACTCATTATCGGCATAAGCTACGTTTCTCTTGATTATTTTCAATCAATTACATAGAATCATTTCAAGAAATTATTCCATATTCGTATATAGGAGGCTATATGGTAAGCTATAAAGAACTTGGCCTTGTAAACACAAAAGAGATGTTTGCTAAGGCAGTAAAAGGCGGATACGCAATTCCAGCCTACAACTTCAACAACATGGAGCAGCTTCAGGCTATTATCCAGGCTTGTGTTGAAACAAAGTCACCTGTAATTCTTCAGGTATCATCCGGCGCACGCAAGTACGCAAACCAGACACTTCTTCGTTACATGGCACAGGGTGCTGTTGAGTACGCAAAAGAGCTTGGATGCGCTAATCCGCAGATCGTTCTTCACCTTGACCACGGTGATTCTTTCGAGCTCTGCAAATCATGTATCGAGATGGGCTTCTCATCAGTTATGATCGACGGTTCTTCACTTCCTTATGACGAGAACGTTGCTCTTACAAAGAAAGTATGCGAATTCGCACACAGCCAGAAAGACTACGTTACAGTAGAAGGCGAGCTTGGCGTTCTTGCTGGTGTTGAAGACGACGTTGCTGCAGAAGAAAGCCACTACACAAAACCAGAAGAAGTTCAGGACTTCGTTTCAAAGACAGGCGTTGACTCACTCGCTATCTCAATCGGAACAAGCCATGGCCGCTGCAAGTTCAAGCCAGAGCAGTGCACACGCAATGCTGACGGTATTCTCGTTCCACCGCCACTTGCTTTCGACGTTCTCGCAGAAATCGAGAAGAAGCTCCCAGGCTTCCCAATCGTTCTTCACGGATCTTCTTCAGTTCCAGTAGAGTACGTAAAGCAGATTGAGAAATACGGCGGAAAGCTCGCTGACTCAGTTGGTATTCCAGAAGAGCAGCTCCGCAAGGCTGCAAAATCAGCTGTTTGCAAGATCAACATCGACTCAGACGGTCGTCTTGCTATGACAGCTGCCGTTCGCAAGGTATTCGTCGAGAATCCAAGCGAATTCGACCCACGCAAGTACCTTGGACCAGCTCGCGACGAGCTCAAGAAGATGTACATGCACAAGAACATCGAAGTTCTTGGTTCAGCAGGTCACCTCGACTAATAAACCCACATGACGCCGGATGCGCCAAAAAGCGTGCGCCGGTGTCAATAAGGCATAAAAAAAGCCGCTCCAAAAGGAGTGGCTTTTTTTGTTGTTGTTCACCCGAAAGCGAACACTATTTTTTCTTTTTTGAACCGGAAGATTTTTTTCCGCCCTTCTTAGTTTTTGAAGCAGCCGGTGCTTTTGGCGCGTTTTTCTCTGCGGGTTCAGCATTGTTCGCCGGAGCTGGTTCTTCTTTTTCAACAGCTGGCGGCACATCAGCATTCTCAACTTTTTCAGTCTTATCAGTTTCCCTAGGCTTCTCGGCAGGGGCGTTTTCCCCTTCTGGCGCGACCTCTGCTTCAGCTTTTACGGCCTTTTCTTTCTTAGCTTTTTTCGTCCGCTTCGCCTCTGACGGTTTAGCATCTTTTTCTTCACCCGGCATTTTCTCCTGTCTCTTCCACACTGCCGGGAATACGCCTTCAAAAGAAACTTCTCCCTTGAACAGGAAATAAGAGCCTACCGCAAGCAAGACTATTCCGATTTCAGCGACACATCTTAACCACAACGGAGAAGCGACATAATACATCGTCTCCGTCAATGCAGGCATAACAAGGAACAACCCGGCGGCGAGCAAGCCGAACACGATTTTTTTCCACAAAGCCACTTTGATGACAGCGACGTAAACAGCTGCTTTCCTAAGGATATAAAGGCAGCTCGCCACAACTACAGGCAGCACAAAAATGCTGAACGCGTCCGTAATATCGTAGACAGAAATAATCCTATACGGTAAGAACACAGCATAAAAGGAAGGAACTACATCGCTGAACATCAGGAGTTTGAACTTCCAGTCATTTTTTCCCAACAAAAGGTACAGGAGCACGCAGCATGAGACCGGGTAGATTGTTCCTGTAAGGAAAAAATAGACGAAATTATCTCTGAAATTGAACTCCGGCACCCTGTATGAAGAAAACACAAGGAAGCCCACAAAGCAATATAGAACGGAAGTTATGGAACCACAGAAAAAGTTGAAGCCGGCTCCACGAACAGCATATCTTTTCTTCTCCAGCTCATGATACAAAAAATAACCGAGCGGAATAACTGTGAACAAAAATAAATACATATAAGAAAAGTATCATAAAATAAAGACAAAAAACAAGTACAAGAACCATTTTCAAAATCGGATGATACTCAAACCACGGAAATAACGCGATACTACTAGACATTTCTGCATCTTTTTTGTTATTATGTCATAAAATGCTTAACTAAAACGTGTTTTGTAAGTCCGCCACGGCGGCACGAAGGAGGATCGTTGGCAGAAAATAAGGAAAAGGGTCTGCGTGTAAATGAGCAGATTCGTGTTCGGGAAGTCAGACTTATAGACAGTGAGGGCGAACAGAAAGGTATTGTCCCTACCATCGAAGCCCTTAAAATGGCTAGAGAGCATGAGCTCGACCTTGTTGAAGTAGCACCTACAGCGAATCCTCCAGTATGCAAAATACTGGATTACGGCAAGTACCGGTTTGAACAGGAGAAAAAGCTCCGTGACTCCAAGAAAAGCCAGAAATTGCTGAAGCTCAAGGAAATCCGAATGCAGCCAAAAATCGGCTCTGGTGACCTTGATTTTAAGTCAAAGCATGTGCAGGAGTTCCTTAACGAAGGAAATAAAGTCAAAGTAACAGTTCGTTTCCGCGGACGGGAGCTCGCACACACAGAACTCGGTTATGTAGTTCTTGAAGAAGTTCTTAAAAGGCTTGGCGATGAGTACGTCATGGAGAAGAAGCCCGCTATGGAAGGCCGATTCTTATCGATGGTTCTCAATCCGAAAGCTAAAAAATGATGAGGTAACAGTAAGATGCCCAAGATGAAATCAAAACGCAGTGCCGCGAAGAAGTTTTCTCTTACAGGTACTGGAAAAGTCAAGTACAAGAAGATGAACCTTCGTCATATTTTGACAAAGAAGACAACAAAACGAAAGAGAAACCTTAGAGCTTCCGGTATTCTTAGCGAGGCTGATGCAGCACGCGTAAGAAAACAGCTTTTACCCTACGGTTAATCACAGGGATTTTAGGAGTATTATATGTCAAGAGCAATAGATGGTACAAAACGTCATAACCGCCGCAGCAAGATTCTTAAGCTTGCTAAAGGTTTCCGCGGAAGAAGAGGAACAAACTACAAGGCTGCTAAAGATGCCGTAGTACAGGCATTGCGCGACTCATATGTAGGACGCCGTGATAAAAAAGGCGATATGCGTTCTCTTTGGATTGCACGTCTTAACGCTGCATGCCGCGCACAGGATATTACATACTCACGCTTTATTGAAGGTCTTAATAAAGCTGGTATCATAATCAACCGCAAAGCCCTTTCAAACATGGCTGTTGAAGATCCTGCAGCTTTCACAGCTGTAGTTAACTCAGCAAAAAAAGCACTCGGAGCATAACAGATGATATCTCTTGACCAGGTTCACGTACTAGAAAAGAAAGTAGAAAGCGCCGTTTCAAAAATCGTCGAGCTTAAGAACGAGAACATTGCGCTTAAAAACAGAATCAGCATCCTTGAAAAAGAGAACGCTGAGCTTAATAGTAAAGTTTCCGTATTTGAAAAGGAACAGAACCGGGTTGAAGAAGGCATACTGAGTGTATTGAACCGCCTTGATGTGGTTGAGGACACAGTAAGCTCTTCTGTTTCTGCAGCAGACATCGCGCCTATCAGCGACAATTTGGCTGCGGAGACAGAACCAGCTGAAATGGACATAAGGATACATGAAGAAGAGCCTGCAACTGACGCAGCTGCGGATTCGTCCGAAGAGTCAGATACAGAAAATGTAGCTGAAGACAGTTTTTCGCCAAAAACAAGCGAGAACGGTCAGTTTGATATTTTCTAAGCCCTATGGGTACACTTCAGATTGATATACTGGGAACCTCTTTTGCTATACAGGCAAAAGAGGATACCGCCTACCTAGAAAATCTTCTGGCATACTACAAACAAGTTTCCGAACAGATAGAAAAAAACACGGGACTGAGCGACCCGATAAAACAAGCTATCCTCACCGGGATAATGCTCTGCGACGAACTGTACAAAGAAAAAAAGAAAAACTCCGAAACGCTCGGAAAACCAACAAACGACGACCTTTTTGAGGCAGAAAAACTTACCCTCAAAATGATAGAGAAAATAAGCACCGTTTTATAATGAGCCTTCCATTTTCAATCTGGGTCGATGCGGACTCCTGTCCTGTTGATGTCCGTCAAATAATAATCCGATTCGCAAAACGCCTTGAACTTAAAACGTATTTTGTGGCAAACCACCCTATTCCATCACCAAAATCTGAGCTTTTTGAAATGATTATAGCCGACGCTACGCCAGATGCGGCTGATAATATTATTGTAGAAAAAATAAACCCCGATGACATAGCGATAACACGCGACATTCCTCTTGCAAGCCGCCTTGTTGAAAAACAGATAACGGTTATAAACGACAGAGGAACACTTTTTACAGCAGAAAATATACGGGAAAAACTTTCAATCCGAGATTTTAACAAAACGCTGTACGAAAACGGACTTATTTCCGAGAAAAACACATCCTTCGGAAAAAAAGAGGCAAATCTTTTCGCAAATTGCTTTGACAGAGAAATACAGAAAAAGCTTCGGGGAAACCTAAATATACGGCAGCGTCAAGGCACGGATGCCTTGCGTCATCCTTAAAGCCTTGACACTGCCGTTTTTGTAACCGAAACGGTAGTATCGGTTATAAATCAGGCATAGAAGCCTGAATCTCGCGGATTCTAGGAATAACCTCAAAGAAAGCCATCAGAACTTCTGGATCGAACTGCTTGCCGGCATTCTGCTGCATTTCAATAAGGACATTCTCCTCTGACCAAGCTTCCTTGTATACACGCTTTGATGAAAGCGCATCGAAAACATCGGCGACAGCTACGATTCTTGCAGCAAGAGGAATCTCCTCTCCTTTAAGCCCTTTTTTCTGATTTTTCAATGGCTGATAGATATCTATCGTATCCATATCAATCACGCCCGGGTATCCATTGCCATCCCACCACTCATGATGATGAAGCGCAACATCATACGCCATACTGTCGAGCGGGGACTGCTTGTTTTTGAACAGACGGGCTCCGATATATGTGTGGCCTTTAATCACGGAGAATTCTTCTTCCGTAAAACGGCCTGGTTTTCGCAAAATCAAATCCGAAATACCGACTTTTCCTACATCGTGGAGCATGGCGGCAATCTTTAATGTATCGCGGAAGCGGTTGAAATCAAGCGGTGGGATTTTGTGATTGTATGCCCACTTATCATAGATTTCCACAGCATAGCTTGCGACACGGTTTACATGGTTTCCAGTCTCTTTAGGATCACGGAATCCCGCCATCTCTACCATACGGATAACCATTTCACGGGTCAGATAAGTTCGCTCCAAAGCTTGAGTCGCGCTGGAAGCAAAATGCTTAAGATAAAGCTCCGCATCATCATCAAAACTGATTATATTGCCGTTCTCATCCTGTGCATTTATTATCTGCAATACTCCAAGGACATTACCCGAAGGGCTTATAAGCGGGATTGCGATAACAGATTGCGTTCTATAGCCGGAAAGCATATCAGGCTGACGGTTGAAAGAGTATTTTTTATCCGGTGGAATAAAGTATGCGTCTTCAACATTTACTATTTGCTTTGTAAGAACACATGCACCGCACATCGATTTTTCATCGACAGGGAAAGAGAAATACTTGTACGGAAGCTTCTGGCCTGGTCCAAGTTTCCTTTGCTGCGTATCGTTCTGAGCATAACGAATTTTTAATATATTGTTCTCTAGTATAAATATAGATCCTGCATCAGCATGAACAATGCCCCTAGCTTCCGTTAGGACACGTTCAAGAAGCACGTCCATATCTTGAATCTCATTCAATATTTTTTCTGATTCAATTATCCGCTGTAATTTTTTTTCTTTGGAATTGTTAAAATCAGACATAGGAAACTCCTCTTCTTACCGCTTCCTCGATATTATATGAAAACAAATCTTTCGTCTACAATTTTTTTACAAGACAGAGATAGATAGGACCAGCTCCGTTTTCAACATCGGGCATTATCCTGTATCCATATTCGGTCTTTTCTGTATCCGGAAGATGAGTAAGCCACTTCATTTCATTAAGCAAATCGTTTTTCTGCGCATTTATATCGATATCGACTACTTTTGCCATATCATATTTCTTTAACAGCCGTCCTATAACCCCGTCATTTTCCTGATCTGCGAGCGCACAAGTCGAATAGAGGATATATCCGTTTTTCTTAAGCATTATAAATGCAGAAGATAGCAAAGCCCACTGCGTCATAGAAAGGGTTTTAATTCTGTTTTTTGACCACTGGGCTAGGTATTTGTTGTCATTGTGTACATGACGTTCAGAAGAGCATGGCGCATCAAGCAGGATACTGTCGAAACGCTCTTTATTTTTTACATTCTTACATAAAACAGAACCGTCGGCACAAGAAAGAGTTATGCGGCTGGAAACAGTTTCCGGCAAAAAAGTTTTTACTACTTTTGACAGTCTGCAATATCGATCTTTTGAACGTTCATTAGCAAGCAATGAACATGATTCTTCCATCCGTTTAGCCAGAATAAGCGTTTTTCCACCTGGTGCCGCACACATATCAAGAATTGTTTCTGCGCCAGCCAAAGGAAGGCAGCCAGCACAAAGGACACTTGCAGCATCGATGTAGTATTTTTCATCTGAGTCAACGCCAGGAATTTCGCAGTAATCTGGTTCTGAAGAAAATGCCTGCTTAATTTTCTCCCATCTATCTCCATAGCATTCGGAATAAAACTGATTAAAAAGCTCTGAACCGGAAACTGTTTCTTTTTTCATATTTTACCTGTTGTTCAGCCAAAGATTTTCAGCTTTTTCATAGTAGTCGTTAAAACTATCTTCATCTTCTTCGGTGTATTTAATTTGTTTGTCAAACACAAGAGATGGTGTTTCCGAAAAAAGATCGATTCCAACAAGCCCGCAGTCGATTTTCCAATTAAGGATTCTTTCTACCGCACGGTCCACTTTCTTTATCAGCTCATTATCTTCCTTGATGTCATTAATAACACTGTCAACGATTCTTATGTAATTTGTTACAGAAAGCATGATTACATCAACTCCGGATTTTATCGCTTCCAGAATCGCACGCTTCATCGGATATCCGTCTTTTATAAGAGCATCCATTGTAAGGTCGTCTGTAAAGAGCAACCCACCGAAGCCTGTATTGTCCTTAAAAAAGCTTATTGTCTTGTCTGATATGCAGGATGGCTTTGATTCGACAACTTCAAGAACTGTGTGGGACATCATCACTGCTGACTGATTTAAGTTCCTTACATCACGGAACGGAGCGATATATAAATCTTGGATAACGTCCAAACTGCTGTTTATAACTGATCTTCCTGTATGAGTGTCCTCATTTGTATTGCCTGGGAAATGTTTTTGAACAGTGAGGACTGATGTACGGATAATATTCCAGATTTCCGCATTTCCGTATTCATAAACTTTTTTGTTATCTCCGAAAGAGCGGTTCACAAGGAATTCCAGATTTTCTGCTGTTTTTATTTCGTTTACTGGGGCAAGGTTCACGTTTATGCCGAGTTTTTCGAGCATTTTTGCGTGATAGTAGTATATCGCGCCAGCATCAGCGATTGAAAAGTGTTCTGCTATGTACTGCTGTGATGGTAAATGTGGCATTACTTTCTGAAGGCGGTTTACATCCCCTCCTTCATGGTCGATTGCGACATACGGTGATATTTGATTCAACGAAGTATATTCATTTTTTATGTAATCTGTAAAATTCTTTATTGCTTTGTATTCTGCGCTATCGACATTATATCTGAATAATAAGAATCCTCCGGGGGCATAATCATCTTTATAGAGGTAAACATTTTCTGAATTACTTGTACCATCGACAGATATCAAAAGCATCTGTGCAATTTTGCTTTCGAGAGTCATTGATTCTATTTGTTTTTCGATAAGATCATTTTTCAATGATTGATAATTTACTGGATTTTGCTTTGCGTTTTGTTTTTGAATAAGTGGCTCTATGTTGACTGTAATTACTGGATTGCAACCAAAAAAGAGAAAAAGGGAAAAAAGCAAAACAACAATTTTTTTCATTTTGAATCTTTAATTGATTATACGCTGTTTGGACTGACAATTACAACACTAATTACGTTTGTATGTACAGTATGTACGCAGTTTCTGGCTAAGTTCATTCACAACTACATACGTTTAAAATAAAAAAGCCTGGCAGCTACCTACTTTCCCGCGAAGAGCAGTATCATCGGCGCAGGAGAGCTTGACTTCCGTGTTCGGGATGGGAACGGGTATTGCCTCTCCGCCATGGCCACCAGGCGACTAAAAACTATGACAAGGGTCG
>JAFZVC010000094.1 GCA_017618015.1 Spirochaetaceae bacterium
AGTATTTCGGGAAATAGATGTCGTAACGGAAAATCTTTCCGTTGTTGTCTACTACAAACAGATAGAACTCGTAGAAATTAGCCGGAAGCGGGGTGACGCCGCTTATGTATTCTGGCGCTGTTTTAAGATAGTTCTCTACATCTCCGTCAGCAATATAATCGGCGCTGTAATAAACAGCCTTGTATGTTCCGTTCGCTCCTATAAGGTTGAGCCTGTAGTTTGTCGGATCTTTGCCGTTCAGATGGATTCGTACAGTATTTCCGCTTCCTGGCAGGATGGCTTCTGGGGCGCCGAGCGCGTAAACTGGGGTTTTCAGCGTGAAGTCTGGCCCATATGCGTAAGTAGAGTTTCCTGGTGCTTGCGCCGTAATGTTCGTAAATCCTGTGAACGTCGAAGTCGTTGAGTTCTGTCTGTCGTAGAAGTCCTGTGTTGCGCGTGTTCTTTTCCTTACGGTGATTGAGTAATCATGGATAGTGTTGTTGTAATCAACAAAGAAAAGATTTACGTCCTGTGTTCCTGGCTTAGAGAAGTCGAACGTTGTTGTCTTAAAGTCTACAAGATCTACGTCTTTTGTAAGAATTATGCCGAAATCGATCACGATTGATGTTGCTTCAAAGCGTTCTATTTTTCTTACAAATATCGGATCGTATGTCACAGAAAGCTTGCACTTTGACAAATCCACATCATCAACAACATAGTAAATGTACGAGTTTTTATACTCCTGCTTTTCCTTTGTCACTCTTGTTCCATCCGGTAATATGAGTGCTATGTCGTCAACGCCTTTGAAAACTTTTTCCGGTGACTTGTTGATGTTGTCTTTCGTGATGACGATGCGCGAAGCGCCTTTCTGGAAATCGTCTTTTGTGTACATAAGTGTTCCACCGAAAAAGGCCTTCTCTCCGGCAATTATGTCTTCCGAATCAAACCAGGGTGAAGCGTAGACGATAGGTTTGTCTTTCTCTTTGACTTTGATTATTATCTCGCCGGTAGACTTATAATCGCCGAACGTGATTCTGTATGATGATAATGCGTTCATCGGGTTTCCACCCTCAAGTTCAATCTGTTCAAAAGCTATTATCTTTGCTCCGGCTGTATTTTTGTCGAAGATAATGTCATCTTTTGTAAGTTCGCCGTAATTGCGCAGAATAAGCGTAATTGAGCCAAGATTATTTTCGTCCGGGTCAGTCGCTCCGTAATAAAGCACGATTGCAGGCTCTGCTAAAACAAGCGTGTAGCGGCTTGTTCCGCCGGATGTGTCTGTAACGACCATGTCAGCTGTGCCGTCCGCTTTGAACTTGAAGCATGTTTTTCCGCTTGTCTGCTGTACTCCGTTCACGGTGACTTTGGAAATGTTGCTTCCAGCAAAGTGCATCATAACGCTGTCGTGTTTTGTGGAGTATCCAGCGACATCGTAGTTGTATTGATTGAACCATGCTCTTGGGATATAAACGCTTATTTTGCTGCCGTCCATCTTGTATGTGATACCGGTGTGCATTTCTACCATGTCTTTTGTTTTGATAAGCTTCTTGTGAAGCGCAAGCTTATGGCCGCCATCAATAGCATCTTGTATAGAGTATCCTACGCTGAACGAAAGACTCGTGAAGCCTTTGAACGATTTCGCTATGTTCGCGGAATTGGACTTAACCTCGCTTTCTGCGACATAATTCGGCAGCACGGTGGACTGAACATTGCTGAACGAGTCTGCTTTAAGCTTTGTGGTGTCGGTGCGCACGACACGGAAACCAGTGTAGTTCGTGTATGCGTTTATGTCGTCGAGCTGCTTTTCGACTGTCGGATAGTTGTCAAAGAAGAATATGTTATGACTGTTCAGCTTCCAAGAAATGCCGTAAGGCTTCATTTCCCACGTCCATTCCGCGACGTTGCCCTGAATGTTGTATAGGCCGGATGGAGCTATATCACCGTCATCAATAGCAGCTGTTTTTCCACCGGAATCTATCCTTCTTCCTTGGCCGTAGTTCTCGTTCGTTATTATTTTGCCTATAAAAATGAAAAGATTCCGTGCGAGTGTAGCGTCTTCTGCAGATGTCGGGAGTCTGTAGCCGTTTGCTTTGAAGTTACACGACAAGAAGCGAAGGTCATCGAGGGTCTTTATCTGCCACTTGTCGGTGTTTGTTTCGCCTTTGAAAGAATAACACGGGGTATATCCGTTGTTTTTGCTGAGCTTGTTGCAGAAAATTACTGCATCAATCCAGGAAACTTGCTCTACAGGAAGATTGTCGCCACGGAAATAGCTTGGATTTTTGCCCATAACGTCTTTGTAAAGTTTTTGTGAAACTTCGTAGCGGCCTACGTAAAGCGGAGCTTGCAGCAAATCAGATTCCACGCGAATAGTCTGGATGTTTTTCTCCGTATTGAGTTCTTTAGGCTCGCCGACGTTTATGTGAATTGTTTTTTCGTCATTAAAGCCAATTCTTACAGGCAAGTCTTTGCCTACCCAACCGATAAGGCGTGAAGATCCGTATGTCTCCGTCATGTTGTACACCCAGAGCATATTGATAAGGTGGTTCGTAAGGTCGAGTCCCGCAAGATACGCTCTGCTGCCGTATTCTTTTTGAACGGTAAGGTTGTATCCCCAATAGTCGAACCCGAAAGAAGCGGGATCTTTGCCGTATTTCTGTGTGTTCCAGCCTATGCGTGAATTAACAAGAGCGTATGGAGTCATGGTGAGTTCTTCTGTATCTTCAAAAACAGGATAAATCTCGTCATCAGTGTAGAAATAGAAGAGCGAGTATTTCTTTGCTTCGTTTTCGCTCGGTATGTAGCGGCCTTTGATGTAGCGGATAATGTTTCCGTTCTCTGCTTTTGCCATAATCTTCTGTTTCGGCTTCATGCGCGAGTAGCTTTGTATCGTCTTGTAAAATGTGTTGTAGCCCATCTGGACGCAGACTGTTTTGCCTACAAGTCTGCGTAAGTTTATCGGGTCATTTATGTAGTATGTGTCGCCGTCGATAATTACATAATTGTAATTGTTCTTGTATGAATTGTTCCAATAGACATAGCAGTTGTTAAGGTCTTCGTCACAGACGCGGATTGTGTCCGAGAAATCGCTGTCACAGTAGTAACCGGTGTCTGAATAGAAAGCGATCGCATTTTCCATCAAGATGGCGAATTTATCGAGTTCCTCGTTATAATTGCCCATACTGTTTACTTGGATGGCAGGAGTGTCTGAATATTTAAGTGATATTTCGGCTTGCCCCGCGGTTGTGAATCTGTAGAAATTGTCGTAGATTTTGTCTATAGCGACAAGTCCGCTGTTATATTGCCAGGTTTTCACGTTTATATCGTCATAAGAAAGAGTGTCTAAACCGTAAACATAGCAGTAAGCCTCTGTCCTGTTCATGTTATTCATGTTTGTGCCACATAAGTACATGCCTTTGTAAAGGTCCATATTGCGGAAGTCGTCGTAGGAAATGTTGTACGTAACGTCGGCTGTGTTATATATTTCATAAACGCTCATTGAATCACGGCGACTTTCTTTTTTTGTGTACAAAATCGTTTTCCGGTCTGGACTATAGGCAATGGAGCCGTCCTGATTAATGGAGACTTTGAAATTAATATCTTTCGTTATGTTTTTTATTCGGATTACATATTCATCGATGTAATCATGGGCTACGATTTCGTAGCTCGACCTTGGGAGCCCTGTAACGGATATAGCGCGTTCAGAAAGCTCGTAGTAACCGAAATCTTCTGGATTAAGGTAATATCCCCAGATGTCTTTAGGTGTAATTGTTATGCCTATTTCAAGCGTTGTGTCCGATGTTTTGCGGATGCTGGAAACCGATGGTCCCTGGAATGCGCGCTGGAATACGATTTTGCGGTTGTAAGTTTTTCCGTCGTTTGTCGTTATTGTGAGAGTCTTAGGAGTGTTCAGCATTCTATCCAGATTTATCTGTGATTGTTCGCTTTTCATCTGGATTCCATCGAGTTTTATAGAGGATACTGTTCCGCTTAAATAGAAGAATGTATTGAAACTGTATGGATTGTCTGTAATTGTGGTCGGAACTGCGACATAATATGTGTCCGAGTCGTATTTATAAAAGCTGTATTCTTGTCCGTCGGAGTATAGTCCGAGTGCCAAGAAAAGCTCATCTACTTGCTTGGAGCCGGACGCAACCGCGGCTTTGTTCGGCTGCAGATTATATGTCGGGTTTTTGGGTACCGAAGAGTTACCAATGCTTCCTTCGTTCTGTCCAAAGTCCGGAGTGTAGTTTCCTGCCGGGAAGTCTGTGAAAGAAATGTCGTAAAGGTTGCGTCCGTGCGGGCCTTTGCCGCGGGATGTAACTGTTGGCGACACTGTAACATAGGTTGTGTCGTTTACATAAATGTCGGCGTTGTATGAGCCGTCTGTTTGAAGCGTCTGTGGTGTTTCTACTGTAAGAACAGCCGCGAATTTATCTGTCGGGTATGTTACGTCTGCTGGGTAGAACGCCGCATCCTCAGCGTTAAAACTGAGCACATATTGTATGTGCTGTCCGTTATTGTCAACGATGTCGAAGTACGTTGATAAAGTCGCTTCCTTTCCCGGCACGGGATAAAATTTTCCGTTTGCGTAAGTCTGCTCGTAGAAGTTCTGGTTCAAGTCGTTTTGGCCATACACCAGGAGATTTTTTTCAATCGTCATGTCAATTTCGGTAACGCCGGAAATGACTGGCTTTCCGTACCAGCTGATAGACTTTATATTTGTGCCGGTGGTGCTGAATATCGGTATTACTCGCGTATAGTCATCGTATGGAGAGACGGTGAAAGTTGAGCCGGTCCCTGCGGCGTATGTTCTTTCTTCGGGTCCTTCGTCATAAACATAATAGGCCCATGAAGTGCCTGTGCCAGCGTAAGTTTTGCTGCCTACCTTTACGGTGAACGTTGAGAACTGCTGGAAAGATTTGTTGTTTGCCATGAACTCGCGCGAAGTCGTTTTTGCAAGCTTCATCGCTATGTAAGGATATTCTGTTGTGCAGACGACAGGAATATCCTTGTCTTTGACGAAAAACTCGAAAGTACCGGTTTCTGTCGGGTTTTTAAGCGTAAGTTTGTACGTGTCGCCCTTGTACCTGGTCAGCGAGTCGATTTGTGCGCCGAGAGTGTTCTTCGTTATGTAGATGTTGTCTGCTGTTATAGGATTGCAGCCGGTGAGGTTAAAGTAAATCACAGGTTTCTGCCTGTTCGTTGCGTCGCTGCCCAGAAACTGCAGTTCAGCGCAGCGCGTGTTTATAAATGTGTAGGTGGAGGTTTTGTCGTTTATGTCTATCAGCGTGAATTTCGCCGGTTTGGTCGGGTCTAGCCAGCGCAAAAGAATATATGAAAAAGAGCCAATATTAGAGGTGATATATTCTGTGTTCTCACCGGGTACGAAAGTGCATGAGTTAAGCAATGTCGGGAGTATGTTGATGTAAGGCTGTTTTACTGTGCCGGGGATGTCGCAGATTATAAGGTCATCGACGAGCGCAGAAACGCCGAAAGTTCTTCCGTCTGACGCATACGGGGTCCATGGTGAGGCTGACGGGATTTCCGGCATTACGTCGTAGAATGCGAAATCGATTTCCGCGCCATACGCATCACGCGGAATTCTGCTTTCTGCCTGCAGGTTGTCAAGGTTTGTCGTTATGTTGAGCGGAGTCCATACTACATCCGTGCGCGCGGAGCTTTGGGCATTAAGAACGCTGGATGAAATGTTCGGGGACTCTTTTAGTACGTAGTCTTGTGCGAATGCGCCAAAAACAAAAAGCGACGCGAGAATAATTGCTAATAAGTTTTTTTTCATGTGAACCTCCATGGATAAAAGCCATTGGCATAAGAACAATACTTATTTTAACATATAAATCTAAAATTTAGCTAAACTTGCGGATTTTTTTTGCGGGGCGTTGCGGGGCAAAGACTGAAAAAATGTGCCCCGCTAGTGGGGGTAGCCGATTCTTTAGATGAGGCGTAGGGGGGAGACTTCCCCCTTACATTAATTCATTTTCAAATAATTGCGAAGTTCGTTGAAAAATGATGTTCTTGCGGACGGGTTTGTAAAGATGTCGTACAAGTTTTCGCGCGGTTGTTCGGATGCGGCTGCCCAGAGTCGTGCGTTAGAAGCTTGTCTGTCCGGTGATTCTGCGGTGGAGCTTACGGGAGCAAGACCTGTCGCGTTTGCAATAGTTGCTTGGTTATCAAGCGTAATGAGCGTTTTGAGCATATCCATACTGATTGCGCTTTTTTCTTCGTACCGGTTTTTGATGACCGTTCCGGTTAAGATTGAGAAAACCAGGCTGCGTCCTGCACTTGCGTTTTCGACGCGTCCTTCCGGGAAAAATGATTCTGTATATTTTTCGATCGTGCGATACGGTACGGTTCTATGAGCTGAAAGCGGCATGAAGACAACAGAGAAAATATCAGTCTCCATTAGATACTCAACTTCCTGCTGTGTCATGGAATACCAGTCTGAATGGAACAATCCGGTTTTTCTCCACTGGCACAGTGTGTCCAGCGTGTTTTTGAACGCCTCGTTGCCGGAAGCTTCCAGAACAGTGTAGAAAATCTGGGTTGTATCTGAAGCTTTTTCTGCGTTTTGGACAGCCTTCTTTATCTTATCCAGAGAGGTTTCTGAGTGCATCGATTCCATGCATGCAGAAACGAGCATTCCTAAAGTTTTGTCGTCTTTGCCCGCGCAGCCAAGCGTGAAGCGTCTGTTGCCGGCGGCTTCTTTTGCGAACTTGAGCATGTCGTTCATAGAAGGAGTGGGCGAGGCTCCATTCGCGTTAAGAAGTTTTATATTGTAGAGTGCTTCAAAATCGTCTATAAGAAGAGGAATAGACGTGTCTGTAACGCCACGGACGGCTATTGGCATACCTGCGTAAACATCATTCGACGGTTTAACAGCGTAGTTGCTGACGCTTTCTGCCGTACTTGAATCAGTGAAAAGTAATCCGATTGAAAAGTCATCAAAAAGGGATTCTTCCACCGGTTTGGAGCTGTCCAGTACTGCGAATTCGCACGCAAATTCCGGGGCTGCAGCTTCCCATTCGGCTGTAAGGACTTTTTTTATGGCTTCCTGTATTTTTGTGTCAACGTTATAGAACGCAATTTTGATGGGGCGTTCGCGCATTTCTTTTTCAAGGCGAACGGCTTTTACGTGATTTATGACGAGTATCGCTGTAACTGTGAGCGCAACAAGGAGAACAACTCCAACGATGATAAGGATGATGTTTCTTGTTTTTTTATTGAACGGCTTTTTTTCAGCAGGTCCAGTAGTTTTGTCAGGTTTCGAATTCTTCATATTTAGATAATAAATAGTAATTGGCGTGATGTAAAGGGTGATAAGGTGACGCGGTCGATGTTTTAAGTTGGGGAGATGCTATTTTTTTAAAGTTGACAAAATATCATTATTCGTCATAATGTAATTCTGGCGATTTGAAAGTGCTTACGCGCGTAGTGCGCGGCTTTTAGCGCAGATTGCTATTTAAGAAAACAGATTTATTAATTTCACAGCAAAAAATGGGGGAAAAATGGCAGTAATAGTTAAATCGACTGGAAAGGCTTTACCGAAACGCAGGGTTACAAATGATGAGCTTCCGAAAGAACTTGAAACAAACGATGAATGGATTGCATCACATACGGGAATCCGGTCGCGGTACATCGCCGGGGAAGGGGAGACTTGTGCGGCTCTTGGAGCGGAAGCGTGCCGATCTGCTTTGAAAGCGGCGGGCATTGCCGCATCTGGCGTTGGTTTGATTATCTGTGCGACAGCTACCCCTGACAACAGCGGATTCCCTTCTGCGGCATGCGTGATTCAGGCAGCTCTGGGAGCGACGAACGCGGTTTGCTTTGATGTGACGGCGGCGTGCTCCGGCTTTTTATACGCGATGGACATTGCGACTTCGATGATGGAGCGGAGTGGCTACAAGTATGCGCTGATTGTTGGCGCGGAAGTTCTTTCACGGATTTGTGACTGGAAAGACAGAACTTCGTGCATCTTGTTCGGAGATGGCGCAGGAGCCGCCTTGCTGGAGCGGTGCGATGCAACAGAAGGGGCGGGAATCGGCAGTTTCGTGTCCGGTTCGGACGGGACAGGTGGCAATGCGCTTTACGTCGATAGAACCGGTGTTATGAAAATGGACGGACACGCAATCTACACGTTTGCGGTCAAAATAATCACAGAAATAATAAAAGAACTTATGGAAAGAGAGAATCTGCGCCCGGAAGACGTGGATTATTTTGTGTGCCATCAGGCGAATGAACGGATATTGAGCGCGGCGGCAAAACGGCTGGAGCTCGATTTTAGCAAGTTCTTTATTACGCTTGATGAATATGGCAATACATCGTCGGCATCGATTCCGCTTACGCTTGCGGATATGGACAGCCAGGGTTTGCTGAAAAAAGGAACGACGATTGTTACCGCCGCTTTTGGCGCAGGGCTTACGTGGGCGGGAACGGTAATCAGGTTCTAGATTTGGTTAGCGTGGTGCGTGCGTTTGTGCGCATTTTAAAGGAGATTTATGAAAAACGTGTTTTTGTTCCCAGGTCAGGGAGCGCAAAAAAAGGGAATGTTTCTTGATATCTGCGAAAAATATCCGGTGGCGATGAATGTCGTAAAGCTCGCGGAAGAGATAGCGGACGAACCAGTTTCTGAATATATGTGGCAAACAGAAGATGAGGAGCTTTCACGGAGCGACAGGAGCCAGCTTGCAATAACTACAGCTTCTCTTGCGGTTGTGAAGCTTCTTGAATCGCGCGGGGTTGAACCTGAGATTTGCGCCGGGTTTTCGTTGGGCGAGTTCGCGGCACTGTGTACAGCAAAGGTTCTTTCGTTTGAAGAGACGATTCGCATTGTTAAAGAGCGAGGAAAAATCATGCAAAAAGCGTGCGATGCTCTTTCTGCCGCTTCTGCCGGAAGCAAACCGGGCATGGCAGCTGTAATCGGGCTTACCCCGGAGCAGGTCGAAGCCGCCCTGCAACCGCTGACCGCACAGCAAAAAGCATTTCCGGCTAACCTTAACAGCCCAAAACAGACTGTAATTTCTGGCACTGCGGAAGGCTTGGAAAAAGCGGAAGAGCTCTGCAAAGAAGCCGGTTGCCGAAGGTTTATCCGGCTTAAAGTTGCAGGGCCGTTCCACTCGCCACTTATGGCAGATGCGGCAGCACAGTTCGCCGATGTTTTGGCAACTGTCGCTTTCAAAAACCCGGTAAAGCGTCTTTTTTCGAACGTCACCGGCACAGAAATCCACAGCGGCGAAGAAGCGCGGGTTTTGGCGGCGAAACACTTTACGCATCCAGTTCAGTGGATGAGCGAAGAAGCGCAGATTGCGGAAATCATCGGGTATCAGGATGAAAAATGCGTTGAAAACTGGGAAATCCTTGAAGTCGGTCCCGGTTCCGTTCTCAGCGGATTGTGGCGCGACTCAGGTTTTGCGGAACATATCAGCTGTACTGCGATGAATACATTGGATAATTTCACGCGGAACTGAGCAAAATCAGTTTTCGCGTAGGTTTTAAAAGGAGTGAAAAAATGATATTGGCAGGAAAAAAAGCGTTAGTCACAGGTTCCTCTCGTGGAATTGGCAAGGCAATTGCCGCTAAGTTCCTTTCGGAAGGGGCGACTGTGTGGGGAATATGCACAAAACCGTCTAAGGCGAAGAGCGAGCTTGAAGAGCTTGCAAAAGCAAATAATGCTCACTTTTACGAATTGTATGCGGACGCTTCGGACTCAGCTTCGTGGTCGGATGCCGTAAAAACCGCGCTGGAACAGTCGGGTGGGCTCGATATCCTTGTTAACAACGCGGGAATTACGCGCGACGGTCTTTCGTTCAGAATGAAAATGGAAGATTGGAACGCTGTTATCAACGTGAATCTTACGGCGGCGTTTGTGGCTTGTCAGCTTGTTGCGGCGAGCATGATCCGCAATCGGAAAGGCTCAATCATCAATATGTCGAGCATTGTCGGCATTCATGGACAGGGCGGGCAGACAAACTATGCTGCGAGCAAGGCGGGACTTATCGGGCTTACGAAAAGCCTTGCAAAAGAAACAGGCTCCCGTGGTGTGCGCGTAAACGCAATCGCACCTGGCTATATCCAGACTGATATGACGGATGTTCTGCCGGAAAACGTGAAGGCTTCTATTTTGGAAACAGTTCCTCTTAAGCGGATGGGACAGCCGGAAGATATTGCGAATGCTGTGTTGTTCCTTGCGAGCGACGCTTCAACATATATTTCAGGACAAGTAATCGGGGTAGACGGCGGCATGGGCTGTTAGTCCAGCTTGCTAATACTCGATTGCTTGAAAACTAAAAATCGGAGGAAATATGAAGAGAAGAGTTGTTGTGACCGGATTGGGCTGCGTAAGTCCATTAGGAAACTCAGTTGAAGAAACATGGGAAGGTATAAAAAACGGAAAGAGCGGTATCGGACAGATAACTCTTTTTGATACGACAGATTTTTCTGTAAAAATCGCAGGAGAAGTTAAAAACTTCGATGCTTCCCAGTGGATAGACAGAAAAGAAGCCCGGAAAATGGCGCGTTTTTGCCAGTTCGGGGCAGTTGCTGCATCAGAAGCATTGAAAGATGCGGGACTTACTAAAGAAAATATCGATGCGGAAAGAACTTCAATCGTAATTGGAAACGGAATAGGCGGATTTGAGGTTACCGAAGTTTCTATGAGAAAATATATTGAAGCGGGACCAACGCGCATTCCGCCGCTCACAGTTCCAATGATGATTGGTAACGAAGGCGCAGGAAATATCAGTATGCTGCTTGGTATTAAAGGCACATCCTGGACACTTCAGACTGCATGTGCATCTTCTACGGACGCGCTCGGACTAGCACTCGACCAGATACGAAGCGGCCGCGTGGACACTTGTATTGCAGGCGGTGCAGAAGCTTCTATTACCGGCTTTGGCATCGGCAGCTTCAGTGTACTTAAAACGCTGGCAAGCTCTTACAACGACTGCCCGGAAAAGTCGAGCCGTCCGTTCGACACAAAGCGAGAAGGTTTTGTTATGGGCGAAGGATCTGCAATGCTCGTTTTGGAAGAATACGAACATGCCAAAGCCCGTGGCGCAAAGATATACTGCGAGTTTGCCGGCTATGGCGGCTCCTCGGACGCGTATCACATAACAAGCCCCGACCCCAGCGGCGACGGCGGTGCACATGCTATAACGCTTGCGCTCAAAGATGCGGAACTTAAGCCGGAAGACATTCAGTATTACAATGCGCATGGAACCTCGACACCGGTTAACGACCCGTCAGAAACAGCAATGCTTAAAAAGGCGCTGGGGTCTCATGCGTATAAAATAAAGGTTTCGTCAACAAAAAGTATGACGGGTCACTGCCTCGGAGCCGCCGGCGCACTTGAAGCCTTAATCTCCATAAAAGCGATGCAGGATGGCATTTATCCGCCTACAATCAACCTTGACGAGCCGGATGTCGAGCATGGCTGCGATTTGGATTACGTGCCGAACATAGCAGTTAAGGCGGAGAACGGCATTTCGTGCGTTGCATCGGGGTCGCTCGGCTTTGGCGGGCACAACGGTGTCGTCATTTTTAAGAAACTGGACTGAAACTAGATTAAGGAAAGAATATGAGCGTTACAAAAGATATAGAAGCATTACTACCACACAGAAAACCATTTCTTTTTGTCGATGAAATTATCTCGGCAGACGGAAACGGCTCAATAAGCGAGCACACGTTTACAGAAGATGAGTTCTTTTTTAAGGGACATTTTCCTGAATATCCGGTTGTGCCCGGTGTCATTCTTGTAGAAACGATGGCGCAGGCTGGCGGTGCGGCATTGAGTTATCAAAAGGTGTTCGACGAGGGAAGTTTGTTTTTCCTTGGAACAGTCGATAAAGTGAAGTTCCGCCATCAGGTTAGACCTGGCGATAAAGTCCGCCTTGAGATTAGGAACTTGCGCGTTTCTAAAAAGATGATAAAGCAGGCGGGCATTGCGTTCGTCGGGGATGAAATCGCGGCGGAAGCGGAGTGGATGTGCCTTGTCGGTTCAGCTCAATAATTCATAAGGAGAAATAGATATGTCAATTAAACCAATGGTCAGAAGCAATATATGTCTTAATTCGCACCCGCAGGGATGCAGACAGGCAGTCCTTAATCAGATTGCATACACGAAAGAACAAAAAGCAAAGGCTGCGAAAATCAGCGGAAAACATCGCGCGGTTAAAAACGTTCTTGTTCTCGGATGCTCAACTGGATATGGTCTTGCGAGCCGTATAGCAGCCGCATTCGCGTACGATGCCGCAACAATCGGAGTTTCGTTCGAGAAAGCCGGAACAGAAACGAAATTCGGAACGCCGGGCTGGTACAACAACATGGCTTTTGACGCAGAAGCCCACAACGCAGGGCTTTTCAGCCACACAATAAACGGCGACGCTTACTCCGATGAGATAAAAGCTGAAGTCATTGCGAGCGCGAGGCAGCACAACATCAAGTTTGACCTTGTGATTTACAGTCTTGCAAGCCCTGTACGGACAGATCCAGTTACAAAAGTCATGTACAAATCGGTTATAAAGCCGATTGGAGCCGATTTCAGTGGAAAAACGTTTGACACGATGACCGGCGAGATGAAAGAGATAACAGCTCCGGCGGCTACACAGGACGAAATCGACCAGACAATAAAAGTTATGGGCGGTGAGGACTGGATTCGCTGGATTGATCAGCTTTCGGATGCGGATGTTCTTGCACAAGGCTGTATGACGGTTGCGTATTCGTATATCGGACCGGAAGTTTCGCAGGCGATTTATCGTCGTGGAACAATCGGTATGGCAAAAGCCGATTTGGAAAAAACAGCCGGAATTTTGCGCGAAAAACTTTCTGGAATTGGTGGAAACGCTTTCGTATCAGTTAATAAAGGTCTTGTTACGCGGGCGAGCGCGGTTATCCCGATTATCCCGCTTTATCTTTCTGTATTGTTTAAAGTTATGAAGCAGAAAGGAACGCATGAAGGATGCATTGAGCAGATAAACAGACTTTTTGCGGAGCGGCTTTATCTTAAAAATGATGACGGAACAGCTGCAGTTCCTGTTGATGAAGAGGGCAGAATCAGAATCGATGATTTGGAGATGGATCCGGCTGTTCAGGCAGAAGTCAGCAAGATAATGCCGCAAGTTACGGCGGAAAACATCAGCACGCTTGGTGATTTGGATGGATACAAGCACGATTTTCTGGCGACGAATGGGTTTGATATTTCTGGCGTTGACTATGAAAAGGATGTTGAGCGTTTCGACAGGTTTTAGCCGATTTGCAAAAATGTGAGGAAAAATGACAGATTCTTTTGTTTTTGATTTGATAGAAAAATTCAACGCGAGCTCGATTGTTTCGCTTGATTATGCAAACGGCGATTCTCATATCGTGCTGAAAAAAAAGGATGCATGCGCTTCTGTTGCGGTGGGTAGTGCTGTTTCGGGAGCTGGTTCTTCGATGGCTGCCACGACTGCGGTAGCGTCTTCTGGCGCATCGGCATCGGAAGTGGTGGCAGCAAATGATGGCGACGCTTCGGAAACTGTGGACAGCCCGATTGTTGGAACGTTCTATCGTTCTCCGTCGCCCGATTCGCCTGCGTACGCGGAAAAAGGCACGACAATAAAAAAAGGCGAGCCGCTTTGCATTATCGAGGCGATGAAAATGATGAATACGCTCACCGCGGAGTTTGATATGGAAATTGTCGAAGTTCTTGTGGAAAACGGTTCACTCGCGGAATACGGACAGCCGCTTTTTAAGGTAAAGCGCATGTAGGCGAGGCTGATATATGATAACGAAACTTTTGATTGCAAACAGAGGAGAAATTGCAGTCAGAATAATCCGCGCGTGCAAAGAGCTTGGCATAAAAGCTGTTGCTGTGTATTCGTCCGCAGACCGCGAGAATCTTCATGTAAGGCTTGCCGATGAAGCTGTTTGTATAGGCCCTGCAAGCTCTGCAAAAAGTTATTTGAACGCAGAGGCACTTATCACGGTGGCGTTGAGGACGGGCTGTGACGCAATTCACCCCGGAGTCGGGTTTCTTTCGGAAAACGCGGCTTTTGCGCGCGAAACGGAAAAAGCCGGGCTTTTGTGGATTGGTCCAAAACCAAAGACAATCGAACTTTTGGGCGACAAAGTAGCCGCGCGTGCAACGGCTATAAAACACGGGCTGCCGGTAACTCCGGGGTCTGATGGGGCTGTTGAAACGCCGGAAGCCGCGGAGAAAATCGCTGAAAAGTGTGGTTACCCAGTGATTATAAAGGCAGCGAGCGGCGGCGGCGGAAAAGGAATGCGCATCGTCTGGAAAAAAGAGGAGCTTGCGGAAAACCTTAAGATTGCTTCGTCGGAGGCGCTTTCCAATTTTGCTGATGGAACGGTCTACGTTGAAAAATATATTGTGAATCCGCGCCATGTGGAACTGCAGATTCTCGCCGACGGGAAAGGCGGGGTTGCGGTTCTTGGCGAGCGCGACTGTTCCGTTCAGAAAAATCACCAGAAGCTTATTGAAGAAAGTCCGTCGCCGGCGGTAACGCAAGAGATGCGGAGCCGCATGTACAAAGGCGCAGTTTCTCTGTTTTCCGCGCTTAAGTATCGTGGGGCGGGAACGATAGAGTTTCTTGTGACTGGAAGCGACTTTTACTTTATGGAAGTGAATGCACGCGTTCAGGTAGAGCATCCTGTTTCGGAGTTCGTGAGTGGCGTAGACATTATAAGGGAACAGATTCTTGCGTGCACGGAAAACAGGCTGACAATCCCGACGGAACAGGTTGCCAGAACCGCGCGAAAAACGGCGAATGCGGCGGTCGCGCTCAGCGGCTGGGCTATTGAGGCGCGCATAAACGCGATGGCTCCGGGAACTGTTACACGGCTTGAAGTGCCGTCCGGTCCCGGTGTCAGGTTCGACAGCTTCTTGTATCAGGGGTACACCGTTTTGCCGTACTACGATTCGATGGTCGCAAAGCTAATTGTTCACGACACGACGCGTGAAATGGCGATAAAGCGGCTTTTGCGCTGCCTTGACGAGCTTGTAATAGAAGGAATCCCGACGAACCTGACACAGCAAAAAGAGATAATCAGCACAAAGCAGTTTAAGTCGGGCGTGTTCGGCACTTCGCTGTACGAGGAGCTTTACGGGTAAAAAAGGAGTTCATAATGGAATGTCCACATTGTAAGAAAAATCACGATGAGACCGTGTTAAAAGCGAACCTGATGGTTTGCCCGGAATGCGGCTATCATCTTAGGATAAGTCCGCAGGAGCGGATAAAATATATCGCTGATGAAGGTTCGTTCGTCGAGCTTTTCAGCGGCATAAAATCAAATAATCCCATCGATATGGAAGGCTACGAGGAAAAACTTGAAGCCGCAAAGGCAAAAACTTCGCTCGACGAAGCTGTTGTCACTGGCAGCTGTACAGTCGAAAATCGGGCTGTTTTGCTTGGCATAATGTCGTTCGACTTTATGGGCGGCTCAATGGGTTCCGTAGTCGGCGAGAAAATTACGCGCCTAATGCTAAAAGGCGCAAAAGAAAAAACTCCTGTCATTATTTACACAACGTCTGGCGGAGCGCGTATGCAGGAAGGGCTTTTTTCGCTCATGCAGATGGCTAAAACTTCGAGTGCCGCCGCCCGGCTTGATGAGGAAGGCGTTCCGTATTTCGTGATGCTTTGTGACCCGACAACTGGTGGTGTTACAGCGAGTTTCGCGATGCTGGGCGACATTATCTGCGCGGAGCCGGGTGCGCTTATCGGGTTTGCGGGGCCGCGCGTAATTGAAGGCACGATAAAGCAAAAACTGCCGGAAGGTTTTCAGCGTGCGGAGTTTCAGCAGCAAAAAGGCTTTGTAGACTGCATCGTGCCGCGCGCTGAACAAAAAGCGTTCTGGGTAAAGATGATAGACGCGCACAAAGTCACCGGAAAGTATGGTTACGGAAAGTAACGCGCGAAGTGTGGCGAACTGCGACAAAAGGAAAACTGATTATGACAGAAAACGAACTGAAAGATAAAGATTTACTGGAACAACTTCAGCGGCTTGCAAAAGAGCGCGGCTTCGATATCACCGAAGAGATTGCCGGCATTACTGAAAAACTTGAGGCAAGCGAAAAATCGGTGTCGCAGGTTTGGGAAAAAGTGGAGCTTGCCCGCCATCCCGACCGCCCGCGCACACTTGACTATATAAACCTGATAATCGATGACTTTACGGAGCTTCACGGCGACCGCTTTTTCGGCGATGATCCTGCGATGGTCGGTGGAATCGGGTTTTTGGACGGCATTCCGGTAACAGTCATCGGGAACATGAAAGGCCGCAATTTAAAAGAAACAATCGAACGAAACGGCGGGATGGCGAACCCGGAAGGCTACAGAAAAGCGCTCCGGCTTGCAAAACAGGCAGAAAAGTTTTTGCGCCCCGTCATCACGTTTATAGATACTCAGGGAGCGTACCCCGGACTTGGCTCTGAAGAGCGCGGAATAGGCGAGGCGATAGCCGTTAATTTGCGCGAGTTCAGCCGTCTTAAAACGCCGGTTATCTGTATCGTTATAGGGGAGGGCGGCTCCGGCGGGGCGCTCGGAATTGGGGTTGGCGACAAGATATACATGCTTGAAAACGCGATCTATTCAGTTATTTCGCCGGAAGGATGTGCGTCTATTCTATTACGTGATTCTGCGCGCGCAAAAGATGCAGCTGCCATGCTAAAAATAACGAGCAAAGACGTGCTTTCGATGCATGTTACGAACGGCGTGATTCCGGAGCCGCAGGGCGGGGCACAGACAGATATCGCTACAACTGCTGCTGTAATAAAACAGCGTATAAAATCGGATTTAGAAAAGCTTATGAAAAAAAATCCTGAGGTACTTGTGAAATATCGGAACAAGAAAATTCAGGAGATGGGAGTTTTTTCAGAGTAGGCAAAAGAAAAAATTGCGCCGGGTGAAAGTCGTTAGTGCCGCGTTCATGCGTCACTAACTATATCACGTCTTCCAGAATTGTCACTATTGCCTGGTCGTATTTTTCCGGGGCTTGCTTCAATGTGTCAATCGCGGCTTCCTGATCGAATATCTTATGGTAAGTACGCTTTGAAATCATAGAAATATACGACTCTACAACGTGAATCATTCTTGCTACGTCAGGAATCCGCTTTTCTTTTACGCCGTCCGGATATCCGCTTCCATCATTGTTTTCATGGTGCATACAAACTGCATCCACAAATATAGGGCGGAATTTCTCTGGTACAAAATCGAGCCTGTCCACGCCTGTGTGAACGTGATTCCGTATTTCTGCTTTCTGTTCTTCTGAAAACTCGCCTTCTTCAAAGAGTTCTGCTTTATTGTCAAGGAAACCGATGTCATATACCATCGAGGCGCAGAAATAAAGCATGGAGTAGTATTCGCCCAAATCCATTTCTTTAGCAATCTTGAATACAAGCTCAGCTATCTTCCTAGAGTTGTTCTTGCGTCCCGTGTGCTTATCGATGTTGATTCCCTGCTCTTCGCAATTATTGGCAAGTTCTCTGAGTTCTGAACGTAAATCTTCTGTTATATCTTTATCTTCAACTTTAGGAATTGACGGCGGTACAGGCGGTTCTTCCTCTTCCTGTGGCTGTTCCTGCTCAGCGGCGGCGGCAGCAGCTGCCTCTTCCTGTATTTTTCTGAGTTCGTTGTATTTATCTTCTATACGAAGTGTAGTTGTGTTTGAAATTTCAAGCGGCAGTTTCTTTATTTCGCTTACAATACGCAGCGTTGTTGTAAAAAGCTCTTTTTGCCGTCTGGACATACGCAGAACAATTACAATGATAGAAACGATTATAGTTATCAATATAAGAACGACAGCAATCAGGACGATTACGAGAATCCGTGTTTTGCTTGCGGAATCTGCTTCCGACTGGCGGATGTTTTGTATGGAGTTTGAAAGCTCTTCCCTTATCTGCTGGACTTGCTGCTGTGTTTCCTGCGTTATAATAAGCTGCTCAAGGCTTTCTATCTTCTTTGAAAGCTCTTCGTTAGAAGCCTGAATAGTCGATTTTATTTCTGTTGTACTCTGTGTTGTCGCAGCTTGTTGTGTGCGCTGTGCAGCTGCCTGCTGTTGCTGGGCTGCCTGAGCGGCTTGGGCTTTCTTTTTCTGCTCTTCCTCTTCCAGCTTTTTAAATTCAGGAACTAATGAATCAAGCTTTTTCTGGATACGGTCACTTACGATGTACGGAAAATCGTTCACGCTGTCCTGATATCCTTTGAAAGCTTCAAGATCCTTTTTATTTCCGATATCATCCAGATAATCGTAATAGATAAGTTCAGCAAGAAGTTTTACCTGCAGCGTTACTGTTTTTTCATCATATTGCTCAAGAACATAGTTTATATATGTATATGCCTTGGAAAAGTTTTCAAGACCATACTGTTCATTCGCAGAAGTCATATATCTTTCGGCAGTAGCTGTATTTGGCGCAGCAAAAAGAGGAATTGTCCTTGCAAGAATAAGAACTAAAAGAAGCAATACGGCTCTACTTTTTTTCATTATCGTTTTCTCCTGCATATAATGTACCATTACCATAAATTTTCGTCAAATAAACACGTATCATTTACTGATAATATAGAAATATGTTAATTTTTCCAACTTTTTTTAAAAAATTTAGGGAAAATTAAGATATATGATGTTATACTCAAGTGTATGAACGACGGAATTCAAATTCTGTCTCTATTTGTATCTACTTTTAAGGAGATTTCAAGTGAAAGCAAAAATTAAATTCTTTTTTATTATCTGTATGATGCTTTGTGTTGTTACAACACTTTTCGCACAGACAGAAGAGACATTTGAGAGTTACTATGACGACGCTGCTGTTGTCAATACTACATTGACAAAAATCGGAAAGTACAAGATTTCTGTAAACACAGCTGCTAACGAGTACATGACACTGTTCTCAGTTGAAGGCGAGCGCGGATATATCGCATGCTACAACGGAAAATATCAGTGCTGGGTATATCGCCGTGGATTC
>JAFZVC010000095.1 GCA_017618015.1 Spirochaetaceae bacterium
AAAATCTCCAAAATCTAAAAATTTTTGTGCAAATTTTTTTAAAAAAGTGTTAAGTCTTTTTTTCATTCTCCGATTATAAATGTAGCAGGACACGAAGTCCTCCTGAAATCGTTACTAATTAGTGCAGCAAAGTACACTGCATACGGTCTGGCGTTGTCAGACGCAGGCATACAGCTGGCTAAAAACGATACAGTAAATTCAAGGAGATACAGTATGGTTATTAATCACAACATGAGTGCAATGTTCGCACAGCGTCAGACCAATGCGACGAATCTGTCAACACAGAAAAACATGGAAAAGCTTTCATCCGGCTTGAGAATCAATCGCGCCGGTGACGATGCTTCCGGTCTTGCAGTGTCAGAGAAGATGCGCGGACAGATCCGTGGTTTGAACCGGGCAGCTAAGAACATTCAGGACGGTATTTCTTTCATCCAGACAACAGAAGGTTATCTGCAGGAAACAACCGACATCGTACAGAGAATCCGCGAGCTTGCAATCCAGGCTTCTAACGGTATCTACACAGAAGAAGACCGTATGCAGATTCAGGTCGAAGTTTCTCAGCTTGTTGCCGAAGTAGACCGCATCGCAAGCCAGGCACAGTTCAATGGTTTGAACCTGCTCACAGGCCGCTTTGCACAGGATACAGGTACAAACACAGTAACGGCTTCAATGTGGCTTCACGTTGGTGCTAACATGGATCAGCGCGTACAGATGTTCATTGGTACAATGACAGCGTCAGCACTCAACCTGCGTACAATTGGTACAGAAGAGATCATGAGTCTGCAGGATCCTGATTCAGCAAACCGTGCTATCGGAACTCTTGATGAGGCTCTGAAGAGAATCAACAAGCAGCGTGCTGATCTTGGTGCATACCAGAATCGTCTTGAACACGCATACACCGGTGTTACAGTCGGTGCAGAAAACTTGCAGGCTTCAGAATCCCGCATTCGCGATACTGACATGGCTTCAGAAATGGTTGAATACACAAAGAACCAGGTTCTCAAGCAGGCCGGTACAGCAATGCTTGCTCAGGCGAACCAGTCTTCTCAGAACGTACTCAGCCTGTTACAGTAAATCATTCTGCTGCGTAAACCAGAAACGGTGCGCGTAGCAGTTTGAAAGAGTTTCTGAATGGAAAAAGACCGTCGAAAGACGGTCTTTTTTTTTATGGTAGAATGGATATAGAACAAAATATTATTAGCTTTTTATGCTGCAAAAATTACCATCGCTGTGCGCAGCCAACATAGATGTATTTAAGTTAATGTGTGCGTTATTATTGATAGAAACATAATTTTGTTGTATACTTACCACATGGCAAAGCAAATGATAATGGGAAACCAAGCGATTGCGCTCGGAGCCCTTAAAGCTGGAGTAAACCTTGTGGCAGGCTACCCAGGAACACCTTCCAGCGAGATTATTGAATTTATTTCCAAATACAAGAACAAGACCGGAACATATGTGGAATGGTCTGTGAACGAAAAAGCAGCCGTAGAAGTCGCAGCCGGCGCGAGCTATTCAGGAAGCCGAACCCTCGTAACGATGAAGCAGGTCGGTCTGAACGTGGCGAGTGACCCAGTTATGTGCCTTTCTTACGTAGGCATAAAAGGCGGAATGGTAATCGTCTCCGCCGATGATCCAGGTCCAATTTCCAGCCAGACGGAACAGGACACGCGTAATTTTGCGCAGTATTCAAAGCTTCCTTGCTTTGACCCTTCAACACCGAGCGAAGCCTTTGAAATGATTCAGGAAGCTTTTGAGCTCTCCGAGAAATACAACACGCCTGTGCTTTTGCGCCCTACAACCCGTGTAGACCACGCCTATGAAAGCATGGATTTCCCGGAACTTGAGCCGTGCCGTTCGCGAGGAACATTTGAAAAAGACACAAAACGCTGGGTAATTTTCCCGCGTGCCTCATACATGAACCACAAGCGCATTTTTGAGCGCAACGAAAAGATTCTGCCGGCAGAATTCTCAAAAAACCGTTGGAATTCAATTGAAGCGCACCCCAACAACGCACCCGGTATCGCGTTTGCGACAGGCGGAATAAGCTACTGTTACCTTATGGAAGCCCTTGCCATTCTTAAAGCAGAGTATCCAGAAAACACGGTTTTGGCTAACGCCGAAGTTCTGAAAATCGGAACACCATATCCGTTCCCAAAGGCACTTGCCGAGAACTTTTTACGTGAACATGAGCGCATCGTCGTATTCGAAGAGCTCGACCCTGTTATTGAGGACAACCTCATCAGGGTTGCAGGCAGCCTTCACATAAACTGCACTGTAAGTGGCAAGCTCGACGGAATTGTACCCGAAGCAGGCGAGCTCAGCGTAGAAATCGTAAAAGGCATTCTTACGAATTTGCTGAAATTGGAACCGCAAAACACAAAAACCAATAACACGGACAGCGTTCCAGATCTTCCTGTACGCCCGCCCGTTCTTTGTGCCGGCTGCCCGCACCGTGGATCATTCTATGCGGTAAAACAGGCAATGAAAGGCAAAAAAACAGTTTACTGTGGCGATATCGGCTGCTACACGCTCGGAAACGCACAACCTCTCGACATGACCGACACTTGTCTTTGCATGGGTGCCGACATCACGATGGCACAAGGTTTTTCCCACAACGAAAGCGATCGCTATTGTTTCAGCTTTATAGGCGACTCCACTTTCTTTGCAAGCGGAATAACTGGCGTAGTAAATGCCGTTTACAACCAGTCGCACCAGACAATCTGTATACTGGATAACTCTACCACGGCGATGACAGGTCACCAGCCGCATCCGGGAACCGGTATAACGATGATGGGCGAAGTCGTTGAGAAAATCAGCATTGAAAAGATTCTTGAAGCAATCGGCGTTTCACCGATTATCCAGGTAGATCCGTTCGACCATGCCGCCGCCGTTGATGCAGTTAAAAAAGCAAGCGAAGCACCCGGCGTAAGCGCGATAATCTTTAAATCACCGTGCATAAGTATTGCGTCGAAAGTTGGATATAAGTTCCCGGATGCAAAAACTGTGGACACACAAAAGTGCATTGGCTGCCGCAAGTGTATAAACGAACTCGGCTGTCCGGCGCTCAGTGTAAGCACAACTAAAAACGCAAACGGCAAAAACCTTGTGGAAATTGACCGTACACTTTGTACAGGCTGCAGTTTGTGCGCGCAAGTTTGCCCTGTTTCGGCAATAAGGTAGGTTCAAAATGGCTAAAAATGTTTTAATTTGTGGTGTCGGAGGACAAGGAACAGTCCTTGCGGCAAAAGTGCTTTCTCAGGCGGCCATTTCAAACGGAGAACGTGTTCTTTCCGCAGAAACAATCGGTATGGCGCAGCGGGGTGGTTCTGTTGTAAGCCATGTGCGAATCGGCAGCGATGTTTTTTCGCCGCTCGTTCCAAAAGGACAGGCAGACCTTCTTATTGCGTTTGAAGCCGCCGAAGCCGTAAGGAACATAGATTACCTTAAAACTGGCGGTTCTGTAATCGTCAGCAAAAAAATCGTTCAACCAGTAACTGCAAGTTTGAGCGGCAAAGTCTTTGATGAAGACGAAATGATAGCTTATCTTCAGAAAAAGACATCGAATGTCGTTGCAGTTGACACAGACGAAGCTTGCCGAGAGCTTGGAAGCAGCAAAGTTGTGAACATGCTCCTGCTAGGAGCATCATGCAGTTCCGGGTTAATTTCAAAAGAAGAACTGAAGCAGGCTCTTAAGCTGCTCGTCAAACCAGAGTTTTACGAGCTTAATGTTCGCGCAGTGGAGTATTATTAATATGACAGATTTAGAAAAAGCCCGCGAATTCTTCGGCGGTGACCTTTACGCCACAAAAATGACAGGCATCCAAATTGATGAAGTCGGCGAACATTATGCCCGCTGCTCGCTTGAATTGACAGACGACCACCGTAACGCTTACGGCGGCGTAATGGGCGGAGTTTACTTCACTCTTGCGGACTTCACGTTCGCAGTATCTTCGAATTTCAATCAGCCTAAAACAGTTTCTCTTACAAGCCAGATAAACTTCACGAGCGCGGCAAAAGGAAAAAAGCTTATTTCAGAATCTACGCTCATTAAAGACGGAAGGACAACCTGCCTTTACGGAATAAACATAACGGACGAACTTGACACAAAAATCGCCTTCGTCACGTTTACCGGCATGAAACTGAATAACTAAATGAAAGCTGTCCGCGGTTTCGCAACAAGCTTGGCAAAACCGCGACAGTTAGAACAGCACGTTCACAACAATAGCGCCCGCAAGAAATGATAAGCCAATCAGAGCAAACAGATAGTCGCACAGATGATGCTTGTAAACTTTTGTACAGCTTTGTCGCGTCCTGAAATAAAAGCCCCTTAACTCGGCGGCTTTTGCAGTGAATTCTATCTTCCGTACCGCACCCATTAAAAGCGGGAAACAAAGCGGTAAAATCATTCCAAGCTTCTTAAATGGATTTTTCACATCAAAATCAACACCGCGTGCCTGCTGGCTTTCTATGATTCCGCTCATCTCAGAAGAGAAAACCGGAATAAAACGGATTGCCGAAGTAAATGTAAATGCATACTTGTAAGGAATATGAAGCTCCTGTACAAGTGTATTAGAAAGATCATTAAGATTGATAACCGAAATCAAAACTGAAAGTGGCATTGTAGCGGCAGTAAGTCTCATAACTAAAAGTAAACCATTACGAATACCAACATCTGTTATACCAAAGCTTTTTCCAAGAGGAATTACAATGTTTCCCTGTCGGATAAGTAAAATCTGAAGCACAAAAAGAAACATTGACATTTTTATAAGCCCTTTAAAAAGTCCTAAGGTTCTTTTTAAAAGCCCTGTATGTTCCCTTCCTTCGCCTATTACACCAAGTAAAATATCAAATATAATCAAACCACCTAAAAAGAAAAAACTTGAAGAAGCAAAAGCCGAAGCACAAAGGAGTGCTGCCACAAATATTTTTGTAAGAGGATGCATCTTGTGTAAAACTGTGCTGCCCTGTAAATAATCTAAAAATCCTTTCATTTTATTCTGCCGCCTTTTTTAGTTCTTTCATTTTGTTTATCATCTCTTCAACCGTAAAAATGCCTTTGTACTCATCGCCCAAAAGAGAACATGTCGCTGCAATCTGGGGCTGAAGCAGGCGGGCACGACCAAGAAGCTCTTTGTCCAAAAGGATTTCACGCGTTTTTCCTTGCGCAAGAATTTCGCCACGGTTCATTACAATTACAGATTTGGCAAAATCAAGAACGACTTCCATATCATGGCATACCATTATTACCGTCGTTCCGTTTTCGTTCAGTTCCCGAATCCTGCCCATTATTTCCATACATTCCCGGTAATCAAGACCGGTCGTCGGTTCATCAAGAATCAGGATTTCCGGATCAAGCGCGATAAGACAAGCAAGGCAGAGGCGCTGACGCTGACCACG
Source organism: Spirochaetaceae bacterium (assembly GCA_017618015.1). GTDB lineage: Bacteria > Spirochaetota > Spirochaetia > Treponematales > Treponemataceae > Treponema_I. The sequence goes on from JAFZVC010000095.1 coordinate 5,401, forward strand.
GCTCATATTGTACGGCTCCACCTTAGGATTGAAATCAAATTCCTTTATTGTAGCTTGAACTTTGCTTTCAATTTCTTCTTTTGACAGCGCGTTGTTTTTAAGGCTGAAGGCAATTTCTTCTTCTACTGTATTACAGCAAATCTGACGGTCAGGATTCTGGAAAAGAAATCCTATATGCTTTGCAAGGGCGCTCACTTTTTTTCGTCTTGTATTTTCGCCAAGCACAAAAACATCTCCCTCGCTTGGCTGTAATAAACCATTACACAGTTTTGAAAAAGTCGATTTTCCAGCACCGTTAGACCCGATAATTGCCGTAAAATCACCTTTTTCTATTTTTACATTAAGATTTTGAACATTTGCCGTTTCATTATAAGAAAAACACACATTATGTAATTCAAGAACTGTTTCGTTTTCGCTCATTTGCTGCCCCCTACACATTTTTTTACAAAAGCAGCGGCTTCCTGTGTGTTAAGACAGATTCGCTCTTCTTTTTTCATTCCAGCGGGAGTAAGCCCCTCGTCCATCATCTTACCTGTTAACGTAAGAACACGCGGACAGTTGATTCCGGCTTCCTCCATTTCTTTTTGATGCGTCAAAGTGCTCCGGATTTCGCCGTAGTGAACAACCGTTCCTTTTTCAAGGACAATGAGTTTTTTCACAAATTCGCATAAAAGCATTATTTTTTGCTCTGCAATGATGACTGTAATTCCTTTTTCTTCGTTTAACTTTTTTAATAATTTAAAAATCTGCAGTGATGAAGCCGGATCCAGCTCTCCGGTTGGTTCATCAAGAATAAGATATTCAGGCTGGAGTGCCAGAATTGAAGCAAAAACAACCTTCTGCTTTTGTCCTCCGCTTAAGGTAGAAATTTCTCTATGTCGAAGGTCAGTTATTTCAAGTGCCTCAAGAGCATTTGTTATTCTTTTTTCAATCTCGTCTTTTGGAACACCAAAGTTTTCAAGGCCAAAAAGGATTTCGTCTTCTACAAAATAACTTACAATCTGGCTTTCAATGTCCTGAAATACAGAACCGACTTTTAATGCTAGCTTATCGGGTTTTATTTCAAAAGTATCCTGACCTTCAATTTTCACAGAGCCGTAAAAATCCCCGGTATAATGATGCGGAATAAGTCCGTTAAGACAGCTGCAAAAGGTAGTTTTGCCCGCACCCGATTCCCCGATTATTCCAACAAAATCGCCTTTTTGAATTTCCAAACTTACATTTTCAAGCGCATTATTTTTGGAATCAGTGTATTTAAAAGTCAGTTCCTGTATTTCAATCATTCCAAATTCCTTTTTTGCATTCCAGACAGCGATACGCCGAAACCGGCGCGAATCGCAATTTTGCCTTATTTAGAACTATCGCAAACAAATGGTTTTTTAATAGCTTTCATTAAAGGAGCATACAAAGCTGCAACGATGATTGAGTTGAGTGTTGCTGTTCCCAAAACGATTGGAATATAAGCAATCAAAGTTTCTGTTTTTGCATTGATGAATACAAACAAAAGTACTGTATACAATCCGCCTGATACAACTGTACTTACAAAAGTATCAACACCTGCAAAAAGAACTTCCATCTTACGGTTCTTGAATGGAATTAAAATCATAAGTCCCATACAAAGAGCACCTGCTAATTCAGATGCAAAGTTCAAACCTGGAGTTCCAGGGAAGAACTGACAGATTGCTCCGGCTAAAACACCTACTATAAGACAATACCAGATTTTTGGTCTGATAAGAACAATTACCATACAATACATAGCTATGATGAAATTAGGTTTCATTCCACCAATATTAATTACCTGTCCAACAAAGAACTTTAATACTGCACCGGCTGCAAGAAGAACTGCGGTAAGCAAAAGATCGCGGAGCGGAAGTCCTTTTTTTTCTTTCTGTTCAAGTTCTCTCTTTTCCATAGTTATTTCTCCTAATACTAATGTTTTTGAATGATCTGCAACATACCGCGCGTTACTATTTGCAGAAACACTCTTGTTACTACGGATAGTAACATAATTATTTTGTTTCTGTCAATAGTAACGAGAAAAATTTGTTTCTTTTTGTAGTAACATGTTGACAACAATGTTTTTCGTATGTTACTATACATAGTATCAAAAGCACGCAGTAATTATTTTATAGGAGAATAATATGAAACTTACAGAATTGCAGCTTGAACAGATTAGAAATCAAATACGCCGTGTAAAAAAATGCGGCAATCCTTTTTATACGGAACGCTTCAAGAATGTGAATCCAGAAGATATAAAAACTCAGCAGGATTTTGAAAAGCTCGTACCATTCTGCTCAAAACAGGATTTACGTGACGCATATCCGCTGGGACTTGCAGCTGTACCCGAGGAAGAAATTGTACGTATTCACTCCTCAAGCGGAACAACAGGCTCGCCTGTAATTATTCCTTATACACAAAAAGATGTTGATGACTGGGCAACGATGTTCGCCCGCTGTTATGAGCTTGCTGGCATTACACGCAAAGACAGGCTCCATATTACGCCCGGATACGGCTTGTGGACTGCTGGTATTGGTTTCCAGGCAGGTTGCGAAAAACTTGGCGCAATGGCTATTCCTATGGGACCAGGAAATACAGAAAAGCAACTCCAGATGATGCAGGACATGAAGTCTACTGTAATCTGCGCCACTTCTTCTTACGCACTTCTTCTTGCGGAACAAGTTGAAGCCCGCAACCTGAAAGATAAAATCTTCCTTAAGAAAGGTATTATCGGCTCAGAAAGATGGGGCGAGAAAATGCGCAACCGCATAAGCAGCATTCTTGGAATAGAACTGTACGACATCTACGGTCTTACTGAATGCTATGGCCCCGGAATCGGAATTAACTGTCCGGGCGAAGAAGGCATCCATATATTTGATGACTTTGTTTACACAGAGATTCTTGACCCGTTAACAGGAGAGCCTGTTCCAGAAGGCCAGCTTGGAGAAATAACGCTTACAACTCTTGTAAAAGAAGGCGCCCCACTTTTCAGGTTCCGCACACACGACCTTGCGGCGTTTATCCCTGGCGAATGCAAATGTGGCTGCAAGTTCCCGCGCATCACACCGATTATGGGACGCAGTGACGATATGGTTAAAGTTAAGGGAAACATCATCTTCCCAAGCACAATAGAAGACGTTATACGTTCTGTTCCGGGAACTTCAAGCGAATACCGCGCCGTTATAGAGCATGTTGACGGCAAGGATAAAATGACTATTTTCGTAGAAGTTGAGGGCGGAACAGACAGGACAGAAGCCGCTCTTACTATGACATACAACTTCAAGCAAAAGTACAATATGACGCCAGAAGTTAAAGTCGTTGGAATTGGTGAACTTCCACGAAGTGAGAAAAAAACAAAACGAATTGAAGACCGCCGTTTTGAGTAAAGCCTTAATCCCTCGCTGCCTGAGCAGTGAGGGATTTTTTTTCGCACTTGCTTTATGCGATTTTCAGGTTCCTTTCTATTTTAATAAAGCCGAACTTTTTGAAAAAGTTGTCCACAAGCTTTTTATAAAGCGGGATCGCACCGGCAATCATCGCCAACGATAGTGGCAGACAAAAAACTGTAGAAATTATTGTGTTCGATACGAACTCTATACCAAAGTAATCTGTTCCTACGCACGGTATGGACAAGAAGAAACCGATGATTGCCGGAAGGAAAAACCCCACAGAAAGCAATCCAATAGCCGCAAAAAAAGCATGATTTCTTGCAACTCTGAACTCTGGGCTTTCCTTGAGCTCTTCTGCGCTCAAAATGTAAGAAAACGGTTTTAGAATCTTTCCGTCCAGGATTTCGAAATTGTTTTTCCTAAGAGTTTCGTTTTTGAAGTTCATATGTGCCTCCTATAAGCCTTTGCGGCAGGAGCGCGTCGGAAACAAAACTTTCCAGCGCCTCCTGTTAGCTATGTACCCAAAGGATAACATAGCTACAGGGACATATAATGTCACTAAACTCGGTTATTATAATTTTTTTCTATCCATTTCGTATAATCGCCGCTTTTTATGCCCTCAATCCATTTTGAATTGTGCAAATACCAGCGGACAGTAGAAAGCAAACCTTCCTCAAACGTCATTTTACGCTGCCAGCCAAGTTCAGATTTTATTTTTGAGCAGTCGATAGCATAACGTCTGTCATGTCCGGGTCTGTCTTTAACATACGTAATAGTTTTTGATATATCTTCCGGAGTCCTGTTCTTCACTCCGCTTTCAGTAAGCTCATTTCCAACAAGTTCTATAAGCTTGTTCAAAAGCCGGATGTTCTCCCACTCATTCTCTCCACCGATATTGTACTTTTCACCGCTTTTGCCAGAGTTTACAATTTGCCAAACAGCGCAGTTGTGATCCTCAACATATATCCAGTCACGGATATTTTTTCCGTCACCATAAACAGGCAGAGCCTTTCCATCCTGCATATTTGTAATCATAAGAGGGATAAGTTTTTCGGGGAACTGGCACGGACCGTAGTTGTTCGTGCAGTTAGAAAGCGTAACCGGCAGCCCGAATGTGTGGAAATAAGCCATAACAAGGTGGTCACTCGCCGCTTTGCTCGAAGAATATGGGCTTCTTGGATCATACGGAGTTGTTTCTTTGAAATATCCAGTTTCACCGAGCGATCCATATACTTCATCAGTTGAAATATGATGGAACAAAACGTCATCACGCATTGTTCCGTCAGCGTTTTTCCAGAAATTCCGAGCAACATCAAGAAGTGTGAATGTACCCGTAACATTAGTCTGCACAAAAGCCTGAGGTCCCAGAACAGACCTGTCAACATGCGTTTCCGCCGCAAAATGGATAACCGTATCGATATCGTACTGTTTAAAAATCCGCTCTATATTAGCTCTGTCGCATATATCGACTTTCTCAAAGAAATACCGTCTTTTGTTTTCTGCCGCACCAGATCCGTACAACGCATCGACATCTTTTAATGACTCAAGGTTTCCAGCATAAGTAAGACAATCAACGTTCACTATTTTTCCGTTGAAACCAGAATTTTTGAAAGCTTCATTTCCGGAACACGGAATATTGAACAGATAATGGATAAATTACTGCCAATAAATCCGGCGCCGCCTGTAATAAGTATATTGTTAAGTTTACGCATTTGTTTATAGCGTACACGCTTTCGGCAAAGTATGCAAGATTCTTGCGACATGACCCATAGACTGATATAATTCAAGACAGAGTTACCTTAACTGATTAATGAAAAGGAAAAACCATGACTTTTAGCGGAGCAATTTTTAGGACAGCCTGTTATCTGATAAAGCATCAGAACATCAAACGGAAATGTGTACGTCTTGAGAAAAAAGGTGATATTGCAGAGCGAGACAAACTTGTAAAGCAATATGTACCAGGATGGGCGACTTATATGATCAACCTTGTGGGTGGCAAAGAAACGGTAGTAAACGTAAAAGGTGCTGAAAATATCCCCAAGGATGGCTCCGTTGTTTTTATCGCGAACCATCAGAGTTATCTTGATATTCCGCTGATTATATCAAGCTCCAGAATGGTTATGGGATTTATTGCAAAATACGAGATTCTTAAAATCCCGCTGCTTTCTGGCTGGATGAAACTTATGCAGTGTGTTTTCCTTAAAAGAAAAAGCCCTCATCAGTCAGTGCAAGCTATGACAAAGGCTGTAGACACAATAAAAAAAGGATATTCGCTTGTTATTTTCCCAGAAGGTCACAGAAGCCGTTGCGACCAGATAAAACAATTCCATCACGGAAGTTTTAAACTCGCGTTCAGGTCAGAAGTTCCGATTGTTCCGGTTACGATAGACGGTTCGTTCCATCTTTATGAAGAATACAAAAAGCCGATGCCAGCAACCATAAACGTAACATTCCACCCACCTGTAAAAACGGCAGGCCTTTCAAAAGAACAGAAAGATAAAATTCCAGATGAAGTCTTCAATACGATAAAAGCAGTATTGCCACATCAGGAAGCGTAATCGCGAATTGCGCCACGTCACTGGCACGCGGCAATTGCAAAACTTACATATTCTTTATCATGCTCATAACGAGATATGCGTTTTCCAGAGCTGCTTCTTTTTCCAAATAAACTTCGGTAGTGTTTTCTGCTAAATCAGAAATACACCGTATAATTACGAACGGAACTGTATTCAGATGGCATACATGAGCAATTGCCGCGCCTTCCATCTCGACACAAGCCGGGTTGCACATTGCTTTAAGCGCGCTCTTTTTGATGCTGCTGTTAACAAAAATATCGCCCGTAGCAACTCTTCCCTTAACAGCTTTACGATGAAGCCTGCCACTCTTTACGCCTTCTTCATAGGTTTTTTCTGCAAGCTCAATAAGCTTTTCATCAGCAGGGAACGCAATTGTATCAAGTCCCGGAACTTCATTCAGTCTGTAGCCAAATTCGGTAGCGTCAAAATCATGGTATATTGCATCTATAGAGATAACGGTGTCCATAACACTTAGTCCCTGTGCTATTCCGCCAGCGATTCCGGTATTAATAACACATGTTACACCGAACTGCAAAATAAGCGTCTGCGTACATATTCCGGCATTTACTTTTCCAACGCCACTTTGAACAATAACAACAGGAATTTTGCCTATAAAACCTTCAACGAACTGAAGATGTCCTATATCCGTAGTTTTCTTTTCTGTCATGTTACTGATGATCTCAGCAACCTCAACGTCCATTGCACCGATTATTCCAACTTTCATAAATCATATTTTACCACAGGAATTGTTATGGTGCAATGAGTTTCGATTGCTTCAGACATACGTAAAAAATCATCATATATTGTAAAACTACACTAAATTCTTCACACAGATGAAATAAAAAAGAATAAAAATGCGAAAAATGTCAACAAATGCGAAAAAACGCATTGACTTTTTTTAATCATACTGATAAATTAACAGCATAGCAGCAACGTACAGAAAGACCGCTTTTCTCCTCCTTTGGCGGTCTTTTTTCTTTTAAAGGGAGAGAACAGTTTCCATATATTTTTTTGGATTTATATAGTACGAACCGCCATGGACTGCGTCATCAAAGAGCACAATGCGGTTTCGGTTTTCAGCCGTGTGAGAGCTGGCAAAGAGTTTTTCTGCCATCCAAACCCGGCAGATAGTATCGTTTTTCCCATGGAGAAAAAGCATAGGAATGACCCTTATTTTGATTTTTTTACTTTTAGCAAATAGATGGCCACGTCTTTTTAAGAATTTCAAAGGCGATATATTCTCAAAAAAATGGCAGCCCGATAAAAAGCTTATCAGCGACATATAATGAGAGAGCTGTATAAAAAAGAAACACTGGAATCGGCTTTTTTTCGTAAAGTTCTTGTAATAATCAGAAAAAACATCTGCCATCGATGTAAATGCGCTGTCCGCAATAACAGCAGAAACATATTCATCCAGTCTTGCTTTGTAGAATGCGCGAGATGAAACGCTTTGAATAACTGCGGAAGCACCAAATGAAAACCCGTGCAAAACGATTTTCTGAGCCTCGAACCGCCCCGAAATATACTTTAGCCACCGTATAAGGTCAGTCGCATCAACATAAGAAAGTCCACAACGCTTTCCCCCGCTCTTTCCTATCCCTCGCGGATAAACAATAATCACATCAAAACCATGTCTTAAATAATCAGCTGCAGGAGCGTATACGGTTTTGATGCTGTCCCCGTACCCCGGTACAATCACAACGAGTTTCCCGCTTTCGGCAGCATCACCACGACTACCGTCAACATCGCGTTTTTCAAGGCTTTCACTAGCATTCGCATTACAAGACAAACTTCTATAGTAATCGGCTTTGAGCGTCACTCCGCCGCTTCCGGTGATGCTTAATTCAGTCATGACATCTGCCAACAAATCGTCCAGCAATTCTTCACCAGCTGCCGCACCTTCCTGGAAACCCGCAATCTTCGCTGAATACGAAAAAAAATTGCTTCCACGCGCAAAATAGCTTCTATATAAGAAATACGCAGATGAGAAAAACACTGTAAAAATCCCAGCAGCGGCGAGAAAGATTAAAAACATCGAATCAGTCTACCACAGAAAAAAAACTATTGCCAATTAGATTAGGACATGATTTACTAGAGGAGAGGTATTATATGGCTGAATCAATAAAAATTAATGCTGGTAGTTCTTTATCAACAATCAACAGAGATATTTACGGACACTTTGCAGAACATCTTGGCAGATGCATTTATGGTGGTTTTTGGGTCGGAAAGGACTCTCCCATCCCTAATATTGACGGTTACAGGAAAGATGTAGCGGAAGCTTTCAAAAAAATCAGAATTCCTAATCTTCGTTGGCCAGGCGGATGCTTCGCCGACGAATACCACTGGAAAGACGGTATAGGCCCACAGGCACAGCGCAAACGCATGATTAACACGCACTGGGGCGGAGTCGTTGAGGACAACAGCTTCGGTACGCATGAATTCATGGGGCTTTGCGAGCTTCTTGAATGTAAGCCATACATTTGTGGTAACGTAGGAAGCGGAACTGTTCAGGAAATGTCCGAGTGGGTTGAGTACATCACTTTCTCCGGAGAGTCGCCAATGTCAAAACTGCGGGCGGCGAACGGTCACAAAGACGCATGGAAGCTCCCGATGTTCGGTGTCGGCAACGAAAACTGGGGATGTGGCGGCAATATGCGCGCCGAATTCTATGCTGATCAGTACCGCAGATATCAAACTTATGTCCGCCAATACGGTGACGACAAGATTTACAAGATTGCCGGCGGCGCAAATGCCGCGGACTACAACTGGACAGAAGTCCTTATGCGCGAAGATGCCCGTTTTATGGACGGACTCAGCGTTCACAACTACACGTTTGAATATGACTGGGATCACAAAGGCGAAGCCACAAACTTCGACGAGCAGGCATGGTACAGCACTCTTAAAAACGCATACAGCATGGACGACCTTGTAAGACGCCATGATGAAGTAATGACTAAATACGACCCTGAAAAACGTGTCGGTCTTATCGTGGATGAATGGGGAACATGGCACAAGGTAGAGCCAGGAACGAACCCGGGCTTCCTGTATCAGCAGAATACAGTTCGTGACGCACTTGTTGCGGGTATTGTACTCAATATATTCAACAACCACAGTGACCGTGTTCAAGGAGCAAACCTTGCGCAGGCTGTTAACGTACTTATGTCACCAGTCCTTACAGAAGGCGACAAGATGGTTCTTACCCCAACATGGTACGTGCTCGATATGTACAAGGCTCATCAGGGCGCAAAGCTTCTTGAGTCAACATTTGCAGCTTCTTCTGTCGGCATGGAAGGCTACAAAGTACCAGGTCTTAGCGTTTCTGCTTCTGTTATTGAAGGCACCCAGGATTACACAGTAACTGTTTGTAACCCGGATTTGAAGAACGAAAAGACTGTCAACATCTCTTTTGACGGATTGAAGAATGCAATTCAGAAAGCAGAGGGAAAGATTCTCGCTGGCAATAAGATGAATTCGTTCAACTCTTTTGACAAACCAGATGAAGTCGTAGCAAAAGACGCAACTGTAAAGATTATAGGAAAAGACAGCGTAGAAGTAAAACTCCCTGTTGCTTCCGTTTTCTCACTGACAGTTCATGCCTGAAAATACAGCTTCTGAAAGCATAGCTCAAAATGCAGCAAGTCAGCCGTGCCCACGTTGTGAACGCGAAAAGCTGGCTGCCCAAATGTCGCCCGAACGCATTGCACAAATCGCCGCAGAGTTGCCGTTATCTGAAGATACGGCGGCATCCCCGGAAGAATACAAAAACCGGCTAGAAACTTGCGCCGTGTGCGATGCGCTCCGAGGCGGCGTTCTTTGCTCTTGGTGCGGCTGTTATGTCTTACTGCGGGCAAGACCGAAACAAAGCTATTGCCCCTACCCTGGCTGCGACAAATGGAATGGCTGACAGTTTTATCCTGCAAGCATCCGATGTCAGTCTGAAAATGTATTGAGAAACAACTGATAGAGTGTTATAATAAGCTGATGAATAATACAGTTCTTATAGCAGGTGGAGTTTCACCAGTAAATACATATCTCGCTGAAGCCGCGGAAAGAACAGATAACAAAGTTCTTTCCGCTGACAGTTCACATTCAAAAGGTTCCGCATTTTCGTGGAATCCAGCTTCTCCAATTTCCGCCCGTTCCTTAATCTTGCAGGCAGAAAACACGTTTGAATCAATTGGAACAGTCATTCTGCCTTTCGATGCAGATTCTTACGAAGATTTTTACTCAAAACTTTCAGTGGAAACAATCTCAAAGGGCACAGACAATATGATTCTCGGATATTTTTATATAGTATCCGAAATTATTGCCCGGTTCGAAAAATACGGCGAAGGAAACCTCGTTTTCTTTTACAACGATGACCCAAACAAGGAAAAAGGCATCCTCGCGTCATCCGGGGCGGCGGCTTTTTGCGCGCTCGCAAAAAAAACAGCGCAGCTTCATGCTGGAAAACCAACAGGAATAATCCTTGTAAAAAGCGAGTCAAATGCGTTTCAAGAAGCTGCTGACTGGCTTTTTCAGTATATAACACAGCCTGGGGCGCAAAAAGCCGCCTTAAATGCAAAATATGCATCGCATTGGCTTAAACCCGGCTCTAAACCGCCGGTTATGATATCGTTTCTTTCACGCTAAACATATAGGAGTTGAAAATGTCCGAAATCAAAGAAAATTGTAATGTAGTGTATAATCCAGAGGAAACTGAAATATCTATCGCATCTATTATCGCATTGGGTTTTAATAAAATAAAAGGCGTATTGATCGCTTTGTGTCTCGGCCTTGTTTTGCTCGGCGGATGGAAGTTTATTTCCACTAAAAATGTTGCTCCGGTACAGATTGAGAACCCCGAAGAGACACAAACAAAGCTGGAAGCGCTTGAAGAACAACTAGCAAACTATGAAATACAGGAAAAAGCACAGTCGCTTTATAACGAAAATGCTCCTGTAATGAAAATAGATCCCGCAAATGCAGTAAAGACCATAATTATCTACGGAGTTGACAACAATTCCATTGCAACAAATGATGGAAAAATCGTTTCTCTTTCATCCTTTGTTACAGACACTTATGTTTCTTACTTAAAAGTTGCCGATTTACAGACAGCCATAAAATCCTCACTTCCTAATGAATGGCTTCGTGAAGTAATTTCAGTATCATCCGTAAGTACAGCGGATAAAACTAATAGCAGCTCTATTTTTCAGGTAACTATTTATGCAGACACAAAGGAAAACGCCGATGCAATTGCAAACGCGATGAATTCCTTTATCAAAGAAAGGCTACCCGAAATAAAAGCATTATCGTATGAACATACGCTGCGTGAAATTTCAAGGACACAAACAATTAAATATGAAAAATCAATCGCAGATAAACAGATTAATGCCTTAAACGCACTTTCTGAAATAGTTAAGAATATTGATGCAGCGAAAAAGGAAATAAAAAATGTCACGACGCCGCAAGCTCCAGTTGCTTTTTCTTACACTACCGTAGTGAAATGGGCTGCTATCGGTGCTGTTCTTGGCGCATTCCTTTACTGCTTGTATCTTCTTATCCGCTTTATATCAAAAGCACCTGTAACTTCTTCCAACGAAGTCGAAGAAAGAACTGGCTTACAGTATCTCGGCAGCTATTACCGCAAACGGAGCTGGAACAAAAAAATTGCAGACTCCCTGCTTAATGAGCGTGTTTTCGCTTCGTCCGACGCTACCGCCTCATTTGTTGTTGAAAACATAAAATCAATTGTTCCGGCAAAACAAAATGTTCTTCTTGTATCTTCTTTTTATAAAGATGAAAAAGCTCCAGAAGTTGCAATTGTCATGGATATCCTTAAAAAAGCCGGATGTAACGCAACGTTCACGGGTAACGCTCTTGTTTCCGCAGACTTTGTTTCTGAGCTGTCAAAAACAGATAGCATAATAATTCTTGAAGAGAAATGGCGCTCACAGTGGCGTAACATATATTCCGTATTGCAAGTCATATCACGAAAGGAAAAGAAAGCCGTCGGTTTTATACTCGCATAATCTCTCTCGGAAAAACAAATGCTTTTTAGACTTGCCCTGAAAAATGTTGTATCACGAAAAAGCTCATACGCAATCGTTTTTTTTATAACGCTTGCTGTTACGCTTTTTTGTGTTGCTAACGCTGTTTTTGACAGCACGGAGCAAGGTGTTCAGAATTGCTTTATATCCAGTTTCACTGGCGACCTAGTAATCCGCAGCAAATCCAAAACGCAAGTAAGTCTTTTTGGTGACGACACGCCCGTGACTGGCAACATGACGCGCATAGAAAAGATAATCCCTTACGAAGAGATAAAAAAAACTGTTGAAGCTTTGCCCGAACTGAGCGGATGTGTAAGCCAAGTGACTGGAGCAGGCTTGGTAAGCAGCGGAAGTGCCTCAAGAGCATTATATGTCTTTGGAGTAAATGCACAGGAATATCTTAATGTCATGTTGGCAATAAGCATAATAGAAGGCGAACCGTTTATTCCTGGCGAAAAGGGTGTTATGGTTAGCAAAGCCATTGCAGACTCACTGGGGCTTTCCATAGGGGACAGGATTCAGTTTTCCGTAGCAGAGGGAGCTTCTTTCCGTATTCGATCCGGAACTTTGACCGCGATTTTTGACTACACCACGCAAAACGATATTTTTGAGCGGTTCGTCATTGCAGACCCGGACTTAGTCCGCGACCTAATGGCACTTGGCAACAGCCTGGATTTTACAGATATTGAAATTGAAGAAGACAAGACAGATCTTCTTGATATTGATATGGACATAGATTCCCTTTTTGATGATGCTTTCGATGTCGATGCAATTTGGGAAGACGTAGAAGTAGCCGAAGTAGAACCTGAATCTGTTTTTACCGATGACAATTATATTACAGAAAGTTTTTCTTGGAATTACCTCGTTGTAAAATTGAAAAACTCATCATCTGCGTCCTCTGTAATAAGAAAGCTAAACAAGGTTTTCAAAAAGAATGGCTGGCCTGTGGAAGCAACAGACTGGCGTCACGCAGCCGGTAGCACATCTCTTTATCTTTATTGGATGCGCGTCATATTTAATGCCGGTATTCTTATCATTCTTGCAGCCGGTTTTATAATCATAAACAACACACTCATAATCAACATACTCGATCAGACGCGTGAAATAGGCACATTGCGCGCAATCGGTGCAAAAAAACGCTTCATTTCGTTCCAATACATGATAGAGACATTCACCATGACGCTTACAAGCGGAGTTTTAGGAACTTTGCTAGGCATATTGATTTCATGGCTCATAACAAAAGCTCATATAACGCTTACCAATTCTTTCCTTGTTCAGCTTTTTGGCTCTGACGCACTTACTCTCAGCGTCACTGCAAGCAACATATCATCTTTATTTTTGCTTGCTGTCGGCCTTGGTTTTATCGGCTGGTTGTACCCTGTTGCAACTGCCTTAAAAGTCTATCCGGTTAAAGCAATGGCAGGTGCAAAATGAACGATGCACTTAAAATGAGCCTTCGCTCCATAGTTTACCGTCGCAAACAATACGTATCGATGTTCCTTGTATGCCTCTTTGGAGTGGGTATTTCCATTTTTTCTATCTTCCTGATTAACGGAATGCTTTCTGCTCTCGAAAACAAAGCCCGCATATATTATGGCGGCGACTATCAGTTTATGGGCGGTACTTACGACTACGAGCTTTTCGATTACGACAATTATATCGAAGACTTAAAAACTGTATTCCCAAAAAACACAATAATAGCTCCGCGCTTTGACTACACAGATGGCTATGCGGCTTTATATTTTGAAGGTGTTGGCGTAAGACAACGCATGATGAAAGGCGTGGATTTTACTATTGAGAAAGAACTTTTCAGTACCCTGAACTTTAGATCCGGTTCAATTGAAGGGATGGCTGGTTCAAACGGAATCCTGCTTTCTGCCGCAATAGCAGATATTCTTGAAGTAAACACCGGAGATTCCGTTACGCTGATGATACATACTAAAAGTCAGGGAATAAACACCATGGAGCTAGTCGTAAACGGCATTTTCACTGACTCCTCTCTCTTTGGCATGTATACATCTTATATGGATATAGACTGCCTTCGTGACGCATACAGATTTCCAGAAAACTGCATAAACCGTATATGTATAACGCTTCCTGAGGGATATGACGCAGAAAACCTTGCTGCTACGTACCAAACCACACTCGAAGCCAAATATCCCATGTACGAGCAAGTGTCAAACAAACAACTTTTCTATGACCACAGAAAAGATATGGGCTTCCCGAACTACGCCTTGATTAAACTGAGCGCAAACCTGAATGACGTTCAAATCCTTATTGATGCCATGAAGTTTATATCAAGCTTTATAATCATCATCCTTATGCTCATTATTATAATCGGTGTAAGCAGCACATTCCGCGTCATCGTAATAAAGCGCATAAACGAGATCGGCATTTACAAAGCGATTGGAATGCGTTATGGCAAGATAATGGGCATGCTCCTTACAGAGACGATGCTCCTTGTCATTTCCGGCTGCCTTTCCGGACTTGTGTTCTCTCTTATTCTTTGCCTGTTTGCCAAGTTTATAAACTTTTCTTTCATCCCCGCATTCGATATCTTCCTTAAAAACGGGGTACTAGTACCAAATATAAATATAGTGTATTTTATAATTCTGGCAGCCGTAATAATTGTAACTACTTTATGCGCTGTTTATTTAAGAATAAGGAAATCTGTAGCAGTTCCACCATGTGAAGCACTTGCCGTTACTGAATGAACTGCTATTTTTAACAGGGCATTGTATGAGAAAGATATTTTTTTCTATTCTGACGGTTTTAATTTGTACAGCTTCTCTCTTTGCGGTAGATTACGACAATCTGCTTAAACAGGCAGAAGATTCCACAGCTTTTTATAATACCGATTTCAGTGCGAACTATACGCTCGTTCAGGAAAAACCAGGCGAAGGCAAAAGCATAACAGAAGCGATAATGTACCGCCGCGACTCTGCTAAGATGTGGACAATCCTTATTACTGGTCCCGCAAGTGAAAAGGGAAAAGGTTATCTGCAATACGACGATAATATTTGGTTTTACGATCCAGCGGACAACTGTTTTACCTTCACGAGCGCAAAAGACAAATTCCAGAATACTAATGCCACAAATGCAGATTTTGCACCTCAAAAATACTACAGCGATTATGCCATAGAAGAGTCAGTACAAGTTAAGCTCGGAAAACTTGACTGCGTGCAATTTACCTTGAAAGCAAAGGTAGAAAATGTTGATTATCCAATGGTTATACTTTGGGTAACGATTGATGACGGACTCGTCCGCAAGAAGGAAGATTATTCATTGAGCGGAAGAAAGCTGCGGACAACGGCAGTTCCTTCTTATCAGCTGGTTCAGGGAGAAGGAAAGAAATATTCAATTCCAGTCAGCATGCTCATTCAGGATAATCTTCGTGGCAAAAAGATAGGCAACGAAATGCAGTACGAAAAGACACAAATCACCATAAAGAATGTCTCTTTCAAAGCTGTTAGCGATTCAGTCTATACAAAACCTTATCTTGAACTTATGGGTGGAAGATGAGAAAAACTGCTGTCGTTTTTCTCCTGATGATTCTCTCCTTATTCCCAGTTTTTGCGGATGCAGAAATAACTGCAGAATACGACGATTTTGACGCGCTTTTTGAGGATGCCCCGGACGACATCGTTGTAGAAGAAGCCGAAGTCCCAACGACACTCTCACAAGAAACGGAAAAAACTTCTCTTTTAAATCTTACCGGCAGCTTTACTGGAAAAGCCGGCATTGTATGTGTATATGACGACACAGACACCGAATCCAAGTTCACCCCAGGTGGTTTGCTAGAAATGAGCAACACCATTTCTCTAAGCGTAAAACCAGCTGATGTTTTCAGTCTTTACGGCTCCTTGGACACCACCTTCTCCAACGAATTCACGCTTGATGTATCGTCATTATACTTTAATTCGCTTTTATTTGATGCGTTATACCTTTCTGCCGGTAAGAAAAGCATTTCGTGGGGAAATCTGCGTATTTTCTCGAACGAAGTGTTAGCTGACTCCGGAAGTGGTGTTTCGTGCGAAATCCGCTATCCGTGGAAACTTGGCACAATAACTGCCGTTGTCCTTTACGACTACAGTACATACGGAGTCTCAAGTTTTTCTTGGAAAAACATGAGTTTCGCCGGAGCCGCAGACATTACGGTTCTTAACACAAATATAAACGCATTCGTACGGAAATATCCTGTCGCAGGAACCCCATCCGACAAGCTGCTCGCGGGACTTGAACTAAAGCGGACACTTTTTGGCTTCGACTCGTATGTACAGGGGAATGCCGTATTTGCCGGCGGTTTCAACAAACTTACAGCTACAGGCGGATTCTACAAGCTCTGGGACGGTTTCACGCCTAATATCGGGATAAACATTGAGTATCAGTATTCATACGAACCAAATGCCCCGCAAAACTCCCACATTCACAGCCACATTATCAATGCAGAATTCGGAATACGCAGAATTGGTCCGTCACAAAACATGAAAGGCGCAGTGAAATGGAGCCACGATTTTATTGAAGCAAGCGGAAATGTTGACGTTGTATTTATTGTATCTTCGCTTATTCCGTACGCAGACTGGACTAATGGCGTAAAAATCACTTATGGCGGCAGCTATTCAGTGCCTAAAATTGAGTTTGGAACTGCACTTTCTTTCAGCCTGAATTATTAGTTTCTCAATGCTGTAAGCGTCAGCGTCTCTTTTTAATTTTTTATGTCGTTTACGATATGACCGTCAGAAATCTGAATAACATGGTTCGCCATACCGACAATCTTTTGGTCATGTGTCGAGAAAACAAAAGTCGTCTTAAGCTCTTTGTTCAGTTTTTTCATAAGCTCAAGAATCTGGTCGCCGTTTTTAGAGTCAAGGTTTGCCGTCGGTTCGTCCGCCAGAATGACCGGGCATTTAGTAACGAGAGCGCGTGCGATAGCAACACGCTGCCGCTGCCCGCCTGAAAGCTCAGACGGCTTATGTTTTTTCCAGCTGGCAAGCCCAACCGTTTCTATAAGATAATCAATCCATTCGTTTTTTTCGTTGCCTTTAAGCGACTCACAAGCTGGTGAATTGCCCAAATGAAGCGGTATTTCTATATTTTCGCGTACATTAAGAACTGGAATAAGGTTGAAAGTCTGAAAAACAAAACCGATGAAGTTCCTGCGCAAATCAGTAAGGCGGGCATCTAACTTCAAAGGCACCGAACTGCGCCCCGAAAGCTTTATGTCTTTGTAAATATCTATCCCGTCAAGAATTACCGTACCTTCTGACGGCAAATCGATAAGCCCCATTATATTAAGCATCGTGGACTTACCGGAACCGGAGGGACCTGAAATAGCCGCAAATTCGCCTTTTTCAATTGAAAGGCTCACGTTATCAACAGCGCGAACCTGAACTTCTTCCATCTTGTATATTTTGCTGATGTTCTTAAACTCAACCAAAGCCATATATATTATAGTATACAGCAGACATTATTTGTTTTCAACCAGACACGAATCGGGATGAAACCGAATGCGACCTTATCGCCTTCGCTTCGCAGATTTTATTGCTTCGCAACCAGGTCTGTCCTCCACAAAACTCCCACCGCGAGCGGTCATTCGCCCCTTAAAACTTCACGCCAACAACGATTTATCTGTTGTTTTTTTTACCAATAGTGGGTATACTAATTAGTACAAAATTTATAGATAGACTTGGGGGTCTACATGGCTAGTGTTACGAATGCAGGGTTCTCAAAAGAACTTGAAGCATTTATCGACGAATGGAAGAATAAGCCAGGCAATCTTATTATGATCCTTCATAAGGTTCAGGAAGAGCAGGGCTATATTTCCAAGGAAGCAGCTGCAGCTGTAGCAGAACGGACAGGTTCTCATCTTGCCCGTGTATATGGCGTTATGACGTTCTATCACTTCTTCAAAACCCAGCGTCCTGGAAAGAACAAGATAAGCGTCTGTCTTGGTACAGCCTGTTACCTTAAAGGTGGACAGGATCTTATTGATGAGGCAAGAAGCATTCTTGGGCTTACAGAAGATAAGATTTCTACAGATGATGGTCTTTTTTCAGTTGAGCCGGTTCGCTGTATCGGATGTTGTGGTCTTGCTCCTGTTATGTCTGTTAACGGTGACGTTTACGGAAAACTTACAAAACCACAGATTGCAGGAATTCTGGACAAATACAGAGGATAAGTAAATGCATTACACACTTTGCGACATGATTGCCGATATTACCCAGAACGGAATTGAAGCAGGTGCGGCAAAGGTTTGTGTAGAGCTTACTGAAACTGAAAAAACACTTACGGTGTATGTCCGTGACAACGGAAAAGGAATGAGTCCTGAAACCTTAAAAAAAGTGCAGGATCCGTTTTACACCGATGGGGTCAAGCATCCGAACCGTAAAGTAGGATTAGGAATACCGTTCCTTATCCAGACGATTTCGGAGACAGGCGGTTCTTGGAACATCAGTTCTGAGCTTGGAAAAGGAACAACCGTCTATATGCAGTTTGACCTTACAAATATTGATACGCCTCCTGTTGGAGACGTTCCCGGGTTATTCCGGCAGGTACTGCTGTTGCAAAACACAGTTCCCGGCTATGAGATGGAAATCAGCAGAAAAAAAGAGACTACATCCGAGACTCTTGATTATTCGATTTTACGCTCTGAGCTGGTAGACGCCCTTGGCGACCTAGAGAACGGAAAGTCCCTTGCGCTGCTTGGAGATTTTCTCTATAGCCAGGAAACCGCGGATTAACTATTTTATGAAAGGAGACCACATTTATGGCTAAGATGTCCCTTGAAGAATTGCGGAAACTCCGCAACAATGTCAAAAGCGATCTTACAAGACGTGATACAGACGGAAAAAGCATTCAGATTATCGTAGGTATGGGTACTTGTGGTATTGCCGCTGGTGCTAAAGAAACTCTCGATGCTTTCATCAAGCTTCTCGACGAGAAAAAGCTGGCAGACAACGCCATCATACGCCAGACAGGCTGTATGGGTATGTGCGCGAACGAGCCTACAGTTGAGGTTATCGTTCCAGATATGCCAAAAGTTATCTATGGTAACGTAAAAGCAGACGTTGTTCAGTCAATTGTCAATGACCACATCATCGGCAAGAAGTTACTGGACAATCTCATCCTCGACCGCCCGTCGATTGATATAACAAAGTAATTTCAGGAGAAAACAATGGCATATACCCATTACATTCTTGTCTGCGGCGGTACAGGCTGCGAATCAAGTAACTCAGACCTCATATACAAGAACCTTATTGAAGAAGCAAAGAACTTCGGTGTTTCAGACAAGGTTCAGATTGTAAAGACAGGTTGTTTCGGTTTCTGTGAGAAGGGACCGATTGTTAAAGTTCTTCCAGAAGATTCCTTCTATGTTGAAGTAAAACCGGAAGATGCAAAAGAAATTATTGCAGAGCAGGTTGTTAAAGGACGTGAAGTAAAACGTCTTCTTTACAACAAGGAAAAGAAGAGCCTTGATGCTGTTGAGGACATTCAGTTCTATCAGAAACAGCTCCGTATCGTTCTTCGTAACTGCGGTGTTATCAATCCTGAGAACATCGAAGAATACATCGCTCGTGACGGATACCTGGCTCTTGAAAAAGCACTTTTCGAAATGAAGCCGGAAGACATCATTGAGGAAGTAAAGAAGTCTGGTCTTCGCGGACGCGGTGGTGCTGGATTCCCAACAGGTCTTAAGTGGGAAGCTGGTATGAAGGCTGTTGGCGACGAGAAATATGTTGTTTGTAACGCCGACGAAGGTGACCCAGGAGCTTACATGGACCGCTCCACAATTGAGGGTGACCCACACTCAGTTCTTGAGGCAATGACAATCTGCGGTAGAGCAATTGGTGCTAACAAAGGTTTCATCTACATCCGCGCTGAGTACCCGCTTGCTGTTGAGCGTCTTAAGATTGCTATGGCTCAGTCACGCGAGGCTGGTCTTCTTGGTAAAGACATCCTCGGTTCTGGCTTCGACTTTGATATTGAGATCCGCCTTGGTGCAGGTGCATTCGTTTGCGGTGAGGAAACAGCTCTTCTGCGCTCCATCGAAGGAAAGCGCGGTATGCCTACTCCAAAGCCTCCGTTCCCAGCACAGTGCGGTCTTTGGAACAAGCCTACAGTTATCAACAACGTTGAGACATGGGCAAACATCCCTGTTATCCT
>JAFZVC010000096.1 GCA_017618015.1 Spirochaetaceae bacterium
GTGAAAACACTTATTGTCATTATACCTATAACAAAAAATACTATCTTGATGAAGTAATAAAATACTTTGAAGGAAAAGGCTATAAGGTTACACGTCTGAAGAGCGAATGTGCTGTTTCCTATAGACTTAATATTATCTGGTAAAAAAAATTGCCATTACAGGAGGTCCCATGTTCACCCAATTACCCGAAGAAAAAAAAGATTTAATCAAACCGCTGTACAAAAAGCATCAGCCAAACTGGTCTGCACTCAGCTGTTATTTTGAAGGAAAAATGCCGGGCGCAGCTTATGTAGATGATGTAAACGCCCCGACAAAAGCAATCTGCAGGCTCGAGATGAGCTGGACTTATGTTACTGACGACGCCGATTTACCATGGATTGAAGAAGTTTTAGGCGAATTAGTAAAAACAACCTGGATGCAGGTAATCTGGGTTCCGGAGCGAAAAGGAAACTATCCTCTTAAAGATATTTCAAAACCATTTACACGCCTTGAATACATAGAAAGAAAAAAAGAACAGAAGGAACCATGCAAGGTAGATATTTTTCCATTCTCAAGTGAATTATTTGACAAGCTACCAGAAGATTATAAACAATGGCACATCCAGAATTATGGCTCAATTGAAGAATTCTTTAAACAAGCCTGGGGTTTTTACGCTGTAGACAATGGCAAGGTTTGCGCCGAAAGTGAAGGAGCCTTTATGTCAGGCGGATATGCTGAAATGGGCATTTACACCTTTGAAGAATACCGCAACCGCGGCTTTGCCTATGCACTCTGCCTAAGGACAATCCAGGAGCTTGAAAAAATGGGCATAAAACCAATCTGGGCCTGCGACAAAGACAACGTAGAATCTGATCGCCTCGCCCAGCGCTTAGGTTATGTAAATCCTGTGGAATACGAGTTTATATACTTAGAGCCACATAAGTAATGCCTCAATTCTGCACATCCTGCTACATTGGCGACGTTTCGCAGCGAAGCTTCTACTCACTGCACAGGCTGATTGCGCGCTGCATCTGCAAATCCTGACTGACAGATGGGTTCAGTATCAGGTTTTCGCTGGCGGGAACAATTCCGCTGCCTTCGGGCGTTGTGCCGTCCGGATCTGTCACTTTTTGTACAGAAACAGAATAACGCCAGCCGTTCGCAAGACATCGCTCCAACGCCAGCGAAAAAACGCCGCATGTGTGGTTTCCTACTTGCGTTACGTGCGGCTGTGAGCACATCGCCATAGAAAACTCCTCGCCCGCGCTCATCGTCTGCGCATTCGTCAAAAGAATGACAGGCTTTGTGTACTGCCAACTTCCGTTTTTCTTTATTTCAAGCTCAACCCCGCTCCCAAAATCGTTTCTGCCTTTTCCGTTTTTTGTATACGAAATCGCATAAACTTTGTTCTCGGCGCAAAATCTTCCCGAAATCCGTGTGACATTTCCCGTCAAACCGCCCCGATTGCCGCGAACGTCAAGAATCATGCATCTAGTGTCTTTAAGAGCTTCCAAAGCTACATCAATGTCAGAAGCCCAATCCTGCTTTTGGTTTATTCCCGTCTGACCGCTTGAAAAAGCCGCGATATGAATATAGCCAACGGAGCTGTCTGTTTTTAAAGTTCCATAAGTTATGACGTTGTTTCCGCATTTTTTTGGGTTTGCTATGTACTGTGAGCAAACTTCCGTTAGCGAGAAATTATCCGGTGTATTTTGATCTTCGCCAGAGTTAAGGCTGCCAATCGGAGTTTTAACATAAACATGCGAATCTTCAAGCGGATAAAGAAGTGTTTTCAGAACCTCAAAGAATTCCCTATCAGTCATATCATCTCTAATTTGACTGCGGCAGATTTCATATTGTTCGTTCCAGTCCACCCCTCGGACCTCAAACAACGCATAAGTTTCGTTATAATCTGTCCACAGCGCATCGAACATCTCCGGATAAGTCAGATCCGTGTTCATACCGTAAAAAAAGGTGCATGATGGCAGTGCGAACAAAGTCGCCTGTAACAAAATCGCAAACATAATCAATTTAAGTTTTTTCATATATCCTCCAAAAAAATTGGCGTTAGCTGCCAACACGTTAAAAACTGAATGTGCCGAAAGTTTTGAAATTGCCGTTCACATAATAGAACGGACGTTCTTCTGGTTCAGCAATTCTTGAATACTCGAAGTCAAAACCCATACCGAGCGAAAACCAGTCGTTCGCTTTTACTTTGTAGCTGAAATCCAAGAAAATGGACTGATAATTGTGGATGCTCAAAAACTTTCCGAGCGTAAAGATTTTCAAAAAATCTTCTTCCGCATATTTCATAAGCTGGGCATCGCAGCCCGCATAAGGCGGCCTTACTCCGTAACCTAATAACGGCAAGCTTCCCATTATAGAAACGGAATTGCGCTCGTTTATCTGATAATTTATGGCACATGTCGGGCCTACAGAAAAAAGTCCTGTTATAGAAGGATAGTTTTCGAACTGCAAGAAAGCGTTGCAGGCAACATTTCCACCGACATAAAAGTCAAGTTTTCCATTTTCTACGGCACGATACGCTAAATCATACTGAAGCCGGATTCTATGGAACGAAAGGTTGCTCTTAAATCCTTCGTAATAAGTTTCTCCTGATATCGGATCAAAGTTTTTGTACACGACAGAACCGCTCGTCATAACAGAATCCGGTTTGCACGAAAAATAATCCAAAGTTATTTTATGCATAAAGTTACCGGAATAAATCTTTGTGTCGAACTGGAACCGCGGCGAAAGAAAATCTTGCGAGATATTCGCAAAAGTCGTTTCTTTATAACAACCGAACGTCCAGCTGATTGAAAAACTCAAATCAATAGACGTATTTTGCTCGGCAGATATTGTCGCGCAACCAAAAAATGCCATAAGCAGCAGAAGAACTGTGCAAATCTTTTTCATGTGGAAACCTCCGAAAAGTTATAATTACAATACACGCTCGGAGGATGAGAAAAATACTAGGGAAAATACCAAATTTTCGGGATTTGTGAAATTTAGGGGAAACCCCTATAAGCGGCAAAACGCCTGCGAAACTCGGTAAGTCCGCGACCAGACGCGACTTTTGCCCCTTATGCTTTGTTCTGAAGGTGCGAGAAAAGTTCCAGACGGTTTTTCACGCCGAGTTTTTTATAAATATTCGCAAGATGTGCTTCTATCGTCTTTTCGCTCACAAAAAATGTATTCGCAAGCTCCTTGTTCGATTTTCCATCTAAAAGCGCAAGGATTATCTCCTGCTCGCGCTTTGTGATTGAAAAATCTTTTATGAACGCATCATCAAGTGTTTTTCCTGTTTTTGCCATCGGCGAAGCAAAATAAAAACGGTAGAAAATGTGATAAATCAGAATTGAAACGGTGATGATAAAAACAAACGGCGTATTTTGAAGAATGAACGAAAGCGCAAGATTCAGCACCGCAAGAATCAGGATAATCCACTTTTCTTTACGGAACGAGCCTTTGTCTATCCTGTTGAAAAACGCGATTCCGATGATAACTGAAACCCCGGCTGGAATCCAGATTCCAAGAATATTCAAAACTGATGATGGATGTTCTATTGCCGGTAAAAAAATAGTGACAAGCGCAAAGATGAAAACTGCAAGCGAATAAAGCTGAAAGATTTTCCGGATTCGGGCGGAAGGATTCACGCGGATAAAATCGAGTGAAACGCTTGTAATCCCATATGAAAAGATAAGAGAGAGCAAGCCACCGAAAATGCAGATAAAAACTCTGCCTGTAAGCGCACCGTGAATGAGCACATAATAGGAATTTGCGCTGATTAGGAAGAATGCGAGTGTAATCAAGAGAAGATGCGCGAAAAACATCTTTTTGAACCGCAAAAAGAACAAAAGAGAAATTAATCCTGCCGAAAACGAGCAAAGGCACGCGATAAATAAAATGATTTCTTCCAATTCAGTAAATCCCTCTTGTCGCCTTGCTTACTCCGCCGCCTCAAGTTCGTCGAGCAGCTTTATAATCTCGTTTCTGTCCGCCGCTATTCTGCGGGCTGGCTCCATGCTCTTGTAGAACTGCGCCATATCAGCCGGTAGAACAGGAACCTCGCCGCACCACTTGCGTATAGTTTCCGCAGAAAGCGCCGGGTGATTCCTAGCCACAAGAACGACAACGCCGTCATCAGCCGTAATAAGAGGGGCGCGTTTTTCTGCGGCTGCATAAGCGGCGGCAGTCTCCGGATCCATCACATATCCGTATTTTATGAACGCGTCCTTACACGCTTTGATGCGGTCTTCTGTCGTAACCGGAGCCGGGAAAATAAGGCTTTTCATCAGCATAGGGTTCGCCTGGAAAACTTGCTCTATGCGCTCTATGTTAGACGGATTCGCCGCATCAGCGACGGAGCGTTTGTTGAGCGGAACCATCGAGTCCATAACGCAGCATTTGTCAAAACTGTCAGCGACAAGGCTGTTCGTGCAGTTTGTTATGAAGCCACTCACCGGCAGCGAAAACTTCCAGCTGTAAAGACCGGCGGCAAGGTTTCCGTAGTTTCCGGCATCAACAGAATAGAAAATATCGCCTGCAACGTGTGCTTTTAAGCGCGAGAACGCATACATATAGCAGAACGAAAGCGGAAGAAGCCGTCCGATGTTCACTGTGTTCGCAAGCGTAAGATTATGTTTTTTAACGAAAGCCCTGTCAGAGTAAACAGAGCGGACCATATCGAAGCATTCGGCTTCTGTGCCATTCACCTCTACAGGCAATATATTTCCGCCTTTCCAAATGCAGTCCACATCATTTATGTAACGCATTGTGCCTTTTGTATAAAGCAGAACGGCTTTAAGGTGCTTTTTGCCCCGGAATGCGTTTACAATGCTGGCACCAGTCTCGCCGTTCGTCACAGCAAGCACAACGGCTTTTTTGTTCTGCATCAAAAGGATATGCTCCAGGCACGAAGCCAAGTATGATATTCCGAAGTCTTTGTAGCAGCCCGTGGTTCCGTGAAAAAGCTCCAGGACATAATGATTGTCGTCAAGTTTCTTAAGCTCAGGCGAGAAAGGGAAAGCCTGCATCGCTATCGCTTCAGAGATAATAGGGCTGAATTCCTCACGTATCAGCGAGGATGTGAGTGAACCGGCAATCGACTGAAAGGATGTGTCTTCAGTCATGTAAAGAATCCACCGGCTAAGGTCTTCCTCGTAGGCAGGAACGTACATTCCTCCGTCATCAGCAATGCAGTTAAGCACAGCTTCCGCAAAAGAAACACCGGTATTGTTCTGTGTACCATTTCTTGTACTGATGAATTTCACATAGCCCTCCGAACCACCGTACTATCCACTAGAATATATCAGAAAAAACACTTAAAGGAAATATATAAGTCAATTGTGTGGCGAAGCTGACTGCAGTTTTCCGGGCTTCCGTGGCCCGCTAACGCTTGGTCTTTTGCCCGCGAGCGGTCAAAATCCTCGCCTGCGGCGACCACTCCACCCCGG
Source organism: Spirochaetaceae bacterium (assembly GCA_017618015.1). Lineage (GTDB taxonomy): Bacteria > Spirochaetota > Spirochaetia > Treponematales > Treponemataceae > Treponema_I. The sequence goes on from JAFZVC010000096.1 coordinate 5,436, forward strand.
CGCGGGGCTTCTCCTACATGCCAGAAACAATCGCTGTAAAGAAATCTGCACTCCACAATTCAATTTTTCTTTCATCTTTGATAAACGGACGAACATCCTTTTTTGCATCTTCAAAATCAATTTCCTTAAAACGGGCGCATAACATTTCATTCAAAATTGGTAGTGTGAGAGTCTCATCAGGGTTCCACTTTTCGCTTTGTTCAAGTCTTTTCTGAAGATGTGGCAAATTTGGTTTTGTCTTTCGTGATAAATACCACACCAAATCATAAAAATCCCTACCTTTCACTCGGTTTTTCCATGCCCGGCACAAAACCGCATGCAGTTTGCCCGCAAAAAGCGAAGATTCATCGTACATCTTCACTGCAAACGGAATAGGAAGAAGCGCATATTTCGTTTCAAATGTCGCAAAATCCGGTGGATTCGTGTCTATCTCGAACTTGATTTTTATCTGCTCTCCGCTCTGTACCCCCGCAATCACAGGCTCGTTCGGCACAATCTTCAACAGTTGGATTATCATTTCTCCTTTTATAAAGGCAGATTGTACCGCACTTTCTTTTGTTTTTGTTTTCTGCTCAACAGTTAGCGAAAAACCTGCGGCGGAAAGCTCTTCTTCAAGAAACGAAAAATAACTTGAAAGCTCAAAATCGTTATCCGGCGTACATAGCGAAAAATCCATGTCCTCACTGAATCTGTCGAGTCCGTAAAAAATACGGAGTGCTGTTCCTCCATAAAATGCCGCATGCTTAAAAAAGTTCCCGCGTGAAAGCCCGCACAACGCCACTTCTTGAATTATCTCTTTCAGGGCATTTTTGTAATCTTCACTGTTCTTGCAGTCGTATCGTTCCAACATCGATTTAATTGCGCTCGTCATGTCGCCTCCTTTCAGTTGCGGAAATCATCTTGTACAGGAAGTTAAGATTCTTCTTGCGGTAGAGCGGGCACAAAAACAAAAGCGTCTCTCTGTTAAGCCCGGCAAATTCAGTCTCATCAATCCGTAAATTCTCAAAAAGAAGCTGCTTTAGTGCTTTCACAGAGCTGACAGGCTTTTGCTTATACAACGTGTCACACAAAGCCTTTTCGGGCGTAGCAATAAGATATCCCCGACCGTTCACCACTTTGACCACAGTTTCATGAGGATATACAGCTTGCGGCACATCTTGATACGTGTAAGTTCCATAAATGTTTGTGAATTTCTTTGTGCGGTTCTTGCGGGTTGTCGCGGATGTGTATACAGAGACTTTTTCGGGAATCAACCCATACACGGAAAGCGCATATTCAAACGATAAATAAGAAGGTCCGTAAACAGAACAGGCAAGAAGATACGGAGGAACATCACGCTCTGTCTCATAACGTCCATGCCGAACCTGATAATAAACGCCTTTCTTTTTCAGAGAAGAAAGCTTGTTGTTCGGAGAAGTATAATTCTGATTTTGAAGCGAATCACAAATCTCGAAAGTATCTAAAAACATATCAATTACCACCAGATATTACAAATATATTACATTTTCTGGTGGAAATCAATAGTTTTTTCAAGGATGCAGCACGAACATACACCCCGTCGCAGGGCTATATCTAGAAAAAAACTCCAGCCACGATAACTGGAGTTTTTGAAAAGTTGTTAGTGTTTTGCAAGGCGGATTTTAGTTTATACGCTCCAAACAAATTACTTCAGCATTGCTTTCTTCATCCAGCATTGTTACATCCCCGCCGTTTATGCCGACTTTACCAAGCACTTTCTTACCGTCGTTCATGCGCAGCGCATTGAAAACAATGCCGTCCATTTCTGACGCTGTGAATGCATACACGTCATAATCATTACGTGGTAAAAGGTCAGTGTAAAAATCATCCGTTGGGTCGATTTTTATAAGGAAAGTATCATTGTTTGTAGCATACCCTGCGATGTAATAATAATTTTCAGAAGAAGCTACAGCTGTAACTGTTCTTATATCAAGAGAAGTCAATGTAACGCGTCTTGGAATTCCCGGATCATTATATAGTTCATAAATAGTAGAATCGTGTATAAAAACAATTCTGTCAGTCATATCTATTTTATATGTACTACCTCGGTATAGATATATTTGATTTTCAGGATAACCATATATTTCATCTATTAAATTATATGAAGAATCAACTGAAATTCGTTTTATACAAGAACCATAATAATAATAACAATCATCTTGTTCATCCCATCTAACGTCTTGTCCAGGATAATAGATATTTCCATCAAGACCAATCCAACAGTCGTCAAATATATCGTCCAGGTTTGCTAGGCCACCATTTACTTTCTTTAAACGGGTAAGCTGATTTCCATTTCCTGTTCTCAACCAGCCTATGTATATGACATTACCATCCCTATCAATATCAAATTTATAAACATCATCTGTAGAAGGAGAAATTGTAATAGCACTTAAAAAGTCACTATCATTTAGGCTAATTTTTATAATTTTTCCAGAAGAAGTATAATATATATTATTGTCATTGTCAGTTTTTATAAATTGTTCATTAATGTAATTTCTCTCACCATTTGGAATTCCGGCATTATCTAAGCTAAAGACAGCACCATCACTTTTCCGTACAAGATATGAATTGTCAATCGATGAATTCCAACCAAAACCAACGAAAATATAATCGTCATTTACCGAATTAACGGCTACCGGCGTTTTTTCTATGGAAATTTCATCCCCATCTTCATCAAGATAGCTGACTTCCTCAACGTAACCAGTATCTGTAATTTTAAAAAGCTTATTTGAATCAGAAGCACTTCTTGCAGAATAATTAGCAGAACTATTCGATTTTATATAAAGGCTTTTTGCATTGGAAATAGCGAGATATTTCAATTCACTACTTCCGCCATTTCCATTTCCATAATCATAAATTTCTTCTCCGTTTGAACAAGAAAAAAAGCTTCCGAAAAGAACACAAATCAGTAAAACAAAAAAAGCTTTTCCAAAAATCTTCGTCATATTCTCCTCCTTACAAAAGTGTGCTTTAAGCACATACATAAAGTTATCTATAATAATACTAATGCGCTATAAGGATATTGTAAAGAGTTTTAATATGCCAATAGCATATTATTGTATGGAATTACGTGCTACGTTCATAACAAATCTAAAAAAGTATCGCAAATCAAATAAGCTTTCACAAATGAAACTTGCAGAAATGTGCAATACATCCACAAGTTATATAGGCGAAATTGAAATTGGGAAGAAATTTCCTTCCGTGGAAATGATACAAAGAATTGCTTCTGCGCTTGATGTAGCTCCGTACAAACTTTTTATGACCGAGGAAGATTTTAATAAAGTTGAAGTTCCATCCGAATTGAAAAAATCATTAATCGAAAATCTGCAAAAAACCGTCGCCGAAATCGTTGAGCATGATTTATCAAATTGATTTCTCTGTTTATATAACATATGACTGCGCCGGGATGAAGAACGTTTGATACCTCTATTTCCCTTGTATTAACTGCAAAAATGACGTATCTTTTATACATGGAAAATATGAAAAATCAACTTCTTGACCGTTTTATACGATACGTAAAGACTTGGACAACAAGCAACCAAAATAATGCAGACAATGGAATTATCCCCTCCGAGGCACGCGAGGCAGATTTTGCACAGGCGCTCGCAGACGAGCTTAAAAAGATAGGGCTTTCCGACGTTCTTGTTACGGAACACGCCTATGTATGCGGACGGCTTCCAGCAACAAAAGGCTGCGAGAACGTTCCGGTAATCGGATTTTTGGCGCACATGGACACAGCCGCCGAAGTTTCCGGCAAAGACGTAAAGCCTTCTGTAATTGAAAACTACAACGGAAAACCGATTTCAATAGGAAACGGAGTCGTGCTTGACCCGGCGAAAGACAAAGAGCTCGCTGAATCAAAAGGTCAGACGATAATAACGACAGACGGCTCAACTCTGCTTGGCGCGGACGACAAGGCAGGAATCGCCGCAATTATGACGGCAATTGAGCATATCGTTTCAGACAGCACCATAAAGCACGGCACGGTGGAGATTATCTTCTCGCCAGACGAAGAGACGGGTCACGGTATGGATTTCGTACCGACTGACTGGCTCACAGCAAAGCAGTGCTATACGCTCGACGGCGGTAAAGAAGCCGAGCTTGAGGTCGAGTGCTTCAACGCATACAAGAGCGAAATAACGTTCACTGGAATCGCGATGCACACCGGAACAGCCCGCCAGGGAATGGTCAACTCAATAACGATGGCATCTTCTTTCCTTTCAATGCTGCCGCCCGGCGAAGCCCCTGAAACGACAGACGGATACCGTGGCTTCTACGCTCCGATGGATATGTCCGGAGAAATCGAACAGTCAAAAGTTGTGCTTTATCTGCGCGATTTCTCAGCGGATGGCATGAAAAAGCGTCTAGAAACAGTGGATGCGCTCGCAAAAGCTGTTGAATACAAGTTCCCGGGCGGAAAAACGAAGGTCGTTCACACAAAGCAGTATCTGAACATGAAAGAGGAGCTCGACAAAAACCCCGCCGTCGTTGAAAAACTTGTAAAAGCCGTTAAAAATGCCGGCAAAGAGCCGACTTTCAACCCTATCCGCGGCGGTACGGACGGCTCGCGGCTTACTGAAATGGGCATTCCGACCCCGAACGTGTTCACAGGCGGACACAACTTCCACTCACGTTCAGAGTGGGCATCGCTTGATCAGATGATGACGGCTGTAAAGACAGTCATAGAGCTTGTAAAACTATGGGCAGAGGATAAATAGACATGATTGAGTATCACGTAGAAGGCGGATTCCCTATAAAGGGAACGATTCATGCAAGCGGAAACAAAAACGCCGCGCTTCCTTGCATTGCAGCATGTCTGCTCACACCGGAGCCTGTTGTACTTCACAACATCCCGGAAATTGAAGACACAAGGGTTATGATAGAAGTCCTAAAAAGCCTTGGTGTCTCTGCGGAGCATGTAAAGAAAAACACATGGCGCATAACATGCGACAACATACAAAAAACGGAAATCCCGCCGGAGCTTTCAAGAAAGATACGTGGCTCAATCCTCTTCGCCGGCCCGCTCGCCGCCCGCTGCGGAAAAGCGGTAATGTCCCCGCCTGGTGGTGACGTTATCGGCCGCCGCCGTGTGGACACACACTTTTTGGCACTCCAGGAGCTTGGCGTACGCATTTCCGCAAACGGACAGTTCGTGTTCACCGCGAACAAGCTTGCAGGCGCGGACATCTTCCTTGACGAAGCTTCCGTTACCGCCACCGAAAATGCACTTATGGCGGCGGCTCTTGCCGAAGGAACGACAATAATCACAAATGCGGCGAGCGAACCGCACGTTCAGGACTTATGCCGCATGCTCAACTGTATGGGAGCGAATATTACCGGCATCGGTTCTAACATCCTTACGATAAACGGTGTGAGCCAGCTTCACGGTTGCGAATTCACAATCGGCCCCGACTTTATGGAGATAGGTTCTTTTATCGGGCTTGCCGCCGCTACGAAGGGCTCTATAACGATTACCGGCATCCGTCCTCAGGATTTGCGTCCTATTAAGCCGGCATTCACAAAGCTTGGCATTCATTGGGACGTTGACGGTGACACCGTTACAGTTCCAGTCGGACAGGCTATGCAAGTCGATACGGATATCGGCGGAATGACGCCAAAAATCGATGACAGCCCGTGGCCAGGATTCCCTGCTGACCTTACGAGCGTTATGACTGTTGTAGCGACACAAGTGACAGGAACAGTCCTCATCTTTGAGAAGATGTTCGAGTCGCGCATGTTCTTTGTGGACAAGCTTATCGGGATGGGCGCGCGCATTACGCTTTGCGACCCGCACAGAGCTGTTGTTTCTGGACCTTGCATTTTGCACGGTGACGAGCTTGTTTCGCCCGATATACGCGCAGGCATGGCTCTTCTCATTGCTGCATTAAGCGCGCAGGGCGACAGTGTTATTCGGAACGTGTACCAGATTGAACGCGGTTACGAAGAGCTTGTGGAACGATTGCAGTCATTAGGCGCGCACATAACGCGGCGCGACGCATAGGCGTTTTCGCGCTATTCTCCGTGTACGCTCAGGAATCTGAAACTTGTCAAAAGCACAAGCAGAATCACGATACCAAGCATACCTATCGGTGTAGCCGCGCCCAACAGGCTGTACATGGAGATAGCGACAATGCTTTCCAAATAATCGGCAAGCATCATCATAAAGTAAATTCCCGCCGTCATAATTGGGAAAAGCAAAATCCATCCGAACCGGAACATATGGCCGGAAAGCAGCCTGTAGTTAAAGCTTACGACCGCAAAGAAAATCATAAATACAAGTATGATGAAAGGATAGCAGCATCTTTTCGCAAGTGCGCATGAATAAATTTCGCTTGAAAAACCATACTGATCGGCTTTAGAGGCAAACCGAAGCAATGAAATGAACGGCATATTCTCTGGCCCGCCACATGCCAGGCGGATGAGTGTCAAGTCACCGAACGGAATATCGAGCAAATAGAACGGAAGAGGATCTTCTTCCTGCGGATATTTATATTTAGGTGCAATTGACGGATTAATTTTACCGTTACGCAGGTTATCAGCTTCTCTGTCTACGCCTTCAAGAAAGATAAACGGAACATACTGGTCATTGCTCGTTTTGATTTCCCAGTTTGCGTCAATCAGCCCAGAATCTCTAAGAGATGAAACAAGCTGTGCTGTCATTTTTGCATACGGCACAGAGAAGAACTGGATCGTGTCACCCTCAGGCGAAACTGTCGTTACAGAAAAATTCCTGAAATACTGAACGAACTGTCCTGTATCCTCAACGATAGAAATACCACCTATAAAAATGATGTCTATCGTTCCATCAGCTTTTGTCCAAGCAAAATACACATCGTTCGCAGCCTCAAAATCACGCATGTCCGTTGTTTCATCAACAAAGAAATACTGCTTCTGAAGTTTTTCCATCGTTGCGGCAAAATAGTTCTTCACATCGGGATCGCTCGGATACAAGTCGTTAAGCTTAAGAAGTGTGTAATAAGCTTTAAGAACATCTCCCCTTTCAAGGGCGATGTAAGCTTCCTTCTTCGTCTTGTATAACTCATCCGTCCCTTTGTTCAGCAAATCATCGTTATTAGAAATTATATCCCATGCCATTGACGAGATTTCGTTAGCACGGGCTTTAATCTCTTCATCGTTCGTTTTTTTCGCAAGCTCTGCATAGTAATGAGCATCTATATAATTAGAAGTCTTAAGAGCTGTTTCTGCTATCTCAAGATAATCGCTGTTTTTAGAAAGCTTATCCAGAGCTATTGACGAGATTTCTTGAGCACGGGCTTTATTCTGATCGGCGCGGCCGGTCGTTTTTTTTGCCAGCTCCGCATAATAATGAGCATTTATATAATCAGAATCGGCAAGAGCTTTTTCTGCTTTCTGAAGAGACGAATACGCAAGACTATCACCCTGTTGATAAGCATAATAGCCTTTATCCTGCGTATCTGGAGTCGTCATGCCACTTTTGCTTCTCGCCTTAATCTCTTCTTCTTCCATATGACGCGCCAGTTCTTTCGCTTCTGCAGAATCGGGATAAAGCTTAAGGGCTTCATCCGCATAAAATCTTGCATAATCGTAGGAACCTTCATTTGCATTTTCATTGGCAAGTTCCGTATACAAGACGAAGTTACGCTGACGTATCTCGTAGACAGAGATTTTCTCTTCCACTATCGGGATAAGCGCTTCCTTAACTACAAAGCAGATTAACACGCATGAAACGCAGATAATAAGTACCGATTTAAAATGACCAAGCATGATGGTCGAAAATCGTTTTTCCCTTCCGCTTGAAGATATTCCGAAAAACCATGAGAACCCGAATATCTCCGCGGTCATTAGAACAGCAGGAATCAGATTGAAGAAAAAGATAAAACCTTTGTTCAACCTGTATCCGAATGAATCAGGAGGAAGGACAGATTCTGCTTTTGTAAAGAAAATAAAAAACAGAACTGTGAAAGTACAAACCAAGAAAGTATAAACTGCAAATATGATTACAGCTCTTAATCTGCTGCTCATTCTCCCTCCCTGTTGCGGTCAGGATGACGTACCCAATTGAATATACCGACCGCCATAAACGAAACGCACAAAACGCCATTAAAAACAAGCGGCACATACCAGTTTCCTAAGAACGGTATTTTTTCAGTAATCGAGCTGTCATAAAACATGATATTCGCAAACACGATGAACGCGAACACAAACATTACGATAAGCGCATTAACAAGCCGCCATGACGAAAACCGGCAAAGGAAAATAACAGATGAAAGGGCAAAACCCATCGTCGCAAAAAGAATATACGAGAAGTAGCCTTTCGCAAGCGCGGAACGGCATACGCTATTCAGCAACAAACACTTTTCATAAACATAATCGCCCCAAAAAGGAACGCTTATGCTGCTTTCTATTATGATATCCGAATACTTACCGGAAGTTTCTTCATCAACCCTTCCCGGAAATACTTTTCTGCGCCACGTATCTCCGAAAGTAAGATATTCGCCTTCTTTACGGAAATAGCCTTTGGAAATCACTTCATCATCCGGCTCCAAATCCGGAACGACCTCTTCAACAACCTCTACATCCGCGACTTCAACAACCGGAACAGAAGAAGCTTCCTGCCTTATGGTGAAGAGTTTTGCACAGCCTGGAATGACAAGCATCCAGACAAGAAGCGCTAGGATAAAATAAGGGATTACAAACTGCAGGACAGAAAACTTATGCTTGATTATATAGAGGACAAGCGCCATAAGCGACAAAACCACGCACCACGGCAGATATCGGATTAAACTATCGATAAAGTACGAGAGGTTAAAAAAATCTGATTTTACTCCGGCTTCTAAGTGCATACAGTTTTCTGCAAGCATCGCAAAAAAAGCCGCACCCAAAAGGATAAAGAGAAAAAAAACAAAAAAGACCAGCACAAGCCAAAATGATTTTTTCATGCTATATTCACAATACCACTAACATAAAATCAGCACAAGTTATTCACAAGTTATCTACAACTATTGAAAACATATTCTAAGTGCTGAAACCATTATATTTATCGGCATTTTTTCATGTTACGGACATAAAAAAACACCGCACTATGAAGTCGCCTAAAAAATCTCCAATTTAATTAAATGGATGAAAAACACCCCAGGAGCCGTGCGCTTAATTCTTTGTCATACAATTATTTAACCATTATCTTTATATAAAATAAAAGATAAAAATATTTTTATATACTGTATTGCTTTACAAAAAAAAGAGATTTTTTTCATAAAAAACTATTGACTAAAGCATTTCTTTTCAAATCCGTTAGATAGGAAAAATGGGTATTTTTGGTGTAGTTTCTCACAAGTTTTTCCACAAGTTATGCACAAGCTTTGTAGAGACTTTTCAACACCTTCAAAGACAGCTGGAAAAACTCTGTGAGGGCAAAAAAAAACTGCTGCATAAAACTTATATGCAGCAGTAATTATAAATATTCAGAAATGAGGGGATTAGCCTAAAAGAACTTGTCCCTGATTATCTATTGCAAGAATTGACTTACATTCCGAGCAGCGGAAACGTCCAGCTTTTGTAGCCTTAAGCTTCTTTGCGCATACAGGGCATGCGAAAATCTTCGGGAAGAACGATTCCTGAATAACCGGCTCTTCACTGAAGAATGCGATAGCCTCTTCCTGTGTTTCTCTGATGTTGAAGAACTGAGAGAAGCCCAGCAACTGGAAGACTTCGTATACTTTTGACTGGATCTCGAAAAGAACGATATCGCCGCCCTTTGGCTTAACCATCTTCTGGAACGAAGTAAGAGCTCCGATACCTGTTGAAGAAACATAATTGAGCGAAGTGCAGTTAAAGATAAGGTTCACATAACCTGCCTCAACGACTTTAGACACTTTCTTCTGGAAAACAGCAGAGTTATATGTATCTATATAACCATTGAGATAAAGAATTATACAATTATCAACCGTCTCAACTTTCTCTAATGAAATTTTCAGACTGTCGTCTCTTTCATCATTGAATCCCGGTATAAGATTATTGTTTATGCTCATACGAATATTCTATACAAACTTTTTCATATTGTCAAACAAACTTATACGTCATTACAGCAAGATTTCCGCGAACATACACGCACAGCCGATTACGGAGTCCAGCCTGCATCGACATTCAAAAGCGCACCGTTGATGCATCCCATCCGCAAAAGAAAAACTGCAGTTTCTGCAATTTCCTCCGGGGCGATAAGCTTTCCGCGCGGCATTTTTTTACGCTGCCCGGCTTTAACTTCTTCCGGCACGAATTCCGTGTCCGTAAAACCCGGTAAAATTGCGTTGCACGTTATTCCGCAGCTTCCGTATTCAGCTGCCACGGACTTCACAAGGCTGCAAAGCCCTGTTTTTGCCGCCGCATACACTGCGTTCGTCCTGTAGCTGCGGAAACTTGACGTGCCGGTACCTCCGAACAGAAGAATCCTGCCCCACCCTCTTTTCTGCATGTTCTGCAGTGCTTCACTTACGATAGTGCCGGGCAGCGTAAGGTTCGCCTGAACGGACGCGGCCCATTCCTCAGAAGTAGTTTCTGACACTGGTTTTTGCAGGAACGGTCCGTAGCAGACGCAAACTATATCCGCGTCCTCTATTGCGCGAACAAAAGCCCTGGACAAACTTCCGCTATCTATTCCGCACAAAATGCCGGAAACTTCCGTAATTGCTGAAAGCTCTTTTACGAGCGAATTAAGCTTTTCTTCGTTATGACCGCCGTGAACAGTTAAAATGGCTTTTTCTTGCGCAAGGGCTTTTGAAACTGCCGCGCCAATGCCACCGCTTCCGCCTATTACAAACGCTTTTTTGCCTGCAATGCTCTCTGACATACCGAAAGTATACAGGCACGCGATAATTTCGTCCACATCACGCAATATTGCGCATGAACGCGACACTGTTCACATATCCGCAAAAAAGCTGTATATTCACCCCATGACGTTAGACGACATTTATATTGTTCTTTCGCACCCGGAAGAAAGCCGCAACATCGGGTCAGCATGCCGCGCAATGGCAAACATGGGCATAAAAAAACTCCGCATCGTTGGCAAGCGTGAAGATTACAAAGACCGCCAAATCCGCATACTTGCGATTCATGCCGCATATATTTGGGATAACGCGGAGTTTTTTGACTCGATAACGCAAGCCGCCGCCGACTGTGTGATTTCTGCAGGAACAACGCGAAGGCGCGGCAAGAAACGGAAGGAATGGCTTGTTACGCCGGAAGAATTCGCTAACGGAGCCGCCATAAAGCAGGAAGGAAAAGCTGCCATCATTTTCGGCAACGAAAGGACAGGCTTAACCGACGAAGAACTTGAAGAATGCTCTATCGGAATAAACATCCCGTCATCCCCGGATTTTCCGTCATTAAACCTTTCCCATGCCGTGCAAATAATGTGCTACACGATGTACAGGAAATTGGAAACGCCCGATTTTTCAGGCTATACACCGATTCCGCTTGAAAGGCTGGACAAAACTGTTACAAGCATTGCGGACAATCTTCAAAAAATCGGTTTTTTCTCGGTCACAGGAAGACCGGATATGGAACTCTTTTGGAAAGGAGTTCTTGCCCGCGCCGCTCTTTCAGAAGGCGAGGCAACATACATAGAGAAAGTTTTCTCCAAAGCAGCCGGTCTGGCTTCCAAACCACGGCAAAGTTCAGGCGAAGGCTCGTAATCTTTATTAAGGTTGCTCCTAATATCAGACATCTCTATCTTTGAGCCGTCGCACAACACAGAAGCCCGCCTTATGCAAGAATAAAGTTCCCGCACATTACCAGGCCATGTGTAAGACATAAGCATCTCAATGGCATTTTGCGAAATTCCCTTGTTAAGCTTTTTAAGGAAAAAGTCTACAAGAATCGGGATATCCGATAACCTTTCGCGCAAAGTCGGCACTCGAACTGGAAGGATTGTAAGTCGGTAAAACAAATCTTCTCGGAACTTTTTCTCTTCCACGAGCTGCCTAAGGTTAACATTACATGCGGAGATTATGCGCACATCGGGTTTGTATGTTTTATGCGTACCTACACGCTTGCACTCCATTTTCTCGGAAATGCACAAAAGACCTTTCTGCACATCGAGCGAGGCACTTTCTATCTCATCAAGAAATACAGTTCCATGGTCGGCAGCTTCGAACAACCCCGGATAATTCCGTGCATCAGTGTATGAACCGGCTGTTGTTCCGAACAAAGTGCTGGATGCTAAATTCTCCGGAATTGCGCCAAGATTTTCCCACAAAAACTGCTTTTCTTTTCGTAAGGAATGTTTCCAAATTGCAGAGGCAAGAAGATTTTTGCCTGTTCCCGTCTCTCCATACAGGAACAAAGGGAATTCCGTCGCAGCAAAACGAAGAAGATCGACTTTCATGCGTTTTACAACTTCCGATTCTCCCAAAAACGAATCGAAACTGTTGACCGCCCTGCATAAGTCAGTTTCATCTTCATCGCAATCCTCTGGACAAATGCCCTGAAGTATTTTCTGCGTTCTTCTGAAAAGGAAAGAAACGCTGCACGGGAACTCGATAAAGCCCCGGAAACCCTTTCTACAGTATTCAATCCCTAAATAAACCGATGATTTTTTTGACAGAACGATTACAGGTGTTTCACCAAAACTTACGAGTGTTTTATCAACCTTATCGGAATCCGTCTCATAGTCTAAAAACTCTGCATCTAAAAAAATAAATGAAAAATCCTTGAAAAAATCGACTCGAACAAGTCCAGGCAACGCATCGTAAATCTTAAGCTGTACATGGAAATCGCCAAGTTTTTTACAAACTTCGACAATTTCTTTGCTCCGAGAAAACAAACAAGCACAAGTCATCATAGTCAGCTCCTGAGAAAATACTGATTATGGAATTCCCGTCAAACCGGAAATTCCATGAGATTCACCTTGTCGTTTGTTTTTCTTGAAAATTCGGCAAAACTAAGCTGTAGTTTTCTTGTCGGTTTTGAAAAGTCTCCAGCCAAGCAACAGTATTTTGTACCACATGTAAGAGAATATCAGAAAAATCTTCAAAGGATTTCGGATTAATTCTGACCATATCTCCTTGCCCTTTTCAAAAGTCTCTTTAGAAATACGTTTTTTTCTTGCAGAAAGGATATCTAATACATCTTTGTAATAGATGAAGAAACTTGTCCCGAATTGGTTTCTGTTCTCGAATGCCCACATTTCGCCATGACGGATACCGTCACCTACGAGCACCAGAGCAGGATTCGCTTTGTAAACTGCCGAAATTATGTCTTTTTCGACGCTTTTTGGATAATAGCCCACATAACGTCCGACAATCTGTAAGCCGGGATACGTTGCCCTTATGTTACGCTCGGAATCCATAAGCGAAGATTTTTTGCCACCGAGCAGATATATGGACTTGTACCGTGATTCAAGTGAAGTGAGGATAGAAATTATCGTTGAAAAAGGATTATACCGAACCGGAGCGCTTTTCTTAAGGAAAGTGGCTCCCTTTACAATACTTTTGGAAATTGGAAGAACAAGGGCTGCATTTTTAAGGCACTGCATATAAACATCGCTGCGTTTTGCCCTGAGCAAACCCCATATCGAAAGGAAAACTATTTGTTTTGTTCCTGCTTTTTCATAAAGAGAAAAGATAACGTCTTCCAGATTCTCCGGCTTAACAACGTCTACCGGAACACCAAGCACGTCTATGCGTGTACACTCGTCCATTTTTATAATCCTTAAGAAGTGATTATATCACTTAATTATTATATTTAATCAATCGGCAGAAAGAAACTGTTGGATTACAGCTATTCCATATATAGCCGCGGTTTCTGCACGCAAAACGTTCGTCGTGAAGTGGAGCGGTTCAAAACCAGCTTCTGCAAGCACTTTCCGCTCATTGTCGCTTATGCCGCCTTCACAGCCGACAGCCAGGGCGGCGGCAGAAACACTGCGTCCGTCTATGCGGGTAAGGCTGCTTTTGCCAACGGAAGGATTTTCGTCAAGAAGGAACGCGCAAGAGGCTGTGGCACTTGCCGCGCAAGACGCGGGCGGGTTTTCGCAAGAGGCGCCCAAAGTTCCGCCGGTTTGCGCGCATTTTTCGGCGTCTGCGGAAAACTCTTTCCACATTTCTGCCGCCGCCCCCACAGCCACTACGTCCGTTATTTCTGTATCAACCCCGGAGCCGCTCTGCTGCCGAGCCTCACGGATAATACGCTCCCAGCGCTCAATACGTCCGGCGGCATCGTTTTTAACAGAATACTCGCCTGCAATCGGGATAATGCGCTTCACGCCACATTCAGCGGCTTGTCTTACGATAAGATCCATCTTCTGCGGCTTCGGCAAAAACTGGAAAAGCCATATTTCTGGCGTCCGTTCCGCAAGGCTCTGAACTTCGGCAGCTTGTACGCCCTGAGCCGTTTTAGCGCCAGGCGTTTTGGCGCCAGTCACGCCGTCCGTCCGCGCAAACTCAGCCGCCACTTGGCTAGGCGCAGAACCCGAAAGGCGTAACACCGCAGACGACGGCATAACCTTTTCGACACAAAACTGAACAAGCTGCCCGTCGGGAAGCCTTGCGTCAAACTTATCGCCTTCTGAAAAGCGAAGAACCTTGACTAAATATCGGTAATTTCTGTCTTTAACGATGAGCTTCCCCGAATCATCAGGGAACGAACCGCATAAAAACTGCCTCATTCTTCTGCCGTAGCCGCTTCTCTTTCAAGCTCAATTTCTTTAAGCGTCTTTACAGATGACAACAGCGTCGCAAAATCCTTGCGCACAACCGTATCTACAGCAGCTTTAAGCTGCGTATCAAACTCATAGTCATAAAGCGGATCCTCGCGTGTTCTGTTCGCGTAAATACGGATTATCCGCCGCAGATAAAGCTTATCCATCGGATATTCTTTATAAAGCTCATCGGCATAAGCCACGACATCAGCTTCCGTCATTCCCGGATGATCTTTTGCGTAATCGTAAAGCAAGTTGGCATTCATAAGCTTTGTATAAATCTCTTTATCGCTTTCAGAAAGCTCCGGGAAAGTGACTTCCAAATCCGGCGGAATACCGATTCCGTCTATGTTCGTATCAGTTGGTGAATAATATTTTTCAACTGTATATTTTGCGCCGTCATTAAAGCCGAGCGAAAGGCTCTGCTGGACAGAACCTTTTCCATACGAACGCTCACCCACAAGATATCCAGTTTTCGTGTCCTTAAGAGCACCGGCAAGAATCTCTGACGCGCTTGCAGAAGATCCGTCAATAAGAACGACAATCGGCAGCCCTTCCGGAATGGCAGTTCTGCGCTTAGAAGCTTTGTACTCCGACTTTACGACGCCGTTTCTTCCTTTCGTCGAAACAATCGTTCCTTCGCTTATGAACTTATCAGCGACAAGCTCCGCGCCCATAAGAAGACCGCCTCCATTACCGCGCAAATCGATTATGAGCGAGTCGTAATTCTGCGTCTTAAAGTAATCAAGAGCTTCCTGGATTTTTTTATCAGTAAGTGCAGAGAACTCCGAAATCTTGATATATCCGGTTTTAGCGGGGCTTTCCGCAATCATTCCGTACTCAACGGTCACTGTTTCAATGAGCGCGCGCTCAAGAACCACAGAAAACTCCATGCTCTTTCCACGCCGAATCGTAACTTCTACGCTTGTTCCTATTTGACCGCGAAGAAGCCCAAGAACCTCGTCCATCGTGAGCGTTGAAGTATCGATATCGCCAATTTTGATAATAAGGTCGCCCGGCTCAATTCCGGCATACCAGCCCGGAGTACCTTTAAGCGGCTGTGAAACAAGCACATAAGAAGGCTCATCCGGCGAATTAACGACGAGCTTGGAGATAAGAAGCCCCACGCCGCCGAAGCTTCCGTTAACGGTGTCGTCCATAGAACGCTGCTGCGACGAGTCAAGATACATCGTGTGCGGATCGCCGAACGCGTCCATAAGACCGCGCATAGCCCCTTCGTAAAGGACTTTGGGATCAACTTCATCTATATAATGGTTGTATACATAATTAAATACGCTATAAATCCATTCCGCATACGCGCGCGGGTCAACTGCTTCATCGGAAGCTGCCGAAGCAGATGCTGCCATCGTGGCAGTACCAGTCTGAGCGAATACGCTTGGCGTAACAACGACAAAAGCGGCGACGGCAAGAGCTATCACAGCTATTATAATTCTAGTTTTTTTGTCCATACCAAATATTCTAGCGCATTTATATTGCGCATACAAGGTAGACCACATAAAATTGCGATGTTTGAGCATAAAACGATGATATTTTGGAGATTTTTTCAGGCTTTTTGTTTCGACGAAAGTTTTCGTCAGAAATTTGTGATGCCAAGATATCAAACTACCTGATTTGATGATTTTTTTGATATATAATAGTAATAATATGACTTATTTCAAACAGATAATCTGGAGGGGATGATGAATAACAAAAACCGTTTCATAGCTCTTTTCTTCGCACTTTTTCTTTTAAGCTTTTGTCTGATATCCTGCGAAACACAGCTTGGAACATTCGATGGGAAAATTTCTTTCTCACTTTCAGAAAGCACTATTTCTTCAATAATGTCACGGGCTGTTTCAGAAGCAGGCAGCAGCAACAGCGACATACTTACATTTAAGATTGATTTGCTTAACTCCGACGACAGCATGATAGATTCAAAAAGCGAAACTCATTCAATTGCAGAATGGAATACGCTTTCAAACATCGATATGTCGTTTGACAACGTTCTGGTAGGAAGCTATGTATATGCCGTAGCCACAGTTTCAACGCCACAAAAAGTTATTTGCAGGGGCGAATCCCAGAAAACAAAAGTAAGAAAGAACAGAGACACAGAACTCTCAATTACTATGGACTATGTTGGCGGCACAAACACGTACACGATTACAGTTACTTTGAACAAGCCGACCGCATACAACGGCTTGAACCAAATTTCCGGATGTCTGTATTATCTTCCAGCGAATTCTGCTGATGTATCGACGCTAAAAGCCTATGCCGTATCTGCAATGAATATGGGAAGCAGCGTAATGTATATTCAGGACACGGATTCATTAACGGCTATAGTGAACCGCGCTACAAAAATAAAGGATATTAATGTCGGTACGGTAAGCGAGACTTATCTGTTAGATTCAGAAGCCGAATTGAACAGATACATCTTTGCGAAAGTTTCTTATAAAGATAGCAATGCTTCATCAGGCATTTCATGCCTTGCTCTGCCGCAGGATTCCGTAACCCTTACCCCCTCGGGAACATCGCTCAGTTTAACTTCGTATGCATTCGGCACTCCGTATGTTCTGTGGAGTAATAGAACATCAAAATCCACATCTAACCTGTCTTCTAGTTGGAGCTTAATAGGAAATTACCAAGCGACGACAACTGGTGCCCAATTTTTCGACAGCATCAATTCCAACCAGAGTATAACAACAACTCCATTAACCAATTCAGCAAACTGGAAAGATTTTTGTTTTGGCGGATCTTATCTTTTTGCTGTAAAAGACAATGTATTACATATATACGAACCGGCCAATAGTGGATATACGGAAGTTAATATAACAGCCGAGAGTAATTTATCGACTATTTTATTGAACAAAAGAGGAGGAGACGCCTCTGATCATGTATACGAAATAAATGATATTGAATTTTCTAATGGATATCTTTATTTCACCTGGAGTTATGAAAAACCGTATTTCAGCGCAGAAAACGAAGGTCTTGCCAGGGTCAAGGTACCGACTTCAAGCAATGTAACGTCTTGGAATCTTTCAAATTGTGAATGGGCTTGGACAACGAATAATGATAGTATTTCCGGTATCTCAATATTTGAAGTCGCAGCTGATACAATTTATTACTATGCAAGCAATGCACTACATAAAAGAAACTTCACAGCCACATCAAGCGGAGTATCAGAAGCTACACCAAGCGGAAACGGAACAATAACATTGACTGGTTCGGACTCATATACACTCAATGGCTCTTCTTTGGGTTTAGGCGCTAACGAATATGTAACAATAAGTGATATGCAGCTGAATGGCTCAATGCTTTATATTACCGTATACAGATACGACACATCTGTCAGTAATGGTGGTATTCTGAAATTCCCAGTTGACTCCGATACTTTTGAACCAGCTGTATGGAGCCAAAACATCCCTGTTCCCAAAATTTTTGGATGGTATAAATCTGAAAACGAAACAGTACAGCCACCATTGAATCAGGCAACGAAATACTTTTACGGAGCACGAAAATTTATTGCGAAAAAACCGGATGAACTTGTTATAGCAGATGACGGTGCATTTATCGCTAACAACGAGATTTACTTCAAAACTCGCGTAGCTACCGTAAATCTTTTGACAGAATCGCTTTCCATGGTCGATGTGAATGTAACATTTTCTTCTTCGTTATTCAGTTGCGGTGGCGTAAAAGTTCAGTAAAATGAAACACCCGCTTCCGAAAGTTTCCGTTTGCATCCCGGTGTACAACTCTGAACCCGTTTTGCGCCGCTGCCTAGACTCGGTAATAAATCAGGACTTCCAAGATTTTGAGATTATTGTAGTCAATGACGGCAGCGCGGGAATGGACGAAGCAGGGCTTACGTGCAAAAAAATCGTAAAGCAGGCACAAAAAGCGTGCCCAGCCCCGTTAAAAAAACACATAAAATATATCGAACACAGGAATAACCTTGGGCTTTTGGAAGCACGCCGCACTGCCGTCCAAAACGCAAGCGGCGAATACATCTGCAATGTGGACAGCGACGATGCTCTTACGCCGGGCGCATTAACTGTTTTATACGAAGCTGCCAAAACAAACGACGCGGACATCGTTCAGGGCAAAACGGACATGTACAGCCTCAACCCGTCCGAAATGAACGAAAAACAAGTTCAAAGAAAACAGAAAGAATACAATAAGCTTGCGCCCGGCGTGCTCACCGGCACGGAAGTTTTTGACGGCTTTATCATAAGGCAAAACCATATCGGGCTTTTGTGGGCAAAGCTTTTCCGGCGGGAAACTTATCTTCGCGCATTCTCGTACATCCCTTTCACAAACTGCGTCATGGCAGAAGACATGCTTCAGTATTTCTTCATTGCCTATGAAGCGAAAAAATACGTCGGCATTCAGGACATCGTCTACAGCTATACCGTGGACACCGGCATATCCTCGTCTAAAAAAATCACAGACCTTTCGCGCTGGGAACAAATATGCTCAACGGCGAACGTTTTTACAATCATTTTCTCCGCGATAAAACAATTCCCTCAATTAATGATGTCGCTCGAACAAATGGAAGCGTTCCGCCTGCAAAGCCGCTCGTACCTTGTGAGCAACTTGCAGCAGCTAAAATCAGCCGTCGTTCCGGAAATTCAGGAAGAAGCCCGCAATCTTCTTTGCGAATACTGGGGCGAAGATTTTGTACAGATGATGGAAAAAGCGATTGAGAACGAAGAACAGAATCGCGCGGATTAAGCTGTGCCGCACCCGCCACATTCGTACAACTCATTAAACGCGGGCATAAAAAGACAGCCGGGTAACATCTTAGATGCACCGGCTGTCTTGCTTCTTCAAATACAAAAACTAGTATTCTTTTTTATCAGTCTTTCGTCTTTTGTTCAGAAGCTTGCGTTCCAAAGTTGTTTTCTTCTGGTGAAGGATTGCAGAAGGCTTTACGAAATACTCGCGTTTCTTGTACTCGCGGATGATGCCTTCTTTCTCAACCATACGCTTAAAGCGTTTGATTGCTTTCTCAAGGTTCTCTGAGTCATCAACCATGATTCTTGCCATAATGTGTCACCTCCTTCTGTCGGTAATACCGAAAACAACGTTCTATTTATATCATAAAAACATATTACATTTCAAGTCCCTTGTAGCAGTAAACGAACTCCATCATGTACTGCTGAACGTCGTGGAACCACTTCTGCTGCAGCGCGACGGCTGGTTTTCCGATATACCGGTAGTGCCAGCACTCCCAGCGGTAGCCTGTCACAGGCTCGTATCCTTCCGGGAACGAAAGGCTGAAACCGTATTCGGCGGCGTGTGCGGCGAGCCACTTTCCGGGCTTTGTCTCAGCGTAGCTGTCGTCAATCGAACCAAAGTCAATTGCAGTTCCCAAATGATGCTGGCTTGTTCCTGGCGGGGCAGATTCCCTGTCGGCGGCTTCCTGTCCAAGCTGCTTTACATTGCGCTCATAAAGCATTTTCTGGTAGTCGTATGTGCGGAACGCAGAGCTTACAAGGAGCGTAATTCCTTCCGCATTGGCAGCATCCGCCATTGTACGCACCGCCGCCTCCACAGGCACGCGTAACTTCATGCCTGATTTGTTCAGCGGGTAAGAGTTATTCTTTACAAGCTCTATAAGATCGGCAGGCTCAAAGTCTTCCGGAACTATATGCGTCCTGTCTATCAAAAACAACAAGTCGTCGGTATCGGCGGCTATTACCGCTTCAATATCGTTGTAGAACTCAAGCTTGTTCGCGTCTATCGCGACTTTTATGGACTCCACTTCCTCTGTATAAGCGGCCGGGTGAGGCATTGAAGCGAACACGCTCAGCGCATCCGCGACTTTCTGCTCCTCCGGCGTCAGTCCGGCTTCCTCAGGCTCTTCCGTTTTTTTTGTGCATGAGCACGTACAAATACTGACAAAAATCATCATGGCAGCGGCAACCAGACGTATAGAAGCTTTTTTCATAAGATTAGACGACCTCTGTAACGGAATGAATTATGTTGAATGTATCCGTGAAGCCGGTAGAATCCAATGCCTCATGAGCAGCCGTGGACGGGCGCATAAGGTACAGCGTAAAACCAGACTCTTCGCCATCGTTGAACGCACCCATAAGAACGCCAAGCCCGGAAGAATCGATGCCTGTAACCTCGCTCAAATCGAGGACAAGATTACTCTGCCGAATGTATGTGTATACCTTTGAGCGGAATTCGGCAAATGTATATGAATTGATGACGCCACTTATTTCAAGCAGAATATAGTTCGCACCTTTTTTCTCTTCAATAATTAATGCATCCATTTAATTATACCGCCTGTTTGTCCAAGTATTTTATTACGACGACAGAAACGTCGTCCTCAAGCTCTTTTGACGTGAATTCAGAAAGCTCATTACAAACGAACTGGCTCATCTTATCAGATGGGAATGTAAGGTTTGTCATTATTGAACGCTGAACACGATCTTTTCCGAATTTCTCACCACGAATTGACTTACCTTCAAGGAGTCCGTCCGTACATGTAAGAATGATGTCACCAGGGTTCAGTTTTACTTTGCGGACTTTAACAAGCTTGTCCACATTCTTTACGAAGCCAAGTACGCGGCCTTCACCCTGAACTTCGATAACGTTGTTGTACGCTTTTGTGTACATAAGCATAGCAGGTGTACCGCAGTTTATGTAATAGAGCGTGTTGTCGGAGAAATCCATCAGCATGAAAACGCCAGCAAAGAACGTACCTTTAGGCAAGTTTCCACGGATAAAAGCATTTACTTTCTGAATGAGCTGCTTGAAATCGTGCGTCTCTGCAAGGAAGGTGCGGACGACCGACTTGATGATGACAGATGACATACTCGCGTTAATACCCTTGCCGCTGATGTCTCCAAGAATAATCATGTGACGTTCGTCTGTAAGACGGATAAAGTCAACATACTCACCACCAAGGTTGTGCGCGGCAATTGAAACGTAGCCGACATCCGCCTTAGGATTCCGTATAAAGTCCATGTTTTCCTGAATGGACTGGATAATCTGACCAGACATCTGGATTTCGCGGTTAACCGTACCGACAACATCCTCGTTCGCGATGTTCTTCAGATAGTAACCTACAACGAAGAAGTATGAGTAAAGGTTCGTGAATACTGATAAGTCGTAGTCCGTATAAGCGTTTCCAAGTCTCTTCTCGCCCAGAACGATGGCTGCGAAAATGTGGCGGCCTTCGTTAAGGATAATAAGAACTTCGCCCTGTGTTTCGTAGAAGAAGTCTGAAAGCTCTTTCTTAACAGAAGAAAGGGCATGCTTCGTGTCGATGTGGCTCTTGAAAATTACGTTGATTTTTGAGTTAAGAGCCGTGTCGAAAAGCGGGTTCGAAAGAGAGAAGCTTGCCTTTTTTCCGCGTGTGCTGTATGTCGTTTCGAGCGTGTTATCGTTCGATTCTATAAGCAGGTCAAGGCTTGACGCGTGAACGTTGTCCGTAAAGATTTTGGCAAGCTTTTCGTTGAGCGTGTCAGGAGACTCCGTATAGTCAAGCTTTGAAAGCTCTTCCTCGAAATGGTGCGAATAGTTCGCGTCACGCGTGTTGCGAAGCTTCCTAAGATATTTAGTACCTTGATATCCCAATACAAGAAGCGCGCCCGTAACGAGTCCGTAGATAATAATGAACAGGAATACGTTCGAGAAGCGGAGCGGCTGCAGCACGGCAAAAAGGACACCGGCGAGAACGCTGACTATGATGTAGTTGAATATAAAGTCAACTGCCCTAGAAGCGATGATTGTTATATCAACAAGGACGGACATTGAAACCGCTTTGTAGACAAGGAAGATAAGTCCGGCAAGTCCGAACACATACAGAAGATTGAATGACGGTACAAAACTAGTAGCGATACGGCAAACGACATATGTCGCTCCGACTGCCGCCGGCACAGCGATGAACAAAAGAATAAGTTTCTGCTTGAAAAGTTTGTTTTTCTCGCGCTGAATCCTTAACAGGATAGAAAGCTCTGCAATACCGGGCAGAACGAACGCGAATGCAAAGAAGAAGATTTCTGCCCAAGAATAGTCGAAATACGGGAACATTTCGCTTTCAAAGCCTATTCCGTTTTCAATAGAAACCGTAACTTCCTGGATTTTCGCAAGGATAATGTATATGCCACCAAGAAGAAGGGCGATTTTTATAACCTTTGTGACTACGCCTTTCCATATTTTTGGAAACGACAGCAGGTAGAAGGAAATTGAGATAGAGAACCATGCAAAGAACGCAAGGGTTACTTTACCCACGACGCTTATAAGCTGCTTGTTTCCTATAGCAGAAACAACGACGTTCGCCGCTGTGAAGAAAGCTATTGCCGCCAAAAGCAGTACAAAGTTTATAACGGGTTTTATCCGCTCATCATCGTTCCTTACATCCTCGAAGGAAGAGAACCAGACAAGCACTGCACTAAGAATAAAATTCAATACAATATAAATCATTTCAGCCCTCTACTTTTACAGCAAGCATCGTAACGTCATCGCGGAGCTTCTTATCACCGTTGTAGCTCAATACCAAATCCGCAATATCATTGATTATGTGTCTTGCAGCTTTATACGCGCTGTTCTTAATCGTAGACATATAAAGCTCCGTATCTCCAAGCTCAATACCGTTAGCGTCCATAACTTCGGAAACACCGTCAGATGCCATAAGAATAAGGTCGTCGCGGAAAAGCTTCTGCTCAGCTACCGTAATGTCGTCAAGCTCGATAATACCGACTACGGAACAGTTCGAAGTAAGCGGCTTTATCGTGTAACCGTCCGGTGCCCTTGTAACGATGATAGGATCGGACATAGACGCGTTGATGTAGCGTATCGTCATTTTCGCGGTATCGATAATACCGATGAAAAGAACGGTGTATTTATCCTGAAGGTGCATTCCCTTAATGGCGGTATCAACCGCCTTTACGACACCGGCAAGATCCTCTTTGTTCTCGATAATCTTAACGGTGTTCATAACCAAACCCATAACAAGGGCAGCGGCAAGACCCTTACCTGAAACGTCACCAAGCATTACAAGCGTCTTGTTGTTGTCCATCGGAAGAACCGTGTAGTAGTCACCGGAAACGTTAACAAGAGGGCGGAAGTAAGCGGCTATATCGAGGTGCGGGATATCCGGCATCTGCTGCGGAAGGAATGAACGCTGAGTAGCTGCCAGCTGATCCCATTCCTGGGAGAGCGAAGCAATTTCACCAAGCTCACTGATTGTCTTTGAGCGGTTCTCGAAGTGGTCGAACTCGTCAAGAAGCTTGGCATATACGGCACGGTCGAAAAGGTGCGTGTAGCGGCAGAAAACGTAAAGGTGCTTGTTGCCGCTGACAAGGAAGAAACCGCGTGAATCGCGCAAGTTCGATGTAACACCGAACTCATTGTTCAAGAAATAAACGCCGTTTTTCCATTCTTTGGCATAGTTCATTTCCAGTTTTTCGGTAGTTGTCTCAGCACTGGCTATGCGGTCAGGGCTGTTGTAAATTACGTAGTTTGTGGAACGGTCAACGTACAGAACAGAACAGTCAGCTTCATCCTCAAGAATCGATTTGATGGCTTCAATAAAGTCATCAACAGAATAGGAGAAACGAAGACGTTCAATAAAGCGGGAAAGCAAATCGGTCTCGTGCGTGTAAAGAGCTTTGCGCTCAATTTTTGCGATGGACAGCCTCATTACGTTCGAGATGATAATCTGCATTCCGCAGAAAACAACCGCCGCAACAATCGCAGCGAACATGAACGATGATTCAGGAACCAGAAAAACTGTCATCAGAATGAAACACAGTCCGGCAAGCGCGTTGACCATGCTTAACATAATTCTTCTTTGTGCTT
This sequence comes from Spirochaetaceae bacterium, assembly GCA_017618015.1. Taxonomy (GTDB): domain Bacteria; phylum Spirochaetota; class Spirochaetia; order Treponematales; family Treponemataceae; genus Treponema_I. The sequence goes on from JAFZVC010000096.1 coordinate 29,941, forward strand.
TGAACATATTTTTCCTCAAACTATATAATAGAGAAAAGTATACTACAGTATCGGCAAAAATAACAGATAGATTTACTAATAATAATCTATGGTCGCGGCTGTTGTCAAAGCTCTAAAACCTCTATTGGAGCGGACTTAAAAGCCCATTCCGCCCATGCCACCGAAGAGTTTGTTCTGCATGCCCTTGTTGCGGCTCATCTTTTTCATGGCGAGCTTTGTCTTCTCGAACTGCTTTATGAGGCGGTTAACCTCTGCAACGGACGTTCCGGAGCCTTTCGCAATGCGCTTGCGGCGGCTCGGTCCGATGATAAGGTGGTTCGCGCGCTCTTTTTTAGTCATCGAAAGAATTATGGCTTCCTGGCTCTTCATGCCGGAAGTGTCTATGTCCTGATCCTGAACCTGCCCCGCAAGTCCCGGAACCATTTCAAGCAAAGACTGAATCGGTCCCATCTTCTTTACGCGCTGAAGCTGCTCGAGCATATCCTGGAGCGTGAACTCGTTGCTCGCCATCTTTTTCTGGAGCTTTTCGGCTTCCTCAATGTCGATTGTCTCCTGCGCTTTCTCAACGAGAGAGACGATATCGCCCATACCAAGGATGCGGCTTGCGATGCGCTCTGGATGGAACTGCTCAAAGTCCTCGATTTTCTCACCAGTACCGATGTAAAGGATTGGCTTTCCTGTTATGGACTTCAACGAAAGCGCAGCACCACCACGCGCGTCAGAGTCGAACTTTGTCAGGATAACGCCGGTAAGGCCGAGCGCCTCATCAAAAGACTTCGCAATCTCAACAGCGTTCTGACCGGTCATTGAGTCGGCGACAAGAACGAGCTCGTCAGGCTTAACGGCAGCTTTGATATCAGCGATTTCTTTCATCATCGCGTCATCAATCTGCATACGTCCGGCTGTATCGACGATGATTACGTCATAGCCGTTTTTGCGCGCGTAATCGCGTGCGTTTTTAGCTATACGGACAGCATCTTTCGCCGTACCGGGAAGTTTCACGTCTTCTTTGTAGACAGGCACGGAAGCGCGCTCTGCCATTACACACAACTGGTCTATAGCAGCCGGGCGCACAAGGTCACAAGCCGCAAGCAACGGCTTTCTGCCGTCCTTCTTCAGTTTTGCGGCAAGCTTTACAGCTGAAGTCGTCTTACCGGAACCCTGAAGTCCCAAAAACAGGATAACGGACTGTGTATCGATTCCCTTAAGGTGAAGGTCGGTTTTTGTGTCACCAAGCAGTGCGACAATCTTGTCGTGAACGATTTTTACGAACTGCTGGCCCGGGTCAACGGAGCGAAGGACTTTCTCGCCCTTAGCCTCTTCTATCGTGCTGTTGACAAAGCGGCGCACAACGCGGAGGTTAACGTCTGCCTCAAGAAGCGCCATTTTTATCCGCTCAACGGACTCTTCGATGTTTTTTTCTGTGATTTTTCCTTTTCCGGTTACTGTACGGAAAATATCAGAAAATGTATTAGTAAGTTTTTCAAGCATTTGTTTTCCTCAATTACGCTCTTGAAAACTGATTTCGCTGCGGCGGCTTTCAAGGCGGATATTATTTTATCTCAGTACTTCCTTAAGGAAATCGAGGGGCTCAATTTCCCGGTTCAGGATGCGGTACAAGCCGTTACAGATAGGCAGCTTAAGATGCAGATTTTCCGCAATCTCGTGCACGTAGCGGCAGGCGACGGCACCTTCCGGAAGATATTCTATTTCTTTAATGCGGTCAATCAAATCATCAAGATTTTTGAACGGCGCAAGGATATTCTTTTTAATGATGTCGTGTCCAAAACGGCGGTTACGTCCGTACTTACTGCGGCAAGTAACGTCAAGGTCGCCGACGCCTGAGATAGACGTGAAAGTTTCGGCGTGGGTCGCGCCCATTGCGAAACCGATTGTCTGAATTTCGTTGAGTCCAGCGGCGAGAAGGAGCGATTCTGTGTTGTCGCCGAAAAGGTCTGATGTCTCGGCAATTGCGTCAAGGCAGCCGAAAACGATTGCGACTACGTTCTTGACGGCGGCGCAAATCTGAACGCCGATAACATCAAGGCTTGAATAAACCATCAAGCCGGGAACGCGCAAAAGCTCCCTTACGCGGATGGAGTTCTTTGGGTTTTCACTAGCGGCGATAAGGCCCGTAAGCTTGCCCATCGCGACTTCCTCTGCATGGCTCGGACCCGCGATATAAACGAGGTTTCCTTTGCACTCTTCGGGAAGCACGTTCTCCAACGTTTCAAGAACGAGTTTCGGTCCCTGCGCGGAAGGCACAAAGCCTTTCGTCAGGACCCCGATGCAAGTGGAGCCGTCCGCGATGTTTGGCACATTCGCGATTTTTGCGGCTGTTTTCGCAAGATAAAGCGACGGGCTTGCAAGAATGATGAATTCCTTGCCTGTCGCGACAGAGATGATATCGGTGGAAGCGGTAAGATTCGCCGAAAGCTTGTAGCCAGGGAAATAACGCTTGTTCTCGTGCTCGTTGTTAACGGACGATACAACATCGTCCTCCAACGCCCAAATTTCAACTTTATTGTCGTCAGAAGCGAGCGCGTGAGCCATTGCTGTACCCCAAGCGCCAGCGCCAATAACACCTATTGTCTTACCACTCATATATTTACCACCCTTACCACACTGTTACTAGAACCAGCGTGCTGCCTGATCTTCCCACTCGATAATCTCTTCTGGCTTGAAGAACAGGTTAATCTCTCTCTCTGCGTTCTCTGGCGAATCCGATGCATGGATAATGTTAAGATTCGTGTGGAGCGCGTAGTCACCACGGATAGTTCCCGGCTGCGCATCTGCGACTTTTGTCGAGCCTACAAGCTTACGCACGATTGCGACACAGTTCTCAGCCTCAAAAACCATGGCGATAACAGGTCCTGACGTGATGTAGCTCTTAAGGTCGGCGTAAAAATCCTTATCCTTGTGCTCAGCATAATGCCTGTCAGCGAGCTGTGCTGTGATTTTCAGGAGTTTCATGCCTACAAGTTTAAGGCCTTTCTTTTCGAGTCTGGAGATAATCTCTCCTGCGATGCGGCGATTCAGTACGCCGGGCTTAAGCATAACATAGCTTCTTTCCATAGTCTTTCCTCTTCTAATTGCGGATAGTATAACGCTTAAACTTTCATTATTCAAGCAAGGGAAAAGAACATGTCAGTCGCTGCAGAGCATGAGGCTTCCAGCTTGATATGCGGGCATAAACGACTTTTTCCGCCCGCACTCGAATGCGACTGTTATTATGTACATGCCCTCATCAGAGTACGTTGCGTTCATTATGTAGCCATAACCGAAATCATCGTGATAGACGCGCTTGCCCTTGCGCCAAACTGTTTCAAGCTCATCGTCAAAGTCGTCGTCAGCGGTGGCATTTGTGTTGAGTACGTGACCGCGGGCAGACGAACCGGACGAAGACGGGGCAAACTTGCTTGCGTCCCTGCCGAAACCCGCGCCTGTTCCTGCGCGAGAGCCGGTTGCGCCACCAGTTCGCGCGCCGCCTGATTTGCCAACGCTGTCGCCGTGAAGCGTCTGAAAGTTCCGCCGGAATGCTGCCGGCTGCCGTCCGTACACTTCAAGGTTTTCCGCATCAAGTTCCATAAGGAACGGACTGACTTCCATATAGTCCGTGCGGCCGTAGAGCCGGCGGGATGCGCAGCTCGTAAAGTAAAGCTCGTCTTTGGCGCGGGTTATACCGACGTAAAAGAGCCTTCGTTCTTCTTCAAGTTCTTCCTCTGTTTTGTCTGCCCGCGGGAAAACGCCAGTCTCCATACCTGTTATTATGACGCGCGGAAACTCCAATCCTTTTGTGTTATGCAGAGTTATAAGGGTAACCGCATCGCTTGTGTCATCAGAATTGTCTTCTGCAGCGCGGTCAAGTTCAATGTGGTCAAGGAAATCCAAAAGTCCTTTGCGCGAGCAGTCAAACAATGATGCGCTGTTGTAAAGCTCCTGCAAGTTCGCGACTTTCTGCGTTCCGGCAATCTCGTCCTGCGCCTCGTGATACTCAAGAAGCCCTGTTTTTTTGACGACTTCCTCTATAAAATCAGCAAGAGTGAGCGGATTGTCGCCAGCAGAAAGATTTGCGGCTGCAACTTCATTCACATCGGGCGATATATCAGAATCGTCTTCGAAACTGCCGAAATCAGGCTCCTCATCGCCCAACATCCCGCTCAGCTCAGAAACAACGTCCAAAAACTCTTTAAGTGAAGTCCGCGCCTTTTTCGGCAAAGACGGCAACAAGTCAAGGCACGCCTCAACAAGTCCGAGCTTCGGCACAAGGTTTTCAACATCTGCCCTGTTCTCGGCGGCTTTCGCGATAATCTTATCCTGTGTAACATCGCCTACCCCGCGCGGCGGCTTATTAACAATGCGTCTGAAAGAAAGCTCGTCACGCGGATTCACCAAAAATGAAATGACGGCAAGTGCGTCTTTAACTTCCTCGCGCTCGTAGAACTTTAGCGAACCGACAACTGAATACGGTATTTTTTTGTGCATGAACTCAGTTTCAAAATTGAGCGACTGCGCGTTCGTCCTATAAAGAATCGCCCAATCGGAATACGGACAGCCCTTTTTGTGCGCCTCACGTATCATCTCGGAGCAAAAAGCCGATTCTTCATCTTGGTTCGCAAAGAAAAACAACTGCGGTTTTCCGCCCTCGCCGCGGACAGAAACAAGATTTTTGCCGAGCCGCCCCTTATTGTTGCTCACAACACTGTCGGCGTTGCTCAGAATCGGCGCGACTGAACGATAATTCCGGACGAGCTTTATTATCTGTGTTCCGGGGAAATGATCCTGAAACGTAAGGATGTTCTGCACTTCCGCGCCACGGAAGCGGTAAATCGACTGGTCATCGTCACCAACGACGCAAACGTATGTGTCTTCGCCGGCGAGTGCCTGAAGCAGCTTGAACTGTGCCACATTCGAATCCTGATACTCATCGACCATAATCACACGGAAGCGTGAATGCATATAGGCGCGGAGAGACTCGTTCTCCTGCAGCAAAATTACAGGAAGCATTATAAGGTCACCAAAGTCAACGTTGCCGGTCTCTCGGAGCCGGTTCTCGTATTGGCGGTAGATTTCTGGAAAATCGGGGTCGGAGTCAAGCTCGGCAAGTTCTGGCGAGTCCCATGTAAGGCAGTAGTCTTTCGCGAGCGAAATAAGATGCGCATAATGCGCGGCGTTCTTTTTTTGAAGCGATGGAACAGCTTTTGAAACGAGTGTAACCATGTCGCTGTCGTCGTAAACCGTAAAATTCGATGATATGCCGGCTTCTGCCGCATGAAAACGAAGGAACCACGAGCCGAACGAATGGAATGTGCGTATCTGCGCTTTTGAAGCAAGCGGTTCAAGGCGGATCGCACGCTCCATCATTTCGCTCGCGGCTTTTTTTGTGAAAGTTACCGCCAGTATCTGTGACGGACGGATGCCTTTTTCCGCTATTAAATACGCTATTTTTGCCGTTATAACGCTTGTTTTTCCCGAACCGGCTCCCGCAAGGATAAGAAGCGGAGAGCCCTCGTGCTGCACAGCCTGAACTTGCTCCGGGTTAAGCTTTGTAAGGTATTCGCGGATGTTCATAAGCTAGTTCTCCGCAGAACAGCTGTCCGGGCGCGACGGCTTTTCAGAAGAACGCGCACTCGCGCTCGATTTTGGCGCGTCAGACTTAGAAGACAAATACACCGTGTCCAAATCTACGCCATTCACTGCGAGAACTTTTACAGTCACTACTTTGCCTACGCGTACTGCCTCAACGGCTTTCTCATCGTCCAGGTCGTACCGGATAACACACGTACCGTCAACGTCTGGCGCCTGAAACCATGCTCTTCCGAGCGCGAGCCCCGGCTCATCGCCTATACCAGTTTCGTCGCGCGCATCGTCCGCATTTTCAGGCGCGCCAGTCGGAATCAGCTCCTCGATAAGCACGTCGTACGTCTTTCCAACGTGCGCCTTAAGCCGCGTTTCCGTTATTTGTGTCTGCAGTTCCTGTAAACGCTCGGCGCGTTTTGCCGCTTTCGCCGCGGGAACTTGCTTTTTCATGCTGTAAGCCGGCGTGTCTTCCTCGCGGCTGTATGCAAAGCACCCAGACCAGTCAGGCTGGAGTTTGCCCAGAAAAGCTTCGGTTTCTGCGGCGTTTTCTTCTGTTTCGCCAGGAAAACCGCACAAAAACGTAGTGCGCACAACTGCGCCGACTTCGCTCCGAAGCTTTTCTGCAAGAGCCAAGTATGATTCTGCCGTACCACAGCGGTTCATCGCTTTTATTATGTTTGTACTGCCGCTTTGAAAAGGAATGTCAAAGTACGGCAGAATCCGGCGGTCGGCTTTTAAAACTGGAAGGATATCGAGCGGAAAATGGTCGGGATGAATATAGAGCAGCCGCACCCAAAAGTTTCCCGGTACGGCAGAAAGCGCCCGCAGCAGCTCTGAAAGCGGGCTGGGCTCCTTAAAGTACACGGCGTTCCCTGAATCGCCGGGCGTAACGCCATCTCTGCCAAAAGCCGCCAAATCTTGCCCGATAAGGTTTACCTCGAAAATGCCTTTTGAAAGAAGTTCCTTGAACTCAGCGACAATTTCATCGATGGTGCGGCTTCTAAGCCTGCCCCGGATAAGCGGAATGGCGCAAAAAGAACAACAGTTACTGCAGCCTTCCGTAATCTTAAGATATGCGGATGAAGGGAAATTAAGGAATTCGTCACGAGCACCAGCAAAAACACCGTCCTGAGCCGGACGCACGACGACACATTCCGGGCCCGCCGAATCTGTAGCCGCGCCGGAAACGCGAACCGCCGTACTGGAGTTTGCCGCAAAGCCAGACGTTCCCGGAAACAGCGCGTCCACAACTTCCGTTATCCGCGCAATATCGCCGTTTCCAAAAACAGCGTCCGCTTCCGGCAAGTTCTCCGCGAACTCCGATGCATAACGCTCCGCAAGGCACCCCGCAAGGATAATCTTCGCATCGGGGTACGCCGCGCGCGCGTCCATAAGTGAATTGATTGATTCAGTTTTCGCGGACTCAATGAATCCGCATGAGTTTACGATTATAAGAGAAGCATCAGCGGCGTCTTCACAGCGTTCCCAGCCTTTCTCCGCCAGAACGTGAATTATAAGCTCCGCATCAACCTGATTTTTCGCACATCCGTGCTGGTCAAGAAAAAAACGCTTTCGCTCATTCCCCATCTTAGTCAACTTGCTGCACCACCAGCTTATAAGAACCGTCGTTTTTGTCGTATATCCACCGGATATCTTCTACAACAACCTGTCCAGCTTTTCCTACAGCAATATCAGTTGTCTGCGTATCGCCCTGAACTTGCAGATTGACCGTTCTGGCGTTCGAAATCCAAATACGGGCGGCATTGTTTGACGTAAAGACAAGCTTGTCGGTGTTAGCGAAATAATCTTCCACGCTCTCTTTGTTATCAGACTGGTACCTGAAAAGACACGCGCCACGGAAGTTCGCCGTAACCGTGAACGGGAATGCCCTGTTCGACTTTATAAGCACAACCTGCTCCGTGTTCGTGTCGAAATCAGAGACAGAAAGAATAGCAGACTCGTCTGTAGAAGCTTCAGAAACAGCAACTTCTTTTCTGAGCATGCGAACTTCCGCACCCAAAGAACTGTCATTAGGCGAAACATCGGACAAATACAGGCTGATATCAGCTATTCCGTCGCCATCAATATCGATATCAAGATTCTCGCCAAGCTCAACAATCTGAACACCTACAGGAGTTCTCAAAGAAAGTGTCTCCAACGTTCCTTCAACACTCACAGAAAGCTCTTTATCACCGTTTGTAACCGATATGATATCGCCCTCATATATGCGCTGCTTAAGCGGTTCCGTTGTAACCGTATATGTCTTTCCGATTTCCTGCGCAAGGCTTATCACAGGCGAATTCGCCATACGCTGCTCTTTTATCTTGCCAAATCCCCAAATTCCAAGCACTACAAGACCCGCAACGACAACAACCCCCAAAACAACCATTCCGGCAATGAAAAGCGAGCTTTTGCGTATCTTAAGTAAGCCTTCCGGAATCGGCGTTTCCTGCAGGATTTTCGCATGATATAAGTTTATAAGATGGTTCGTGTCGCAACCAAGATAGTCGGAATAGTTTCTTAAGAAACCGAGTATATATGTCTCACCAGAAAAAACGTCAAGCTGCTCCGCTTCCAGAGCCTCAAGATATCTTTTCAGAATTTTTGTCTCCGCCTCTATGTTCTCGTACGAAAGCTGTTTTTTCTCACGGGTTTCTGCAAGGATCTTTCCGAAACTTTCCATAACTTTTTTTTATCCTCATTCAGTGTAAAGGAAATTGTAATAGTTGTTAGCGTCCGACGGCGAATCATATACGAAACGCACGTCCGGGATGTTCGTATTCAGTATATACTGCGTAAAAGAAAATTCAAATACCTCATCGTTCGGAGTAACAGCCCTTATGCGCCGTATAAGCTTTGTATCAGGATTTATCGCAAGATTTATCGTCGTAAAACCTTCCGCCACTGTCTTCCGTGTCAAAATAAGCTTTACAACATTCTCTGAAGAACCTTCCTCAAGCGGCTCCGGATCCTGACCATTCTCGTATGCGATAAAATAATATCTGTTCATAAGATACAAGCCCTGCGGAGTCGCAAGGTTTCCCGCATCAGCCGCAGATGTCGTGCTTGCGTCCTTATCGACTTCCTGAATCAGCGTCGCGTTCGAAAGCGGCAGATACATCTGAAGCCTTTCGCCGTCAAAAACAATAACCTGCTTTTCTGGATCATCAAAATCCATGCGCAAAAGGTTTGGAGCCTTGAACGAAACTTTGCCGCTCATCTCCGAACCAGCCGTTATCTTAAAAGAAGCCTCATAATCTTTTATGGTGGCGTAATATTCGCTTACAGACTTAAAAAAGTTGCCTGCTGTCAGAATTGTCTGGTTCTGTGCAAAAACGCAAGACAACGAAATACAAATCAAAATCAGAAGAAACAGTTTTTTCATCACAATCCTCTAATGAGATATTAAGAAAGAAACTCAAAGCGGTCAAGGGATTTTAAAACGGAAAGAGGGGGAAGACTCCCCCTACGCTCCCAAGTCCTCGCGAGCCACACGGCACTAGCGTCCGGCTCGTTCCGGTCTTGTCCGCTACCCCCTCGCCTAAGGGGCAGAGCCTATTCAGCTTTCGCCCCTTAAAAACCCCAGCCTATTCCGCCGAAGCGTCTGAAACCGCTTCAAGCTGCTCCTGCGGTTTCGGCGCAGAAAGATTCGCTTCCGCAGAAACGATGTCCTGGAACTCCGCCTGCTCCATAATCTCTTTATCAAGAAGCCGCTCCGCTATGTAATCAAGCAGAACGCGCTTGCTTTCCAAAAGCTTCACAACGTGCTTGTACCGCTCATCCATAATGCGGGCAAGCTCCGAGTCGATGTATGTCTGCGTTTCCTCAGAATAATCGCGCACAAGCTGTGGCTCAGCAGCGCCGTAACCGTAACCACCACCGCGCTGAGAAAGCACGACGTTGCGGAACTTCTTGCTCATACCATAGTCGGTAAGAATTCTGCGGATAATGTCCGTAGCACGCTGCAAGTCGTTGCCCGCGCCGGTAGAAATCTCGTTAAAGACAATCTGCTCGGCGGCGCGACCGCCCAAAAGAACGTCAATTTCGCCGTAAAGCTCGTTTTCGGTGCGCAAATAACGGTCTTCCTCCGGCATCTGGAGTGTGTATCCAAGAGCCGCAACACCGCGCGGCACAATAGAAATCTTGTGAACTTTATCAGCGCCTTCAGTAAACGCCGCCACAAGAGCGTGACCAGTCTCGTGATACGCGACAGTACGACGCTCCTTTTCTTTTATTACGCGGCTTTTCTTCTGAAGACCGGCAACAGCTTTCTCAACAGCTTCGTCAAAGTCTTCCATGCTAACGAGCTTTCTGCCCGCCCTGACGGCAAGCAATGCAGCCTCGTTCACGATATTCGCAAGGTCGGCGCCCGCAAAGCCAGACGTAGTACGCGCAATCGCAGCCAAATCAACATCGCTGCCCATTTTTACGCTCTTGGAGTGTATCTTAAGAATAGCCTCGCGTCCTTTTACGTCAGGGCGGTCAACTACAACCTGTCTGTCAAAGCGACCCGGTCTTAAAAGAGCTGGGTCAAGTACGTCGGGGCGGTTTGTGGCGGCGAGCAGGATAAGACCCTTTGAGTTGTCAAAGCCGTCCATCTCTACAAGAAGCTGGTTGAGCGTCTGTTCGCGCTCGTCGTTGCCGCCGTTGATGGAATTGACGCGGCTCTTACCGATAGCGTCAAGCTCGTCTATAAAAACGATACACGGAGCTTTGTCGCGTGCCTGTTTGAACAAGTCACGAACGCGGCTCGCACCGACACCAACGAACATTTCAACGAAGTCAGAACCTGAAATACGGAAGAAAGAAACGCCTGCTTCGCCTGCAACGGCGCGGGCAAGAAGTGTCTTACCTGTTCCTGGCGGTCCGACAAGAAGAACGCCTTTCGGAATGCGTCCACCGATGTCCGTGTATTTTTTTGGTGATTTAAGGAAGTCTACGACCTCCACAAGTTCCTCTTTAGCCTCGTCAACGCCCGCGACGTCGCTGAAACGAGTCTTTACCTGTCCTTCCTCAACGGCGGCAGTACGGCTCTGTCCCGCGGAAAAAAGCCCGCCGCCAAGACCGCCACCCATTCTCTTGAAGATGAGCCGCCACATAATCAGGAAGAACGCGATCGGCACTATCCAGTTGATAAGAATTTCAAGCAAAAAGTTGTTCTGTTTTACAGTCGCACGGTACGTAACACCTTTCTCGTCAAGCAGCTTAAGGAAGTCCTCGGTAAGAATGGCGGCTGTCTTGTAAACCGCTCCGGAAGAACTATAACTGCTATATGAAGGGCCATATCCGGTGAAATACGTGTCACCAAGCTCCACAGAAACAATCTGTCCGCTTTCAATCATCTGTCTGAAGTCTGAGAACGGTATCGTATCGTTTGTAGAGCGTGACATGATAAAGAAGTTCAAAAGCGCAGTAGCTACTACAATCACAATAAGAATAGCCCAGAAGGGTATTTTTGGTTTTTTATTTTTGTTTCCCGGCTCTGGGGAAAGTTTGAAAAAATCGAACGGATCGTTTTTATCCGGCTTTTTATCTGGATCACTCATATAACAAATATAAGCAATTTAGCGCGAATAGTCGAGAGAAAAATAACAGAAAAACAATGATGTTCAAGTCGGAATTGTTACCAGAACAGGGCAAACGCAGTATAAACACTTTTATCTTAAAATAGGCTCCCAGTCGCGTAGCGTGGTTCAAAGCCGCGCAATAATGCGCTGCACGCTGTTTGTGTTAAAGAAACTATTAAAAATGCCACTCACGCGGCACTACACAAACAGAGTGCCTTTGCCCCACGCGCCGCTCCTTCGCACCTATCTACCCTAACAGTATTATAATGCATTTGTCGTAATAACTGGAATCCAAAGCTCGCACATAAGGTCGGGATCGCCGTCGTCGAAATAGATTTCAAAGTCGGGTGATGCTTTTGATTCAAGTCCGCTTTGTGGCAGGAAGTTCTGGAAATAGTTTTCCCACGCTTTTGAGATGCAGTCGCCGTCTTTGCCGTAGCAGTTGAAAATTACGTAGCGGCTTTTCTCAACTTCCCATTTTGTGAAGCCGTCCGGTACCTGAGCAAAGTCAAAATCATCAGGAACGACGACGGCAAGCGCGTAAACAAACGATGTGGAGTTTTCCTTCAGTTCGGAGCATAGCCCGAAAACTCTGTCGTCATTTTTTGCGCGGAAGGATTTCAGCGTATCGAGTTTTTTGTTCGAAATACATTCGCCCCAGAAGTCTGAAATGCTGTGGTCGTCGCTGTCTTCAATTATGTCTACGGAAAAAGAGCGCGGAATTACGAGGAAGGTTACGGTTTCCAGGTTTTTCATCGTGTATTTGATCGGAGTCGCGCCTTCCATCGTGACTCTGATTGAAAGCGGATTGTACATTGCAAGGCTTTTGCTTCCGGCTTTTACCGCGCTTGGCGTGATGCCATGGAAGCGCGAGAAGGCTTTAGTGAATCCGTCTGCGCTATCGAACCAATATTTCATCGCGAGGTCAGTGACTTTGATATCGGTGTATAAAAGCTCCTGCCCCGCAAGCGAAAGTCTTCTGTTCCTGATGTACGTGCCCGGCGTTATGCCTGAAATAAAGCGGAACGTCCTGTGAAACTCGTATGGCGACATATTTACGTGATTTGCGACATCGACGTAAGTGATGTTGTCGAGTAAATGCGCTTCTATGAAGTCCACGGATCTTTGCAGTATTTCGTAACCTATCATTTCGTTCCTTTTCATGCATCGCACGGGCTGCGGGGCACCATGCGTCAGTTTTTCAGAGCTTGCCACTCATCATACCGTTCATCTTGATTATCGTCTCAAGCGTGAGCAATGCGTGCTCAATATCAAGTTTAGACGGTTTGTTTTCCAGAATCGATTCCACAACATCGTGGCACACAAGCTCATAGCAGTTCTGCTGAACAAGCTTAACTTCTTCCTGCTTTTCATCGGTAAAGATTTCAAGCTTCGTTTCTGTCCTTCCGTCCTGGTAGCCGTCTTCAAAATAGCGTATAAACGCCTTTTCGAAAGTCGCCTCAAAGCCCACACTGAAAGGGCATGTGTTAGCAAGCGATGAGTCTGCATGAATCGTTGCCGTTGCATTTTTATAGCTCATCAGCGCTGTTACCGAAGAACATTCGGGGCGGACGTTCCTTCCCTCAGCTTCAATCGAATCCGGCTTACCAAACAATTGTAGCACAAAATCGATGTCGTGGTGCATAAGACTTAGCGCAATATTTTCCAAATCAAGATTGCCCCACCAGTGCGGTGTCTGCCGCCTTATATAAAAGTCGATGCATTCACCGTATCGCTTTTCTTCTTTAATCTGGTTCAAAAGCTGGTACGGATATTCAAACTGCAAAAACAAATCGACAAAAACACGGCGGTTACATTCTTTTGCTGTTTCAAGGATTTTTCGCCCGTTTTCCATCGTGTCGGCAAGCGGCATTTCCACAAAAACATGCTTTCCCGCGCGCAACGCTTTTATGGCATACTCCGCATGAACGTTCGTCGGAAGACAGACATCAACAAGCTCGATGCCACTGTCGTTCAAAATGTCATCAAGATTCGTCGTCGTTTTTACGCCAAGTTCCTTTTCGACTTCCTTAAGCTTTTCCGGCTTTCGTCCCCATACAATAATTTCGTCAACGAGTTTTTCCTGACAGAAAAGTTTTGCGTGCTCTTTTCCAAAGCCTGTTCCCAAAATTGCGATTTTCATTTCCCTAAGCCTCCGTGTACGCAAAGTCTAGCACCACAGGAAATGACTTGCTCGAATTATCTTGCGGAGTTTTGTCGGAATCCAAATCATTTTGACTTGACAAGTGAACAACTGTTCACTAAAGTTACCATTAGAACGTGGTGAACATTTGTTCACTTTTTTGACAAGATATCAGGAGTATACATGGATACAAAAAATCAGATACTAACCTCTGCCTTGAATTTGTTTTCGGAATACGGTTTTGATGGAGTTTCTGTTCGTGATATTGCAAAAGAAGTTGGAGTACGTGAGAGTGCGCTATACAAGCATTTCAAAAGCAAACAGGAAATCTTGGATAAAATAGCAGAAAAGATGAGCACAGAGATACATGAGGTTTACAAAAATGCTCAAGCTCCTGAAGCACTTGGAAGTGACATAGTAAACAGCTATAAAAAAATCTCTGAGGAAAACCTTTGCGAAATGGTCTGGAATGTGTTTAAGACTTTCACTGGTAACAGTGAGCTTGCAAAATTCAGGCAGCTTTTATTCCATGAAAAGAATAATGGAAAATTTGCAGAATATTACAACGCTTTTTTTCTTGATGGTGTAGTGAAAAGTCAGGCTGATATTTTTTCCAAATTGATAAAATCCGGATTGTTCAAAAAATATGATGCTGAAATTATGGCGATGCAATTTTATTCACCAGTTCTGTTTTTATTTCAAAAAAGCGACTGTAAAAATAACAGCGAGGATGAGATGAAAAAGCTTCTTTTCGAACATATACAAACCTTTGGAAAGCTTTATAGAGAGGATATAAAATGAGGAAAAAGAAGATGATAACGATAATTCTGATTTGCATTTTCGCCACGCTTTTCCTGGCAGGTTGTATTTCTTTTTCAAAAGTCAAAAAAGAAGCTGATGAAAGATTTTCTTATTACGAGTCGAAATCAGAATCTATAAATACAACATACGGAAAAGTAACTTACATTAATGAAAAAGTTTCTTCTGAATATCCGGACACTGACTGTGAAACAATTCTAAGCGTTCACGGTATTTGTGGCGGCTATGATCAGGCATACGAGATATGCAGCCCTTATGTAGGAAAATACAGACTTATTGCGCCTTCCCGCTTCGGTTATCCTGGCAGCGATCTTCCAGAAAATGCCACAATCGAAATGCAGGTTGAAGCATTTGTAGAACTGCTCGATCAGCTTAAACTCGACAAGGTATATATGCTTACAACATCAGCTGGCGGAACGTCCGCCATAAAGTTTGCGTTGCAGCATCCAGAGCGTCTTAAGGGACTTATAATGTACAGTTCTGGAGTACCGAGATACCCTGCTACAGAAAACCCTGAAAAAAAGAAAACATATGCTGGTCCGCCTTCTGCTTTTTGCAACGATTTTGCAATGTGGTTTTTTAGCCCGCTTTTTAAACCTCTGATGGGAATGGACTCAAATGCGCTGAAACTTATATTGCCAATGAAACAGAGGAAGGCTGGAATTATTTTTGATGGTGAAGTTTCCAATACGGTGATGTCAAATTATCCTGTTGAATACAATCTTTCGAATATCGAAGTGCCGGTTTTGATTATTCATTCAAAAGATGACAAGCTGGCAGATTTCGAAAAAGTTGAGCCGTGGATTTCTGCAATTAAAGACTGCACGTTCGTTCCTCTGGAAAGTGGTGGTCACATGATGACCGGTAACAGCGATCTTGTTCAACAATCAGTCTGCGATTTTATCGAAGCAAATAAATAGAAAATGATTTACCGCGGCTATCTTGCGGAGTTTTGTCGGAAATGTGAGGGGGTAGGTAAATACTTGGCGGATGCCTGCATTGAACCAAATATTTTGAAAATATAAAATTTAGCTCTATAAATTTCTTGTAAACCATGATATTATGATAGTTAAGGTGTGAAGGGAAATGGCAAATAAGAATACAAACTTACATAGGGCAAAACGTTCAAAAGATGATGAGTTTTATACGACCTATGAAACAATAGAGAACGAGCTTTCTCATTATATCAGCCAATTCAAAAATAAAACCGTCCTTTGCAATTGCGATAATCCCTTTACATCTAATTTCACCAAATATTTTGTTCAAAATTTTAATATTTTAGGCTTAAAAAGACTTGTTTGCACATCTTATACCCCTGCTGATTTTCAACAGCCAAGTTTATTTGAAGAAGAATCTCAAACTTATAAAAGAGGTTTTGTACTCGATATATCCGAAATAGAAGCATTAGAAAACGTAGATAGGTCATTTTCAGATTTTCTTATGTCCACGGTAAAAGAATTAAAAGGAAACGGCGATTTTAGAAGTTCTGAATGTATCGAGTATTTAGCAGAAAGTGATATTATCGTTACAAATCCGCCTTTCTCATTGTTCAAAGAGATGGTCGCCGAAGTGATGAAATACAACAAGAAGTTTCTTATTATAGGAAATCAAAACGCTTTGACATACAAGGAAATCTTTCCGTTAATACAAAACAATATTGTTTGGACTGGCTATCAGTTCGGTGAAATGAAATTTCGTGTTCCACAAGATTCCGAGCCTCGTTCAACTCGTTATTGGGTGGATGAAACTGGGCAAAAATGGCGTAGTCTTGGGAACGCCATGTGGCTCACTAATTTAGACAACGAACGAAGGCATCAAAATTTGGCTTTGACCCAAAGATTCAATCCTGCTATTCATCAAAAATATGACAATTATAATGCGATTCATGTACGAAATATAACTGAAATTCCTTTTGACTACAGTGGAATAATGGGTGTACCAATTACTATTATAAACCGATACAACAGCGAGCAATTTGAAATTATCGGTGAAGCAAATCACGGCTCAGATAGTCAGTATGATATTTTCAAACCTATTTTAAAGGGAAAGGAAGTATTTAAAAGAATTTTAATCCGTAACAAGGCAATTGCAGTATGATCGATTCAACTGATTTTCGGGTTTTGGATTTGTTCAGCGGGGCTGGTGGCTTTTCTTATGGGATAGATAAGAATCCTCATTTTAAAACTTTACTTGCTTTGGACATTAATGAAAACGCTTTGAAAACTTTTAAACATAATATGCCTGAAGCGGAAACTGTTTTAGGCGATATAACTAATTCAGAAATAAAAAAAACTATTATTGAAAAAAGTAAAAAATATAACATAAATATGATAATTGGCGGACCGCCTTGTCAAGGCTTTTCTCTAAAAGGAAAGAAGCTCGGTCTTGAAGATCCTAGAAATTATCTATTTAAGGAATATCTAAATATTGTGGAAAAACTTAATCCAGAAGTTTTTATAATTGAAAATGTCAAAGCTCTTCTTTCTACATCATCCGGGTGGTTTAAAAATAAGATTTTAGAAAAAATAGGACAACTTGGATATTTTGTTGATTATGGGGTTCTTACTGCTTCTGATTTTGGAGTTCCACAATTAAGACAAAGAGCAGTCTTTATATGTTGTAAAACAAAAAAAATTCAATTACCAAAACCCAGTTCAAAAAAAGCTGTTACAGTTCGCGATGCTATTTCCGATTTGGCATATTTTAATTCTGGAGAAGGTTTTGTTGAACAGGATTATTCAACAGAACCCATTTCTGATTATCAGAAAATGATGCGCAAAGGGGCAGCAAAACTTTATAATCACAAGGCTTCAAATCATGCCCAAATTGCAATTAAAAAACTTGAAATGATACCTCCTGAATGTGGAAAAGAGCATTTGCCCAAAGAACTGCTTGGAAATCAACAATTTACGGGAACATGGGGAAGACTGAAATGGGATTTGCCTTCACCAACTATAGACACTCGTTTTGATGCATGTTCAAATGGAACAAATAATCATCCCGTCTTAAATCGAGCAATTACCCCAAGAGAAGCCGCCCGGTTACAGTCGTTCGATGACAAATTCGTATTTTTAGGCACAAAAGTAGCTATAAGACAGCAGATTGGCAATGCAGTTCCACCTTTAATGGCAAAGGCAATTGCTGATACTATTTTTGATCAAGTTGGAGATTAGTATGAATGTAGAAATGGCTTACTTACTCGGAATGATTCTTGGAAATGGTGAAATACAGCAAAACTCCTCAGAAACAAAAGTAACAATCGATATTCCTCACAAAAATTTATATACCGATGACATGAAAGATACCGCAATTTATGTAAAAGCAAGTTTGTTTGACATTCAAACTATTCTGGAGCCTTTGATAGGTCAGCATTTATCACAATCAGAAACGAAACATTCAACTAAAATTACTTTTACAAAACCAAATAATGAATATGTAATGCGAGAAATTCTTCGTTTAGTTGGTTCTGGTACTCATCATTCGACAATGAAAATGAATGAAGAATTGTTTTCAATCACATCTGATGAAAAGAAAGCCCTGCTTCGAGGTATAGCAGATGTTACTGGCTATATAAGAGCTAGTAATATTGCATTTAAAAAAGAATCCAAGCAGCATCGTGTTTATATCGAAATTCCTGGAAACTGGTATATGGTTATAGATATTGCAAATATGTTAAAAGCTGTTGATATTCCTGTACAAACAATTGACTTTGGACATCCTAATTTCAGAGATAGTAACTTGGATAAATATAATGAAGGCAAAAAGTATTATTGGAAGAAAGAACATCAAGTAAAAATCTATGCAAATGAGTTTTTACCAATAGGCTTTAACATCAAACATAAACAAGAAGCCTTAGAAAAATATTCAGAAGAATTAATTAAAAAGAATCCAAATATGAAAACTCATAAGTTTTACTGGGAAAAGCCAATCCGCATAAAGACAAAACCAAATCATCCCTGCGAAAATGACGAAGCTTTGCCAGAGGAAATAAGAGGAAAGCATTTTGAATCGTGGACTGATTTAGCAGGATTATTAGGTTATGGCAAATAATGTAAAGAAAGAATTTGAATTATACGAGCCTATGCGACTTTGGCTTCAAAAATATCTTGAAGAAAAGTATAAAGGCTGGAAAATTACAACTATTGATTCTCATGCAAGAACACTTGATTCCTTTTTAGAAGAAAATGGAGTAATTGCAAGTTATCCACAGTCTGTTGGACTTGATATTCAAATCGATGTGTTAGGAATTCTTCAAAAAGGTTCAAAAACAAATATCGTCTTTATTGAGGCTAAAAAGACATCTTTAAATCTTCATGATTTAGGACAACTTTGGGCATATTGTAAACTATGCGACCCATTAGAAGCATTCTTACTTTCTTCAAAAGATTTAGGAAGTTTAAACAAAATCTTCAATAATCTTAATCGTATAGATTTACTTGAATTTGGAGATGGTAAAACAATAAAAAAAATGCAAGTTGGGAAATGGGATATAACTAAGAATGCGATAGATTATCAAACCTTAGTTCCAAAACTCTAATCAACAAGGAGCACAAAATTATGTCTTTGGCAACACAATTAGATTCATTTATACAACAAAACAAAGATCATGTTTTTATAGAAGCTGAGGGGAAACCATCAACCCTCTCTAATTTTTTTACGATGTATAATAGTTCTTATTCCCCAGCAATAAACGCACAAACAGATGGAATCATTTGCCTAGACGACGATGCAAATAAATGGGGATTAGAATTAAGATTATATTTAAATTATGATCCACCATTCATTCATGCCACAAAGACATCTAGTTATAGAAATAATTATCCATATAGAATCAATGATGTTAATATCATTAATGAAATGTTTGCATTAGGATATAAAATTGGATTGAATTAAATACTTCAAATCCGATAAAACAATTAAGTTGGTCTGCGTTTTAAGTACCGCTTATGCAGTTTCAACTGCTTACAATCTGTAACCAGTTATTAAATCTTCTTATACTGAACGGAACAAGCGTCTTGGCTTAATCCGCATTTTGAATAAAAGGCTTCGTTGTAATCAATCGAAATCAACTGGATAACATGAATATTCTTTTCTTTAAGAATACTTTCTAATTCTGCCAGAAGCTGCTTCCCAATCTCGTGTTTTTTCAACTCCGGGATTACAAAAAGCTCAGAAACAAAAAAGAAATCTTCGCTCGCATACGGATCGACATACCCCAGCAAACCGCCGACTATAGTTCCGTTTTCAACAGCCGCAATTCCAGTTGCCTGATAATTCCCCAATATTGCAGAAACTCTTCGCATGGCCTTTTCTTCTGTCCACGCTTCGTTCCACGGTTCTTCCGAATATGATTACGCCATTGCATTTGCCAAGGCTTTTATATCACTGTCTGTGACTTTTCTGTATTCCATAAATCATTCTCCATACACATACTTTTTAATCTGCCTTTCTTGACCCTGATATCTGCCAGTCCCTTCGTACTCCAAACAAAATCTGCAATTTTCCAGAACCTTGCAGGAAGCGATATTTTCCGCATCACAGATTCCGTAGATTTTCTGGATTCCCATAGTCTTCATTATCACCGGCAGAAACTCGGTAACGGCTTCTGTCGCATAGCCTTTGCCTGTAAACTGCTTTGCAATATGATAACCGATTTCCCATACTCCGCCACCAGTTGGAACAGCCTGCACAAAACCGATATTTGTTTTGTCTTTTAAGAGGATAGGGTAGACAAGTGGCCCGTCAGTTCTTTCATATTGCGAGATCAGAAACTCAATCGTGTTTGCAGCATCTCGGGCTGTTTCAAAAACTTCGTCCGGCAAAAAACGGCGCGTGTCTTCATCAAGCGAATTCAGATGAACAGCCTGCGCCATGTCGGGAGTAAACTTTGTGATTATAAGGCGGCTAGTTTCGATATTCATGCCAAAAGCTTTTTTACAGAAATGATAATCAGCGGCAGATACATGAAAATCAGGTTCAGTCTTTGCCACAATCCTTCATTCTGAATAAATGTGTTTTTAAACTCAGGCTTATCGGACATGACGAACAGCACAAAAAATGCCAGCGAAATAACAAAGCAAATTACGCTTATTACACCGAATGCCGTTTCGCTTCCTTTAAATGAAAGGATTGCAAGCAGAAGAGGAACGAACAAGAACAGCATAAACCCGATTGCAGAGCCTGCGCCATGTATTTTAGAAGCGGTTGTAACAACATCCTTTGATTCATTCACGCTGAAAAATCCTGTGAATATGCATGCGCCAACAGCAAAAGCAGCAACAAATACGACAAGAACTATTGTGAGTCCGCCCGAAACTGAATTGTAGCAGCTGTAAATTACCGGAATTGCGGCAAGGAAAAGTAAACCTTCGACAATCATCCATAAATTAAACGGCACTCTGACAGGACTTTTTGGATTTCCGAGCGCACTTATAGACATCTTTGCGCTGCTGTAGCCGTTGTAAAACATCGAAAGAATCAGAGAGACAGCGAGGTCGCCAACCATCGCTATTGTGCAAAACAGCCATCCGTACATATTTAAAAATGTCATTATTTAATCTCCTGATTTGTCGCTTTTATCGCACCAAGGCAGTGAATCCTTACGACGCGGTTATCATCGGTTTCTGCCATCTTTTGGAGCTGCTCCACATAAGGCTTTACAAACTCTGGCTTTCGTTTGCCAAGAACTCGGAAGATTTCCGGCGCTTCCATCCTAACCTTGTCATCACCATCGTGCAGAAGCTTTTCAAATATCATCATGTGCTTTTCGTAAATGTCAGGGGTGTTTGTGGCGATATTTTCCGAAGCCCAGATAAAACTAAGCCTTACCTGTGGAGATTCGTCAGTCGCAAAACGAAAAAGCCCCTGCCAGTAAGGCTCAATCAAGTTATAGTCGGCTCGTCCGATTCTGCCGAGCGCATTCAGCGCACGTTCCCGCAAAAGCGTAACCGGGCTGTCACAAAAAGAAGCGATTTTCGGAACCACGTCTTTCACTGCCGCCGAATAGACAAGCCCCATCTCGCCAAGCAGCCAAAGCGTCTTTGCCTTGATTTTCTCAGACTCATGGGTAAGCAAAGACGAAACATACGAAATGCTTTCTTCCCACTTGTCTTTGTTCTTGGTAAGTGTTCCAAGTTCCTTATAAAGCTCTGTTTCGGTCAATTATTTCTCCTGATGTTCCATCCACTTGTTAAGCCAGTAAAGCTGCCAGTCAATAAATTGCCCATCGATACAGTCTATGCCGTGAACCTCAAGGATCGTCGCCTGTAGCTGAAAATGACGGATTGCAACCCAGTCGGAAAACGAAAGCTTTTCTTCTGGGCTGAGGGCGCGGAACTTTGTATAACCAGTCAAAAACTTTTCATAAACCGCGCGTGTCGTTTCTATATCTTCCTGCTGCAGATTAAAATAATTCGTCATATCGCACATAACCATTACATCGAACATAACAGGAGCTAGGCAGATAGTGTCAAAATCCAAAAAGTAAATCCGATTATCCTTTGTCTGCAAAAGATTTCCGCGATGAAGGTCGCCATGGCAAACACCATACGGAAGCTTCTCAACTTTCTTCCATAGGTGCTCACCAAGTTCTTCATACGCAGCGATTTGTGGATATGACTTTTGGCGCAAAAAATCGATATAACGCCCGATAAAAAACTGTTTGTCACGAAGAACCGGCTGAACAGGGCAGTTTTCCATCTGGGAATGAAGCTTCCCGACAAGTTCGCCGACCTTTTCCGCAGTCTCAGGCTCTTCAAGGTTCGGCTCCTCGCCCTCAATAAACTCTTGCAGGAGCAACAGACACGGCTCGCCAACAGCTGCACACGTAGCGGCAACAATTGCTTCTCCGGATTTCGTCAGAATTGTCTTTGGCACAGGGAATCCGTTTCCTTCAAGGTACCGCGTAACCAAAACCGATTGTTTCGCCGTCTCGAAAAATGCCGAACCAATCACCTTTAGAAGATATTTCTTTTCGCCATTAACGATATATGTCTTGTTGCCGCCTTCTCTCAAAAACTCCAGAGTCACATTCTCCAGCCCATATTGAGTTTGCAACAATTGAATCAGTTTTTTTTCCGTCATGGGTTCCCCTTGCACTCTTGCTGCTGCCGGATGCTCTCAAATCACTTGTGCTCTTAAATCAATTTTATTGATTATACCACTGTGTGCGCCACTGTGGATCCCAGGTGTTTTCGACACAGTAAAGACAATGCTTGTTTGTCTGCCAGTTCATGCGCAGAATGTAGATGTCGCCACAAGGATGAACAGCCACCGATTCTAATTGTTCTGAATTGAATCTTACTGATAAAGTTAAAACATCCTCTTCCGTTTCATCATCTGTTACATAAATGTTTCTTTCACCAATGAGATACTGATATTTATTGATGAATGCATTTCCCCAATAATACGGCTTCCCGTTTATATACAATCTATCGTCCTCTATCAAAAGTCCTTTTTTGCCATATTCGCTGTTTTTAGAAAAAAGCCTTATCGTCTGATCTGGGGTTCTGTAATTTTTTTTGTTTTCTTCAATGCTCACCCCCGGATTAATTACGCTGTGAATGGCACTATTATAATCTACATATAAAAATACATTGTTTTCTTTTGAATAATAAGAGGCTCGGATAGGTGCGCTCAGATTCTCGATATCAACGGTTTTCTTGCCCGATTTTTCATCAATTATAAAAAAGCCATTTTCATAAACCTGAAAGCCCAACAAGCCTTTTTCCACATACATAAAAGCTGTTCCCGGAAACAGACCAAAATCTTTTCTGTTTTTCAAAGAATAATCCGCTGTGTCCAGAGTATATACAACCCTTGTATCTTCTTGATATACATAGATTTTGCCGTCAGAATCTATCTTCAGGGAATTCCCGGTAACATCTTCGTAAGCTCTTAACATATCGTTAGACCTTATAAAGAGATATCCGTTTTCTTTCTTATTTTCGAACTCGTGTAGTTTTTCAAGCTTATAGTCATCTGCAAATATTGCGCCAAAAATCAACATGCACAGTATTGAAACTACCAGTTTTTTCATTTTCATGTTCCTCCAAAATATATTTTATTTTCGGGCAGTCCCGCCGCTGTCGCGTCGGTCGCTACGTTCCAGGTAGCTCGAAACTGCGCACTTCGTGCTTGTTGCGGAATACCGCTATCGCTCAGCCGCTTCCCTCGTCACTCACTACGTTCGTTCCTCAGTCCAGTGGCCAGCTTCGCCGCCTTCCACATCGCTACTGCTTTTCCAGTTTCTGTATCATTTCGACAAGCTTCTGGCGGTGTGCTGGAAGCTTCACTTCGCCTGATGTTTTGCCTTCATCCGTGTACCAGACTTGTTTGTCGAAATATGCGGAAAGGTCTGCGCTCTTAAAATGAACGCCGTAAATTGCGAAGATTGTGTTCCTCAAAAGGCGAAGATCGGCTTTGCTCAAAGTCGGAAGAACTTCATCAACGTATTTGCCGTAATTGTCGTCGGTATAGCCATTTATCGCCATCGCGTAGAAATCCGGGTCGCCCCAGGTGCGTCGGATGCGGAAGACTTCAGTGTAAGCTTCACCTGCAATGTAGTAGTAGATGTTGCCGCCAAAGCCGACGTACCAGCTGGTGGAATATTCAGGTCTTGTTTCCTGATAATCGCCATTACGACCTAGAATTGTTGAATAGTTATTCAATGTTGTATCAAATATAAACCTTTCTTCATTTATATTAAAACAAAATAGGTTTGAAGTAGATTCTGTTCCTACTTCGCAAAATGTACCCCAATCATTCTTGTAATTACCCCACCAAAAGAAATCGCAACCATAACGATTTCCCTGATTATCATATTGATATAATGAACCACCTTTTATTGGCTTATAATATCTCTTTCCCCAAATAAGTACTCGATTACGTATAAAATCATTATAGAGTTCCTGCTCCGCTGCCCTCTTTTCGCTCTGATCATACTTCTCCGGGTCATATTCTTTCAGATATTCCATTGCTTCTTCACTTGAATAAATTCGACCGGTTGTATCTACTGCTCCAGGATAGCCTGACTCGTCAACATAATAGACAATGTACCCGTTCCCCTTTTTCAAGATAAAACTTATGCCGGATTGTACTTTATTATTTAAATTTGCAATTTTCCCATTTACTATACTATTGATAAATATTCCTGTATCTGAATAGCTAATTAGATATTCATTTAATTTTACACGCTCTATACCGTTTAATATTGGTACCATTTTATCAAAAAATACATAATTATTTTCACAATTATAAATCCAAGAACCTCCACTGCCACCATTTATTAAATATATATCATCATTTTTTTCATCAACCATTATCCCTTCTGGCATTACATTTACAATTTTTACTCTTAGTTTTATATCTTCTGTTTTTACTAATCTCTCAATGGTCTGCGCAAAGCAAAAAATACTTATTGAGAAAATAATTGCCGTAAGTAAAAGTCTCTTTTTCATCTACCTGTTCCCCAGATTCTAATTCCTAAATCATTTATATTATAACAACTTGATTATATATTCAGTGTCACTCCATCGTATGCTACGTGGTAACCGTTTGTTTCGGCTTCTTTTTCCATTTCATCATGTGTTGCGTTTCCCTCATGCGAAATATGCGTGGCATAAACTAAAGATTTTTCATCTATGATGCCCTTCGTTTTCATCATTTTTACAGAATCAGATACCATGCCAGAATCCATATGACCGCCTGAGTTGAATCCTTTACCATAGGTTTGATCAAGAAAAACAACGTCAAATCTATATTTCTCAAGGATTCTCCATGCATCCGCGCTAATTTCAAGGATATCGGTTCCATAGAAAACGTTTTTGCCGTTGCAGGAAATTATATAGACCAACGCTTCTATTCTGGAATCATGTTTGGAATCAATAGCTGTAATCTCATAATCATCTACCGTCAGGGTTTCTCCGTGTTTTATCAAATGGAGATTGTAGTTCAAAGCACGCTGCCACTTATCATCAAATAAATCGATGCTTTCGTTCTCATTTATCCAATGATTCATATCATTTGCCGTGCCTTTTGAACAGACAATATCAAGATGATTCAAAGCTTTCGTCGCGTAGGCACTCCATCTGGTAACAAAATGAGCAGCATCAAAATGATCGCTATGCGAATGGGTTTGAAGCAGATATCTGAGCTTTCCAGCATCAATTCCATACATATTGCAGGCATTGATTGAATCCGGTCCTAAATCGATCAGCAATTCATCATTTATTACGATAGAAGAACGTTTTCTGACATTCTTGCCGCCGAGCCTTCGTGATTGGATACATACATCGCAGTTACAAAAAGCGAGCGGCATACTCGTTGCGGCTGCTGTCCCCAGAACGACTATTTTCATAGCACTCCACCATTAAATGTTGATTTTGATTGTATCTGTAGAGAGCGATTTTTTCTATAAGGAAAATCTTAAAAATCATTATTGACTAATTAAAAATCAAAATAGATACTCCAAAGAATCTTGGAGGAAAGCTTTATGGATAGGGACGAACTGCACAAACTGATTGAGACGAAACAGCCGAACATCTGCCAGGTGGTGGCGTATAAGGGCGGCGAGGAAGTTTATTCGGACTGCTGGAACGGCTACAAAATTGATGACTGCGCGCATGTTATGTCGGTGACGAAAAGTATTTTTGCGCTGCTCGTGGGCATTGCGATAGATAAAGGACAGATTAAAAGCGTTGACGATAAGGTGCTCGATTATTTTCCGGAATATAAGGTGAAGCGCGGTGAGAAGACGATTTATGATGTGACGATTAAGCATCTTCTGACGATGAGGGCGCCGTACAAGGGCAAGGGCGATCCGTGGAGCAAAGTGTGTTCGAGCGAGAACTGGACTTACACATCGCTTGATTTTCTTGGTGGACGACAGGGGCTCACAGATGAGTTCAGGTACTCGTCGGTGTGCCTTCATGTTTTGACTGGCATTCTTTATAAGGCTACGGGCATGATAACCGTGGACTACGCGAACAAGTATCTGTTTGAGCCGCTTGGCATTCCGGCGCACGAGGTTTATATTGCGAAGTCTGCGGAGGAGCACAAGCAGTTTACGATTGAAAAGACTCCGAAAAAGGCTGTGTGGTTCAGCGACCGCCAGAATCTTGGAACGCCGGGTTACGGGCTTTGTTTGACGGCGGCTGATATGGCGAAGATTGGGCTTATGTGCCTGAACAAGGGCGAGTTTGCCGGGCGTCAGATTGTGTCAGCGAAATGGATTCGCGAGATGACAGAGCCGCGTACTGTTGAGAGCAAGCATTTCCGCGGAATGGACTACGGATATTTGTGGTGGATAGTTGATAGGAAAAAAGGCATCTACGCGGCGATTGGCAACAGCGGAAACGTGATTTACATCAACCCTGAGAAGAATATTGTCGTGGCGGTCGCGTCGTATTTTAAGCCGACGATTTTTGACCGCGTTGATTTTATTCAGCAGGAGATTGAGCTGAGGTTGTAAGGCAAACTCTTACTTCATATTCCTTTCTTCAAGCTTTTTGTTCATCTTTTTTGCAGAATCGGAATCTATTATGTAGGATACTATCATCACGATAGCATAAACACAAATGATGACAGCCTCAAAGCTTATTGCATTTACAGGGTTTTTAAAAGTGAACCAGCCGCGGAAAGCTCCGGTTATCAGAATAACTGCGTTGATAATTAAAAAAGATATAACCTGCAAAATGACCATTACGATTATTGAATAATTGATTTCAAAAAGGAAAGGAAGATAGCAGACAGCAGATACAAATCCAATGAACATAATGGCCCAGATGTCTGTACTGGCCATGACACGTTCATTGCCAAAAAAGAAGGTGATATAAATTGAAGCAATAAAAAAAATAGCCGTTACAACACGTGTAAAAATCATAAGCATTATGTTTATTTTTTCTTTCATAATTATCCTCCTGCTTGTTGATTCATGATGGTTTATTGCTTTAGAGTCCCAGCCTCTTTTTTAAGACAGGAACATAATTTCGTGAAATAATCACTTTGTAGCCGTTTTTAAGAACAGCTTCGAAGAGGCCTCCAAAAATAGGTGAAAGACTTTCCACTTTGTTCAGATTCATAATCACCGCTTTATTAACCCGCAGAAAATCCTGAGGTAAAAAGTCTTCTTCCAGCTGATACAGCTTGAGCTTTGTTTCAAGCACATCATCCGTTGTGTATGCAAAAACTTTATCATCTACAGATTCAAAATAAAGAATCTCCGAAAGCTCTGCAAAAACAATTTTTGAATCCTTTTGAAAGCTGATTTTCTGCCTGTGATTCTTTATGCGCTCTATCAAAAGGCGAATATCATCATCAAGGCTCTGACACTTGATAATGATTTCGTCTTCTTCTTCGGGTGCTTTATCTAAAATAGTAATCTTCATATTTTAGAATTCTAACACAAATGGCTTTTCAAAGTCACTCCTAAAGTAATAAGTAAGCCTTCTTTTTTCAGGTTCAAAAATAACGCTCCAGGCAGTTATATCCTCAGTAGAATAATTTGGGGCACTTACACTTTCCATTGCTTTTCGTACATCCTCGGCATTCATTTTCCAGGATGATTTTTCTCCAACGTTCAGAAGCTTTGCAAAACGTTCTCTGGAGTTTTCTCTATCCGGATTTGAACCGTCATCTTTTTTTGGACTTTCGGCAGTGTAGTGATTTGTAAGCACCTTTGTCTCTGTTACATACATTTTGTTGTTTACATATTCAACAACAACCGATTTCCCGCTTGCATCTGCAATTGCAAAATGATGGGCACTGCCAATTACAGAATACATATCTGTTTCTTCCAGAAGCTTTATTGCTTCATCAACAGTTGCAGCATTATCCAGAATTAAACGGATTGCCGCAGTAGTAGTCACATCTGGCTTGCTTGTATTTTGCGCAGTCTGTTCATCATCACCGGCCATATTATCTGCAATGTACAGTCCCTTTTCGTTTATACCGTCAAGCGGAACATAAATTGTAGCAAGCGCAATGATATCCTCAGAAAAGTTATTAACAGGATTCCAGTTTCGTTTTAATCCCAGAAACTCAAGGCAGCTTGTTGAAATTGATTCATAACCGCCACTTGGTTTTGTGTGAATAATCATAATGGCGCAATCATTCCAGTCAAAATTACGTCCGTAAATTTGTCCGCCGTCTGTATTATTTGCGGCGATGGAACTGCAGCCAAAATCAGGCGCAGTAATTTTTACGCTGATATTTTTTCCTGCCCCCGACCCGCTCCAGCTTCCGTTTCTAAGATCGCTTTCGATGTAGTCTGCCATCTCATCATTTGTTTTCCCGCCGCCTGCTTTTATATATTCATCAAACCTATAGTCTCCTTCATACTCAATATAAAAAACACCATTGTGAATTTTTCTGAGAGTGTTTAATGATGACATTTCTGCGTTATAATCACAGCCCGCGAATAAAAAGATATTTACCAAAAGGATTAATCCGAATAAAAGTGATTTTTTCATTTTCAACTCCTTGTGCAAGCCCTCTGGGGGTGGCGTTCAAATAATATATCTGGAGTATAGCAGAGATATGAAATTCAACAATATGAATTTCGGTAAGATGCAATTTGGAGGGGGTAAGATGCAGTGGAATCGTATTTTGAACCTAGATTATAGTGTATTGCATAAAGTTGCCGTTTTTTACAAAGCCGAAGTTTGTGTATAGAAGTACGCCCATGTCGGATGCAGTAATTTGAACACAACTGCAACCGTAAGCTTTTGCCTCGTTTACAACACGAGTCAGAAGCTCGCGGGCAATTCCCATGCGGCGGTAATTCTTTTCTGTAAGTTTGCGATATTTGATTGACATATTCCCTTTTTATCCTCACTATTTTTTTTTACATCGTCATATATGCATAAAGTGTAATCCATTTGTTTTCTACGCCCACATCGCCAACTTTAAATGCAGGAACGCTTTTTGAATCGGTCAAAATATATCTGCCGTTTTCCAGCCTATGCTGATTCAAAACTCGAATGCCTTCCTTCATCGCTTCGGAATCAAGCGGACAGCCAAGAGCTTTGAGGGCATAAACAATATTCTGCGCGCCGATTTTGATTGGGTCTGGTGTGTAGAAAGTTCCGAGCATAACGTCGAACACTGGAGTTTTCATGTCGTCGGTGCGGTAGAAAATGTTGCGCTTTGTAAAATAGTGAACGAGGGCTTCTTCACATTCAGTTTTGATTCCCTGAAGATGAAGCTCGGCCACAAGCATAAGGAATTCGATTGTATATTTTATACAGCTTTTGTGTGGCTTTTTCGGATCGTTGATCTTTTTGTTTGTGCTGATACAGCGGAAGCCACCGTCTTCCTGAATGAGTGCAAGCTGGGTATTGATTTCGTTGCGTACAATTTCTTCATCGTAATAACCAAGCTTTACAAGATTTCTGAGGAGCAGAGGTTCGCCGCAAAGCATCTTAAAACCGGTAGCTTCAATCAGACCGAAAACTTCGTCGTCTATGTCCTTTCCAATATCGGCACGGGTTAGTCCCCATTCAGCAAAAGCGAGAATGGCGTCGTACTTATCCCAGTTCTTTGGTTTGTGAAGTCTGTTTAAAGCTCGCGCGTAGGTCTTACTTTCGAACAGCTGCTTTTTGCATTCGATGACTTTTTCATCGCTGTCGGGCAGGTGCAGTGCTTCCTTGAGAGTTCTGAGTTTTACTTCCGGATTTTCATCTTCCAGCAACCAATTTAAGATTGAATCGTTCATATTCTTGCCTCCTGAGGAAGACCGCCCGGTAGGCGGCCGGTGATAGATTGGAAAGCGTTAAGAAAAATTGCGGAAGCAATTTTTTAGCTTATCCCTAAATAATTATATATCATACCTCAAAAAAACGCTTGTCAAAAAAATGTTCAGTTTTGTCCTGCCGGTAATGTTATTTTTTGATGAAGTTCATCACCTCTGCCCGTTCAAGCGCGTCAAACGTTACCGTGCCTTTTTTGATGTAATACAGCGTGTGGCACTTTTCCCAGTGAACGCCTTTTTGGCCGCATGTTCCGGCATACTCAAAGCCGTAATTCTGCACTTCATCTTTAATCATTTTAAGGGAATATGTTTTCTTTTTGCCTTCGCGGTCGCGCCAGTTGCTTAAGTGCACAGGCAAAATTGAAAGACAGCCGCCAGACTTTAATATCCGCGCCGATTCCTCAAAAAGCATGTACTTACCTTTGCCGTCTCCGCCATGAAGCGCATCATACAGAAGCACCAAATCCATCGAGGCATCCTCAAAATCGCCCAGATTATGCACCTCTTTATTGATTAAGGTGATGTTTTTCAAACCTCTCGCCGCGACTTTTTCGCCAACTTCTTTTTGGCAGGCAGGGCTGCAATCAATTCCGTAGATTTTTCCATTCGGATACGCATTGCTCAACGCAAACAAATGCTCGCCAAAACCATAGCCAAAATCGAGGATAGCGGGCGCGTCCTTTGCATCCGGCGCAAGCGGCATTTCCAGAAACAAATCCCTGCCGTCCGTCTTTTCCCACAGAGCGATATCGTCGTATAAGTGTTCATTCGTATTTGAATAGTTCATTGTTTTCTCCTTTTAGAAGGGCGGAGCACCGCCCTACGTCCGCACGTTGTTGCGTCCTACCCACCCTGCGGGCCTCAAGCGCCAGCCCGCAACGCCCGCTTCTCATAATACACAAAATCGCTGTCGCGCCGGACTTCCGTATATTCCAGTTTCCTATAAAATGCATTCGTGCGGATATTCCAAACAGGCGTATCAAGCGTAAAGATTTTGACATCTGGGAACATCGTCTCAATCTGCTGCATTATAAAAACGCCATAACCTTTGCGGAAATGCTCCGGCGCGACAAAAATCCTGCCTATGTTAAGCTCAGCCTCTTTTGG
Source organism: Spirochaetaceae bacterium (assembly GCA_017618015.1). GTDB lineage: Bacteria > Spirochaetota > Spirochaetia > Treponematales > Treponemataceae > Treponema_I. The sequence continues at coordinate 60,905 of JAFZVC010000096.1, forward strand.
AAACAAAACCGCGCCGCCCACAATCAGACCATCATCATCAACAAGTTTATAAAGACAATTCATCCGTGCCATTTTTGTATGGAACGGGAGCGATGAATATCCCGGTGGTCCGCCTACGCAGCTTCCCCCGACCTCGACATCAGTATCAAACGCGTGCTTGGAAATGCCCACAAGGGTTACTGCATCTGCTGTGCTGGCTTTTATCAATTGCAAACTCATGATTTCTCCACGCTGCCTGTGTGCATAAAGATGTCCATGTAATGAACGCCGTCTTTGTCATACTCGTACTCAAAACACGGCAGGACATCATCCTGAATCTTTTCTTTTATGTTCGCACCTGAAAGATACTCCATAATGCGCTTGTAGCCGCCCGGGATTCTCTCAAAAGAGCGCACATGCGGATCTGTCACAGTGATTACCGCATATTCAGCTTCGCTATTGGTCGCGTATTCAACACCGGGGCAGTTAGTCTCAAAGCCTTCTGGAAGCACATAAGCCGCAACATATCCGTGAAGGCCGAAGCGCATCTGCTGTTCCTGCGACACAAACGGAAAATCCCAGCCGAGAAGCTTGGCATCCGGCGCGGCGGCAAGAAGCCCGCTCGTCTTACCCCAGTTCATCATGTAATTAAGCGCATCCTGCTCTGGGCACACAGAGATAATCACATACCGCGCCATTCTGAAAGATGGAAGCCGCCTGATCTCCACAGGCGAATACACTTCTTCTTTTGATGTAAGGTCTTTCCTAACAAGATCGTCCAGCGTACACGCAAAAACGGAGCACATTTGCGTAAGCCTGTCGAGCTCAGGCACGACCTCATCAGTTTCCCAGCGCGAAACCGTCTGGCGCGTCACAGCCATCATCTCGGCAAATTGTTCCTGCGTAAGCTTTTTCTGTTTCCGCAAAAAGTAGATGTTGTTTCCTAAGTTCATGATTCAATTATGACGCATGTTATGCGTCAAATCTACCAACTGACGCACGCTTTTTGAGTGATTTTTGCAACACAAGGAGTTGCAAAAGTGACGCGCCCCCTCGCAAACCAGCGCGCACTCCACATAAAACCGGTGCACCTCGCACGCAAACCGCGCGCCCCAAAGCCAAAAACACTGTGGATTGTCATTGAGTGACACAGAATATATAATCAAGTTGTTATATTATAAATGATTTAGGTGTTATCTGGAGAACAGACGAATGAAGAAGACACTTTTACTTACGGCAATTATTTTCTCAATGAGTGTTTTTTGCTTCGCTCTGGAAGTGGAAAAACTTGGAGAAATACAAGATATATATTATAGGGATGGTGTCACAGGTGGCCCCGGAAGTCCAAATGAGCTTGCCGTAAATGAAGTTGATAACACGATAAAAATCATTAATAGCACATCTGATTATACTTATTATGATTTGACTACTCTGGAAGGTATTAAAAAAACTGAATATAGGAATACCTTTGCTTTGATGCAAATAGAATTGGGAGATTTCGATATAAGTTACTATAGCGATGTGTTAATTCTGGAAAAAGACAATGAACAAATTCAATATATAGCTGGATATGAAAATATCTTGTCTGGAATCAGTTTCATTCTCAAAAAAGATAATGGCTACATAATTTATTATGTCAACGAATACGGATATCCAAATGCCGTAGATACCACCGGTCGTATCTATTCATCTGAAGAGGCTATGGGATATCTGAAAACTTATGACCCCGAAAAATATGCCCATAGCGAAAAAAGGGCAGCGGAACTCAAACTCTACAATGATTTTATTCGTAATGATGTTCTTATTTGGGGTGACACTTATTATTCAACTTACGATATTTTAACGGATTTTTGGAAACCAGAACAATATTTATATGGAAAAACTGACGGAGCCATTTTATATGATGAACAAGGAAATGGTTATGGTGCTAATATCCGGTTTGAAGGTATAAACAGTAATATCTGCATAAATGACACAAATGGAAAAAGAATTGCAAGAATTTTATTGCAAGACTATTCCAACATATTGTCCGATCCTGATGTTTATAATCATTTATTTGTATCAAGCTATTACGTAGGCTTTGGCGGCAACATCTACTACTACATTGCAGGGGAAGATTATACCGAAGTTTTCCGCATCCGCCGTACATGGGGCGACCCGGACTTCTACGCGATGGCAATCAACGGTTACACTGATGACGAATACGGCAAATACGTTGATGAAGTTCTGCCGACTTTGAGCAAAGCCGACCTTCGCCTTTTACGCAACACGATATTCGCCATTTATGGCGTTCATTTTAAGAGCGCAGACCTTTCCGCATATTTCGCCAAACAGGTCTGGTACACGGATGAAGGCAAAACATCCGGTGAAGTGACGCTCCCCGCCCATCGCCAGAAGCTTGTGGAGATGATACAAGCCCTCGAAAAGAAATAAGCTGAAAAGGTCGCTCCCTATAACGAAAAACTCTCCTTATGTTTTATTTTCTATAGCCGATATTCTATTCGTAGACGGAGGTTCGCAGTGGGCTATACAAACGCATACACAGCATACAAGGAGACAGGCGTAAAAACTGCTAGCCAGGGAAAACTTATCGTGCTGCTTTATCAGGAAGCAGTTAAGCAGCTTGGAAAAGCACTCACCTATTTCGGTACAGACGACAAGATTGAGCCGGGCGACATTGAAAAACTTAACAACTGCATCGTAAAAACTCAGGAAATCCTTACGGAACTTATGATTTCGCTCGACATGGACAAGGGCGGCGAGATTGCGAAAAATCTGATGGCTCTTTATGTCTTTTTCAACAAGGAACTTCTAGACGCAAATATAAAACGTGACAGGCAGAAAATAGAGTCCGTCCACAGAATGATGGACGAGCTTACGAACGCCTGGGTCACAGCCGTCGAATCTACAGCTCCGGTCTCGCAGCCTGTAGCACGTACAAATATCGATATAAACGGATAGCGTATGGCAGAACTCAATCTTACACAGGAAGAAATTGACGAGCGCATCGCGATTTTGCGGCGTTTCAGAAAGCTTTTGGAAGAGCAGCGGAACAAGTTCCGTGAGTATCTTGAAGTGCTTGAAAAACAGCAGTCGGCTATAGAAAAAGGCGACACAGAGGCAATGCTCGCCCATACAGAGCTTGAGCAGCAGATTGTCGCGAACATCGGCAGCCTGCAGAAAGTCATTACGCCGATGGAAAAACTATACGAGTCTAAGAGCGCACCAATTTTAGGCGACGGCAAGAGCGAGGAAGCAAAGTTTATCCCGCATCTTAAGACTGATTTGATAAAACTGCAGCAGGAAGTTCTTATGCGGAACCGTCAGAACTGCGACCTGCTCCGGACGAACATGGCGGAAATGAAAAACCGCATGGCGATGTTCCGGAACCCATACAAAAACAGCCGTTCCATCTACGCGACAGACCGCACGGCATCTCTCGTAAACTTACAGGGCTGACATCCGACGGCGGCAAATGCATATTGCCGCCGGGTCACCCCTATTATTCTTCACACAAATCTTAGCAGATTTTCGCGAAAAGCTTCTCAAGCGCCGCGTTGAATGCTTCCGTATCACCTTTCAGTTCTTTCAGGAAGCTGTTGTCTTCCAGTCTTCCAACAACGTTCAGCATCTCTTCTTCGTTCTTGTATGTAATCGTGCGGAAATAATCCGTGTAGTCTTTCTGGCGCGACGAAATACTGCTCTCGTACATATAGTTCGAAACAATCGTAACGTCGCTCTTGATGTCGCTGAAAATCTCCGCGTCGAACTTTTCTATCGGGCGCGTATAAAGCTGCTCCAAAATCCAAACGCCATAGCGCGCTCTCCAGTCGCAGTAAGATGCCTGGCACTCGTCATAGAAAGCGTGAACTTCCTTCCAGTTGTTAACCTTGCGGCTCTTTATGCGCTCAAAAAGCTCGGCTAGCTTTTCGTTCGGGATAATCTGTCCGCCGGCGTTCGACCATTCCGTATAAAGCGGAATATCGCGCGAAATGTCGCGCAGCGTCTGGCTTTCCAAAGCGGTTGTATCGTGCGCTGAGCACCATGCCATAAGCGATTTTACGGCGAAATACTTGGCTACCTTGCGGTACTCCTTGTAGCCGGCGGCAGGCTTGCAAATCTTCGCGCCGTTACGCTTCATGCCGCGAAGGTCCGTAAGCACGATGTCCGCATCGGGATTGTGGTGCAAATAGTCTTTTGCAAGCTGGTAAATATTATCCGTGTTTCCGCAGTATTCGAGCTTGTTCTCTTTGAGCCAGTTCGCTGTAAGCTGGATAATGCGCTCCAAGCTCATCATAATTTCCTGCATGGTGTCTGGCGCGAGCGGATCAGTTTCTATGTGCTGAACCTTAACCTTTCGCTTGTCGCGCTTAAGGAACTTGGAGTTGTTGCGCGCCATTGCGAACATGTTGTACATGAACCAGTACGCCGGGATTATGTGAATAGCGCAATCTTCGCTTGAAATGCTTACGAGCGAGAACGGGTACGTAATGTCCATTTCGCTCTGATACGAACCTTTGGAAACAAGCACGAAAGACGCGAACCGGCTGTTATGCTTGAAGTCAGAGCATAATCCCGGCCAAAAGCCGCGTCCGGCGTAAATCTCGCCATCGGGGCTGCGCGAGTTGTGGTTAGAGCCGATTGTCGCACCTGACGCGATGTTCGACTGACCGCCGATTGTAGCCGCAATAAGGAACGACGAGTTGTGGTGCTGCTCGTGGAACGGGAAAATCAGGTTGTTAAGGAGCTCGCAGCAGGAAACAGTGGAGTTGTCGCCGAGCACTGTGTTAAGGACGCGCACACCGTACTTAAGCTGACAGTTGCGTCCGATTATAAAGCGCACAGCCACAGCCTGATAGAACACCTTCGAGCCGTAGCCCATAATACCGTTGACCATCTCGACACCCTCGCCGATCTGCGAAGGCTCCGCTTCCGAAGAAAGCACCGTGATGTTCTTAAGCTTGAACGCGCCCTTTATGTATGCGCATGAGCATATCCACGCATCCTTTATAAGGCTCGTGTTTTTTATAACAACATCGTCCTCGACAACGCCGTATGTATTCAGTTTTTTGTCGTTGCCGCTTTCCGTAAGCTCAAGGAAACGGTCCATCAGCTCCGTGTCATCACGGTTGCGCGACCAAATGAAAGCATCAGCCGGAATCATTTCCCGGAACGGAAGAACGCGTCTGCCGTCATTCTCGTTGCCAACGCCTATCCAAACGCGGTTGTCCTCCGGCTCACCCTCTTTCAGGATACCTTCGCCGAACTTTGAGTGGTTCGTGCAGCTCATTTCCTGCACGTTGAAAAGCATTACGCGGTTTCCAATCTGATAGTTGTACAGATAATGCACGTTCCGAATGGCAACATCGTCGCCAAAAACGCACGAATGGATTTTTGAATGATATAAGCCCGCCTCAAGGACAAGGTCGTGGTAACGCAAAGTCGCTTTTTTAAGCCTGCCGATAACCACAAGCCCCGAAAACTCGCAGTCGCGAACAAGGCCGGGGTCGAACTCGTCGGAAACATATATATTCTTCCAGTCTGGATTGCTGTTTTTGTTGTTATTAGCGATAAGTATGCGCTTTTCGTGCTCGGAAAGCCCACGCTTATTTTTCAAAGACTGTTCGGAAGGAAAGTAAGAATCAGACGGAAGTGTCAAACCGGATGACGATGAAAGAAAATCAACTTTTATCATATTAAACTCCCACACGCCACGTCGCAAAAATACCGATGCTGTAAAAATCGTGGCGATTTATGAAACTGGATAATTATACTAATGCGAAAAAAGTTTGTCTATTATTTTTTTTGATATGATGAGGGGAGGTTTTGTTGTACTACTTAACTTTGATAGTGTATGTAAAGGTCGCTGTGCCTTTCGAATCACGAGCTTCAAAACGCCAGTTACGAGAAATATACTGCTGAATATCCGTCATCACGTCAGACCACTGAAGTGGCGGTGAGATTTTTATACTGTCGATAGGGATATCGCCAGCTTCGTTAACAGAAAACGTTATAGTCAGTGTAAGATTACTTTCAATTTTCTTCTTGCTCTCTTCCGAAAGCTGAATATCTGGTTTATCAGGTCTTATAAGTTTGCGAGCTTTTCCGTCTGACCAGCTTATGTCACCATCAGAAGAAGCGGTGTTCGTTTCTTTTGTAGTCTGCGATGTTGAACCACCACCCGAACCAGAGCCACCTCCGGCAGCTGCATTCTGCGCCATATTGTTAAGACGGTCATCAAGATCGCTTGAGCCAGAAGTTGTACTATTCGGTTTGCCACCACTTGAATAATTACCCCCAGCCCCTGTTGAAGTACCACTGCTTGAAGCAGATGAACCTGATAAACCGCTGCTGGAAGTTGTTGTATTTGATGTCGGCTTTGAACTGTTGCTACCTGATGAAGATGAAACACCGAAAGAATCATCGCCCATAAGCATAGCCCAAATTTCTTCTTCTGTTGGCTGACGTGGCTTTTGTTCAACTGGCGTTTGGGCTGCGGCAACTGCTTGTACCGGTGTCTGTGCAACAGGTTCGGGTGTAGAAGGAGCCGGTGTTGTCGGTATCACAGGTGCTTGTTCCGCTTCTTTAGGAGCGGGCGTTGTTGGCTGCTCTGGAACAGAAGCGACCACAGGCTCCGGTGTTGTTACCGGCGCAGCTTGTGTAGCTGACTCCGGAACTGGTGACTGAACAGGTGTTGAAACAGTTGGTGCAGGCTCTGGAATCGGTGTTACTGTCGGCTTTGGCAGAGATGATGTCTGGGTAGTTGTTGTCTCCGGTTTTGGTTGGTTTTGCGGAGCCGTTGTCTGTGGCTGTACTGGCGTTGCATTCTGCGGTTTTGGTTGGTTTTGCGGAGCTGGCGTCTGCGTCTGTACTGGCGTTGTATTCTGCGGCTTTGGCTGCGTTTGTGGCGGTTGTACTTGCGCAGTCTGCGTTGTTGTTGTCTGTGTGGTTGCCGGCTTTTCGACCGATGCAGTCGCGGGTTTTATCGCTTCTGCTGTTGTCTGCTGTACGGTCGGCGTTGGAACAGGAGCTGGAACTTGCTCTTGAACAGGCGCAGGTGTAGTAGCAGCTGTCGTAACTGGCTTAGGCGTCGTATCAGCTTGCAAAGATTCCGGTATCGGCGGAGTTTCCACAGGAACTGGCGTTTCAGCTGTCTCTGTTGTAGAAGAAATTGTTTCCGGTTCTGTGGGTCCCGGATCGTTTTTCTCCATCGGCGGTAAATCAGAAAGGGTTATGCTTATCTCGATATACTCCGGCTCATTATTGATGACGGGCTTTATAAACAAAGCGCACAACGTCAGCACAATCCAGAGAAAAACTGTAATTATCAAGCTTCCGACAATACTGCCGGAATCCGCATAACCGTAAGAACGCATTTCCCTACTCCGGATTCGTCGTCCTTAAGTTCAAAGCGGCAAAGCCGTTTTTGCGCAAGATATCGAACACACGCACGATATCTCCGTTCGTAACAAGCTCATCCGCCTCAAGCTGAACAGGATAATCCCTGCGGCTCTCGTACTCAACTTCGTCAAAAGCCGCGAGTCTTTCGTTAAGCTCGCCATAAGACGCGACTTTATCGGAATTAAGCCAGATGGAGCCGTTCGTTTCGATCGTTATCGTTATCTGCCCTACAGAAACAGAGTCTGAAGTCTGCGAAGACGGCAGCTTAAGCGTAATCGCGGGAAGCAATGCGAATGTTGTTGATACCAGGAAGAAAAGGATAAGCTGAAAGACGATATCGATCATCGGGATAAGGTCAACTTGCGCTCCCGGTCTTCTCTGGTGTCTGCCACCTCTCATCTTACGCTCACCTCTTTGCTTTCATCGCCATGACGGATTTTGAGCATCATGTCAGAAACGGTATTCTCGGCTTCCGTCATTAAACGGTCTGCCTTTACGACAAAAAAGTTATGCGCGATTACGGAAGGAATTGCGATAATAAGACCAGCAGCCGTCGTTACGAGCGCTTCTGAGATTGATCCTGCAAGCAAAGCCGGGTTACCCATCGTTCCGCCGTCGCCAAGAACGCCGAACGCCTTGATATTACCGGTTACTGTTCCAAGAAGTCCAAGAAGCGTCGCAACGTTGGAAATAATGCCAAGAGCCGTAAGAAACCGTTCCAGGCGCGGATACTGGCGAGCACTTTCCGTTTCGACGGCGCGGTGAAGCTCTTCATCAGAAAAGTCAAGGCTGTCCAGGGCGCGGCCAATAACGAGCGAAGTCGGCGTACTTGAAGCTCGGCATTCTATCGACGCTCCGATATAATCTTTTTCGCTTATCATCGGAACAATTTTAGACATAAGCGCCTTGTTGCTTTTTCCAAGGCCAGTAAAATACACGATGCGCTCAATTATAATAAATGTGGCGGCAACCCCGCACAGCAGGATTGGAATCATAATGATTCCGCCGTTCTTTATCATATCTATCATATAAATAAACCTCCCATTGTCCCCGATGCAGTGCGCACAGGGTGACAGTTTAGAAGAAAATCTTCACGTATAATGCGGCGTAACCGCCACGCTGGATATATTCGCCGCAAAGAAGCCTGTCCTCGCCCATGACAAGCTTCACAAAGTCCTCGAGCTTCAGCTCAAGACGCATGGAGTTCGTCAGCTTGTAGAACGCAGAAAAGCCTACGTCAGGAACTTCGTCCATAAACGAGACCGTAACGTCTGTTTCTGCGCCCCAGCTGCCGTTCTCGTCGGAAACGCCAAGTTTGAGCAACAGCAGATGTGACTCTTCAAGCACATCTTTGTCGAACCAGCAGCCTTTCCAGCCCGCTGTAAAGTTCAAATCAACACTTCCGCCGATAAGGAACGAGAACGTCGTACCAAAAGACGTATCAAGCGCAAGCCTTTCGGCAAGCTGCGCCGTCATAAGCCCGGTTACAGAATCGACAGAAAACAGCGAAAGCGATTTGTTTCCGAACGCCGTTTTCTCAAAATCAATCTTAATATCGGGCTCTATCTTCTTTATCGCAAACGATGGAGTTTCTCCCTCGGCACGCGAAAACTCGAACGGCAACGTCAAATTGGCAGACGCGAACCACAACGATTCCTCGAACGGCTTAAAGTTCGTGAACATGTACGGTATTGTCTGCTGAAGCGCACCAAAATCCGCGGCAGAAGACTTCAACCCGCCAAAAACAGAGCCGATAACAGACACCGCGCTTCCTGTCTTAAAACCAAGCTGGAACGGAACGACGATTGGAGCCGTCATGTTCTTTGTCCAGACAACATCGACAGAAGCCGATACCGTACCGTATTCAGCTATAAGATAGTCGAGTCCAAGCCCAGCAGACACTCTGTTCTGGTTTGTACCGCCGTCATACCCGGCACGAGCGAGCATATCGAGCTCCGTTCCGTTCTCAAACGGCAAAGTGTACAAAAACGAAACACGCGGTTTCGCCATAAAACAGATGGAAGAGCCGGACACTCCAGCCGGAAGAGCGACGTTGTATCCTGCGAACTGGTTATTGAATATAACACCCATGTCCGAAGAAAGTTTCATGCGCTCGTCAATATCCCAGATAAAATCAGCCCTGCCGGAAATATCCTGATTGTAAAGCGTATAGAAAAGAGGGCTTTTGCCCTGAAGCCCGTCCGTTTTTGTCGAATAAACACCTTCTACATCGAGGCGGAGTTTGTCCGTGAACGCGAAACGCTTTTGCCCCGAAAGAGACGTGACGCTAGTGCTAAAGCCGTCGGAAGCTGAATGTCTTCCGTAGCCGTTTTCTGTAAGATGAGAAAACTTCAGGCTGAACGGCTCCGCGCCTTCGTTCCTGTAGATGGAAAAATCGCCGGAAAACAGCCCAGGATATCCGCCGCCGACAGAACCTTCTATGAAAACATCGCTAGAAACTGCTTCCTTACCGTCGGGAGCATCGGTCGTGTAGTCAGTTTTCGGCGGGATAAAAGTGTCGGGCGCAAGGGCGACATCGGCAATATCAGGAAGCTCAGAGCTTGTCTCTGGCAGAATCGTCCTAAAATCCGGGACAGCTTCTTTTTCTACGTTAATGCCGTCATCCGTCTTTAAAATCGTCGTACTTATATCTGGAAGAAGAATCTCGTCATCGTCCGCTGCCGCACTGAAGCATAAAGCCACAAGAACAAGCAAAGCTGTTATTTTCTTTTTCTTATCAGTTTTCATTCAATCCTCTCTAAAACTTGCTAAAAAATCCCAAGCAGAGTGGCCGCTTCTTTAGCCCACTGCGAACCAGAATCCAATGACACAAGCGTTCTGTACACTGCTTCCGCATCAGCACGCCTTCCTTCCGCAACAAAAATGTCTATAGCGTTATATAAGACTTCCGCAGCTTTTCCTTTGTCCACAGAAGCAAAGCATTCCGCTGCTGAAAGATAACATTCCGTCGCATCGTCTTCTCTGCCGAGCTGCCTGTAATAAAGGCCTAAAAGCTCATACGATTCGCCTATGATAAAGCGGTCGTCGGCGGAAAGTCCGCTTTGCTTTGACGCGCCGATTATGTCGAGCAGCACCGCCTCGCCTTTGTTGCGCTCGGAAACAGTGTTCATGTACTCCAACGCGAGCGAGAAGCCGTTTTTGCGCCCTGCCGATGTTGAGCTGCGTCCAGAATCTTCATATTTTGTCTTAAGAGCGGCTATGGTTTCGTCCGTACCCGCAACCATAAGCTTCAGGTTTTGAACAGTCGTCGCTATACCGGAATATTTGCTTTCTTCCGGGTATTCCAAAAGAGCACGCTCGGCTACAGCAAGAGCTTTTTCGTATTCCATGCTGTTCCGATAAAGCTCGATAAGCTGGCGTAACGCAGGGAAACCGAACGTATCGTTATATTTATTGTAGGAGGCGCACTTTTCAAAAAGAAGGATAGCTTCTTTTTCGCGTCCTGTGTTTTTAAGGCTAAGAGCGTTATAAAAAAGAGACTGCACGTAAAAAGTGCTTTCCGGATAATTTTCTCTGAACTGCTCGTAGATATCTGCCGCTTTCTCGTACTCGGCGGCGGAATAATAAAGCTCCGCCCGTCTGTAAGCGGCTTCTTCCGCTGCGGCGCGTGATTCCGGGATATTCCTGAAATATGATTCGGTGCTTGCAAGAAGCTTGTCTGCTTTTTCAAGCAGGAATGTATAAAGGGCAAGTTCTTCGTTCCGCTTGCAGACGGCGGCATGAGCCGAATAAACTTGTGAAAGGAGAAGGTTAAGCGAAACTGAGTCTGTCGAAGGCGCGTAAACTTCAAGAAGTGTTTCTGCCTCCGCGTACATGTTTTTGTCGTTATAGATGCTGGCGCACAGAACGGAAGCTTCCATCTTCTGTTCCGGACGGCTTGACTGTTCTACAGCAAGTTTTGCGAATTTAAGCGCGTTGTCGCCCTCGTCGTTCTGTAACGCGCAGACTGCGGCGTAAAAACAGGCATTACGCGCCATAAGATGATACGGATTTTCGTTAAAGAACCGCTCAAAAAGCGGATATGCCTCGTCCGTGCGGCTTTGTCGGTAAAGCGCGTAAGCCGTGTAGTAAAGGCCATAAGGCTTGTCTGTGCCAAGCAGGTTAGAAGCTGTTTTCCACACGCCGCAGCCTGTCGCGGCAAGCCCCATAAGGTACAGGTACTCGCTGTCCGCATCGGCAGACCGAACCGTTCCGCCAAGCTTGTAGGCGGTTTCGTAGTTACCTGTAAGAAGAAGGACTTTCGTGCGGTCGGAAAGGAACGCTATGCCGCTTTCCTGATCAGATAAAGCCTCGAAAATATTGATTGCTTCTGTCACAGCACTTTCACTGCCGTCCGCAAGCAACAGCGATTCCGCAAAGAGAAGGCTCTGCGGGTAATCGTATGCTTGCACAACTTGATAACGCTTGCGGCAGGCGGCAAGAACGCTCTTCCAGCCTTTTTTCTCAGCGGCGGCATAAGCCTTATAGAAGTATGCTTCGGCTATAAGCTTTTTCGTAGCGTCCTTCGCAGTATCGGCGGAGTTTGTCGCGGTCGCAAGCGGCGCATCTCCCGTATTGGGAGCTCCGGCGGCACCCAGTTTCTTCTCTAGCTTTTCCACAGCTTTCTGCGCGTAAACTCCGCAATCGTCACTTTTACCGGTCAACGCCGAATACTGTGCCAAACGCACCCAGTATTCCGGGTAATTATCACCGGATGAATCAGCATGATCCTTTAACAGTTTGATAGCTTCTTCTTTTTTGCCGCCCTCAAACTGATATTCAGCTTCGTAAAGCCGCGAAAGATCCATGTATTTTTGGATTCGTAGCGTATCATTTCCTGCGCCTTCCGCAAGAGCCTTGCCGCCGCAAGAATCGGCTTTTTCAAAGCACTTGATTGCTGTTTCTTTTTCGCCGTCGTTCCAGTTCCTAATGGCAAGCTTCATCCAAAGGTCGCAAAACTGAACATCGCCTTCATCGAAATAGTTCGCCGCATTTTCAAGGATAGAAAACGCGCTGAAAATGCGTTTGCCATCCGGCGAAAAAGCCTTTTCTTCCGCGATTATGTATGAATTCTGCAACGCCGCCGCCTGATACGCTTTCTCGTCGCACGCGATCAGCTTGCCAAAAATCTCAATTGCCTTTTCATACTCGCCCGCTTCAGAGAACGCATCTGCCATGTAGTAAAGCATCGCGTGGCTCCAATCTTCCGGGAAGCATTCAATCACTCCGCTTATCTGGCGGTAAAGCCACCTAAGACGCTCTTTGTTCGCCGTGTCTTTGTAAATAGAGAAAAGAAGCTGCACGGCGGGCTGGAAATCTTCTTCCATATTGAAATTGATAAGCGTATATTCAAGGACAGCCGCCGCTTCATCGCGTCTGCCGCAGTTATCTAGCGCGAATGCCGAATAAACGAGAAGACTTCTTTTTGAGAATTCATAGTCGCCAAGCGTCCCCAAAGCAAGCGCGTTATAAAATGCCCCGCAAGCCGCCTCGTAGTTTTGCAGACGGTAGTATGCCATTCCCTGCCAGTAAGCGGCATCAGCATTTGTGGCAGCGACAAACTCAAAATCTTTTATTGACTCTGTGTAGCGAGAAAGCCTAAAAAAACTTTTTCCGCGTATAAAATGAACTCTGTCAGCATATTGTGAGTGTGGAAAATCAGATAAGAATTTTTCAGAAAGCGTGAGCACGGTCGGATAATACCCTGAGTCATACGCAGAAGAAAGCCGCGTATAAAGCTGAGAGTCTGTCTCTGCCGCGCTTAGAGGTAGTACAAGGCTTATAACAAGTAAAAATGATAATAAAACACGTTTCATAATATGCCACGAACAGATTCGGTTTATCGCGGGAAGAACTGCTCAGAGGACTGAATTCTTACAAGCTGGATAAAATCAGAGCCGTAATCTTTCATAAAATCCTCAATTTTCATTTCTTTTCCGTCAATAAACGCAGCAACGGAAAACTTACCGTTCCTGTCAAAAGCAGGGAAAAATGCCGCGCATTTATTATACACCACAAATTCCGCTCCGTCATTATCAACAGCCATATGACGGATCGCTCCTAAATAAAAACGTCCCGGTTCTGTAACTGCCAAATAGTAGAAAATCGGCTTAAGCATAGAGATTTTGAAACCGGCAGTTTCTATATACGCACCGTTGAATGGAGCTGAATTAAGCTGGACTCCGGACGTTCCGTATTCATAATCTCTTCCAGAGTATATAGACACCATAGCCGTCGCAAGGTTACGTGTCCAATCGAGCGCGAGCATCGTATCATATAGTTTAGACTTTGTTTCCGCAACGCTGCCTGTTTTAAGCTCTTCGGTTGATTCCTCAAGAGGCGCCAAAAGAATTCCGGTTCCAGAAATAGGGCGCACAAGACCGTCTACAATCCATTTTACGAATCCTGCGCTGCTTACATAAAGGTCATTCTCATATCCGCCAGGAACATAAACAGGATATCCTGTTTTTATGGAAACAAGGTGTCCCATCTCGTCATAAGCGACTTCATCAAGCAAATGGAAACGCGGCAAATTCTCACGGATAACAGCCGTCATCTGCAAAGTGTCGCTATAAAGGGAAGAATAGAACGAGGAAGTAGCCCACGGTACTACGAGCTTTATAAGTGACAGAACATCGTCAATGCCTATGTCATAAAAATATTCAAGTGGGATGCCGACAGGAACGTCTTTTACCGCATACTCGCCATAAACCATAACGTCCGCAAGCGATTTTTCGGACGGAACAGAGCTGCTTCTTCTGAACTGAAGGAAAACCTCTGTGTTTATGGCAAAATAATAACGGATACAAACAGGCTCGCCTGTCTTTGAATCCTTAAAAAGAATCCAAGAACCCGGAGATTCGGAAAGATACATTGTTCTTTCAGTTTCTTCAACGCCGGAACCTGAATAAATCTCGACTTTTTCGACTTTTCCGGGAGCAACGACGATAGCGCACTGATCTCCGTAATCTTCGACGCTGACTTGGAAATAAGTGCCGTCCATGCTCTGAATCACTTCCGCTTCTTTAGTCCGTAAAACCGGAATAGGAAGGTCGAACCATGTTTCTTCGATTCGACCTCGAAGCAAGCTCGACTCAGGAATATCAATGATATCCTGAGCACTGGCTGTCAAACCAACAAAAAGCGACAACAAAACAAGAAACGATACATATACTCTTTTATGTTTCATCCGGATGTTTTCCTAGCGGCGCATTCGCCAGCAAAAGCTTAAGCCTGTTCAGCTGATTTACCTCGCTGGAGCCTGGGTCGTAGTCTATAGCAGATATATTTGCTCCAGGGTATCTTCGCCGAAGTTCCTTTATCATGCCTTTACCGGTAACATGGTTAGGCAGACAAGCGAACGGCTGTACACATGCAATTGATGGAACTCCCTCATTGATGAGCTCCACCATCTCTGCAGTAAGAAACCATCCTTCGCCCGTAATGTTACCAAGTTGGACGATATCATTTACACCTTTCATCAAATCATAGATTGATGACGGTGGTTCAAAGCGGCGGCTTTTGCGCAGACACTTCTTGATGTATTTGCGGTAAAGCTCCATGCCCCACACAAGAAGACGCGCGTTGCGCTCCGTTTTTTTCGGGAACGCAAGCTTTTCGTGGCGGAAAATGCCTGTGGAGAACGTGTAGAAAAGGAAGTCCGCAAGATCTGGAACGACGCACTCCGCGCCCTCGCGCTCGATTGTGCCAAAAATGTCGTTGTTCGCAGTCGGGTGGAACTTGACGAGGATTTCGCCGACAACGCCGACGCGCGGCTTTTTAACAGGCAGAAGCGGCATGCTGTCGAAATCTTTTACAATACCGCGGATAAGGCTGTGATACGTTCCGAGCGTCGGATGACGCAACTTAGCCTGTATGCGTCCGTTCCACTTTTCGTAAAGCGCGTTTGCCTCTCCCGGATTAGCTTCGTAAGGACGCGTACGGTAAAGGACGCGCATAAGAAGGTCGCCGAGCATAACAGCCATAAGAGCGCGGTTGAGCAGCGGCAAAGTAATCTTAAAGCCGGGGTTCTTTTCGAGTCCCAGAGCAGAAAGCGAAACGACCGGAATTTTGCTTAAGCCAGCGTCGTTAAGGGCGCGGCGGATAAAGCCGATGTAGTTCGTCGCACGGCAACCGCCACCAGTCTGCGTAATCATAAGCGATACGTGGTCAAGGTCGTATTTGCCCGATTTAAGCGCCGCCATCATCTGACCGGCAACAATAATAGACGGATAACATGCGTCGTTGTTTACAAACTGAAGTCCGGTTTCTACGGCAAGTGCGTCTACGTCCGGCAGAACCTCAAAATTGAAGCCCGAATACTGGAACGCTTTCTGAACAAGCCTGAAGTGAATCGGTGACATCTGAGGCGCGACAATCGTGTGCGTCGCCTTCATCTCTTTTGTAAACACCTGACGCGTATATGCGGCTGAACGGATTTCCGGTTTCTGCCGGTTCCGCTCGCGTTCTTTTACAGCGGCGATAAGACTGCGGATACGGATGCGGACAGCACCGAGGTTCGAGCCTTCATCAATCTTGATGAGCGTGTACATGCGGTGCTTTGAAGAGAGGATTTCCTCAACCTGATCGGCAGTAACAGCATCAAGACCGCAACCAAAGCTCGTAAGCTGGATAAGCTCAAGATTCGGCATACCGGAAGTGAATGCCGCCGCCCGGTAAAGTCTGTTGTGGTACGTCCACTGGTCAACGATGCGGAGAGGACGCTCTATCGCGCCAAAGCTTGCAACGCTGTCTTCCGTGAAAACAGCGATACCAAGACTCGTTATCATTTCCGGGATACCGTGGTTAATCTCCGGGTCAAGGTGGTACGGGCGGCCAGAGAGCACGATACCGTTGAGGCCGCGCCTGATAATAGTCTCAAGGGCTTCCTCACCTTTTGCTCTTACTTCCTGACGGAACTTTTCCTGCTCCGCCCAAGCTTTATCTACTGCTTTTGTTATTTCTTCCTGCGAAATGTTGAACTTTGGTCCAAGCTCTTCGTAAAGGCGAACAGCCAGACGCGGCTTGTCGTAAATAGGCAGGAACGGATTCATAAAGGTGATGTCGGAATCCTGCCGCAGCGCGTCAACGTTGTTTCTAAGAACTTCTGGGTAGCTCGTTACGATAGGACAGTTGTAGTGGTTGCCCGCACCGGAATCTTCCTGCTGCTCATAAGGAGCGCATGGGTAGAAAATGAACTTAATGCCCCAGTTGAGCAAAGCCTGTATGTGTCCGTGTGATATTTTTCCCGGATAGCAGACAGATTCGGAAGGAATCGTCTCCAAACCAAGCTCGTATACGCTGCGGCTAGAGCGCGGAGAAAGCCTTACGCGGAAACCGAGCTCCGTGAAGAATGTGAACCACAGCGGGTAGTTTTCGTACATATTGAGGACGCGCGGGATTCCGACATCTCCGCGCGGCGCATCGGCAGCGAGCAACGGTTTGTAACCGAAAAGCCGCTTGTATTTCCAGTCGAAAAGGTTCGGAATGTCGGCACGCTCTGCTTTGTCCGCAACGGCGGTTTTCTCAGCATTTCCGGCATCCACTGTCTTTGCGTCGCCTTCCTGCTGCTCCGCGCCGCGCTCACAGCGGTTTCCTGTGATAAAACGGCGTTTTTCATCGCCTGTCGTGAATGTGTTTATTGTGAGCAGACAGTTGTTCTGGCAGCGTCCGCAACGGCGGAGCTCCAAATCAACGTGGAAATCTTCAAGTTCTTTAAGCGTTGCAAGCCCGGTTTTTGCCGTACTGCGGACAGCTGGTGGCATTTCGTGCCACTGGTCGCGCGCAATAAGGGCAGCACCGTATGCGCCCATAAGACCCGCCACATCCGGGCGGAAAACGTTTACACCGGCAATTTTCTCGAACGCGCGCAAAACCGCGTCGTTGTTGAATGTACCGCCCTGAACGACAACCTTTTTGCCGATATCAGATGCTTTTCTAAGCTTGATAACCTTGAAAAGCGCGTTTTTAATAACTGAATAAGAAAGACCGGCAGAAATATCGGCGACAGTCGCGCCCTCTTTCTGTGCCTGCTTTACGCGGCTGTTCATAAAGACGGTACAGCGGCTTCCCAAATCGATAGGATGCTCCGCGAGAAGCGCCTTTTTGCTGAAGTCCTGAACACTCATACCGAGCGAGCGCGCAAAGTTATCAAGGAAGCTTCCGCAACCGGAAGAACACGCCTCGTTAAGCTGGATATTCGTAATTGCACCGTCTTTCATACGCAGACACTTCATATCCTGGCCACCGATATCAAGCAAGAACTCGACACCCGGAACGAAGAAGTCAGCCGCGCGATAGTGTGCTATAGTCTCTACTTCACCGGCATCCGCATTGAGAGCGGCTTGGAAAAGTGCCTCGCCGTAGCCGGTAGAAACAGTGCGTGCAATGTAAACATTCTGCGGAAGCTTGTGATACAAGTCTTTAAGAACGCGAACCGCAAGCTCGACAGGATTTCCTGCGTTAACGTCATAGAAACGCCAAAGGATTCTTCCCTGCTCGTCGATAAGAACAGCTTTTGTCGTTGTAGAACCGGCATCAAGACCGAGGAAAACAGGGCCTGTCGCTTCGTCGAGGTTGCCGGCTGCGGCTTTCTCCGCAGCGTGGCGTTTCTGGAACTCCGCCAGCTCATCCTCGTTTTTGAAAAGCGGATCTAGACGCTGAACCTCTGTCATTTCAGCATCTACAAGACTTTTAAGAGCTTCTTTGAATTCAGCAGCTGTACGGAAAACGTCAGTTTCCTCAGACGGATTGATGCACGTATACGTCCGCTCGGCGGAGTATGCGGCACCGGCTGCGACAAAAAGCTGGGAATCTTCCGGTACAAGAACTGCCTCGTCCGGAAGCTTGAGCGTAACGATAAATCGGTGCCGCAGCTGGTCCAGGAAGTGGAGCGGACCACCCAGAAACGCCACGTTTCCGCGAATCGGCTTTCCGCAAGCAAGTCCGGAGATTGTCTGGCTTACAACAGCCTGGAAAATAGAAGCCGCAATATCCTCGCGGCGCGCGCCTTCGTTAATAAGCGGCTGAATATCAGTTTTGGCGAAAACACCGCACCGTGCGGCTATCGGGTAAATTGTCGTGGCACCGGCAGCAAGCGTGTTAAGACCGGACGCATCGGTTTCAAGAAGAGCTGCCATCTGGTCGATGAAAGCACCCGTACCACCGGCACAAGTACCGTTCATGCGCTGCTCAACGCCGCCTGTAAAATATGTAATCTTGGCATCCTCGCCGCCAAGCTCAATTGCAACATCTGTCTTTGGGATTATCTTCTGAACAGCCGTCGTTGAAGCGACAACTTCCTGAATGAAAGGAATCGTAAGCCACTGAGAAACGGCAAGACCACCAGAACCCGTTACTTTGACGCTTACCGTCTGTTTTTCGCCGTACTCGCACTTCTGCTCGATCGCATCAAGCGCGCGCGTAACAACCGCGATAATCGTACTGCGGATATCCGCTCTGTGCCGCTCATATTCGCTGTATATTACGGAATCGTCATCAGCAAGCACAACAACTTTTACTGTTGTCGAGCCTACATCTATACCCATCCGAACAGGAACAATATCTACATCAGCTTTTTCTTTAAGAACTATCATCTGTACCTCAGTTTATTGGACAATTCCCGGAGAAAAATGTTTCACTCCACAAGTTTGCCCACAGATCCATGACGGGAAATCTGACCCGTCGGAACATAAATAATGTTATATTTACTAGGAAAATGAAAAATTTATCTTATTATATATGATTCAGATATCAATTACAACCTGAGCGGTATTTTTCAGGACCTGTAACGTAAAGATCGTTTCCTTGTGTGTCTATGACGACAGTGAGAGGCATATCTTTTACTTCAAGGCGACGGACAGCTTCGCAGCCCAAGTCTGGCCACGCGATAACCTCAACGCTTTTGATGCTTTCCGCCATAAGCGCACCGGCTCCGCCAATCGCACCAAGATACACAGCTTTATTCTTTACAATAGAATCTTTTACAGTCTGATTGCGCTTACCTTTGCCAATAATCACTTTGTTGCCAAGATCAAGGAGAAGCGGACTGTACTTGTCCATTCTGCCGCTTGTTGTCGGACCGGCGGAGCCGATAACTTCACCAGCTTTTTCCGGTGTTGGTCCAACGTAATAAATCGCGCTGCCTTTCAGGTTGAACGGCAAAGTTTCTCCGCGCTCATACGCTTCGAAAAGCCGCTTGTGTGCCTGATCGCGCGCCGTGTAGACAATCCCGGAAAGAAGGACAGTGTCGCCCGCGCGAAGTTTTTCAAGGTCGTTCGAATCTATTGGGGTTGTAATTTTATATTCCATAAAAGTCGCTCCTAAAACCGCGCATTGCCGCGAAACTCAATTCTGCCGCGTCCTGCCGCGCGCAAATCACAGCACTACGGACGCACGGCGCGTCACATGACAGCTGACGTTCACGGCGACAGGCATTCCTGCAACATGCGTCGGCATAACTTCAACCGCAAGCCCCAAGCACGTCGTTCTGCCGCCAAATCCCTGCGGTCCCGTTCCAAGCTTGTTGATTTCGGTCAGCAACTCGCTTTCCAAATCTGCGTAAAATGGGTCAGCGTTTTTCTCGTTGAGCGGGCGCATCAAAGCTTTTTTGGCGAGCGCGGTCACTTTGTCGAAAGTTCCGCCTATACCGATTCCCAGAACGATTGGCGGGCATGGATTCGGCCCCGCGAGCCGCACTGTTTCAAGAACAAACTCTTTTATTCCGTCCAAACCGTCTGCCGGTTTAAGCATGGCGACGCGGCTCATATTCTCGCTTCCAAAGCCTTTTGGAAGGACGGTAAGCTTTATTTTGTCGCCACTTACGAGATGTGTCGTTATAAATGCAGGGGTGTTGTCCTCAGTGTTTCCGCGTCGCACAGGGTCTTTTACGATGCTTTTCCGAAGATACCCTTCGACATAGCCCTTGCGAACGCCGGCGTTCACAGCCGCTTCAAAATCGCCGTTAATGTGGACATCCTGCCCTATCTCAGCGAAAACGCAGGCGGCTCCGGTGTCCTGGCAAACAGGGATGTTGCGCGACGCGGCAATCTCCAAATTTTTTTCGAGCAGCTGCAGTGTTTCTTTTGCGGGCGGAAAATCTTCCGTCTTTACGGATGCATGGAGCGCGTCCACGACATCCTGAGGAAGCTCCAGGTTCGCCTTTATGCACAATCGGCTTACGGCTTCCGTAATTTCCGCCGCGTCTATCTCACGAATATTGCTCATATCGCGCACCTCACGCAAGTCTCGCACACAAAGCCAACCGCGCACAAAACGCCACAAGCCCGCATAACGCAAGCCTCGCGCAAAACGCCACAAGCCCGCGAAACTAAAGCATCCCTGCGGCTCATACGCGCGCGACTCCGCTCTTTACGGCAGCCTCTGCGACAGCTTTTGAAACAGCCTCTACAACGCGGCTGTCGAACGGAGACGGAATAACGTATTCCTCGCGACGCTCTTCATCGCTAACAAGATCAGCAATCGCATAAGCTGCCGCAATTTTCATCTGGTCGTTTATATCACGAGCGCGTACGCTGAGTGCGCCTTTGAAAATGCCAGGGAAGCCCAGCACATTGTTAACCTGGTTCGGATAATCGCTTCTTCCTGTCGCAATAACTCTTGCACCAGCTTCTTTCGCGTCCTCAGGATAAATCTCCGGGTCAGGATTCGCCATCGCAAAAACGATCGGGTCAGAAGCCATCGATTTGACCATTTCTTTTGTAAGGCAGCCCGGCTTTGAAACACCAATGAAAACATCAGCGTCCTTAACGGCATCTTTCAGTTCTCCTGTAACGTGGCGCGGGTTAGTGTTCTTCTCGAGCCACAATTTGTGACTTCCCGCACTTCCGCGACCATCGTAAATAACACCTTTAGAGTCGATGGCAACTATATCCTTAACGCCGACCGTCATCAGCATTTTGATGATTGCAGTTCCTGCTGCGCCCGGTCCGTTCAAAACAACCCGGATTTTCGACATTTCCTTGCCGACAACACGAAGCGCGTTTATAAGAGCTGCCGTAACAACGATAGCCGTACCATGCTGATCATCGTGGAAAACCGGAATATCAAGCTCTTTTCTAAGCCTGTCCTCTATCTCAAAGCACTCAGGGCTTTTAATGTCCTCAAGATTTATGCCGCCGAACGTAGGTGCGACAGCTTTACAGAAAGTAACGACTTCATCAGGCGTATCAGCCTTGATGACGAGTGGGAACGCATCAACTCCCGCGAATTCTTTGAAAAGAATGCACTTACCTTCCATAACAGGAAGACCTGCTTCCGGCCCGATATTTCCAAGCCCAAGAACCGCAGTTCCGTTCGAGATAACGGCTACCGTGCGGCTTTTAAGTGTGTATTTGTAAACATCATCCGGATTATCGTGAATCTTCCGGCACGGCTCGGCTACGCCCGGCGTATATGCCGTAGATAAATCTTCCCGAGTTTTAACGGGAACCATGCTCGTAGTTTCGAGCTTGCCATTGTTTTTCTCATGCATTTCGAGAGAGAGCTGATTGTAATTCATGCGCTTATAGTAATGATAATCAAGCACAAATTCAATTATGTATAATATTTTAAAGATAGATATTTGGGATTAGGGCGTGCCCGACGGTGGCTGCCCAAACTGGACACCCACCTTACGGTCGGGCTTTGCGGGGTTCCGGCATCCGCCTACATTGCCGCTTGACAAGCGGCAACAGCCCTTCCGGGCTGCCCCTACAATCCCTCACGCATCATCAACAACGTTGCACATCAAATTATAAAGTGATATTATCCAAGCTGTCTTATGGAAGAAAACGAAAAAACAGTTCAGCCAACGCCGGAGCCAGTGCAAACAGAAGGTTCCGCACAATCCGCAGCTTCCGCTGCCAACAAAAAATCTCTTGTACGCTCCGGACTAAGCCTTTCTTTTCTAACGCTTCTCTCGCGCATTCTCGGGCTTATCCGCGAAATGACGAAAGCAGCTTTCCTCGGCACTTCGTTTCTTGCCGATGCTTTTACGTTCGCGTTCCAATTGCCTAATCTTTTCCGCCGGCTTTTCGCGGAGAACAGCATATCCGTAGCGTTTATCCCGACTTTCAAAAGCTATATCGAACAGGAACAGGCTGACCCCTCAAAAAAACAAGAGACAAAAGAGTTTCTTAAAGCGACTTTCACGCTTATCTCGTTTTTGACGACAGTTTTCACGCTGCTCGGCATTCTGCTTGCTCCGCTTATCACGCCGTTTTTCACCGAAAGCAACGATCCGGAGCTTGTTTCCGAAATGGCAGTTCTTACGCGCATAATGTTCCCATATCTTATTGTCATTTCGATAGCGGCGTTTTTCCAGGGCATTTTGAACGGCATGAAGATTTTTGCACCGTCCGGCTTTACGCCAGTGCTGTTCAACCTAATCGTTATCTTGGCAAGTTATATTCTTTCGCCATATACAGTTAACCCAGCGAGAGCAATGGCGATAGGCGTAATATCCGGTGGCTCGGTACAGGCTTTGTTCCAGCTGCCGTTCGTTCTTAAAAACCGCCGGACAGTCCAGTTTACATCGCTCAAAAAGGCGTTCACAAACCCCGGAACAAGAAAAGTTCTCCGGCTCGTCGCGCCGACAATCTTCGGCATGGCGGCGTATCAGCTGAACGACCTCGTTTCTATGTGGCTCGCCGGCAACGCAGGCCCCGGAATCCAGTCGAGTCTTTCATACTCGCTCCGCTTGCAGGAGCTTATCCTCGGTATATTCGCCGTATCGGTCGGTACGGTAATTCTGCCCGACCTTACGTCGTTCGCAGACAAAAAACTCGACAAAGAGTTCAACGACCTTCTTCTTTCCTCAATTCGCATAATCACGCTGATTGCAATTCCGGTGACGTTCTTCGCCATGTCGTTCAGCGACAACATAATCAGGCTTGTGTACAAGTCAAAAAACTTCACGGAAGAGTCCGTTATGCTCACAAACAAAGCATTTTTGTTTCACATGACGGGTCTTTTCTTTATCGCTGTGAACAGGATAATCTCGCCGGCGTTCTACGCGAAAAAGAACACAAAATCCCCGACGATTGCGGGTGTAATCTGTTTCGCCGTGAACATGGCTGTCGCCGCTTGCCTTGCGAAGCCGTTCCAGGGCGGAGGAATTGCACTTGCGCTTTCAATAGCGAGCGCGGTTAACACTATCGTACTTTTTGTTTTTATGAAAAAAGATAAAATAGCCGATGCGTCTTTTATGTTAAAAGGCACGTTCTTGTACGTCCTTCGCATTTTAATTTTCTCGGTCGTGGCGACTGCTGCAGCATATCTGATAAAAAAGCCGGTTTTCGCGCTTTTTAACACTGGAAACCGCTTTATTGACCAAGGCGTACCGCTTGTAATCTGCGGACTTGCGTTTGCGGCTGTAGGAGTGCTGCTGCTCGTGATTACAAAAGATCCGCTTGTTGCGACGATTTGGAGACGATTCGGTAAAAAAGGGGGAAAAAAATGAAAACACAAAACGAAATGACAGCGATATATAAAAAGCGCCGCGCTGATTTTGCGACATGGTTAGCGCAACAGGGAACTGGCGCAATGATTTTCATAGATTCAGAAGAGCACAGGTCACCTTCAATCCGATATTTTACAGGTCACCCGCAGGACGCAGTTCTTTGCATCGCTGTTGACGGCTCTTCCGTGCTTATTCCGTGGGACGAGATTCTTGCGAACAAAATTGCATGCGTTGACTTTATCATTCCGTACACACGTTACGAGCGTCAGGAAGTAAAAGCCGCTGCCGGAGCTTTGAAAAAACTTAAGGTTCCAGCCAATTCTCGCGTAGAAATCCCTGGTTCAACGCCTTACCCGAATTTCTTGAAATTCGTTGACGGGCTTTCTGAATACGATGTTATTTGTCGCGAGAATGGTGGCGAGGAAACTGCTGCCGATATGAGGGCTATAAAAGACTCATACGAGATTTCGTGCATCGAGAAAGCGGCAGAAATTACGGACAAGCTTATAGACACGATAGAAGCCGGAGTTAAGGACGGCACTATAAAAACAGAGATGGATGCCGCGCTGCTTATTGAACGCGAATGTCGGGCGGCGGGCTGCGAAGGAACCGGCTTTGATACGCTGGCGGCAGGACCGGCAAGAAGTTTTGGCATTCACTGTTTCCCGAACTATACGGCGGGCGAATTCCCAGCGCAAGGTCTTTCGATACTCGACTTCGGCGTAATTTACAACGGCTACACAAGCGATGTTACGATTACAGTTGCAAAAGGTCCGCTTACTGAAGCACAGGAAAAGCAGCTTGCGCTTGTCCAGAAAGCGTATGACGAATGTTTGAGCCTTTATGCTAAAGACGTACCGATAAAAGCTGCCTCACAAAAAGCGGATGATGTTTTCGCGAAAGCAAAGCGGGTTATGCCGCACAGCCTTGGTCACGGAATTGGGTTGGAGTGTCACGAGGCTCCTGGAATAAGGCTTCGTGCGCCGCAGGAAAGCGTTTTTAAGCCCGGAATGGTCGTAACGCTTGAACCAGGCCTGTACGACGACGAGATTGGCGGCTGTCGCCTTGAAAACGATATCCTGATAACGGAAGACGGAAACAAAGTCCTGACCCACGCAAGGATTATAAGGATTTAAGCGCGAGCTTTATCCAGTTTTCCGGTGTTCCGTGGCCCGCTAACGCTTGGTCTTTTTGCCCGAAATCGGGCAAAAATCCTCGCCAAAGGCGACCACTCCACCCCGGCGCGTAGAAGGGGTTGTTTGCGGGAGCCCTGCGAGTAAATACGATGTATTGCTACTTTTGAGCTTTGTTAATCAGCTTATCTACTTCTTTGCCCAACAACCATGACTGCGACGCGTCCGGCAAGCTTTTTATAAGCGTGCGCATGTACGTCATTGTTTTAAGCAGACTCGGCTTATTGTCGGTTTTAATGCCCGCGATTCCGCCGGTCTTACGAATCGCCGATGCCGCAGAGAGCAACCCCGGTTTTCCAGAAAGCCGTTCTATAACGTAATCGAGCTTAAGCTTGTTAAGGCTGTTGAAGAACGCGTCTTTTTGCACTTGCGGCAAACTTGAGCTCAGTGTTCTAAGAGTCTTGAACATATCCGCGGCATCACGGAAATCTTTCTTCACAGGTGCGTTCACAACATTCTGCAATGCGTCACTAACAAGATTCATAGTTGTTTTCTCATCCCTATGAGGATTCTCTTCATTATGCGGTATTTCTTCTGCGGTGGAATCGCGGGACTCACGCTCATCTGCAAAAACAGGCTCTTCCGAGGCTGGCTCTTCAGCTGGCGCTTCTTCTGAAGCAAATTCGTCTACATCTTCCTCTGGCTGCTCTTCGTCAAAAGCTGGTAAATCTGCTTCAGGCTCCTCAGCTGGCGGCTCCTCCATAAAATCGGGTTCTTCCGCCTCTGGCACTTCTGCTTCAGCTGATTCTGCGGCTGCCTCTTCATCCGGCATGAGCATTTCGTCACCCGGCTCCACATCCTCTTCGTAGAAAGGCTGTTCCTCTTCATCAAGCGTATTGTCTGCGAATGGCTCACCAATATCATCATCAGCTGGAAGTGGTTCCGTCATTTCTGGCGGTGGTACATCAGGATCAGCCTCAAATCCGCTATCCATAAGATCCGGGCTTTGTTCCGGAACCATGTCAGGCTCGGCTTCAAAAGGCATATCCGATTCAGGCTCCGGTGCACGTTTTGGCGGCTGCATCATCTGTGGCTGTTGCTGAGCTGGCTCCTTGCGTGGAGACGCCGGATATGGCTGCTGCTCTGGATAAGGCTGCGGCTGCATCGGGTACGACGGATACTGCGGTTGGTACGAAACCGGCTGCTGCTCCTCTTCAAAAGTATCTTCCTCAAAATCGTCTTTTTCGAACGGGGAACCAGATACATCGAGCACTTCATTTTCTTCCGAAGGCGAATATTTTGGCGTGTAGTTGTAATCGAGCGGATTGAAATCCGTATCATCATCTGAACCAACAGACGCTTCAAACGGCATATCTTTCGGCATAAGGTCGGATTTATCGAGTGTTTCTTTGCGGTCGTCATACTCTTCCGACTGAAAATCAATAGGAGAATCTTCTTCCATTATCAAATTGGAGAACTCATCCTCCAAATCAAGATTTTCGCTGTCTTTGTATTCAAGTTTCAAAAGCTCGTCAAAATCTATGTTGTCATAGGCATCAATATCCTGTCCGACAGAATCGTCTTCGGGCTGCTGTCCTTCAGCAACGGACTGTTTTGCCATGTTTTCCACAGAATTCTCATACAGGCGGATTTTTTCTTTCAATTCTTCCGGTGTTTCATCTCCGTTTGAATCAGAAAGAAGCTCCGACATATCTGCCGTCTGCTTTTTGTTTGTCTCCGCGAACGCACCCACTCTGGAAACAGCTTCCGAAACACGTCCGTTTCCGCCGTCTTTGTCCAGAATCTTCTTGAACACATCAAGAGACTCGTCGTACCGCTGCTGCTCTTCGTAGATATCACCAAGCGTGCACAAAGCCTCCACGTTGTCGCCCTGCTTTTCCAGGTACTTGTTCATGTAGTCCTCTGCGTTCGCATAATCACCCATGCGTTTGAACTGCAAAGCAGCATCCCAAAGGAAATTGACATATCCCGGTTTTATCTCGCATATGCGCTTGAAACAACCGTGCGCTTTGTCGGTTTTTCCAGCGCGGATAAAGTATTGAGAAAGCAGGTTCAAAACCTCTGGATTATCCGGGTTTTCTGTCCGCTCTTTGTTAAGAAGCTCGCCGGCATCCTTTAGTTTTCCCTGATTCAGCATAAGCTGTATTTTTCTGCGCGTAATCTCATGCTCGCTGACAGAATTTTCTTTCATGCGCTCAAGAAGATTGTAGGCTTCTTCGTAACGGTTCTCTTTCTCGTAAACGCGCTCCAAACGACCCATAACGTTGCTGTCACCGGGACGAGCGTTCAAAACATCGCGGTATACACTCTCTGCCTCGCTGTAGTTTCCGCGCTTCACGTAAAGCCGACCCTGCGTAATCATAATATTGTTGTTCTCAGGGTTTATCTTAAGCGCCTGCGATATAAGCTCCTGTGCATCCGGGAAATCTTTTTCCTGGATATAAAGCTCCGCGAGTCCGTTCATCGCGTCCGGCCAACCTGGTTTTGCGCGAAGCGCGTTCTCGTATGAGTTGCGGGCTTCGTCAAACTTGCCCTGAGCAAGGAAACTTAACGCTGAGTTATAGTGCAGGACGGGATGGTTCTGGTCAACCTGAAGACCTTTCCAATATGTCTGCAAAGCTTTCTTGTGGTCTCCGCGCTTCGCATAAATCGCACCAAGATGATTGTAAGCAAGAACATCGCCGGGGTTATCCTCTATGACGGCAGTAAAACATTCCGCCGCCTCGTCATATTTTTCCATGAGCTTGTACGTAAAGCCCATGTTGTATTTAACTTCGCTGCTGTCTTTGAGCTTAAGGGCGCGGTCAAGAACTTTAATGGATTCATCGTATTTTCCAAGTCTGCGGAAAACACCGCCAAGGCTGTTCAAAGCCTCGAAGTTGGCGGGATCGACTTTGAGCACGTTCACATACGCACCTTCCGCACGGCTGTCCTGCCCCGCTTTGACATACGTAGAGCCAAGTTTCAGAAGTACATCCTTATTTGTAGGATCCTTTGCAAGAACAGTTCTGTAAAGACGGGCAGCCAGGGTAAAATCCCTGGCGAGAAGAGCAGAGTCAGCCCTGTTCAGAGTAAAATCGTTTTTCTTGTCGCTCATAATTCACTCACTGTCTTTTACGGTACATCGGTCGTGCATAGACTTCCTGGGACAATTGTCCAATTATTTGGGGAGACGATGCAGAAACTCCTGCCACTGCAAAATAATATATTTTTCCGTTCTCAAGACCGGTTATTTTTATGCTTGTCTTTTTACCGACATATATCGGGGAGCTGCCCTCTGCGGCGTCGTTACCTAAGTATTCGCCGGGGCGTTTTCCGTAATAGACTATATAACCCGCAGTGTTGCTCATGCTGTTACCAGCTGTTCCAGACCACGAAAGCTCCACGTACCCGTCGCCTGCGACGGCGCGGATGTCGTACGGGGTAACGGGAATCTCGTTCTCGTTATATGTTATGGTGAATTCCGATACAGACGGAGAAACTGAACACGCTCCGTCAGGGTACAAGTCGGCGGCGAGCTGGAACCAAACGCCGTCAACATCTTCAAGTGTCTCGCCTGGCGTAAAAGCCTTCCACTCAGGGGTTGTCTCTGTCCAGTCAAACGGAGATTCCGCCGAACGCACGTAATATTCAACCCAAGTTTGCTCAGGAACAGTCGCCAGAGCGTCAACCGAAAGGACTTTGGCTCCGTTGCTGCCGAGCGTAAAAATTTTTGTCTCAAAGCGGCCACCGTCTTCCGGGTAAAGGAAAGCCGCATTCTCGTTTTTGTCACAGTTCCGCCGGATGCAGAAGTTGTCGATCCAGCCTGTGTAAGACGGGCAGATATTCAGCGTCGCCGGAACACCAAGGTGGGCTTCGAATACGGTACCGCGCTCAAATCCGCTGTCAGTGATGAAACGCACATCTTCCGTAATTCCGTTCATCTTATACTCAAGCATGCCTGTCTCCGCATCAAACGAAATTTCGTGATGCGTCCAAGTCCCAGGAATAAGCGGAGTCGTTCCCATGAGCATACACGAAGAATTTGTCTCGCTCATTATGTCAAAGACATTCGTAAAATCCCAACGCATACGGCTTCCGTACACAGTTGCGGAAATATTCTGATAAAGAGAATAGCTTTCAAGATTCCGTGATGAACGCCATGAGAAGATGACCTCACCGTTTCCAGAGGCGAGCGGACAAAGCCAGAACTCAATTGAGAAGGAATCGGTAAGTCCCTGTCTTCCGAAAAGCGAATGGGGGCTGCCTGTAAGTTTTATGCCGGAAGTTTCGCTCCTAGAGAGAGCTGCTTTTTCACCGCGCGCAGAATTGTCGCCAACGAAAACTTCCGCAGAATCGACAATGTAGTTGCCTGTTTCTTCTGAAACATTGCCGTTTTCAAAAGTTAGCAGTAAATCAGTCGAATCATCAGGATTTATCGTCTGTTCCGAAAGCATGTAGCTATCGTATCCGTATCTTCCTGTACCGATTGTAACGTTCTGTGTATAATATAAAACACCTTTCCATCCCTGTTTTCCACCAAGCACGAGCGTCTGCTCACCAAATAACGGCTGAATTAAGCATGAGAACAGTAGACAAAAAGCTGAAAAAAAATATATTTGTTTTCTAACCATAATTGCGTATGAATACAGATAAGTCAGTCCGCGGACAACTACACGAAACAGCACTCAAAGCGCCTCAATCGAGCGGAGTTTACCTCTGGCGAAATGAAGACGGCACCGTTCTCTATGTAGGCAAGGCAAAAAACCTGAAGAACAGGCTTTCATCCTACTTTTCCGGGCGGAAAGACATAAAAACACGTATTCTTATCTCCCGCGCACATTCAATTGAATATATCGTTACCCAGAACGAGTACGAAGCTCTGATTCTGGAAAACAACCTGATAAAAAAGTATTCCCCGCACTTCAACATTGAGCTGAAAGACGGAAAATCGTACCCGATGCTCCGCATTACGAACGAAAAGTTTCCGCGGCTTTTCAAAACAAGGTCGATGGTTAAAGACGGCTCCGCCTATTACGGCCCGTTCCCCGACGTTTCCGCGCTCGAAACGTTTTTGGAGAACATCAGCATAAAATACAAACTGCGGCGGTGCAAAAAATTCGTAAAAAAAGAAACGCCGTGTCTTTACTACCACATGGGACAATGTTCCGCGCCTTGCTGCGGAAAAATTTCTTCAGAGTCCTATATGGAACTTATCGATGAAATAAGGCGCTTACTTGAAGAAAATCCGGCGGAAAACCTTAAAAAACTTGAAGATGAGATGAAAGAAGCCGCGAAACTTCTTCAATTCGAGAAAGCCGCGCGGATTCGTGACGGAATTAACGCCGTAAAAATCCTTCACATGAAAAACACTGTGTCAGATTTTGACCCGGATTCACGCGACTATATCGGCTACGCGACGGAAGGAAGCCTTATCAGCTTTGCGGTCCTGCGGATGAGGAACGGCAAGCTTGAATCACGCGATATTTACAGGACATTCAGCCTGAAAGAAGATGATGAGGTGATGACGGAGTTTTTCCCGGCTTACTACACCGAAAAAGAAAACTGTCCGGCTTTTATTTTTGTGCCGCCCAAAACTGATACGGTGCTTATTCGCCGGTGGTTCAAAGAGCAGTTGAAAGTTCGCCCGTCAATAAAAGTCGTTCCTGTAAAAGGCACGGCAGCCGCAGCTTTCCCTGCAAAGCACAAAGCGGCGTTCGAAATGGCTGTACAGAATGCGAAGGAAGATATTATACGCCGCGTGCGCGAACGGGGCGATATTCCTGCAATGCAGGAGCTTCAGGAAATTCTTTCGTTGCCGTCGCTTCCTGTGCGCATAGAAGGATTCGATATTGCGCATATCGGCGGAAAGCTGCCAGTGGCGAGTCTTATAAGCTTTTACAACGGAAACCCGGACAAAAAGAACTATCGCTTTTTCCGCCTAAGAACGACAGACGGCAAAATAGACGACTTTGCCTCTATGCGCGAAGCTTCTTCCCGAAGATACTCGCGGTTGCTGCGCGAAGGCAGTGAAATGCCAGATCTTATAATGATAGACGGCGGCATTGGTCAGGTAAACGCGGTTCAGGGCGTGCTTGATGAACTGAACCTTGATATTCCGATTGTAGGTCTTGCGAAAGAGGATGAAGAACTTTATCTGCCGGGAAGCAGCACGCCAATCTGCTTGCCTAAGCGCAGTGATGCATTGCGGCTTTTGCAGCGCGTCCGCGATGAAACACACCGTTTCGCGACGAGCCGTAACCAGGCTTTGCGAACAAAAGCGAATATCGTCAGCCGTTTCGAGAGCTTGCCGCACATCGGGAAAAAGCGCGCGAAGCTGATAATAGGCAAGTACCGGACGCTTGAAACTTTTGAGATGAAGTGCCGCGAGTTCCCCGATGAAGTGGCGGAGCTGCTTTCAGTGCCTGTCGCGCAAGTTACAGAAGCTGGACAGGCGGCTGCAAAGTTGCTGGCGGATGGCGGAGCGAAAGTCCATATCAACAAGCGGTACACCGCCGTGGACGAGTATATGAAAAACGCGGAACAAAAGGCAGACACGAGTTTTGCTGGGGACGGAGGGCTTCTCGCGGCGGAAGACGAGCCGGAATACGACGCACAATAACGCGGCTAGTTTGTGTCGCGCGCTACCGCAGATACACCATCAGCAGCATCACGTCTGAGGTTCTGATTCCAGAAATGCGGCTCGCCTGACCGAGCGTCACAGGACGTATTTTCTCAAGCTTCATGCGGCTCTCCGCGGAAAGCCCCGGAATCGCACCGTAATCAAAATCAGCCGGAATGCGCGCATTCTCCATGCGTTTCATCTTCTCGACGCGTTTGTCCTGCTTTTCTATGTAATGCTCGTACTTAAAGTCGATTTGAGCTGCGTTCCAATACTCTTCCCTGTAGCCGGGGTTTTCCGCATCCGGCTTTTTGTGGAGCAGCTTCAGTATTTCGTCGCGCGCCTGGATCTTCTCGTTAACTTTATCAAGCTGCGACTGTGTTTTAAGCCCGACCGCAAAGCCTTTTGGCGTAAGACGCTCGTCAGCCGTATCGTGGCGCAAATTAAGTCTGTATTCCGCGCGCGCCGTGAACATGCGGTATGGCTCTTTTGTGCCGAGCGTCACAAGGTCGTCTATAAGGACACCGATGTATGCCTCGC
The DNA here is from genome assembly GCA_017618015.1 of Spirochaetaceae bacterium. GTDB lineage: Bacteria > Spirochaetota > Spirochaetia > Treponematales > Treponemataceae > Treponema_I. The sequence continues at coordinate 93,039 of JAFZVC010000096.1, forward strand.
TGCGGTCAAGCACGAACGGCTCGTAAGTCGGGATGTCGCGAATCCTGTCAGAGCGCCCGACGACCGCACCGGGCAAACTCGTGCCCACGGAACCGTCCGCGCCAGTCGCGCCAGAACTTGCGCCAGTCGCGCGCGCCAAACTGGTCCCGCTCTGCAAACTGGTCAGCGGTCCACACAACTCTCTGTGCGCCTTGCAATAAAGCATCGCGTTTATGCCCGCGACAAGTCCCTGTCCCGCCGCTTCCTCATAGCCGGACGTTCCGTTTATCTGCCCGGCATTGAAAAGCCCCGCGACAAGCTTCGTCTCCAGCGTCGGATAAAGCTGCGTCGGCTCAACATAGTCATATTCGACAGCATAGCCGGGGCGTGCGACAATCGCATTCTTAAAGCCCGGCAACGTCCGCAAAAAGCGGTCCTGCACCTCTTCCGGAAGCGACGACGAGAAACCGTTGATATAAACTTCCTCCGTCTCCAAGCCTTCCGGCTCAATGAAAAGCTGATGGCGTTCGCGCTCGGCAAAACGCATGACTTTATCTTCTATCGACGGGCAGTAGCGCGGCCCAACTCCGCTTATTTTGCCGGAGTAAAGCGGCGAAAGCCCTATATTTTCACGGATGATTTTGTGAGTCTCGGCGTTCGTGTAGACAAGATGGCACGGCACCATCGGGCGGTCTATCGACGAATTGTCAAACGAAAACGGGATCACGTCCTCGTCACCAAGCTGAAGTTCCAGCTGCGAAAAGTCGATTGAGCCGCGCAAAACGCGTGGCGGCGTTCCAGTCTTAAGCCGACCCGTCGTAAAGCCGAGTCTGTTAAGCGCAGCCGTAAGACCGTATGCACCGCCCTCTCCCAAGCGACCGCACGGCGCATCATACGCCCCGATAAATATTCGTCCGCCAAGGAAAGTTCCCGTTGTCAAAATCGCCGCACGGACAGGAACCCTGCGCCCACGCTCCGTGATAACTGCAGTAAGCTTCTGTCTGTATGGAACACCGTCTGCAAACTTTGCGTTTACAGCGGCTTTCTCTGCGTCAACGCGCGTTTCACCTGGGATAGTTCCTTCCTGCGCCGTGCTCGAACTGCCGGGCGGAAGCGGTACATTACTTGCTACCGTTTCCAAATCAACAACTGTATCTTGAAGCGTATAAAGGTTTTCCGTCTGCTCAAGCGTCTGACGTGCGAGCCTTGAGTAAAGAAGTTTATCCGCCTGGCTACGCGGAGCTTGTACAGCGGGACCTCGGCTACGGTTCAGCAGCCTGAACTGAATCATGCTTTTATCGATAAGATGCGCCATCTCGCCACCGAGCGCGTCAATCTCGCGCACGATGTTGCCTTTCGCAATGCCACCAATTGACGGATTGCACGACATCCTGCCGATGGAGTCTATTGTCTGTGTTATAAGGAGCGTGCGCAGACCAGTGCGGGCACAAGCGAGCGCGGCCTCAATTCCGGCATGACCGCCGCCGACAACTGCAACGTCGAACGGCGCGCCGTATCCTGTATATGTAATATCTATCATAGTTTACTAATTCAGTTGAGCTCCGTACGTATCGCGGGCTCTAAATTCCGCGGATTCCGTAACTCTGGAACTTCTGAACAGTAATATCACTTTTTCAGGATTTTTGCCATACGTGCCGCGTTTGGCTTCTCAGCTCTTTTTCGTTTTCCGATAATCGTCAATCCTTCTTTTCCAGTTTCCAGACATTGCCTTGCCCATACGAATATCAGTAATTGTATCGCACACGCATTCATAGTTAAGGGCTGTACCTATTTCATCACACTCATAGCGGACAGCTCTATCCTGCCTGATTCCAAGTTTAGAAGCTTCGCTGATCGCATCCATATTCGCGCCGAGGAAAAGAAATTCCCATCCATACTTTTCCTGCTGATGTTCAATCATCTTTTTGATTTTATCATACGTGTATTCATGGCTTGAATTTTCCTGACCATCCGTTGTAATCACAAACACAGTTTTTTCCGGCCTATCCTCGTCGCGCGCATATTTGTGAACATTCCCGATATGATGAACCGCACCGCCGATTGCATCCAAAAGCGCCGTACAGCCATCAACAAAATATTGCTCTTCTGTCATCGGATTTACTTTTTCTATAGGCACTCTGTCATGAATAACTTCACTTCTGTCACTGAACAGCAGAGTTGAAACGAACGCCTCGCCATCAATTTTTCTCTGTCTTTCCAAAAAAGAATTGTATCCACCTATCGTGTCCTTCTCCAACCCGGACATCGATCCGCTTTTGTCAAGAATAAAAACAATTTCCGTCAAACCCTTTTTCATAAGTCCTCCTTAAAACCTTCGCGGTCGTTCAAGTATGACTTTATGATAGGGAAAATCAGATTATAGAAGGTCGCTATTTTAGCGACTTTTTAATTCGGGGCAAAGCATTTTTCGCCATGGTCATCAAGGATAATATCTACCGCATAAATATTATAAATCCGGTTGATGACACAAAACTTTATAATAAGGTCAAACCGGCTTGACGGCATAAATGCGTAACCAGCACTTTTAAGGAAATCCTCATACTCCGCAAGAGGCAGTTCCAATGCAAGCCCCAATGCCATTACTGTAGGCTTTTTGGGGATATAGTCTTTATTGCTGATAATTTTTGAAAAGAACTTTTTATCGATACATGCCTTTTTATATATCGATGCATTGTCCATATTGCGTTCGGCAATCAGCTGTTGAAGTGTATTTTGAAAATTAAGCTTTTCTTTTGATGTATTTATAAACGCTTCCACGTCCGATTCAGCCTGTTTAACCGCACCAATGGCAGAGGAAGCACTTGTTCTCAGTTTTTTTGAGAAAACCTGAGCACTGCGTATTGGCTCTTCGAAGCTGCAATAATCCGCCTGTATTTCAGAAACGCAAACATCACAATTCTTAAGCTCATCCCCTTCAAAATTATCAGAAAGGAAGTCTTCTACGTCATAAAACAGCTTTTCTGAAATCTTATATGCTTCATCATCATAAACGACAAGAAACACATCAATTTCATTACTAAGCAGAAAGCGGCTTATTTCTTCAACCGCGATTTGGAACGCCACCTCTTTCGGGAACTCATAATTCCCTGTTGCAAGAAACGGAATCGCTACACTTTTGCATTTTAGCTCTACAGCCATTTTCAAAGCGGTGGAGTAGCAACTTCTAAGGATTTCTTTTTCGCCATGAGTTCCATCGTTGTAGTGAACTCCGACGGTGTGGATAATATACTTAACTCCGTTCTTTTTGAGCTTGAAAGACGGTGTCCAGGCAGACTGCCCCCTTTCAATATTACCGATTTCTTGCCTGGCTTGGAGAAGTTCAGCACGCCCCGCAGCTTCATAAATCGTGGAATCTGTTCCACTTCCAATTACAGGCTGCGGATTGGCTGTATTAACAATTGCTTCTGCACGAACTTTTGTAATGTCATTTCTAAGAATTCTGAATGCCATAATTTTTTACAGCTTGCCGAGCTCGTATGGAGTTTCCTGATAAACGTAGTAATTGAGCCAGTTCGAATAGAAAAGGTGCGCGATGCTGCGCCACGTTGACATCGGCCTCATAGCCGGATTGTCATCAGGGAAGTAGTGCTTTGGCATATCGACGTTCGAAAGCTCTTTCTTTAAATCGCGGCGGTACTCCATCTCAAGCGTGTTCGTATCGTATTCAAGGTGACCGGTCATAAAAATCTGCCGGTTGTTGTTCGATTTAACGAGCAGAACGCCAGCTTCCTCAGACTCGGCAAGAATCGTAAGTTCCTTATGCTTCTCAATATCCTCGCGGCGAATCTCCGTGTGGCGCGACTGCGGCGACGGGAAAAGGTCATCGAAACCGCGCAGCAAAGGCTCGGCAACGGTTGTCTTGTAGTTCATAAAAATGCCGGAAAGCTTTTTATCAAGGCAATATTTCGGCACTCCGTAATGATGATACAAGCCTGCCTGCGCACCCCAGCAAATATAAAGCGTACAGAATACGTTCTTATCCGCGTAGTCCATTATCTGACAAAGCTCCGGCCAATAATCGACCTGCTCGAACGGAATCTGCTCAACGGGCGCACCGGTGATAATCATGCCGTCGAAACGCTGCTTAAGCACATCCTCTGTCGTTATGTAGAAGCGCTCCAAATGCTCGCGTCCGGTATTTTTTGACTCGTGGCTTGCCATGTGGACAAGCGAAATCTCGATCTGAAGCGGAGTGTTTCCCAAAAGGCGAAGCAGCTGCGTTTCCGTCGCGATTTTGGTAGGCATGAGATTCACTATAGCGATTTTCAAAGGGCGAATATCCTGAATGGCAGCTCTTTGCTCAGTCATAACGAAGATATTCTCGTTTTCAAGTACTTCTCGCGCCGGCAAATCTGACTGTATCTTTATAGGCATACCTTACCTCCGTTTCTCAAATGAGTTCACGGAAATATAGCATATTTCCCTCTCATTTGCTATACTATGCGTATGGTCAATGACAGGCATGCTGCAATCAAAAAACTTAAGAAACTAGTTTTCACACCAAAAGCGGAGATAGAAACTTTCAGACAAAAAATCGAGGATGAATTCACAGAAGTTTTTCTGCCTAACCGCGTAGAACGCGAGGAAAAACTTATCTGCGGAATCCCGTGCGACATCCTTTCCCCGATGATTTACGCAAAAGAGCGCGTTATGATTTACATCCACGGCGGCTCGTTCATCGGCGGCAGCCGCGCGTCCTGGCGGAGTTTTTGCGCCTCGCTCGCAAACGCGACCTCGACGAAAATCATTTTGCCTGAAATCCGTCTTGCTCCGAAATTTCCGTTCCCGGCAGCCCTTGACGACATAAAGAACGTTTTCAAGACCATTTACGCTGATGACACTGACATCATAATCGGTGCGGATGGCTCCGGCGCATCAATCGCCCTCGGACTCGTTCTGAGCCTTAAAGACAAGGCACGCCAGCGCATAAAAGAAATTGTGCTTTTCTCACCGTGGCTCGATTTTTCTGATGATGCACCTATCTTCAAAATAAAAAAACTGAAGGACGAAATTATCACCGCCGACGCGATAAAGCGCACCGGCAATATGTACACATACAGCTCGAACCTTACGAATCCGCTCGTTTCGCCGCTTTATATGCAGCCTTCCATGATGGACGACTTCCCGGAAACATACATCCAGATGGGCGAAAAAGAGATAATAATGAGCGAAACGGAACGGTTCTGCAATCTTCTCCGCGAGAACGGCGTAAAGTACACGCTCGATGTCGAGCCGGATATGATGCACATGTTCCAGATGGCAGATGAGTATCTGAACGAAGCGCACTTGGCGATAGAGCGCATCGGAAAGCATATCAGGCTTCACAACAGGGCAGATGAGGAAGAAGCTCTTAAAAACGCGGAAGCCCAGGAAAACGGAGCGGAAAACTGATATGGAACTCGTTGCGCCAGCAGGAAACCTTGAAAAACTTAAATACGCATACACATACGGAGCCGATGCCGTCTACATCGGACTGAAGAAATTCTCGCTCCGCATTAAGGCGGACAACTTTTACGAAGACGAATACAAGACGATTACGGAGCTGAAAAAACAGTTCCCTGGTAAAAAACTTTTTTGCGCACTTAACATAAGCTTTCACAACAAGGATATAGACAACTTCCTTTCGGAACTGAAATATTTCCGTGCTTACCCGATAGACTCGTTCATCGTGCAGGATATCGGCATGGTTCCTGTTTTGCAGAAAAACTTTCCGAACGCCGCGTTGCATCTTAGCACACAGGCGAACTGCATAAACCGCGAAGCCGTAAAAATGTACAAATCGCTTGGGTTTAAGCGCGTCGTCCTTGGGCGCGAGACAAGCCTGGTTGAAATCCGCGAGATAAAAGATTATGTGCCGGAGATGGAGCTTGAATGCTTTGCGCACGGTGCAATGTGCATATCGTACTCAGGACGCTGCTTGATGAGCGCATACCTTACGGGACGAAGCGCGAATGCAGGTTTCTGCTCGCACACATGCCGCTGGAATTTCAGCGTGGGCGAGGCAAAAGACCTTGCGGAAAGCGGAAAGCTTTACCTGACCGAAGAAAAGCGGAAAGACGAGCATTTCCCAGTTTTTGAGGGCGAAAACTTTACCGCTGTTCTTTCATCAAAAGATCTTTGCATGGTTGACCACCTTGACGACATGAAAAAAGCCGGTGTTGATTCGCTTAAAATTGAAGGCAGGATGAAAAGCCTTTACTACGTCGCAATGACGACGCGCGCATACAGAAAAGCGATTGACGCGCTTGAAAGCCGCATTTCACAAGAAGATGCAGCTCCTTATATTGCAGAACTTTACAAAGCTTCTCACCGCGAATTCGGAACGGGATTTTACTATTCACGAGAAGATGCTGATATCACGACAGTCGGCGAATCTTCAAGCGACTACGAACTTGCGGCTACTATAGGTGCACCGCTTTCCGCCGAAGAAACACAGGAGATTTGCAAAAAGGGAGCTGAGCTGGAAGCACAGTTCAAAGCCAGGCTTGACGCGATGCACCCTGAGGCGAAAGCCGCGAAACTTAAGGATTACGCCGACCATCCGGACAAAGTGCCTCACGCGTGTTGCTGCACCGGCGCAACACCGAAACTTTACGTATGCAATGCCCTCAACAGAATTGACGAGAAAACTTACGTGGAGTACGTCGGGCCAGACTGTACAGGCATCCCCGACACCGATTTCCGCTTTGTAGACCCGGAGACAGGATGCTTCACGCCTTTTATAAGCCACAACCAGGCTTATCTCCTGTACACAGACAAGCCGGTGCAGGAAAACTGGATAATCAGGACGCGCGCCGCAACAGCAGATAGCTCCCGCGCCACGACAGATGCGGCAAAAACGCCCACAGGAGACACACAATGAAAAAGATCTTCTGTTTTGTCGTCGCCGTATTTTTAACAGTGACCGTGCCCCTGTTCGCGCAAAACCCGTTCCTCGATTTTCTTTTCGACGGCTACAATTCCGCGACAGGCTCGCTTGGCTTTATTGCCGGCGGCGCGACATCCGGCGAAGTTTTCCGCGCCGATGTACACGCCCAAAGAGAAACCGATCTTTACAGCGCGGCTTTCGGCTTTGAGTTCACCGATGAATGCTTCTCGTTGCTTCTCAACGGCGGCATCTACTGGAATGCAACAGAAAACTTGCGTCTCGGCGCGACACTCACATACATCCCTCTTTTCATGTTCAGCGCGATGGCGGAGCAAAATATCGTTCCAGCTGCTGACTTGCGCATTTTCCTCGCACCAAGCTCAAAACTCGACATAGAACTTGGTATGCTCTACAAAACAGACCGCTTTTTCGAGCTGCCGGACGGGACAAACAGAACTCACAACCTTAGCATGGTGTTTTCCATCTACTACACGTATATGTTCAGCAACTTCTCTGTGTTTGCCGGACTTACATCACATACCCTGTATTCTTATCTGCTCTTTTTGCAGCCGCGTTGGGTTCTTGGTGCCGAATACACCATCAACGACCATCTTTCAGCGTCTATAAACGCTGCAGTCCAATATGGAGATGTCATGCTCTCCGCTTATATTGACTCGTTCTCAATGGATATATCATGCAAATACAGATTCTGAAAAACAGCACAAAATCGCGCATCGCTCTCGCATCAATCGCGATTGTCATAATACTCATCACACTTTCCGTCGTTGGCTGTAAATTCGGGCTTGAAGAAGCATTTTTCAGACCGAACGGCGTAAACGAACGAAGCAAAGAGCTTACAACATTGCAGCTCGATTCAAGAATCGCGAATTCCGCCATATATCAGTCTGGAAAATACTGCTTTATGATTCTGTCAGACGTTCATTACGGCGCAGATTACGATGTTCCCGAACAACAGATTTTTAACTGGCTCGACAGTTTTGATACAGCATCAACCCAAGCGGAACAAAACAAGAAACCGCTTTTCTGCGCAGTTTTGGGCGACATTTCCAATACCGGTAACAGGGAAGATTTCGCTGCTTTCAACACTTTCCAAGGCAAGCTTGAAACAAAAGGAATCCCAGTTTACTGCATCGTCGGCAACCATGATCTTTTAAACAGCGGATGGAATTACTGGAAGTACAGCTGCAATCCGCACACATCGTTCTACTGCTTCAAAACAAGCACAGTTTCGTGGTATTTCACTGACACCGGAAGCGGCACAATGGGCTCGGCACAGTTTTCCGCGCTTGAAACAGCTTTCAAAAACGACTCCAACAGAAAACTCGTTTTCTCTCATTATCCGCTTTATGGCGGTGGAACAGGAATCCCAATCTTTTCAATAGGAAACACGAAAGAAAGGGCAAAAATCATCGATCTTTATGCCGAAAACAACGTGAAATACGTCTTTGAAGGCCACTGGCACGTCGGCGGAGAATATGACTTCGGAAAGTTCAAAGAGCATATCGGGAAAACCTTAAAATCAGGCAAGTGGTACATCGTGTCTATCGATGAAACAATCTCAACCGATGAAAATCCCGTGACAGCCGTTGAAGAGATAGATATTCATCTGCAAAATTGAAAATAATTCTCAAATCTATTGACACATTTTCTCCTCTGTGATAAAAATCTGATAATCATTCTCATTTTTACGGAACAGAGATATGGAAACTCATATAAAATACAAAACAAAACAGCGCGATATCCTTATTCAATATCTTGAAACGAAAAAAGGCGTTCATATCACCGCGAACGATGTCTGCGAATTTCTTAAAAAAGACGGCATCGCAATCGGTCAGGCAACGGTCTACCGGCAGCTTGAACGGCTTGTGGACGAAGGCGTCATCAGCAAATACATAATCGATGCGAACAGCCCGGCATGTTTCGAATATATCGGGCTTGAAAGCCACGGTTGTGCAGAAACGTGCTTCCACTGCAAGTGCGAAAAATGCGGCAAACTGATTCATCTTCATTGCGAAGAATTAAACGAAATCGGCGAACATCTGTTCAGAGAGCACAAATTCAAGCTCAACTCAATGCGCACAGTATTTTACGGCGTTTGTGACGAATGCCAGAAATAATAAAAAATATTCAAATTGGAGGAATACTTTATGAAAAAAACTATCTCTTTATTTATTATGATTTTAATAGCTGCAAGCGTTTTTGCAGGCGGCGCGAAAGAACAGGGTGTCAATTCCAGTGGTAAGCCTAAAATCGTGACGACAATTTTCCCGGAATATGACTGGGTTAACAACATCCTCGGTCAAAATCCGGCTGATATCGAACTTACAATGCTTCTCAACTCAGGAGCCGACCTTCACAGCTATCAGCCGACAGTCGCTGACATAATGAAAATCTCGATATGCGACCTTTTTATCTACGTAGGCGGCGAGTCAGACAAATGGGTTGATGACGCGCTCAAAGAAGCTGTGAACAAAAACATGGTTGTAATAAATCTGCTTGAAACACTCGGCGACAAGGTAAAAGAAGAAGAGATTGTTGAAGGCATGCAGGGCGAAGATGAAGAGGACGAAGCCGAGTACGACGAGCATGTCTGGCTTTCCCTCAAAAACGCCGCGATTCTTTGCGACGTTATAGCAGATGCAGTTTGCAAGATTGACGCACCGAATGCGGCAACATACAAAGCAAACGCAGCCGCTTACATCGCGAAGCTAAACGCTCTCGATGCGAAATATGCCCAAGCAGTCACAAACTCCGCGGTAAAAACAGTTCTTTTTGGCGACCGTTTTCCGTTCCGCTACCTTGTTGACGACTACGGACTTTCTTACTACGCCGCATTCGTAGGATGCTCCGCTGAAACAGAAGCCAGCTTTGAAACTATCGCGTTTCTTTCGAAAAAAGTTGACGAACTTTCACTCGGCACAATCCTGACGATTGATGGTAATAACCACAAAATCGCGCAGACAATCGCGCAGAACACAAAAGCAAAGAATCAGAAGATTCTTATGCTCGATTCAATGCAGTCCGTAACGTCGAAAGACGTGAAAAACGGTGCGAATTATCTTTCCATAATGGAAAATAACCTTGAAACGCTGAAAATTGCATTGGGCGCATCAAAATAAGAGGAAATATGGCTTTACTTACCGTTCAGAATCTGTCTTTAGGTTACGACTCGCAAACACTTTTGAAAGACCTTAATTTTTCTGTGGATGCGGGCGATTATCTTTGCATCGTGGGCGAAAACGGCTCCGGCAAAACAACGCTTATGAAAACGCTTCTTCATCTGCAAAAGCCGATAAGCGGCGAGATTCTGACCGGTGACGGGCTTAAAACAAACGAAATCGGCTATTTGCCGCAGCAGACTGTCGTCCAGAAGGATTTTCCGGCTTCCGTGCGCGAGATTGTCCTTTCCGGCTGTCAGGGACGATGCGGTTTACGGCCGTTCTATAACAAAGCCGAAAAAGCTTTGGCGCAAAAGAACATGGAGCGCATGGATATTGTGCCGCTTGCGAACCGCTGCTACCGCGAACTTTCTGGCGGACAGCAGCAGCGCGTCCTTCTTGCAAGGGCGTTGTGCGCCGCTGAGCGGATTCTGCTTCTTGACGAACCTGTTTCCGGGCTTGATCCGAAAGTCACGACGGAAATGTACAATCTGATTTCCAAACTGAACAAAGACGGCGTTACGATAATTATGATTTCGCACGATATTTCAGCTGCCGTGCGATACGCGACGCATATTTTGCACATCGGCACATCCGTGTTTTTTGGAACACGCGATGAATATATGAACAGCGATATCGGAAAGTTCTTTTTGGCGCAACAGGAACTTGGACGCAACACAGAAGAGGGGGCGGAATGATGGAAACACTGATGATGTATCTGGAATATTATCCATTTGTTCGTTACGCACTGATTGTTGGCGTTCTTATCTCTCTTTGCGCCTCTTTGCTCGGCGTTACACTCGTCCTTAAACGCTTTTCGTTCATCGGTGACGGACTTTCGCACGTCGCTTTTGGCGCGATGGCGATTGCAGGTGTCCTGAATCTTTCAAACAACATGATTCTTGTTATGCCAGTCACGATTGTTTGCGCAATTCTGCTTTTGCGCGCCGGACAGAACGCGAAAATAAAAGGTGATGCCGCTATCGCAATGATTTCCGTTGGCGCACTCGCGCTTGGCTACTTGCTGATGAACATATTCTCCACTTCGTCGAACGTTTCCGGCGATGTTTGCAGCACGCTTTTCGGCTCAATCTCAATCCTGACGCTCACTTCTTGGGAAGTTTGGCTCTGCCTCATTCTTTCCGTCATCGTTGTGATAATTTTCATCCTTTTCTACAACAAGATTTTTGCAGTCACGTTCGACGAAAGCTTTTCCAAGGCGACCGGCGTAAAATCGGACTTCTACAACCTGATGATTGCCGTAATCACTGCAGTAATCATCGTGCTTGCGATGAACCTTGTCGGCTCTCTGCTGATTTCCGCGCTGATTATCTTTCCGGCGCTTTCCGCGATGCGCTTGTTCCGCAGTTTCAAAAGCGTAACTATTTGTTCCGCAATAATTTCCGTAACGTGCGCATTTTCAGGGCTTATCATCTCAATTTTGGCTGGAACACCGGTCGGCTCCACGATTGTCGCAGCGGACGCAGTTGTTTTTGGCATTTGCTGCATCGCGGGCGCGGTCACAGGAGGCTTAAGGAAATGAAACGATTTTCTTTCTCCGCGATTTGCGTACTCGCGCTTGTCGCTTTGTGCGGATGTAGTAAAAACGAAAGCACTACGGGAAGCAGAACGACAAGTTCCCAAAGCAGCGTAGAAAGCGTGCTTCAGCAGAGAATGGCGGAGGTGGACGCAGAAAATGCGTTCGGCGAACCCATCAGCGCGCAAATTCCACCGAGCAATATCGCATCGGCAGAAACTGCCGCCCTCGCACCCGCCCACAAAGCGCCAGAACCAATCAAGTCAGAAAGCGTTTCCGTCGATGTTGACCTGACCGCACTTTCCAGCACGATGGTTTACTCCGAAGTCCTGAACATAATGACAGCCCCGGAGACATACATAGGAAAAACCTTAAAAATGAAAGGCTATTATGGCTATTACCACGACGAGAAGACCGACAAATACTACTTCGCATGTATGATACCGGACGCGACCGCGTGTTGCGCGCAAGGCATAGAGTTTATTCTGACAGACGACTATCTTTTCCCTGACGACTACCCCCAAGAAGGCGAAATCGTAACCGTCGCCGGCGAATTTATGACATACGAAGAAGACGGCTCCACATATTTCACGCTGAAAGACTCAAAATTGCTGAGCTAACCCCGCGCCATAATATCGCTCTACCGTTTTTTCACTTTCGATGAGATTTCTATAGGCCTCTCTTCCCACACGACAGAAACGGTGCGCTCGCTTACGTTCGGGATAAGCTCGTAGCTGCGGCAGCCTTTCTTGTGTATGATAAGCCCCCGCCCGCGTGAAACGTAACCGACAATTTCATCCCCATAAACAGGATTACAGCATCCCGCCGCCTTAACAAGGAAGTTCGTCGTGTCACCAATGCGGATATGAATCGGTTCTGCAGTGCGTTCTTCATGGTGCTCGAACTCATCATCTCCGTAATACCGACCATCATCATAATTCCGCGAATCAATCGCGTGCGGCAGCTGTCCAACGGCGTTTTGCGCAGAAGCTTGTCCCGCACCAGGAGTCGTCACAGCCGAATCAAGCTTAAGCTCCGGCTCGTTCTGGAGCAGCCACGCCCTGATTTTGCTGCGGGCGCGGGCGGTCTTAACGACAGTAAGCTGGTTCACCGTCGGGTGCGCCTGCGGGTTCGTCAGAATCTCGATAATCTGCGTATTTTTGAGCGGGCTCGAAAGCGGGATGATGTGTCCGTCAGCCTTCGCTCCGACAATCGTTTCGCCTATGTGCGAGTGGATGCTGTACGCAAAGTCTATCGCCGTAGCACCGGCTGGCAGCTCGCGCACATCGCCCTTTGGAGTGAACACAAAAATCGAGTCGCCAAGAAGTTCCTCGCGGATTTCCGCAAAAAGCTCGGCATCGTTGCCCTGCTCTGCCCTAAGTTCCTTAAGCTGATTGATAATCGAAAGATTTTCCAGTGAAACAGAATCGCGGTTCGTGCCTTTTTTGTAGAGCCAATGGCTCGCGACACCGTGCTCCGCAACCGAATGCATCTCCGCAGTACGAATCTGGATTTCGAGCGGCATTCCACCGCACAGGACAGTCGTGTGAAGGCTCTGGTATCCGTTCGGCTTCGGCATCGCGATATAATCCTTGAAGCGTCCGTCGAGAGGCTTCCACAAATTGTGCACAAGTCCGATAAGTGTGTAGCATTCCGCGTTGTCGTTACAAATAACACGAAGAGCAAGAAGATCGTATATCTCGTCCGGAGCCTTGCCCCGCTTTTTCATCTTCTGATAAATCGAGTAAAAATGCTTCGCGCGGCTAGAAATCGTAACTTCGATTCCGGCTTTCTCCGCCGCTTTATAAATCTCTTTCTGTGCCTTTTCAAGATACTCCGAACGCTCGCCTTTTTTGAGCATTACCATGTGCTTTATCTGCTCATAAGCATCGGGATTCGTGTATTTTAGGCTCAAATCCTCAAGCTCGTCTTTTACGGACGACATACCGAGCCTGTTCGCAAGCGGCGCCCAAACATCAAGCACTTCCTGAGAAATCGCCTTTTGTTTTTCGCTCTCGACGTTCTTAAGGTTGCGCATTCGGTCAAGGCGGTCGGCAAGCTTGATAAGGATAACGCGGATGTCATCGACCATTGCGAAAAGCATTTTACGCACAGAATCCGCCTGATGAAGCGTCTTGTTCTGGATTTTAAGCCCTGTAATGCGCGAGGAGCCGTCAACGAGTGTCTTTACGACCGTGCCAAAAGCAGCCTCAACGTCATCGAGCGTAACGCCTTCAATTTCGGTGGAGCTGTGCAAAAGCGCACCGATTACCGATTCGCTGTCCATCTTGATTCCGGCGAGGATTGCCGCCGTTCTAAGCGGATGTTCGGTATAAGGTTCTCCGCACGGTCGCGTCATTGCTGAGGATTTTTCGCCCAGCCAGTCCCACGCTTTCCGTATATTTTGCTGTTCCGTGTCCGAATACTGCGGAAATTTCTGAAAAAATTGGTCTATTGTATGTAAATCTGAGTTTTCTATCTGCATATTTTCACTGATTCGTCGATTCCCGACATCGGCGACACGCGCTTTTGTTGCGCACGCCGCTAAATATGTGACTCAACAAGACGAAGCTGTCCTGCAAGATCCCGATGAATCACTATATCAGTAAAACCGCATTTTGATAAATACTCCGCGGCTTTTTCCGCGTTATATTCGCCTGTCTCCATGAAAAAAACGCCGCCAGGCAGAAGGATTTTTTTAACTTGGGGGATAAGACGGCGGATAATCGCAAGTCCGTCGGAAGATTGTTCGCCCGAACTGCCGTCTGCCGCCTTGCCATCTGCCGCACGAACACCCTGCGCAAAGTCACCCCCGAGCGCGGAATCTGTGTCGCAGGAAGTCGTACCGCTTTGAAGCGCGGAGTCCGTGTCGCCGTCAAGTGCCAGGCGCGGCTCGCCCCTACCGTCTTTCAAAAGCTCGTCCGTAACTGTAGCGGGCACATACGGCGGATTCGACAGCACCATGTCGTATTTCGCGATTGGCTCGTTGCCTGACGCGCCACCATCGGCACTTTGTGAAACGCCGCCACAAGCCCCGCCTTTACTGCCACAAGCCATCAACGGACCGCACAAATCGCCCTCGTGAAACTGCAGGGAGCGTGCCCCCTCGCACCCCAGCAAAGCTTCCGCATTTTTCCGCGCGACAGCAAGCGCCACCGCAGAAATATCTGTCGCATCAGCATGGACGCGTTCAAAAGCATCACCAGCACAGCCGTCCTGCCCCGACAACTCCGCGAAAAGCTCTGCAAGCACCGAAATCGCGATACAACCAGAACCAGTGCAGATATCCGCGAACCGGAACTGCCGCCCAACTTCGACCCCAGCCCCCGAGTCCGCGCCCAAACGCGACCGTTCCGCTTCAGAACTCGCCCTCGCGCCAAACGCCGCCTTCGCATACGCCACCGCTTTCTCAACAAGCAGCTCCGTATCGGGCTTCGGAATCAGCACATCCTGCGTAACAAAAAAAGTGCGCCCGTAAAATTCCTTTTCGCCCGTGATATACGCGACAGGAAGCCCGCCAAGCCGCTTTTCCAACGCCGCCTCAATGGCTGCTTCCTGCTCCGTAGTGAGGACATCATCATTATGTAAAAAAAGCCATGTACGGGACACTCCCAATACATGGCATAAAATCAAGTCGGCATCCAGCTGCGGAGTCTGCCTCACGAACTGGTTCTCGGCATCCGCAAGCCGTTTTCTTGCGGACTGCCTTATTTCGCCGATATTTCTTCTATCAGTCAGATTCTTCCTCTTACCGCTTTGGCTTCAGGATGAAACCAACAATAGCAACAATAAAACCGACAAGAAGGATCCATGCACCTACACCAAGAAGATCCATAATCAGTTTTCTTATTGAACTGCCAAAAAGGTCGCCAAGAGCTGAACTTCCACCAGAATTTCCGATGATGAAATACAGAACTATTGCTACAATATCAATGATTATAAGAAGAAAAGCCAGCGAATCATATTTCTTGAACTTTGGGATAAAAGCGATGATTCCGCCTACACAGAACAATCCGAACAGAACGTAAAGACAAATCTGCGGTAAAACCTTCAGACTGTTCGCAAGATCGAAACCGTTCATAGTTCCGAATATACCTGCATCAATAATTGGAAGGATGAAACCAATTGCCGCGACAATCAGTCCCAGACCATACACATACCTCATAGTTGAACTCTTTTTCATAAGCAAACCTCTCATCTCTTGCGGCCTAAAAATCCGAACCGCGTTTCTCATATTGTATCACCGTAAACGCGAAACTGTCCATCAAATTGTTTTGAAGGGGAAGGTCTTCCCCTACGCCCGCACATTGCGGGCTACCCCTTCTCCTAGGGGCATGGGCTTATCCAGTTTTTGCCCCTAATACCCCGCAAACTGTCCCAGAAACAACGATTTTTTTTATAAAACATTGAAATAGCGATGTTTTCGTGTTAAAATGATAATATGAAGTCAAAAACGTTGCGGAACATAAAAGTTGTAAGTTTTCTGGCACTATTGCTCATCGCATTTTTCATGTCATTCTCATGCGACAACCTTTTTTCCGACGTTCCCACAAGCCAAACAACGCCCAACGAAACCGTAGCTCCCTCAAGCGAAGGCAGCAGAACCATAACTGTTACAGGCAGAATTAATAACCCATACGAAACACGGAGCGCCGGACGCTCTGCCATGCCGTCACACGCCTACACCAACAAACAGTATATCATCACAGCTACCGCGCCAGATGTGACAGAACCAGTGAGCGTAACCACAACCTCACCCTCATTCTCCATCCCGCTCACGCTCGGTAAAATATGGACAATTACAGTTGAACTGAATAAAAAAGAAACCGGCGACGCGGATTACGTAAAAGTGATGGATGGCTCTTATACGTTCAGCCAGCCGCTTTCGGAAGTAACTTCCGATATAACAATAGAGATAAAACCGAGTATTACGACGGGCAAAACCGGAAACATCAATTTGAACTTCACCGCTGTCGGGGACACGGTTCTTTACGACAGCGTAATCGCGGAGCCCGTAAGCACAGAGCAGAAAACCGAGTGGAACGCCCACGTCACAACAGGTACAGGCGGCATCAGCGGAACCGGCATAAAGAGCGGAATTTATTCTGTCACAATAAGCTTTTACTTAAGCAATGTGCTCGTGTACGCCACAATGCAGGAAATAACCGTCTACGACAACATGACGACGAACCTATGGGATGGCAGTGGCTCGAACAGCCCTATAAATAGTGAAGGAACTTTCAAAGTCACGGCTGATCTTACGGAAAGATTCAAACTGACGAACTACTTCGTCAAATCTGATGGAAACAACGGCAACAGTGGCTCGCCATACTACCCAATTAAGACCATAAACGAGGCTTTGCGGCGCATCAACGTTACGGGTGAGAGCGACAAGAATTACACAATCTGGCTCATGTCCGACATAACAGAATTTGTTGATATTTCATCAAGCTACATTGCCAATAACAAAGCTTCTTCTATTACGATTCAGCCGATGCGGAACCCTGTCACTATCAAGGGAGTAGCGAGGGCTTTCGATATATCGGTATCAATTCCAATTACGTTAGAAAACCTTACGCTAGCAGGAAGCACCCCTTCCGGAGGAGAAGGAGGTGCAATTCATATAGATTCAAATGCAGATGTAACGATTTCAAACTGCACAATCACCAACAACAACATTCGTCAGGGCGATGGAGGAGCCATCTTCAACGAAGGAACACTCAACGTAAAGGGAAAAGTCATCATTTCAGGCAACACAAAAGGCTCCGACTCAGATTCAGTGGCAAGCGACATTTTCCTTTCTGAGGGTAAAAAAATAAACGTCGTTGGTACGCTCCACCCGGACAGCAGAATCGGCGTTATAACAGGACAAAAGCCTTCATACGGAAGTCCTCGTGTAATAACGAGTGGATTCACCGCAAACAGCGGGCTCGATTCTTCGTTAATCAGCACTATATTCACAAGTGACGAAGGCTACGCTGTTGTTGCCGGGTCTGGCTCAAACGCCGGAGAGGCAACACTTGAAGCGAGCGGTGGCAGCATCAGCAATGCTTTTGACTACGCAGTTACGCTCTCGTGCGAGGACGAGAACATCGTACCCAGTTCAATTATCACAGTTACAGCAGCCGTCACAAAAGGCGGAAACACGGTCATCCCGGCTGCGGACGACATCTCCTGGAGTTTCGATCTGCTTTGCGGCGGCGATTCTGTTGCGACATTGCAAGGTGTGTCGCTTGTCGGCTACGGTGCGGTCACCATCCCTTCTAACCTTAAGATTTTTGATGGTGTAACATATACGCTTCATGCGAAAGCCGTAGTAAACGGCGTTGCCTATGACGAAGATTTTGCGCTCA
>JAFZVC010000097.1 GCA_017618015.1 Spirochaetaceae bacterium
CCATTCGACATTCTTCGCCGGATATATTATTACTTTAACAGTTTTATTTACACCAACAGCTGTATTTGGAATTGAATTCGACCCTGCTTGTATGTATTTCGATCCTTCTGTGATTATAGAACTTGATCTTCCATGCCAATTAAATGATGATTGATTCCAATTAATTGATTGTGGTTTATCTGTTTTATTCGTTATCAAAACTTCAAACCCTTGTGATTCGGTAGGTGTTATCGGAATAAAAAGGCCCCACCAACCAAGTTGTTTTTTTTGAATTATCTTTTTTATTTCTATAGACACTTGTTCATCTTTATCCACAGGAGCAAAAACTTTCATCGAATAAGTTACACAACTTGAAAGCATCGTGATAACTAAAACTGAACACAAAACAAATACAAATCGTTTTATAAACTTTGACATAACAGAAACCTCTTTTCACTTATTAGCGTTAAGCTAATTATATAATATGTTTTTAAAACTGGAAAGCTAATAACATAATTTTTATTAGCGATTAGAATATATTTTTATGGATCTACAAGATATTTTTATTAGCAATCTTAAACTAATAAGAAAAAGTAAAAATATAACTCAAGAAAAGCTCGCTGAAATGTGCAACACAGATACTGCTTATATTGGTCAGATAGAAACTAAAAAAAGATTCCCACGCATTAATTTCATTGAAAAAATTGCAGAAGCCCTTGATGTAGATGCATATCTTTTATTCAAAAACAAATCAGAAGAATCAAGCAAACAAAAACACCGAATTGATGAATTGAAATCAGAGCTTTTCAATCTTATAGACGATGATATCGAATCTTTTTTAAGAAAGCACTGTAAATGAAATTAATAGGTTAGCTTAAAATACTAAAATTTGGCTTTTGCCAACTCTGCGGAAAGGCTGGGCAAATCTTCTGTTATAGTTTCCCAAACGACTTTTAGGTTGATTCCATCATAATCATGAATAATCTTATTCCTCATTCCGTAAATTGCTTTCCACGGAATTGACGGATTTTTTTGCATAAAACTCTCTTCAAGTTTATGTGATAACTCTCCTAACTGGCTCAAATTAAAAGCACAGGCTTCAACAATCATTTCATTTTTGGCGAAACCATCATAATCCAAATCTTTTATGTAATCTTGAATTTTCTCTATATGAGAAATCATTTTTCCGACAGCAGATTTATTATCCATAGATTTTTACCCCTGTCGAATTGATTTCTTGCAGAACTTTTGAACCGGAGTTTATATGGGTTGTATCAAAAACATCGACTTCTTTTTCATCAAGAGCTTCCCTTATATCTTCTATCAAAGCGAAAAATCGAAGTCCCCGTAAATTGCTGTCCACAAGTAAATCAACATCGCTTTTTTCGGTAGCCTGCCCTTTTGCATAGGAGCCGAAAAGAATTGCAAAGTTAATGTTATAATTTGAGAATACAGGACGCAATTTGTTTTTTATTGTTTCAATTTCAAACATTTAATTTGCCTCCTTCATATTTATTATAATACCAACTCTGCGGTTTTACCATAAAAAAAATCAGTAAAGCGATGAATTTACACGGCGTACATGTCCACATTCCACGTGCTGGTCTTCTGAACGCCAAGAACCGAAGCCAGATACGGCAGAGTCTTTCTCATACTGTCATCCAGATGCCACGGCGGATTTATGACAGCCATGCCGGAACCGTAAAGCCCTGCTTCGTTCTCTTCGTCATCAACGATAAGCTCCGCTGTCATAAAACTGCACGGAGTTTCCGCCGCAGCATCCCGAAGCGCGGCTTTCAGCTGCGCCGTCTCAGCGATACGGCGTTTTAAAAGCGGATACCAAAGACAGATAACACCCGATGTCCAGCGGCGGTGCGCCACACGCAAAGAGTCGATAACGTTCGTGTAGTCGCTGTCAACCTCGTAACTGGGGTCCATTAAAAGAAGCCCACGTTTCGGTTCCGGTGGCACAAGAGCCGACATCGCCTCGTATGCATCGCGATGGTGTATGTTGATGCGTGAGCTGTCCGAACCACGCTTCATATTGATACGCAAGATGTCTATCTCTGTGTTGTGAAGCTCCATAAGGATAAGCTTGTCTTGAGCGGGCGCGGTTCCGGACTTCGCCGCACCTGCCGCCATCCTCGAATCCGCCGCCGGAGCACCTCCACCCACAGGACGCAAAAAGTTCCGCATAATCTCCGGAGAGCCAGGATATTTTCCGTTTTTCTCATACGCCCGGCACAAATCCAAATACGGCAAAAGTTCCTCAGG
The DNA here is from genome assembly GCA_017618015.1 of Spirochaetaceae bacterium. Taxonomy (GTDB): domain Bacteria; phylum Spirochaetota; class Spirochaetia; order Treponematales; family Treponemataceae; genus Treponema_I. Next base: position 2,254 of record JAFZVC010000097.1, read on the forward strand.
CACAGACTCTGGCTTTTCGCCCGCGCACCGCAAAAGCCTTACGATTCCTGCCTCTGCCTCACCAGTTTTGACGGCGCGCTCGTCATCAAGCGTGTAAATGCCAGCTCCGGCGTGGGTGTCTATAAGCGAATACGGCTTATCCTTTTTTTGAAGGCTCCTCAAAATCAGCACGAGCATCGAATGTTTCAGGATATCCGCATGGTTTCCCGCATGAAAAGCGTGTCTGTAACTCAACATCCGTAGTTAATCTCCTATTTTATCGCGCAAAGCGCCGCAAAACTTCTACCAGCACAAAAATCGCGCAACCCGAACTAACGCAACAAGTCAAACAAGCTGGCGGTTCTTCCACTTTCCGCTCTTGAACCGAATCACAAAAAACAAGCCGCGGAAAACCCAGTCCGTTGACATCGCAACCCAAACGCCGAACGCGCCTAATCCGAACGTGTTCGCATAAACATAGCTAAGTCCGACGCGCACCGTCCACATCGAGATAAGCGACACAATCATCGTGTAACGCGCGTCATTCGCGGCGCGGAGTGCGTTCGGCAGCGTAAACGATGCCGGCCAAAAGATAATGCCCGTAAGACCGTGACACATCAACATCCGCCAGCCAAGCTCCGTCGTTTCGGGCGACATACCGTAAATCCCGATCAGCCACCGTGCCGAAAGCAAAAGCGGTACATTAAGCGCTGCCATACTGATGTAAGCAGCTGCCATCATCCGTTTTGTATAATACACAGCCTCGTCCGGTCTTTTTGCGCCCATACACTGCCCTATCACGGTCAGCATCGCCAACCCGATAGAAGATGCCGGCAGAACTTCAAAAGCGGAAATCGTGTTCGAAGCCGCGTTAGCCGCAATCGCTCCTGTTCCAAAAGTTGCAACAAGCGTGATTACAAGAATCTTTCCGAGCTGGAACATACTGTTCTCAAGCCCGTTCGGAACGCCAATCTGCAAAATCTTTTTGATAAGATAAGCATCCGGCTTCGTCCGAAGGATTCCTTTTATAGAAATAATCTGCAGCGCACGGGAAGAACTGCCAGAACTCACACTACCAGCCGCGACGGAATTCTCAGAGCCGCGCGAAACGCCAACACGAACTGCACCAGCCGGCTTGTACAGCAAAACAAGAAGTATCATCGCAGCCGTCGTCCGCGCGATAAACGTCGGGATTGCGACACCCTCAACCCCGGAGTGGAGCCCGTACAGCATTATCGCGTTACCACCGATGTTCAGCACGTTTATCACAAAGCCTGTGAACATCGAAATCCGCGAGTTGCGCTGAGCTCTAAAAAGCGCGGCACAAGCATTATACACAGCGACCGACGGAAGCCCGATAAGCATCCAGAAAAAATACGTCCTGGCATTTTCCATAACGGCTGGCTCTATATTGCCAAAAAGCGCGCCAAGAAGACCGTTCATGCTCACAAAACCGATGACGGCAACGGCAACTGCGCTTACAAAAACTGTTCCAAGCAGCTGTTTCGCTGTTTTTGACGCCATATCCGGGCTACCTTTCCCGATATACTGCGAGCAAACTACAGCTCCGCCAGTAGCGAGCGCGGCAAAAAGCTGATTTATAAAAATGAAAATTGAATCGACAAGAGAGACACCAGAAACAGCAGATTCCCCAAGAGTTGCGACCATTATTATGTCCGCTATTCCCAGAGTTATGGCAAGCAGCTGTTCAATCATCAGCGGCCATACCAACGCCCAAATATCTTTTTTTGAAAAAAGATGGTTCATCAAAAATCTCCCGGCTGCATGATTATATCAGTTTTACGGAAAGGCACGCAATGAGTTTTCAATATGCAAGCGCCGGGCTGGAACGGTCGCCGAAGGCGAGGATTTTTGACCGCTCGCGGGCAAAAAGACCGAACGTCAGTGTGCCGTGGAAGACCGGAAAACTGGGAAGGCAGCGTAGCTGCCGTAGCTTCGCGCCTAAAAAAACATTTTTTCTACCACTTGTCTCAATAAAATGCCACTTGTCGCAAAAATCAACACCCCGGAAATAAAAGCCACTATACTCCGAATCATGAAAAGGAAAACAATACTTTTAGTTTTGGTCGCATTTTTATGCAGTGTTGGGTTTGCACAAGAATTTTCTTCTGCAAACATGAATTACCGTTTTGTAAGCGGCGGATTCTGGAGCTGCGGACAAGACATCAGCGGCGGCTACGGTGAGTTTGGCATAAACTGCCGGCCGGAAGAAAAAGTCTTTGTCATGCGCGACTGCTTTTTTATTCAGGGCGAAGGAGGCACCTTACGAAGAAGCAGCTCGGCACATCCTGATCCTTTAGAGTTCGGTGGCTTACAAATCGGCAACAAACTGATTCTTGGCGGACGGACAAACGGTACTGGGTTCATCGTCAGATGTTACGGCTTCGTAAGCGCATCTGCAGAATTATTTTCGTGCACAGGTCACGACTTTTTCTCGATGCCCTTGATGATAAACCTTACATTCGGCGGTGGCTTTGAGTTCCAGTATCATCGAAATGCCGCGTTCGTCCTTGAGTTCGGAGGGCGGAACATCCTTCTTGCGGGCGGAGACAAATCGGCTTTTGAAGGCTATTCATTTTCAAGCCCTGTGTTTACAATAGGTTTCAGGAGCTTCAATTGAAAACACAAATCAAGATAGAAGACTGCGGTACGCCTTTCTGCACGATTCACACACCATGCGAAACACAGGGCATAAAGGATATCGCAGATAAAATCAGCCGGATGGACGAAACCGGACGGAACACAGTCATCTGCGGCTGGGATGCCGACTACTGCATTCAGGTAAAGCAGAGCGACATTTTCCGAATCTACAGTGCGGACAAAAAGGTTTACATGGAAGCACTGACCGGCGCCGGTGCAGCGAGCGGTGACGGAACCGAAACGCTGCTTGTAAAGATGAGGCTCTATGAGTTTGAAGAACTGGCTGCAAAATGCGGTTGGACAGATTTCATAAGAATCTCGAACACGGATATTGTGAACTTTTCAAAAGTTACAAAACTCGATATGTCGCTCAGCGGCATAATCAAAGTGAACTTTACGAACGGAAAAGACGCAATGGTTTCTAGAAGATACATGAACAAGATTAAAGACCAGCTTAACATGGTCAGGAGGAAGAACAATGAAAAAAACTAATAAAATTATTAAGAGAGCTATTTTAGGATTTATCTACGGAGTATTTATCGGACAGACAATACTTATACTGGAAAGCCTGTTTATGGGCGACGGCAACTTCTATGCGGTTTCTACGTATTTGGTAGAACACACACAAACAAGGATAGCCGCCGTAATCGCACAGTACTTTATTACCGGAATAATCGGTCTTACCTTCGCAGCAACGACCATTATTTTTGAGCAGGACAAGTGGAGCATCCTTGGACAAACCGCGCTTCATTTTGTAATCAACTCGATCGTGATGTTCTTCGCTGGATTCTTCTGCGGATGGTTCCCGCACACTGTAGCGAGCACATTAATCTGGTTCGGAGTTTTCATCGTAGTATACGTAATAATCTGGGTGATTTTCACAATTTACTACAAAAAGAAAACAAAAGAAATTAACAAAGCACTGTAATAGACGAAAAAAAGGGGGCAGTCGCCCCCTCGGCGGCACACGGTTGCCGCCTACCCCCTCTGCGGGGCGAGAGCTTATCCAGTTTCGCCCCGCAACGCCCCGAACTTCTTTAGAACTTAATACCAACCGTCCAGTACGTCCGAACCGTACAGTTATTTCCGTCAACCGGGAAACTGAAGTGTGCCATCTCGTTATCCCAGTAACTGAACGCACTGTCATTCCAGCCGCTTACACAAAGGTCAGCGTTGAGCGATGCAAATATACCGAAGTGGCTTCCAAAACGCATATTTGCAGTCAGCCTTACAGAAGGATAGAAACGCTTCCAGAAATTGGATGCGGCTTCTTCTCTTAAAGCCATTTTCTCTTCTGTCGTAAGGTTTGGATTAGTTACCCTGTCTTTATACTGTGACTCAAGATAAGACCAGTCAAAGACATATTTGCCTAACAGCTCAAAATCAAAGTTGATAAAGCTGCCACCAAACTTTGAACCAAGTCCATATCCCAATACAGCATACTCAAAGTCGTCGCCAAAATCGTTTACATTCGCCAGGAACGTCGTGAAGAACGCCTTTGTTCCGCCCTGATACTGGAATCCAAGCTGTTCATTCTCAAAATAAACGGAGAAGGAGTTAATGCCGTTCTTTACGTAGTTGAACAAACCAATTGAAGCACCAGTGCATGATTCAGCGATATTCACGATACCAATCTGCGAACCATGGACGTTACCGGCAATATTCAGGAAACCTGCAATCTGCATACCAGTCAAATCTCCTGAAACTCTGTTCATAAAACCAGCAATCTGTGTACCGCGCATATTTCCTGTGTTCAAGTTTGCGAAGCCTGCATACTGAACACCACGGTAATCTGATTTCACAAGGTTCAGACCACCAGTAATCATTGCACCGCTTCCAAATCCGTCAAGCTTGTTCATAAAGCCGGAAATCTGGATACCAGAAAATTCTTTCTTTATAGTACCAACAACGCCGGAAATCTGAACACCGCGAACTCTTTCGTTTGCTATGTAGATTGAACCAAGACCAAAGTTAACGTTCGGGTATTCTTCAGGAAGATATACGCCTGGAATTACAGCGAACTCAAATGGATTGTATTCAACATATTCAGCAACATATTCAGTCAGTTCATCTGAAGAGTCGGAGTTTTTCCTTGTCTTTGAATTGCGCGCGGCGTTCTCCCTGGCACGCTCAAGGACTCTTCGCTCATCCTCATCAAGCGAAGAATCATCGTAACCAAAAACGCGGGTCGCACTGTTTACGGATGAACCAGACAAAGCAGCTCCTGCTTCTGCCAATGCAGAACCAACTGCTTCTAAAGTGCCACCAATTATACTGCTTACAGTGTCTCCAAACCCAGCTGTAGCCGTTGCAGCACCGGCCGCACCGATTGCAGTAGCACCAGCTGCCGCTTCTGTCGTTCCGGCCAAAGCCGCACCGCCGCGCGCAACGCCGTTTGTGAGCGGAATCTGCTTAATTCCGTCGGACGCAAGCGTAAACGAGTTTCCAGCAACAAGCCTTACGTTCATCTGACCAGTGGTTGTAGCAGTAATAACAGTTACCGAATAATACCCCGCCGGTAATGCTATTGAAAGCTGGCTGCCACGGACTTTGTTCACTTCTGAAGCAAGCTTTCCGTCCAAAGTGCGGACAAGGTACCTTCCCTCTGCGTCCGGCGGAAGAACGATCATAGCTTCCGCATCGGAAAGGTCGGTAAGGACCAGGTCGCCAGAGCCAACAAGCGTTATGTTGAACGAAGGATGCTGTGGTCCTATGACCGAAGTTTCTGTTTTGGCGAGCGTGTCGTTGAACGCGTAGTAGTAAAGCTCGTTAAGCGAAACTCTGTTGTCGCCCGATGTGTCAGCGGCTCCGCGCAAACCGGAAATAAGCGAATGCGTAAAATATGACGCTCCTATGATGTCCGATTCTTGCGAACTTTCGCTTTCGGAACTGGACGAAAGGTAAGCGTGTCCCTGAACTACAGAAGCATCGTCAACAAGGAATGACTTTTGGCGGGAGCCGCCTTTCGCCCTGATAAAGTTTCCGGAAAAGCATGAATCAAGCATAACGACGTGAACATCGCTTGGCACGTTCGAAATATCAGCTTTCAAATCGGAATAGCCGTATTTCTCGTTCCCAAGAAGAAGCGATTCTTCATCGGAATGTCCTGAATAATAGAACAGGAATTCAACACGTTTTGCCTTATATTTATTGCGCTCAATAATAGAAGTTATATTATCGAACGCGCCTTCAATCTCTTCGCGTGTTGAATCTACCAGAATAAAACTGTTCTGTTTGCGGACGCCACCTATTTCAATCATCGTCTTTGCAAGGCTCTCTGCATCCGTTCCCGCATATTTAAGCGTTTCTCTGCCGTCGCCACCTCTGTTCGACGCAACGTACAAAGCGTACCGTTCAATTGCAGCTCCGGAAGCACCGTTTCCTGTCGTATCGGCAAAAATACGGGTTCCGCATATTATAAAAAGCAGAAGTAAAACTGCACTTTTTCTTGTTACTTTCATTATTCATCTCCTGTATGCCGAATGCTTTATTTTTTAAGAAGCAGAAGCTCCGTTATCTTTGTGTTCTTTGGCAGATACATAGAAAAATCTGCCTTAATGGACATATTCTTGTTATCAAAAGAATCAACAGCATCTACGATACCACTCACTGTAAAAGGTTTGTCGCCGGTTATAAGCAAGAACCGCTCAAAGGATGGCGCATCATCAAGCTGATACGAATAATCAAGCGGAATCTCTCCGTTTGTCTCAAGAAGCGCGGACGTATAGCCGTACTCCGGATAATGCTGGGTCACAACCCCGTTTCCGTCAACAGATACAATCGCCCCGTACTTCGCGCCGGACGCAATGTAGCTTATCTGGATTATATCGCCGGCAGAAACGCTGTCGCTGTCAGAAAGCTTAACTGCGTTGTCGCCCACTTTCTTGTAAAGATATATGCGCGATCCAACGCCTTTTGCACGGCTTTCGTCCGTCGCGCTTTCAAGCGTAACTCCGACAGCCTCTGACATTTTGGCGCTGCTTCCCTTTGTAACAAAAAACGGAATCATAAGCGCAAGACAAAAGACTGCCGCACATGCAAGAATATGCTGGATGTTCCAGTTAAAGCGGTTTTTCGCAAATTTGGAGGTTGAAAGTTTTGCGGCAACAGCTGACTGAACCATTGAAACCGGATATTGTGCAAGTATCTCCCTATCAGATTTTTCTAATGCGGAAAGTTCCTCAAAAAGATTTCCACCGTTCTGACCGTCAAAACCAAGTTTGGCGTATTCAGAAGCTGGCAGCTCCCCGGCTTTGATCTGCTCAAGAATTCTCGTTCTTTTTCCCATAGTACCTATCTCCTGCCGGTATTCAAAAATCCTGAAAAGACAGCCATTACCATCGTTACGCACGCTATGGCTTTTTTTCTTAGCACAGAAAGTCTTTTCCGTACTCCGGACACCGACATATTCATTTTTTCAGCAGTTTCTTCAAGTGTGTATCCATCAACATAGTGAAGGACTGCCATCTCTTTTGTGTCATTCTTTGTTTCCGCAAAAATGACATCAAGAAGAGCCGATGTATCTGCCACCTCCTCGTGATTTGCCGTATTGTTATCGGCAATCTCAACGACAAGGTTTTCTATAGAAGGGCCAGTCCGTATTTTGTCTGCTCTTATTTTGTTCAGACACACACGGGTGGCGACTGTATAAAAAAGACTGGAACATACAGAGGACAGCGACGTTCGCTTTTCCAAAATACGAACGAACACGTCCTGCATGGCGTCAAGAGCTTTTTCTTCATCTTTAAGCAAGAACCGACAGCGTCTAAGAACCATCGGTCCATATTTTTCATATAGTGCGGCGAAATCGTTCATCGTGACTGAGGCCGCATTATTATTTTTTTTCATTGCGCAATGTTTTCCTGTTTTCATAAATTCAAACACTAAGGGGATTAAAAAGTGTCACCAGTGCTACGTTAAAAAGTAGCGCAAAAAACAATAAATTTCCATTTATAAATAGTTGTTTTGTAAAAAATGAAAAAAAAGCCGCACTTCCCGAAAGAAATGCGGCTTCCGCTCATACCGGAAACAGAAAGCTTACTCAGCAGCTGTCTCTGGATATACGATTGTCAAATCGTCTGAGTTACATGTCCAAAGTACTCTGAGGCAAGGAATAACACCCTGTATGGAATCGATAACCATATCAACTGCCTTATCCTCAAAATCGTACGCGTTGAGGTATGCGGCTGCATCAGCTGTATTAGTAAGGAACTCACTTCCAAAAAGGCTTGCCTTTGAATCGTGCTTGATGCGTTCATCGCCCTGTGGTGTCATCATATCACATACAGTTTCGCCTGTAGCGTTGTCGATAAGCTTGTAGTTTACGAGTGTTGAATACCACATATAAATGTCACCAGCCTGCTTCAGGTTTTTCTTGTTATCGTTATCCCAGTAATCTTTGAGGTAACCATCGCCCTGATCGAACTCAACAACCTGATAAAGCTTTGTATTAAATGAATAGTAAACATCGAGCGTATAATCTGCAGCAGCAGGATCATCAGCGAGCACGAATGTAGGAGCAAGAGTTTCTCCGCCAGGGACAAGCTTAGGAGCATATGGCCATACGTCAAAGTCAAAATCAGCAGGAGCTGTTGAATAAAGAGACTTATTGTCGTCTGGATTCGGGAAGAAATATACACCCTTCTGTGTTGTCAGATAGTATTCAAGAACAGCCTCTGCCTGCTCCTGAAGGAAATCTGCTGTAACGCCACCTTTGCGGAAAGGAGAATCAGAAATAAGTCCGACTTTTGCTCCACCGTTAATAGAGAAATACTCTTCGTCCGTAACTTCGATGTAATCATTTGTATACGGCGTAGCAACCTCAGCATCCGTCTTGTTTTCCCAAAGGAGCTCAAAATTCGGGCGAACCTTTACATAAAGCGTTGAGCCTGCTGGAATGTTAGCAATTGTCTCTGGCATTGTAAGATATTTCTTTGCAGAAAGTTCACCGTCCGTTTCGAGACAAGATGTGAACAGAAGCAAAGCTGCCATCAATACAGAAATCACTACCAAGTGTTTTTTCATTTTTTAACCTCCATAAAACATAAAAAAACTCTCTTCCTGTTGCAACAAAATTTTCCAACGCAACAGGTCTGTACTAAATATGATAGCATAATACATTGCGAATAACACAAAAGTGTAAATTTTTTTTGGAAAAATTTAAGATAACGTTTAGTTTTCACTTCTACTTGCAAGAATTTTTAATATGGTTTAAGATTATTAAGTATTAGTAAAGTCACTCGCGCGAAAAACACTGCATGACAGCAGAACATCGCGGTTTATCAATAGGAGGCAAATAATGAGCAATGTTAATCTCGACTGGTCAAATCTTTCTTTCGGCTATATAAAGACTGCAAAAAGATTCGTAGCAAACTTCAAAAATGGTGCATGGGACAACGGAGCACTTACAGATGACGACAAAGTTGTGATTTCAGAATGTGCAGGTGTTCTTCAGTATGCGCAGACATGTTTTGAAGGACTTAAAGCATATACAACACAGGACGGAAAAATCGTAACATTCCGCCCGGACCTTAACGGTGAACGCATGGAAAACTCCTGCCGCCGCCTTGAAATGCCTGTTTTCCCAAAAGAAAGATTCATTCAGGCTGTTCTTGACGTAGTTAAGGCAAACATAGATTACGTTCCACCTTATGGAACAGGCGCAACGCTTTATATCCGCCCGTACATGTTCGGTTCAAGCCCGGTTATCGGAGTAAAACCAGCTGACGAATATCAGTTCCGCATTCTTGTAACACCGGTTGGACCATATTTCAAAGGCGGCGTAAAACCGATTACAGTACGTCTTTCTGACCTTGACCGCGCTGCTCCTCACGGAACAGGTGATATCAAGGCTGGACTCAACTACGCAATGAGCCTTTACAATATCGTTGATGCTCACAAATGCGGTTTTGCCGAGAACATGTACACAGACCCGGCTACACATACTTACATTGAGGAAACTGGTGGAGCGAACATCCTTTTCGTAACAAAAGACGGAAAGCTCGTAACGCCAAAATCAGACTCTATCCTTCCTTCAATCACACGCCGCTCTCTCCTTACAGTTGCAAAAGACTACTGCGGTATGGAAGTTGAGGAAAGAAAGATCAACAAGAACGAACTCGCTGACTTCGTTGAGTGCGGTCTTTGCGGTACAGCGGCTGTTATCTCACCGATTGGAAAGATTAACGACCACGGCAAAGAAATCGTATACAACGACGGCAAAGACGAGATGGGACCAGTTATGGCAAAGCTTTACGACACGCTCACCGGTATTCAGATGGGCCGCCTCGAAGCACCAAAAGGCTGGATATACGAGATTAAATAATTTGAGTTTCTGGGCGCACGGATGCGCGTGAACACTGACGAGTTTTGTGCGACAAGGCAATGTCCTGTCACACAGAACTCATCACGTTTTATATCACCTCATATTGAATTTCATTTATTATTTCTTTAACAACTTTTACGACCTGATCATACGAAATATCTTTAGCATACGGGAACTTTTTCTGATATTTCTGCCATTGAATTCTTAAATCTTCACTATCTTCTATCATAGAAAGTCTTTTCCCCGCTTCTCGCTCAATTTCCTCTTTTGTACCACGATGAGAGGCAGTTGCAAATAAAGCCTTTTTTAAAGTTTCCTTGTTGTAATTCTGTGTTTTGGTTAGAACAAATACATCGTAAAAATCACGCGGGCGTGTATTCAAAATACCACGAGTTATGATTGTCTCCAGTTTCTCAGCAAGGACAGTTTCAATGGGATAAGAACGGATTGGAATTTCAATATCATTTTGAAAAAGCCGTTTATAACCATATTTTACTGGTTCAGGAGTTATCGTGTCTCCTGTTGAAATATCGATAGATAGCGGTGTTTCTATCGTCTCATATTTCGCATTTATTCTAAGACAGTAACCGCCGTACACATCATCTTTTCTAATTGGTGAAAGAGAAACAAAATCAAAAACTATTCCGTCATCAGCAGATATTGAAGCAATTTCCTTAAAAGCTTGTTGTATCTGCTCTTCTTTCAGCGGGAACCTGACAAGAGTTGTGTCCATATCCATTGTTGAGCGGATGTCTAATCCCACAATGGAACTTACCAATATTCCGCCTTTTATAATGAAATTTTCTGTATACTTCGAACGAGAAATTCTGTCCAAAAGGCATTCAAACATATAATTCTGCAAGACGACCTGTGCCAGAATACCGTGTTTCTTTGCATAATTGTTTATTTTTGAACGCAAACTCATAGTTTTAGGTGTTGGTGTTATCAAAGAAGCACCTCCAGATATTGTTTGATCTGCGGAAGAACCGCAAACTTTCGCGCATACTCATATAGCCGGTACAAATCTTTTTTTGGGGATTTTGAATAATTCTTTATGGCAGAAATAACGGTTTCCTCATCAAGACGATTACGGCTTCTTAAGATGTCGCAGATAGTGCGCTCCATGTTGTAGCAACGAACAGGATTGCCGAATGTTGTCCTGCGTTCTTCAAACCCCACTTCGTATAAATCTGGCTGAATATAGAAGCAAGCACATTCTTTTTTTATTGCAGGGGAAAGTGTCATATCAGAAGGTATTGTAACCGTCGCCAGAAAAGGTGTTCTGTCTGATAGTCCGTTCAGAAACAATGCACTTTCATGAGAAAACACAAGCGAATCGCTTCTTTGGTGCAAGACATATAAGGAATCGATAATTGTATCTGGAAGCGCATAAATTCCATGACAAACCCTGACAAGAGATTTTGCCGCTACATATTTTGATAGCATTGCTTTAGAAAAGCCCAGTGCTAGTACCTGGGAAGTTGATATGAGGTTTCCATTCTTTCTGGCGGCTTCAAAAATTTTCTCGTTCATTCTTTTCTCTCTGTTTTGTCTTTGTGGTTTACTTTTATATTGATAATATATCTTATTTCGATATAAAAGTAAACTTTAATCTCTGACATTTTGCAAATAAACTTCCAGGAACCTATAGTGAAAAATAGAAACTCAAGTATTTTATTTTAAGAATCCATATTCATATACTTGAGGTCTCAGTTTATCGGATAAAACAGAATATGCCCTTTCAAACTCATCAAATTTGATAGGGATATGTTCTCCATCTTCGTTATATTTCTTTATTGCCTGGCGAATTTGATACCAACCGACATCAGCCCGATTTAACTTGAATTCATCTCTTATAGCATGATTGAAATCAGTCTCAAAGAATTTCTTCCAGATAATTTTACCTTGCTCCAAAACATCTGTAGCCTCTTTTGAAAATTGTTTATCTGCCATATACTGTATCATAAAGTCGCTCTCAAATCTGTCCGGTGCATTTACTTCTGCTTCTGTAAAAGGGATAAAATGATTAACAATACTCCACTTTTTACCGTTCCATTCCAAATCATCAGCACTCGCTGAAAGATTTGCACCATTAAAAAGCATCCAGATCAAACAATCATCTTTGAATTCCTGTACCGTTACCCCGTCAGATTTAAACAATTCGTTTGGTTGTAAAAATTGGTCGCGATCATTTAGCCAAGTCGGAACTTGCATTTTTTCAACCGTAAACAAAATCGCACATTGCCACAAATTTTCTTCATTTACAAATATACCGTGTCCCATTGAAGCTCCTGACGAAAGTAAAAATATATATTTCAAATGCTGAAAATCTGGACTTGTACACATATATGCGATAGCACCATCGCTCCATTTTGTCCCTCGCTGGTCCTTTCTGCTACCTTCAGGTGGAGTTACAGCATTAGTCAGCGGTACACATTCTTGTTCATTTGTTTTAGGACGTTCTATCCAGTTTGAAAGATATTCGTTTTCCGAGTACGAATAGAATTTCTTCTCTCCAATAGGATTCGCATTTTTATCATGAATTTCGCAGCTGATTTCTGCAGGGAATTTGAATAATTCGTTTTGGTTCGTTTTCCAAATAAGGAAACCTATAGGAAATTCGCCTTTCAAACCATCAAAGGCTTTGGAATGAACGATAAATCCGCCTAAATACTTAGCTTTCCAAACTTGACGGAATTTTTCTGTCGTCTGTGCATTAATATGCTTTAATTTGCTGAACATCGCAATCGTTGCATTGGGTAATTCTTTTGCAACTCTGGTTACAAATTGCAAAAATAGTTCATTACTTGCCCTTCCGTATTCATTCATCCCAACTGCTGCCCATTTTGTTTTTGCGACACCTGCTTTATTTTCTTTCTTTGAATCTTTAGCCGTATTGTCAGCATTCGTCGCTTCCGCATACGGAGGATTGATTAAAACCAATATCTTCTTTTTACCATTTTTTGCATCCTCAATTATTTTCTGTAGCCCCTGAGGAATTTTATTTGTCAATGAATAATCTATCTCACCATTATCTGTGATATCATCATTTAAATAATCATATTGAAATCTTTGTGCAGCAACACAAGTTTTGGCGGCTTTCATAACATCTATATCAGCCTGATCTAATGTACTCATGTAAATGTTGCGAGGATTTGAATGTTTTGTTTCAAGATTTCCTACACCACAACACATATCCCAGACAATATAATCTTTTTGCCAGCCGTTACCGAGAGTTTTATTCAATAATTCATATGCCTTATCAACAACACGAAGTGGTGTATAATATGCACCTTTGAAACTTCGTTCATCATACGGAATCAAACTGTCACGTCTTTCAAGAAGATAGTTCCTGTATTCTTCTTTCGGCGGTCTGTCATAAATTGCCCAAAATTTTCTATAGCCTTCAACACTTCCTATTTCATATAATTTCCCATTAAGGCTGAATAACGGTTTTGTACCTCTGTGTAACAATTCTGCAGGAAGATTTTCATGTGTACTTACAGTACCATCGTTCATAATGTCCGCATAAAACAAAAGGGCATAATCTTCCTTGGCAACTCCTTTAATTTCCTTGCCAATTGCATCTACCCATTTATCAAATACTTGTTTCAAATTGTCTGGGGTAATTTGAGTTCTGATTATATCTCCATGCTCAATAGCATTGTGAACAGCTTCTATAAACTCTTTTTCGTTATTCTGGATATTGTAAGAAACAAAATGTGTTCCAATAAACTGACTTACTTTATCCAATGCATCTTGCGTTACTTCACTTGCAGACTTTCCCCATTTGATTTTAATATTTTTATCGTTCAATAGCGGCAAAGCGACCTCTGTTTTCATCAATGCAGCTTTAACACTATCAATGACACATAGGAAAGGCGGTATATATTCCCCATCCTTGATAGCTTTATTCACATAAAACAATAATTGCGTAAACATTGCATAAGTTGAAATTTTGCTGCCGACCTTCGCCTCAAACCAAATTTCTTTTGTTTGTATGTCAATTAGGTTTTTCTGATAGCCTTTCAGCTTTAAGGCTTTGATATAAAGATCTTTTACATCTTCTTCGGAAGAAACTTTCTGTAACTCTTCATACAATGTCATATTATGTATTTCCTTGCTTTATAGTTTGTAGGCTAAGCGGTCGCCTGTTATAACAAAATTATATGACATAAAAGCAAGCAACGCAATGAAACGCTTTAAGAACGAAGAAAATCATCAACCAAAATAAATGTATTTTTTAAATAAAATTGTGGTATATTGTAATCATGAACGCCACAAAACTTGCAACAGCTACTAGAATTCTCAAAAATGCAGACCGCTCAGAGGTGTATCTTTTCGGATCCCACGCGACACAACGTTGCGCCAACAACACTCACCGATTCTTTATCTAAATCTCAAAAAAAATCGACATTTAGATAAAGAATCTTGCATTTTGACTGTAAACTGTTACACTTCCATTATGGATAATTTTGTTGACGAACGCGATTTAAAGTTGCTGGAAAAAGACAGATACACCTTTTTTGTTTTGAGGCGCATTCTTGAGACGGAATGCGCTCTGATTCTTTCTGACCACGAAAAGATTATTCTGTGCCATAGCAGTGAACCGCATCCTGTATGGATTTGGACAGATGACAATGCCCCGGAAGATGTCATGGCGGCGGCGTTCAAGCTTGCGGAAGATAACGGATTTTTGGACGGTGCGCATACTCTTAATATGAAATATGACCTTGCGGAGTATTTCATCCGAAAATCTGCTGAAAAGGCGGCAGATTCAACGGCAAAAAAGCTTTCAATTACAGTAAACATGCTGGCATACGATTGCCCGAACCCGATTCCGCCGGCACCGTCCGACATCGCGGATGGCGAGCTCTACCAGTGCCAAAAAGAAGACGTAGACGAGCTTGTCAAAATAAGGCAGCAGTTCCAAACGCAAACAGGAATGGCGAAACTTTCTATTGAGGAATATCGCAAAAAAAGCGAAGAAGTAATAAAAAAAGGAACTATGTTCTTTTGGAAAAATGGCGAAGGTAAAAACGTCGCGAGCTGTACTTTCGGTCCAACCGGAGAGCTCGCTTCGCTTGGTCTTGTATATACATACCCGGAATATCGCCGCCGCCATTATGCGCAGAACCTTGTCTACGCGGTTACAAAAATTGCGGAAAAAGCGGGGTATCTGCCCATGCTGTACACCGATGCGGATTATGTCGCGTCAAACGCATGCTACGAGAAAATCGGCTACATCATGCGCGGCAAGCTCTGCACAATCGGGGTGAAGTAATTTAACAACCAGAGGGTAGGTATTCGCAACGAGCGCGCTTGCGCTAAGTTTCCAGCGGCGGAAAAGACCGCGAAAGGGGTTGTAGGGGTGCGCGAAGCGCAAACACGCGTTAGCGTGGTCGGAGGCGAAAGCCGTAGCCCCGCAAAACCCGGCCGCCACACGGCGCGTACGCGTCCCCGTGGCGGTTCGCCCTTCTGGTTGTGAAATTTTTCACAACAAAATGAACAACTTCAATTGACACTATTTTTGCTACATGGTACGATGATTATGTAAGTTGTGAAATATTTCACAACAATGTACCGCAGGACAGGGCAGAAATGGGAATGGAACTTCAGATATCGAAGCCTACAAGAGAACGTCTGATTCGTCTTGTAAGACTGCTTGATCAGCTTGAAAAAGCCGGAAAGAAAACAGTTTCATCCGCCGAAATCCAGCAACACACGGGCTGGACGAGTTTTACCGTTCGCCGTGATGTATCTTCGCTGGGAATACATTGCTCCAGTCCTGCCGGATACGAAACAGCACTTTTGAAAGACGAGATACGCAGAAAGCTTAATCTTGGTACAGAAGAAAAGCACTGCTGTATTGTAGGACTGGGAAAACTGGGAGCGGCACTTGCTGCTTACGGCGGTTTTTCAAACAGCACTTTCAAAATTGATGCAGGATTCGACACGAGCGTAAACCGTACAGAAACGCTCAAAACTCCTTTCCCTCTGTATACAACAACAAGGATGGAGTCAGTAATAAAGTCGCTCGGCATACAATACGCAATACTTGCCGTACCGGAAAACTCCGCACAGGAAATGGCATTACGGCTTGCCGCCTGTGGAATCCGGGGAATAGTGAATTACACGCCGGCTATACTCCGCGTACCGGAGACAACAGCCGTCGAAAATCTTTCTGTAATAGACGCATTGCAGAATTTAAGCGCGAGAGAAAGTTAAATGGCGGACTGACGCCAAATATCATTTGAGGAGCACAAGATGAGTCGTGTTTACAATTTTTCCGCAGGTCCTTCCGCATTACCGGAAGAAGTTCTTAAAGAAGCTGCCGCAGAAATGCTGGATTGCAACGGAACAGGTCAGTCCGTTATGGAGATGAGCCACCGCTCAAAGGCTTATGAGCCGATTATCGCTGAGACAGAGGCTCTTGTTCGTGAGCTTCTTAACGTTCCTGCAAACTACAAAGTTCTTTTCTTGCAGGGCGGTGCAAGCCTTCAGTTCGCAATGATTCCTATGAATCTTAAGAAAGGCGGAAAGGCTGCTTACGTAAATACTGGCGTTTGGTCAAAAAAGGCTATCGCTGAAGCAAAGAAATACCTTGATGTTGATGTTCTTGCAACTTCCGAGGACAAGAACTTCTCATATATCCCGGATGTAAAGCCGGTTGTTGGTGACTATGACTACTTCTACTACACGATGAACAACACAATCATGGGTACAAAGTGGGCATATATCCCAGAGGCAAAACGCCCTGACGGAACAGAGATTCCGCTTGTAACAGACGCTTCAAGCTGCATCCTTTCTGAGCCACTCGATATCAGCAAGTTTGGCGTAGTTTTCGCAGGTGCGCAGAAGAACCTTGCTCCGGCTGGCGTTACGCTCGTTATCATCCGCGAGGATCTGATTCCAGAGACACCACCTGTAGAGAACACCCCTACAATGCTTCAGTACAAGACACATGCTGACAACGGTTCTATGTTCAACACACCGCCATGCTACACAATCTACATGATGGGCAAGGTTCTGAAGTGGATTAAGAAGAACGGTGGAGCCGAGGGAATGGCAAAGAGAAACAACGAGAAAGCCGATTTGTTCTACAACTACCTTGATAATTCAGCTTTCTACCATGCAACTGCAGCAAAGGGAAGCCGCTCACTGATGAACATTCCGTTCCTTACGAAATACACAGGCGATGAGGCAACGGCTATCAACAAGAAGTTCGTAGCAGAAGCTGCTGCTAAAGGGCTTGTGAACCTTGCAGGACACAGACTTGTTGGCGGTATGCGCGCATCTATTTACAACGCGATGAGCCTTGACGGTGTTAAGGCTTTGATAGCGTTCATGGACGAATTCGCAAAAGCAAACTAGTCGCAAAACTGCGGCGGGTGCATGAAACGCTCGCCGCGAACTAAGGAGATTTTCATGTACAAGATACAGACACTTAATAAGATTTCACCAGACGGACTTGCAACTTTTCCACGCGATGACTACGAAATCGCTTCTGAAATCCTGAATCCGGACGCAATTCTTGTCCGCTCGGCAGACATGCACACAATGGACATCCCTGCGACTGTAAAAGCAGTTGCCCGCGCAGGTGCCGGTACTAACAACATCCCGATTCCAGAACTTACAGAGCGCGGTGTTATCGTTTTCAACACACCAGGCGCAAATGCAAACGCTGTTAAAGAGCTTGTAATCGCAGCACTGCTTTTCTCAAGCCGCCCTGTTCATAAGGCAGCTGCATGGGCAAAAGGCCTCGCTGGAAACGGCGACGCTATCCCAGATATGGCAGAAAAAGGCAAGAGCCAGTTCGTAGGACCGGAAATCAAAGGAAAAACACTCGGCGTTATCGGCTTGGGTGCAATTGGTGCGATGGTCGCAAACACAGCGATTGGGCTTGGCATGGATGTTATCGGTTACGACCCATACATCTCTGTTGATGCCGCATGGTCTTTGAGCCGCGCGGTACACAAGGCAGAAAGCCTTGAAAGCCTGCTTTCAAAATCAGACTACGTTACTATCCACATTCCGCAGACAAACGACACAAAAGGTTACATCAACGCAGACCGCATCGCCATGATGAAAAAAGGCGTAAGACTTCTTAACTTTGCGCGCGGCGGACTCGTTGTAAACGCAGATGTTCTTGCCGCTATTGAAAGCGGAAAAATCGCGTCTTTCGTAACTGACTTCGCTGACGAAGATCTTCTTAAGAACGATAAAGTAATCTGTCTTCCACACCTTGGTGCTTCAACACCAGAGGCAGAGGACAACTGCGCGTTTATGGCAGTTGCACAGCTCCGCGACTTCCTGGAGAACGGAAACATCACGAACTCCGTCAACTTCCCGAAGTGCCGCATGGAAGAGCCGATTCCTGCAGATGGTACACGCCTTTGCATCGCAAACCGCAACGTTCCGAACATGGTTGGTCAGATAACGACAATCCTTGCAGACGCAAAGATGAACATCGCCGCAATGGTCAACCAGAACCGCGCGAACGTCGCTTACAACCTCATCGATGTAGAGAATGCAATTGATGACTCCATCATCGAGAAAATCCGCAACATCGATGGCGTAATCACAGTAAGAACAATCACAAAATAAATAATATGCACGAGTATCCGGCGGTCAGCTTCACTGCTCGCCGGGTCATGCCTCGCGGGGTTCATGACGGGGCTTCAGGTGGGGCTTCGCGCCATCTGCATTACAACGCACGTTTTTCATGGACGTAGCGACGGGGCGATTCTGCGCCGGAATCCCCATATTATCCCTCTTTACAAAAAGTCATAGGACTTTCGCAACGGACAAAACAACATTCAGCTTACCGTTGTATTTAAGTTGGAATTTGAAGCATTACAAAGAATAGGAACCAGAAGAAATGACTGATAAAACGAAACAGGAACCATCTACGACTTCACAGCCCCCCTCGTTTGACTATTCTGATTTTTGGGATAGAAGCTGGAAATCAGAAGATGAAGAGTCTCTTTCAAACTGGCTTGAAAGCTGGCATCATTCAACCAGCCCTGAGATAAAACTTTTTAAGAGTTACGGTGTTAAAACGGTATGCGATGCTGCCTGCGGTTTTGGCGCTCACACAATTGCGCTCGCATCAAACGGTTTTGACGTATCGGCTTTTGATGTTTCTCCCAAAGCAGTTGAACTGACAATCAGAGGATTACGGAAATATGGCTTTAAGGGTGATAAAATTAAAACATCCGACATACTTAATACCGATTATACAGATGAATCATTTGATGCAGTTACAGCATATGCAGTGCTCGATCATTTGACACAACGAGACGCACAATGCGCTCTAAAAGAGCTTCTTAGAATCACCAAATCTGGCGGATTGCTTTTACTGTCATTTGATACTGCCGAAGACGCTGATTATAGCTATCCACATGAATTGCATTCTGACGGCAGTATGCTTTATAAAGATGGGACTCCCTACGCGGGAATGATTTTTTGCCCGTATGACAAGATTAAAATTGAGGCTCTGATTAAAGGCAAAAAAGTGATTTTCCAAGAAACATATCAAAAAGGGAACCAAATAGTAATTCTTCAGAAATGACAATCGTTGCCACTCACCACCACCAACCCGTCCGCCAACCATCCCCTGCGAAAAATCTCCAAAACTGCGCATTGTTCAAAAAAAGCGCGAAGTTTTCGCATTATTTCATGATTTTTCGCATAATTCTATTGCGCAATTCCGTCCAGATTGACATAATATGCGCATTATGTCAGAAGAACACATAAAAAAGGTGATTTTTCTGCAACTATTGGCAGGAATGTGTATTCTCTGTTTTATCTCTGTTTTTTATTCGTTTACGCTTATCAACAGTCATTCAGATTCAGCAAACACGCCAAAAGCCCAGCCTGCCGTTGCAGAACTTATGGATTCTATCGAAGAAACAAAAACCGAATCCGCAACAATTATTTCAGAAATATATCATCCGACACACTACGCTATGTCTGTTTCCGTTTCACAGCAGGCAGAGAGTATTTCCGCAAAAGTCGATGAAATGATGGCTCTGAAGAAAACCGTAAAGGACGAAGGGCTTGCCTACTATCGCGATATTTGCACGCGCACGGCGGTTATCCAGTTTTACACTCAGCTCACGGGTAACGCTACAGTAACGGACGCAATCCTTACTTACGCGGCAAAAAACGATATTTCGCTTTCGTTGGCATTCGCGCTTGCGTGGGGTGAAAGCCGCTACAGAACGAGCGCCGTCAACCGGAACACGAACAGCTCGATTGACCGCGGGCTTTTCCAGCTCAACAACAAGTCGTTCCCAAAAATTGCGGACACTGATTTCTTTGACCCGTACGTAAGCGCACGCTACGGTCTTGCACACCTTAACTTTTGCATCCAGACCGCGGGCAACGAAGTCGCCGGACTTGCGATGTACAACGCTGGAACAGGCAAGGTCAAAAAAGACGGAACCCCAAAGCAGACGCTGAACTACATCTCCGGGATTCTAAACTACAAAGCCGCCATCGACGAGCTTTTTACAACCGAAGTCATAAACGAAACAAAACCAACCGTATTCCTTGCTAAAGCAGAATAGTGATACGGATTTACAGGGGCGGATAACCGCCCCTAGCTCCAGCCTCCTCGGTCGCCCTCAAGAGTGCGACCTGCTGTGTCTTACGCCGCTGGAAACTTCGCACTACAGTGCTCGTTGCGAATACCCCACCGAGCGGGGTAGAGCTTCGTCAAGTTTTACCCCGCAACACCCCAAGAAGTTACTCTACGTAAAAACTGTTCATACTTAAGCCTCAGTTTCTTGTTTTAACAGAATTAATTTAATATTCTGTATAAGTTTATCAGCATCATTGGCTGAAAGTTTTAAGCCGTGGCACATATCATCAATATAGCCACAATCTTCATCTGTTAATAATTCTTCAATATGCTCTCTTAATACATGCAACCTTAATCTGTACATCTCCACTACCAAACCACAAAGTTGTTCTGTCAGTTTTTTCGATTTTAACAAAGGTAATGTGTAATCCCAGATTATTTCGTATTTCCTACTATGCCGATAAAATATTACAAGTCCTTTATGAAACTGTCTTTCTATATTTCTCTTTGATAATACTGAGAACATTGGAATAGTCTTTACGTATCCGCTGATAAGCGGTGGAACGTCAAATCCAGAAAAATCTACATCGTTAAAAGAGACTAGGTAAGCATTCATACAAAAATACATGCATAGTTTTTGAGCGTTTTTCTTTTTCTGCCGTTTATTCATTTACACTCTTTTTTGTCTCTCCATTAGGTTCCTCTCGCAATTTTTTCGAATAATTTATCAAAATCACTTTTGCAAGAGATTTTTCTTTCTGCTTATTACACCAATCGTCAAAAAAACTTGCGACTTCGTTTGCTGTCAAATTGTGAATCATTGAATTTACTTCTCTTGGTAGATGCCTGATTTCATCTTTTTCTTTCCAATGTATGCTCACAATCAGAAGAATTTTGATAAAATATTCTGAAATACACTCATCAATGAAACGCAAAAGCTCTTTGTCACAGTCGGAGTATTCATCAAGATTATTTTCTATTAGTATGCCCTGTTTCTTATCTTGAATTAAAAGAATTGACTGGTTTTCGTTAATAGATAATTCAAGATTTTCAAAAGTACCTTCAATACCTGCGAATCGCAAAAAATCTTTCAGTAAATCAGGTGAAGATAGTTGATGTAATGGATTCAACATTGAGAACAATATCTCACTGTGAAAACTTTTCCATTCAAAAGCGTTATTCATAATATCCTCTCTTATAAGGGTAATCGCAGTACGTTACGAGCTCTAATAAAACTCTGTATCGTCATTTCAAGCGATATTTCCATTTCTTTCATCATTCCAACGAGAAATAACTACCGGTATTGTTGATATACCACATTCGTCTTTTGTTATACTTATAAATTTTTCTGCCTGTTGTATAATTGACTCTTCCATTGTGGAAATAATGTACTGTTTCCGTTTGTCGCCTGTTAAACTATCAAAATCTTCTTTTGAACAGCCGTCTATCAAGCAGAACGATTTGTTTTGTATGAGATTCTTAACTTCATCCACGCTTGCGGAAATTCCATTGATAAAAAGTTCGTCCGAAACCGTATTGTCAGGATTTTTCCGTGTGATTCGCTTTAGAGCAATCTCTGTATTGGAGTCATCTGCGAGTGTCAAAGAAACTTCCACAAGGTTTGAAGCAGGAAGTGTTTCACTTCCTCTAAAAATCAGATTCTGCGATTTTTTTTCCGCTTTTCTGTCCAAGGAAGCCCACCTTATAGCTTGTAGAAATGCCGTTTTTCCCGTTTTGTGCGCTCCGACTACCATATTCATTCGTCGTGAAAACTCAATGTGCTTTGGATCCGCAAATGGTTTAAAACCGTGAATATCCATGCTTTTAATAATCCATCTTTTATCAGTCATAAAATTCCTCCTTATTTTGACGGATAAATATTATTTGCAACAAAACTTGTGCGTTCATATTCTCCAATTCACGAAAACTAAACTCTAAACTGATTTTGCCAGTTCAAGTGCTCATCCGCGTTTTTTGTGACAAGCAAATCTTCCAATTCTTGATTCCGGCACTCTTTCCAGATTTTATAGGACAAAGAAACAAATAGTTCTTCTATGGTTGAAGCTTTCTTTCCAAAAAGAATGAGTTTGAGGGAATTTCGCTTTTTCCTTGCTGAATCCACTTTTTTAACAGAATCTGAAAGCCTTCTTGCTCATGCAAATTCGGAAAAATCTTTGTTAGTACATTTAACAATTTGTTAATTGTTTCCCAGATATTCCGTTCAGCATAAGTTAATTTTAATGGATTGTCTCCGATATTCACTGCTACAAACGTAAGGATGATCCTTTCTCTTGTATTCAATCAGTACAGTTCATGTCTGCCATCTACAAGGTTTCCACCTCGACTTTGTGGCACAGACATAAAAAAATGCACTGTGATATAAGAATACCACAGTGCACTATCAAATCATGAGAGTGAAGAATTTATTTTTTATTTACCGCTTTTATGATGCTTTCTACGTAATCATCACCTTTTCTCCCAGGATGATATGCATCGATGTAAATTGTACCGTCTTTCTCATATCTATCGGCCCACCATTTTCCAACGGTTTTGTGAATTGGTTTTTCTTTTATACGGAGTTTTTCTTTAAAATAAAGAAATGTCTTTCCAAAAATTATTATCTCTGGTTTGTATATTTCAATTTGTTTATCTAAAATATCTTCCCATTTTTCATAAAAACCTTTTAAAAGTACAGGACGAGTACTTTTGCCACCTGGAAATTTACTCATGTTAATAAAAGCAATTTGTTTGATAGTATCATGAATTTCATCATCATCCAAATCTCTTCGTTTTTTTATTGTTCCATTCTGAATACTATAACTAACAGTTGAAATAGTTCTGTAAATACTTTTATTGCCTCTGTCTACAGTCTCCCAAAACTTTTCTTCATTAAACCAATCTGGAAAAGATTCCAAACCGGCATTTTTAGGTTTCCCAGTTTTTGTAAACTTATCATAAGGTTCTTTTAATATCCACATAATTTTAGGCTTACTTGATAAATAACTCTTAATATCAGCTACACCATCCAAAATAGGTCTCAATTTATTTTGTGGATTTTCTAATGCATTTTGTTTAATTTTTTCATGCATTTCTTCCTGT
This sequence comes from Spirochaetaceae bacterium, assembly GCA_017618015.1. Classification (GTDB taxonomy): domain Bacteria; phylum Spirochaetota; class Spirochaetia; order Treponematales; family Treponemataceae; genus Treponema_I. The sequence continues at coordinate 25,905 of JAFZVC010000097.1, forward strand.
TTCTTTTGCAAGGTTTCTGCTGTCATATTAATTCTCCTCATATATAAAATATATCTATAGTAATTATAACACAGCTACTATCATATCGTGATAATTTTAAAATATTTTTTTCACTATCACAAAATGATAATCACTCGTGTTATGCTACCATCATGAACCAGAACCAAAAAAAATGCTTGAACGACTCATCATTCATAACATTATAAAGTCTGGATGTTATCCAAACGAAAGTAGCTTATGCGACTTTATCGTGAACAGACTGGTTCGTTAATGACTGGAATTAGAAGATGAATAACTGTTTGACATATACACGCAAGACGGATATAGTGTAGATGTGATAAAGAGTTTTGCGGATAAAGAAACAGAGCTTATCTATAATCAGAAGTTTTCAAGGCGTCTTCCTCTTGCAATCCAGAAAGTAGCCTTACGCAAACTGATGATGCTAGATAATGCAAAGTGTCTTGAAGACTTAAGAGTGCCTCCAAGCAATCATCTTGAACAACTTCTCGGTGACAGAAAAGGACAACACTCAATCCGCATAAATGATCAATGGCGTGTCTGTTTTGTGGAAAAAGACGGGCACTATTACGATGTGGAAATTGTGGATTATCACTAGGAGCAAACTATGTCTGATTTCATTGAAACACCTACAATCGGCGAAATACTTAACGAAGAATTTCTTATTCCACTTGGACTTTCTGCATATAAATTAGCCAAAGGGATAAATGTTCCGACTTCCCGCATCCAGGATATTCTTCATAATCGCAGAAAAATAACTGTAGATACCTCTTTGCGGCTTGCCAAGTTTTTTGGATTATCTGATGGATATTTCATGTCTTTGCAGGATGATATAGATATAAGGAACGCTAAGTTAGAACTTGCCGCTCAGCTGGAACAAATCAAAACTTATGCGTATGCGTAAAAAAGTTTGAGTGGGGTTTTAGGGCGCAGCCCTAGGTGAGGGGGTAGCGGACAAGACCGCAACGAGCCGGACTTTGGACGGCGAGAGAGGACTTGGGAGCGAGGGGGAGACTTCCCCCATCCCTTATTCTAAGTAAAAAACTTGCCAACGCACATTTTCTGCCGTAAACTATAATGACGCTCATACCACGATTTTTAGAGGGCAGAATATGATTTACGACATTGCAATAATCGGGGCCGGAATTGTCGGAGCCTCAATAGCACGGGAACTTTCCAAATATAAGCTGAATATTTGCCTCATCGAGAAGGCCGACGACGTTTCGTGCGGCACATCAAAGGCGAATTCGGGAATTGTCCACGCAGGATATGATCCGGAGCCTGGCACGCTGATGGCGAAGCTTAACGTTCAGGGCAACGCTATGTACCCACAGTGGGCTGAAGAGCTCCACTTTGATTATAAAAAAATCGGGTCGCTTGTTATCGCTTTTTCCGAAGCGGACATGGCGCACATAAAAAAACTGTACGACCGCGGAATAAAAAACGGCGTTCCGGGCATGAAGATTCTGAATCACGACGAGCTTTTGGCGATGGAACCAAACGTGAACGAGGAAGCTTGCGGTGCGCTTCTTGCAGAATCGGCAGGAATTGTAAGCCCGTATCAGGCGACATGGGCGATAGCCGAGAATGCCGTACAGAATGGCGTGAAGCTTTTTACGGAGTCGGAAGTGCACGGAATTACGCGACCGGATGCGTCTAAGGGCGATGGAAATTGGACGATTCACACAGGAAACTCCGATATTGAGGCGCGTTGCGTTATAAATGCGGCAGGTCTTTTCGCAGACAAGATAAGCGCGATGGCAGGAGCCAGGGCTTTCACTATAAAACCGAGGCGCGGCGAATACTTCCTTTTGGACAGTAACTGCGCGTCGCTTGCGAACCATACGCTTTTCCAACCACCGGATGAGCTTGGAAAAGGTGTTCTTGTAACGCCGACAGTTGATGGAAACATTCTTGTGGGACCGACGGCTGGTGCAAGCAACACGAAAGACGATACATCGACGACGCGTGACGGACAGGATCTTGTTTTTGAGAAGAGCTCCAAGACGCTGACCGACATTCCGCGCAGAAATATCATCAACTCGTTTGCAGGAATCCGCGCGATTGCGATGAACGAGGACGGAAGCCCAATAAACGACTTTATAATTGAAGAAGATGCCAACGCGAAACGGTTCATAAACGTTGCGGGAATCTGTTCGCCAGGACTTACGGCAGCCCCGGCAATCGGTGTTTATGTTGCGGAGCTTGTTGAAAAAGCAGGCATAAAGCTTGAACGGAACAAGGATTTTATAGCCGTAAGAAAGGGCATAGAGTCATTCAAAAACGCGACGAAAGAGCGCAAAGAGCAGCTTATAGAAGAGAATCCACTTTATGGACGGATAATTTGCCGCTGCGAGATGATAACCGAAGCGGAAATTGTTCAGGCTGTAAGGTCGCCTGTAGGTGCGAAGGATTTGGACGGTGTTAAGAGACGGACTCGTGCCGGTATGGGACGCTGCCAGGGCGGTTTCTGCTCGCCGCGCGTAACCGAAATTATCAGCAGGGAACGGGGCATACCGATGACTTCCGTTACTAAAAACGGTGGATGCTCGTACATCCTGAACTCAAAGACGCGGTAAGGTGGGAACAAATGGCACAGACTGAACTTTCATACGATATTGTTATAGCCGGCGGTGGTCCTGCTGGTCTTGCGGCTGCAGTTGCGGCACGGAAAAACGGAACGGAGCGCATCCTGATACTGGAACGCGACACGCGGATTGGCGGCATTCTTTTGCAGTGCATCCACAACGGATTCGGGCTTCATCATTTTGGCGAGGAACTTACCGGTCCTGAGTACGCGGGTCGTTTCGCCGCGCAAGTTGAGGAGCTTGGCATTGAGTACAAGACAGATACGATGGTCTTGGAAATTTCAAGCGACAAAAAAGTTACCGCAATAAACACAAAAGACGGTTTGATGGTCATTCAGGCTAAAGCCGTTATTCTTGCTATGGGATGCCGGGAAAGGACGCGCGGCGCGCTCGTAATACCGGGTTCACGACCGGCAGGTATTTTTACGGCGGGTTCGGTACAGCGTTTCGTTAACATTGACGGCTATCTCCCCGGAAAAAAGGTTGTTATCCTTGGTTCAGGCGATATCGGGCTTATAATGGCACGCCGCCTTACGCTTGAAGGCGCTGAGGTCAAGCTTGTGTGCGAACTTATGCCTTTCTCCGCCGGACTTACGCGAAACATCGTGCAGTGTGTCGAAAACTTTGGCATTCCGCTTAAGTTCAGCCACACAATTACGCAGATACACGGAAAGGAGCGCGTTGAGGGCGTTACTGTTTCGCAAGTTGATAAGAACAGAAAGCCGATTCCGGGAACAGAAGAATATGTTGAGTGCGACACACTGCTGCTTTCCGTGGGACTTATCCCGGAGAATGAGCTTTCAAAGGGCTGCGGTGTTGAAATAGACTCCAGTACGTCAGGTCCGGTTGTCAATGAGCATATGCAAACGTCTGTCGAGGGTATTTTCGCATGCGGAAACACTGTTCACGTTCACGACCTTGTTGATTTTGTAACCGCTGAAAGTCTTAGAGCTGGCGAAAACGCCGCGAAGTATGTTCAGGGTAAACGAACCGCACAGCCGAAGCACATAACACTTCGCCCGGGAAACCGCGTGCGCTATACAGTTCCGCAGTATATTGAATCGACACAGAGCGATACGCCAGTTTCTATAATGTTCCGCTCCACCGATGTTTACAGAGGCGTTTCCATCGTCATATACAGCAACGACCAAAGAATTAAAGCGGTTCGCAAAAAAATCGTACGCCCGGGCGAAATGCAGGTTGTAAGCCTTTCGCCAGAAGAGCTGGCTAAAATCCGCGACAATGTGACTGTAGCCGTTGAAATTCCAGAGGAGGACGTTGAGTAATGGCAGATATTACGACTGAGACAAAACCCATGACATGCATTATTTGTCCGATGGGATGCAATATGGAAATTACTCTGGAAACGGAGGATGGTATAAGCCGGGTCACGAATGTTAAGGACAACACGTGCCCGCGCGGCGCAGAATATGCGAAGAAAGAGTATATGAACCCGACCAGGACACTGACAACGACGATTTCAGTCATTGACGGAATGCAGCCGGTTGTTCCTGTAAAGACGGCGGGCGAAGTTCCGCGCAAGCTGCTGTTTCAGTGCATGGAAGTTATTCGCCGCGCGACGTGCAAGGCTCCGGTGAAGGCTGGCGACATCCTGATTCACGACATTCTGGGAACAGGCGTTCACGTTGTCGCGTGCGAGTCAGTAAAGAAACTGTAGTCACCACCCGGGGCGCGCATTATTCTCGCGCGTCACTCTCTGCTGAGGTGGCATCCGCGTCATCATCATCGCCGTCCGCTTCGGATTCGTCCGAATCATCTTCCAGCTCGGCAAGATCAGCCTGTACCGCTTCTTTCGCGGCCCTGAGCTCTTCCAACTCCGCTTTCGCCTGATTTATCCGCTTTGTGTCGAAAACCACAAGCACAACCGCCGCCACAAAAAACAGCGACATGACAATATAAAACCACAGCCCGGGTGACTCCTCGGTAACAGCCTTATACATTTCATACACAAGGAAAACTCCGACAAGTCCAGAAAGAGTCCTGTTCGTCTGAAAGCTTTTCTGGCGTGCCATAGCTTTATCAATCCGTTCATTTATCTCGTTCAAATCCATAGCTGCAATTATACATCTTTTCATTGCGTTGTAAACGGCACAAAAAAAGTGTATTATCCTTGTATGAAAAAAAACTTATTTATCTGCTTAGTTTTTGTATCTTTTTTCGTTTGTCATCTGTCTGCCCAAGAACCTCAATCATTGTATGAAATTGGTTTTGGCAAAATATCAAGAACACATAAAACTTATATGGAAAAATGGGCTTATACTGTATCCGCTACTAAAGCAGCCGGCCCACATGCAGGAATGGGATTTACCAAAAGCTATTTAGTCATGCACAGATGTTTTACGGTCACGTATGTAGAAAACAGCTATCGTGAAATGATTTCCGATCTAAATCTATACGCAAAAACCGATTTACATCCGCTCAGCGCTTATATCGGGCGGCCGAAAGAAGAATTTTTGGCGGATTTCCCGCTCGGAGATAATGATAAAGATACATACAACGTAACTTTCTTTAAATCAGATAAAACTGGAAGAATTGAAGTCGCCGTTAATTATATCGATGGAATTGTAGATGGAGTTTCGATATTCAACGGAAAATATATGCAATTGTTAGCGGAGTATTATGAATCAATAGAAAACTCTGCTGGTACTGATTATTAACCTAATAAATCGCTTTGTGCGGACAGGCAGTTTTGCAGTCACCACAGCGGATGCAGTCCATACTGTCCGGGTTCTTGAAAACTTCTATATCTAGCTTGCACACTTTTTGACACGTACCGCATTTAGTGCATTTTGTGGGGTCTACACGCAGGCGGTAAAACGAGATTTTGTTGAATATTCCATAAATTGCGCCAAGCGGACAAAAATAACGGCAAAATGGACGATAAATCACAATTGATGAAAGCAAAATCACGATAAGAATGACGAGCTTCCATTTGAAAAGGAAGCCTGCTGCACTACGCATTGCAGAATTCAGCAGCACAAGCGGAATGCCACCTTCCAAAGTTCCGACAGGACATATCCATTTGCAAAACCACGGCTCGCTCATTCCCATAAAATCCTCGACGAACATAGGCAGAATTATTACAAAAATGCCTAGAAAAACGAACCGTAACCAGCGAAGAGCTTTTTCACCGGGCAAGCGGCGGATTTTTTTGACGAATGGGATTTTGAAAAGCAGATCCTGAATAAGCCCGAACGGACACAAAAAGCCGCAGACGAATCGCCCTAGGAAAGTGCCAAAAACAACAAGGATTCCTACGACATACATTGAAACTTTGTAGTCCCAGCTGTTGAGTGTTGCTTGAAGTGCGCCTATCGGGCAAGAACCGAGTGCACCAGGACACGAATAGCAGTTCATCCCAGGAACACACACGTATTTTGTCGCGCCCTCAAAAATCCTGCCAGTTGTGAAGCCTTTTATGTATCCGTTTGAAAGAGCCGCAAAACAAGCCTGTATTATCAGCCTTGTCTTGGAGTGACGTTTTACGGAAGTTTGCGTTTTGTGTTGCGTTTTGTCTGATTCGTGAGGGGCATTCGGTTCCATATCAACCTATTCCTATACATTCCAGACAGATACGGACAGCTTTATTAAATACTGTATTTGCCTCTCCACGAAAAATCCCGGCAAAAATAAGCGCAATACCCAAAAAGAGAAAAATAATTGCAATCGCTCGCCTATGATGAACTAATCCCTTGCTGATTTTTCCCGAAAACTCTTTCATGTTAAAATTCCTGCAAAATCAGGGATGAAATCGCTCATTTCAAAAGCGAATCGATTATCTTCTGCCAATCCTTCTGGCTTCTTGATCCCATATACACATCTCCAACAATTTTTCCAGTTGAATCAACAAAAAACGTCATGGGAACAGCCTGCACATTCCGTAAGAAGCCATTCAGCATCTCTTTTGTCGGCACTAGATGCATATAGTCCGCACCAGTCCTTTTGATTATCGCCTCGCCGTTTGCTTTTGTTCTGGGCTGCTCCCTACCATTCCAGTCCACAATATCAATTGGAATCCCGATAATCTGCATGCCACGGCTTTTGTTCGCCTCGTTCAGTTTTCCTAAATCAGGCATTTCACGAATGCATGGTCCACAAAATGTACCCCAAATATTTATCATCGTAAGTTTACTGTCAGCAAAAATCGCGCTCGTAACAGAGTTCCCGCCCATATCTTTCGTGTCAAACTCGATTTTATCACCAGCTTTCTGTGCAAAAACAAAAGTTGCTACAAGCAACATCGCAAACACAACAAAAGATTTTTTCATCTTTCCTCCATATTATGAATATATCATAAAAACTGCGCGTTGCGTATAATTTTGCAAACTCCGCGATAAGTGGTATACTATCACCATGACGATTTACACAGCATTAATCAGACAGTTTTTTATTCTGCTGGGGCTTGAAGGGCAAAGACGAAAACTTCATAAACTTGCCAAAAAAGGGCTCATAAAAGAACGCGATGAACTTGCTTTTTCAATCGCGCAGAACTGGGGCAGAAACCTGATTAAATCTGTTGGCGGTAAAGAAACAACCGTCACCGTAATTGGTCAGGAAAACATCCCGTACAACACTTCCGTTGTGTTTATCGCGAATCATCAAAGCTTCCTCGACATCCCACTTATGTTTGGCTACGCAGGAAGACAGGCGGGTTTTATATCAAAAGCGGAGTTTTCGAAAATCCCGATTTTTGCCGACTGGATGCGGATACTACAGTGCATCTTCCTTAAACGCGGTAACCCAAAACAGTCAATACAGGCGATGGCAGACGGCGTTGAGAACATAAAGCGGGGATATTCGATGATGATTTTCCCGGAAGGGCATCGCAGTAAATCATCAGAAGTACACGAATTTCACGCCGGAAGTTTTAAGCTCGCATACAGGGCAGAAGTTCCGATAGTACCCGTTACGATAAGCAACACTTACAAAATGTACGAAGAAACAGGTCATTCACAGGCTACAAACTTGACGCTGATATTCCACCCTGCAATCATCACAAAGGGGCTTTCCCGCGAAGAACAAAAAGAAATACCGGGCAGAGTCCAGGCATTGCTTACGGAATCTGTCAAAAGCTTGCAGATATTAAAAAAATGACTTACCATTTATCTATGGGAAATTTAACGGAAGAAAAACGCGCAGAACTTCAGCGCATTATTGATGAGTGTAACAACATCGTTTTTTTTGGTGGGGCCGGAGTTTCCACGGAGAGCGGGATTCCAGATTTTAGAAGCGTAGACGGACTTTATAACCAAAAGTGGGATTATCCGCCAGAAACTATATTAAGCCATACCTTTTTTATGCGGAACACTGCAGAATTCTACAGATTTTACCGCGCGAAAATCTTGATAGACGGTATAGAACCGAACAAAGCCCATAAGAAACTGGCGGAACTTGAAGCTGCCGGAAAACTTAAAGCAGTTGTCACGCAAAACATTGATGGACTGCATCAGGCAGCGGGCAACAAAACTGTATATGAACTGCACGGCAGCGTACTGCGGAATTACTGTACAAGATGCAGTCATTTTTATGATGCCACCTATATGCGTGAATATATAGACAAAGCGGCAAGCGCGGCAAAACTTAAACCAGAAGATTACGATTCACCCAACGCAAGGAAAAAATGGCCAGAATCGGCAGTACCCAAATGCAATTGCGGAAATTGTGGCGGGCTCATAAAACCTGATGTAGTTCTGTATGAAGAAGGTCTTGATAATCTGACCGTAAGCGGTGCAACGCGGGCAATTGCGGCTGCAGATTGCCTGATAATAGGCGGAACTTCGCTTGTTGTTTATCCGGCGGCATCGTTTATAAACTACTTCCAGGGCAAATATCTTGTGCTTATTAACAAATCATCCACCCCGGTAGACAGCAGGGCAGATTTGGTGATTAACGACAGTATCGGCGCAGTTCTGGATTCTATCAAAGTAAATAAGTAAATCAGATAAGCGGCTATTTACGGAACAAAATGAACTATCCACAAAAAAAACAACTTGCTATATTTGCATTTACAGTTTATCATTTGCCTATAAACTTTTCATAATGCAAAAAAAGGAGTGTTTTATGAAGAAAAAGATTAAATCAAGTATATTGCTCATCGTTTCGCTTTTCTGCATTCTCTGTCTTACTTCTTGTGTATTCTTAAACAGGGGAACAAAGCCTACAATTCATGAAGTGTTCTACACCTACACAGATGCCCCTGAGACTTATGGTAGTGTCGAGAACTTTCCTAGCTTAAATGGCTCTATGCGTCATGGTTATTATTATAATCTTGTTTGCTGCTTCTCTGATCCAGACATGGATGCGAAAACACTTTATTTGTCAACAAGTTCCTCTTTCCCCACAGGTTCTACTTGGACTTTTGATATAAATCAGACTTATACAGACCAAGCCTCTTGGTGGCGGGATTATTGGACCGGTAGTTCTACTGGCTACACCAATTTCTATTTGTATGTGGAAGACGAAGCTGGTAACAAAAGCGACAAATATACTCTTACGGTTTATTTTATTGAATAATCGCTTCTCAGCATAAACAGCCCCGATGCAATTGACGCATCGGGGTTTTTCTTTTTAAAAACTCGCGAACTAGTATTTCAAACATCGCCCGCAAATCATTCGCTAAAGCATCCGCGTAGCTTTTTTATATTCCTCAAAACCCGGCTTCCGTGACTGACGTTTATCTGCCATCGGGATACTCACACAAAAGAACATAAGCGTATTTACAAGAGCCCCGGCGCAAAGCATCCATCTTTCGGGTAGGGCGGCAATACTTGTAAGCGCGACGCCCCACCACATCAGGATTTCACACGCATAGTTCGGGTGGCGAGAATGCTTCCAAAGCCCGTTGCGGATAAAGCCACCTGTACCTTTTCGCCTAAAAATGTGCATTTGCGTATCGGCTATTCCTTGGCACACCGTCGCGGCAAAACTGAGCAGCAAAAACACGGCGCATAGTGGGCGGAATGCAGCTTGCTCGTACACAACCGTGACAGCCGGCAGAATACATAGATATACGACAATTGTTGGAAACAAATGGATTCCTAAAAAGTTTATGAGTGGATAGATTTTCTTTGTCTTTTCGCGGAGCATGGAATACCGCCAATCCTGGTGTTCAAGCCCTTTGAAAGTATATGCCCAATTTGCCGTAAGCCTGATTCCCCAAAAAAGAACAGCTGCAAAAATGAGTGCTCCCAAAAGAGAAGTACCGCACCGGATGAGCGCAACACAAAGAATGACAGGCGGCTGCACGCTCCAGTATGGGTCGTAAACAGAGGCGTTTTTAAATATCAGGCTAAAAACAAACACAACGATTGTTGCTGCGACATCGGCGAGAAAAAGAGGAAGCAAAAACGGAAGCCCCGAAAATCCACTTGCGTTACCGGCATTCGCGCTTAACACGCTCTTGAAATAATCGTATGCAAAAATCCCGGCGACAACTGCAATCACATAAACCGCAACAATCACCGCAAAAGAACATAATCGCTTTTTCACAACACCCGATTATTACATTTTTATGCGGGGGTGCGCAAGCTTTACAGTACCTTTTTTCCGGATGCGGCTTCGAAGTTGTATTTCACGATGCCCAGGTCGATTTTCGCCATCGCCGCGAACTTCGCTTTGATTGTGACATTCTCGCCATCCAGCGTAACAAAGAACCGTTGCTGATTGATTGCTGTCGGCGCTTTCATCGCCGCTTCCATTCCGTCCTTGAACCAAGCCGGCATATCCTGTTGTGCTACGTTACAAAGCTTTTCCATCGGCTTTGATCTGCGCTCGTGCCCCTGCGTCTCTCCGTACCCGATAGAAATTACACAAACGATTTTCTCGTCCGGCAGAACTGTCGCCTTGCATTTTCCTTTGCTGTACGAACCTGCAACCCAGCACGTATTAAGCCCCATCATCTGGGCGGCAAGCACGATTTTCTGTCCATAATAACCACAAAGCTCATCAAGGTTTTCTACAGACTTTTTGCCCACGAGAGCAACATAATTCTTTGCATTAGTAAATTTTCCATAATGCGCAAAAAGCGTGTCGAAGCAACCTTCATCATCCAGAACAAGCTGGATATTAAGCCCGCTTTCTGAATTGCATTTACCGATAAGTTCGTTCAGCTCCCGGCATTTGTCTTCGTCTATTGGAATATCTTTGTACTGTCTAACGGAATGTCTCGCCAAAATCGCTTCTTTTTCTGTCATAAAAATACCCCCTGGTTATTTCGTGTCCTCTGCCTCTTCCGATTCATCGGTTGTTCCAGACTCTGTCTGGTCTTCAACTTCAGCCGTTTTTTCCGCATCGGCTTCGCTGTCATCTCCGGACTCTGGCACAAAAATCGATTTGATTCGTTCTTTTATCGTCTCGCTCGGCTTCATAATGCAATCCTCAACCGGATGATGCTCTTCTATTTCCTCCCGGAAACCTGCCAGATTCTCGAACGTTGGCGGCAACTGGATAAACCTGTCAACGCTTTCCTCATACACGAACACATACCCTTTCTGGATGCCCTCGACAACGAAACCCGCATACGAAATTAAATCCCACTCAAATTGCTGCTTCGTCCCATCCGTCATGTACACAGTAAATCCGTCAGTATACGTTATAATCCTTGCTCTCAGCGTTTTCGCCATCATTTTAAGAATCTGAAACGCCATAACAACGCACACCAAAAACAAAACAATCGCCCACAGCGTTGAAAGCACAAAAAAAGCCCCGATTCCCACAACCACACACGCTGCCAAAAGCAGATAAACCTTAAACGAATCTCCATCAAACTTCATTCTGTATCTGTAAATCATATACACCTCATTTCTTAGAACACAAACCGGAATGCTGCCTTATATAATCCGGGACGAATCCTGTATTGTTCAAGCGTGTCTGGTCCGCAAGTTGCTGTTCCAACGCCACGTTGCGCAATATCCAAGTTAAGAATATAATACCCGCTCGCCGATGTGTCCGTAAGCTCGTTCGTGTGGAAACACCGCCACAAATCACTCGCCTCATGATGCATCACACTGAAACAGAACGGCGTATCGGACTCTATGCGGAAGCCGCCATTGCCCGCACCGCTACTAGCCCCGGAAATTTCAAGCCAGCGTACGCCATAACGGTTACCGTTTTCCTGCGGCACTATATACGGTGTTTCCATGTCGTGAAGCTTGCTTGTGTAGCATCCAAGCGCAGCCCCAGCACAACGGTCGTTGTAAGACTCGTGCGCACCTTTTCCATACCATTTCACGCTTTCGTAAGCCGAGCTTATTTTCGCTGTCAAACCAATTTTCGGATACTCCGGTAGCGCGTCATTCAGCGTAAACTCCGTCGTAAGCTCAAGCACTTCCTTGCCAGAATTGTCTTTCACCATGCTCCACTTCATGTTGCAAGAGCCAATTTCTTTTCCGTCCGCTGTTATTATGCCGCTCGGTTCATCCCACGAAGTTTTGTCCATAAGAAGCTCGACCCATTCATGCCCAATGCGGTTCGTGTTCGGCATTGTCTTTTGGTCATCGTTTTCTGTTGGGCAGCGGAAAACCGATGGAACAAGCGCAGAACAGAATACGCTATTTTCAAGCTCCTCGCGTTTTTTCTCACAAGCAGCCGCTGCCAAAAGCCCTGTAACTTCAGTTGTTTTGGCTTTCTCTGCCTGCCGCAGCACCGCCTCGCTCCAACCAGCTGACGTACCTGCTTCCAAAAGCCCGAACTGCTCGTTATAAACAAAGTCGGCGTGAAGAACAATTTCGCCACAGCCGCTTCCTATGCTAGCCGCATTACCCGCGCCATCACTCTGTGTCGCGCCACACCCAGCTTCGCCAGAGCCATCACCAAAAGCCGCGCCATTCCTGAGCCGTTCAGCGAGCGCGTCCAAAAACGGAACTTCAACCTCAACAGACTCGCCCGGTGCTGCGGCAGGTAGCAAAACTGACCCCTCCGCAAAAGAAGCACCGTCTTCTTCAAGCCGCCATTTAAGGCTCAAGCAGTCAAGGTTCGTAAAATCAAAGCGGTTTTCAACAGAAACTGTGCCCTTTTCCTTATCAATAGAAGTAATCTCCACAGGTTGGAAAACCTTGAAGCACTCTTTCATGACGGGCTTTGTGCTTTGGTCAGGCAGCAGAATACCATTCAGACAGAAATCGCGGTCAGTTGGCTCGTCACCAAAATCTCCGCCGTACTTCCAGTATTTTTCACCCTTCTCGTCAAACGCCTCCAAGCCTTGGTCAATCCAGTCCCAGATGAATCCGCCCTGAAGCCCGTCATGGCTCCGGATAACATCCCAATAATCAGAAAGGCTTCCGTTCGAGTTACCCATAGCGTGCGAATATTCGCACATAATGAAAGGCCGCTTTTCATCGGTTCCTGCTGTCGTTTCTGCCCACTCTTTTACAAGCTGAATATCCGGGTACATCGGGCAAACAATGTCAGTAACGTTCTTTCCGCGTGCAAACGTCTCCAAAGAATAAGCGGACTGCGTAAACTCTTTGCGTGTTCCGCCCTCGTAGTGAACGGGGCGCGTTTTGTCGAACGAATGGCACCAGGCGTACATCATTTCCTGATTCCATCCATGTCCGCTTTCGTTGCCAAGCGACCACATAATTATGCTCGGATGGTTTTTATCGCGGCGTACCATGCGCTGAACGCGTATCATATAAGCGTACGAGTACATTTCGCTTCGGCAAAGTCCATCGTAATAATAGTGATTCTCAACGTTTGCCTCGTCCACAAGATAGATTCCGTATTTGTCGCAAAGCTCGTACCAGCGTTCATCGTCGGGGTAGTGGCATGTGCGCACGGCATTAAAGTTGTGGGCTTTCAAAAGTTGGATATCTTTAACCATAGCTTCTGTGCTAAGGGTCTTGCCTGTTTTTTCGTCATGCTCGTGGCGGTTCACGCCTTTTATGTAAACTACCTTTCCATTTATAAGCAGATGGCGGTTTTCCGTGCGCACCGAACGGAACGCCGTACAAAGCGCACAAGACTCTATCTGCCGCCCGTCCTCGTCGAAAAGCCCCAATGAAAGCACGTAGCGGTTCGGTGTCTCATGCGACCAAATGCGCGGGTTTTCCACAGTGATTTTCGTGCGGATTTCGTTGAGGTTTGTCCGTATATTACAGGTTAGTTCCTCACTACCTTCGGCAACGGGCGGCAGCAACGTCGAAGATGACATATCCGCCGTATTCTCTACTGGATAAAGTTTCCAAGAAACGCTGCACTTTTTGTTGTCGGGAACATCTTCTTTTATTCCCATGCGGATTTTAAGCGGGATTTCCGCCCGCCCAGGCGCAACACCTGACACACCCGCACCACAAGCAGAGCCGTCCGCACCGCTCGAATCATCGCGCAAATCAGGTACAGCCTCTACATCCTCTATCCACATATTCTCCGTTGAATAAAGGTAAACGCTCCGGTGAATGCCGCCGAACCACCACTGATCCTGATCCTCTACAAAACTCGCGTCAGAATAGCGAACAACCATCAGCGCAATCGTGTTCTGCGCCAGCTCGCCAGAAAAATCGATATAATCCGTAATATCAAACTCGGACGGCAGCCTTGTGTCCTTAAAGCATCCCACCGAACGGCCGTTCACCCAAACCATGCACACGCTTTCAGCCGACCCGATGTGAAGCACAATCCGCCTACTCTGCCATTCAGAAGAAACTTCGAACGTAAGTCTGTAAAGACCTGTAGGATTCTGTTCGGGTACTTTCGGCGGGATATTCTCGAAAGGCATCTGCACATTCGTATAATGCGGCTTATCGTACCCCTGCCGCGTCCAGGTGCCGGGAACTTTAATCAAGTTCCAGCCTTCATCGTTATAAGATTTTTGCGTCCAGCCGTTCAGTTCCGGCTCCGATTCAATGATTGAAGGGCTTTCAAGAAAACGGAATTTCCATTCTCCATCAAGACTTTTGTAAAAATTGTTGTTTGAAAGATCGCGATTTTCGGGACCAGATGCGGCATCTTGCGCCGCCAAAGAAGAATCTGCCCACGGTAAAAGCGGACTGCGCGCCGGCAGTCTGTGAAGAGCCTGAATTTCAGGCATTTCCCAAATATGTTCCATGAAAAAGATTATACATTCTTTCTTTAGTTTTGTGGGTGAGAAAATAGCGAAAAGCTGATTTTTTTCTTTCATCTTTTTTGAATGAATGATAAACTGAAATATCAGGCAACTGGTATGTTTTCGTATGAGCCGTTTTCGGGAGGGGAAACGGCTCTTTTTTTCTGCCTTTCCTCGTGCTAAAATATCCTTATGAAAACACGATTTTTCTCAAGCGCAATTTTCGCGCTCCTTTTTATTTCTATGATTTCCGCCAGCCTTTTCGCGGCAGAACCGCCCGCACGCAAAAAACTGCACGACGCTTTTTACAACGACATGACGACAACTCCAGAACAGTACGAGCAGCTTTTTCAGGACGCTTTGAAAGAAGCGGAGAAAACACCTGCCGGAGTCACAAAAAACGTGAATCTTGCCTGGTGCTATTACCTTATGAGCCGTATTTGCGGGAATGCGGGTGACAAAAAACGCGCCGAAAAGCTTGGTGACACCGCTTATGATTACGCCGATGACGCGCGTGATGAAATTGAAAATGCAGAAACTATCCTGATATACACAAACGCAATTGCACAAAACTGCACTGTAAAATCATTTTGGTACATGATGTCACAAGGCATCCGCGTGAGCGGGCTTGCGAAGGACGTTCTCAAACACAACCCACGGTGTGTGAGCGCAATGTATCTTCGTGATGCGCAGAATATCTATGCTCCGGCACCTTTTTACGACTACAAAGAGGGCATAAAGTGCATGAAAGCAATCCTTGACGACCCAAATGCGGAATTTGAACCGTTTGACCTGTTCGACGTGAATATCTCACTTGCTTATGCGCTGATTAACACAAAACAAAAAGCAGAGGCGGCACCGTATCTTGCAGAAGCTGCAAAAATCTACCCGGACAACAAAACGCTTCATGAACTGATGGAACAGATTAAATAATGAGTAACATCGCAATATCGATACAGGACAAAAATGGGAAACTACTCGCTACTGACAACGGCAATTACCGCGTGAACCTTGTTTATACCGCCAAGTACAAAAAAGGCGATACAATAACGCTTACCGCAAAACCTGGCTCGTTCCTTGTGATACAGCTCGATGATGTTCTTGAGCCTTCGTTCGTTTACATGAAAGGCGCGAATTACACGATGACTATCCCGTTTGGGGAAGCCCGTCTGGCTTATAATCCAAAGACATTCAGCGGCGATGTACATCTTTTAAAAGCCCGGCTTGCCGAGCAGTGCGAAATAGAAAGCCGAAAAAACCTTGCGTTTAACAGCCACGACACGACTTCAGCAAAGGACGTATGCTTTCCTCACGTTTTCGCGAACAACGAAACAGTCGGGATGTCCGTATTTGCAGCCCGCAACGCGATTGACGGTAATACGGAGAACCGCTCGCACTGCAATTGGCCTTATGAGTCATGGGATATAAACAGCGACCCAAATGCCGAACTGACGCTTGAATTCGGGCGGGCGGTGAAGATGGATAAGCTTGTTCTTATACCGCGTGCTGATTTTCCGCACGATAACTACTGGCAGCAAGTAGCCGTGACGTTCATCGCGCCAGACGGAACAGAGCAAAGTCGTACTCTGAATATGGAAAAAAGCTATTCTCCGCAGGAATGGAACTTCGCGACTGCGCCAAAAACGATAACCGCGCTAAAGCTTGGGAAAATCAAGAATGACAAACGCGAATCGTCGAAAATCTCGGCACTCACGCAGATAGAGGTGTGGGGCACAGAAGCAGAATAGGATTATTAGGACGAAGCTAGATTCGCTCTGTTCCGGTGTTTCGCACTTCACTAACGTTCATTCTCCTCGCTCGTTATGTCCCTGCCCGGAAAACCGGGCAAGCCATCACTCGCTGCGGTGAACGCCTACGGCGGTGCTACACCCCGGCGTAGGTCACTTAATCAACAGGAACTTTTACCGTCTGTGTTTTGCCATTCATTATCAACGTAATGCTAGCCGCATGTTTTTTGCACGGCTTTCCGTCCGCACCACATTTCGCACGAACGCTCCAATCGGTAACTTTTCCGTCTTTCCACGCCAAGTCCGCTTCCAAATTTCCGCACAGCGAAACGCCTTTCAAGCTACCCTCGCTCCATGCTTTCGGGAGCGCTGGCAAAAACTCGGCGACTACCGTACCGTCCTGCATACGGCTTTGAACAATCATTCGAATAATGCCAGCAAGACCGCCAAAGTTTCCGTCAATCTGGAACGGAGGATGGTTGTCGAACAAGTTGCCGAGCGTCGATTTTGAAAGCAAAGCCTGCACGTTCTCAAGCGACTTTTCGCCATCCCCAAGAGAAGCGTAGAAGTTTATAATCCATGCGCGGCTCCAACCAGTGTGTCCGCCGCCGTGGGAAAGCCTGTGTTCAAGCGTCTTTCGCGCGGCTTCTGCCCATTCCGTGGTTCCGTCTTTCGTTATTGTGCAACCGGGGAAAAGTCCGTAAAGATGCGATATATGCCTGTGCCCTGGCTCAACTTCCTCAAACTCACCGTTCCATTCACGAAGCGTTCCGTTCGACTGAACAACTGGTGGCAGAAGCCGCGACAGTATCTCCGTAAAAACTGGGATGTCTTTTTCCACGGCGGCGGTATAAGCGGACGGTACTTCGTCACCGAGCTGCGCCGCCGCATAAAGCGTTCCTTTAAAAAGCTGCTCCAAAATGCGGTTATCCATTTCACATCCCGGACAAAGTGAGCCTGTCTGACCGTTCGGAAGCCTGTATGTGTTCTCTGGTGAAGAAGAAGGGCTTACAGTAAGGTTCTTCCGACCGGCGGCGCATCCCTGAACAGCGGGAAGTGACTCTGTGCCTTCGGTAAGAAAATCCGCAAAGAAAAGGCATGACTCATGCAAAACCGGGTACATCCGGCGCAAAAAATCTTTATCCTGCGTGTACTCGTAATGTGCCACGATATGTGTCGCAAGCCAAGCTCCGCCAAGAACCCACCAGCTTGCTGGCATCCATAAGTCTTGTGGGGCACAGTCACCCCAAATATCGGTGTTGTGATGAGCTACAAAACCACGACAGCCGTACATTTTTTGCGCCGTCACTTTGCCGTTCGGCAGCATCCGCTCCATCAAATCAAAAAGCGGCTCCTCCATCTCTGAAAGATTGCAGCAATTCGCCGGCCAGTAATTCATCTCTGTGTTGATGTTTATCGTGTATTTGCTACCCCAATCCGATTCAATCTTCCAGCACCATATTCCCTGAAGATTCGCCGGCAGCGTTCCTGGTCTGCTGCTTGAAATAAGCAGATACCGCCCAAAATCGGCATAAATCCTTACAAGATCAAAGTCATCCGGCTTTTGTTTGAACGATTCGAGCCGCTTGTCTGTTGGAAGAGCGGTAACATCTTCGTGGTCTGGATGGCACGGACTGCCCTTAAGCTCCAGCTTCATGCGATTAAAGTATTTCTGATAATCAGCGATGTGACGTGCTTTTATCGCGTTATATGCGTCGGAAAACACGCCTGCCCCCGCATCGAACACCGCGGAAATTTTATCGAGTTTTTTAAGGCACTCCGCCCTGCAATCTTTCTCGCGGAAAGCTGTCCTTATATCAACAAAAATAACAGCTTCATCCGCATTCTCCACAATCAGCGAATGACCGGCTGTCCGCACTTTTCCTCCGGCAGTAACCGCACGCGCCATCGCACAAAACGGGATACCGTGGGCATCATCCATAAAAACAGTTCTGCTATCTATCTTTCCTTTTCCGTCTTCCCATATGCCACGGTCAAATCCGGCAGCGAAATTCACAGAACCTTTTTTGTCTGCGGACAACTTAATGACCATCACGTCATCCGGCGCAGAAATAAAACACTCGCGGAAATAATGAATGCCGTCAGCGTCAAACTCCACGGACGCAACAGCTGTAGAAATATCAAGGGTTCGCTTGTAGTTCTTTGCCACGGAACAGTCTGAACCGCCAACCGGGACCTCGGTCACCGGAAAATCGCCACAATATCCGGCTTTGCTGTCCGTATTACACGAAATATTAAAATATCCAGCTGTTTGATAAACACGCTCATTGCATGGTAGCGCACAAAAAGACTCCTGCACCTTTTTCTGGGCTTTCCGTATCTCCCCGTCCGCAAGCAGTTTGCGCACAACAGGCAATGCGTCCTTTGCCTCTGGATTATTCCTGTCCCTGAAAAAACCAGACCAAATAGAGTCCTCGTTAAGCTGAAGCTTCTCGAATCCAGGCAGACCGAACATCATCATACCGAGCCTGCCATTACCAAGCGGCAATGCCTCGTTCCAATCGGAAGCAGGCTGCTCATACCACAGCGAATAGTTCATATTTGAGAATATGCCATAATCGAGCGCAAACTGCAATCTCGGGAGGGGTGTTTAAGTATTTTAAATGTCACTTATATTATTTTGCTAAATCCAGATTAGAAGTCTGTATTGGTTTCATTATTGGATTGATTGTAGGTATTGGTACTTATGGTTTTTGTGCTACCGTAATTCACATATCTGAATCGACAGATTCACTACTAGAATCCACAAATGCAATATTAAGAAAACTAAAATAATCAAACTGATAATAAAATCACTTAAAAAATCATTCAAATAATCCCAAACAATAAGGCTTTCGATTTTACGAAAGTCTTGGAGCTCGAAGTCCACCGAAGCAGAACATCGTCCACTACCAAATATAACCAACAGACTTTGTTATATCTGCCATTTTTGGAAGGAAAAGAGTTTGAAAGAGGAAAGGAAACCTTTTTCTAAAAGGTTTCCTTTCCTCTTTTGTTAATCCACATTATTAATCATTCTGCCAATGTGTGCACTCGCTTTTTTGCGGGAAAGGCAGTATAATTTTTTTCATGGAAAGACGTGACAAAAAAAACTACTATCTTGATTTAGCTGAAGTTGTATCGCAGCGCAGCACCTGCTTACGCCGTCATTACGGAGCCGTCATCGTACAGAACGATGAAGTCATTTCTACAGGCTACGTCGGCGCGCCCCGCCAGCGCAAAAACTGCACCGATTTAGGCGTTTGTATACGCCAAAAGCTCAATATCCCGCGCGGAGAACGGTACGAACTGTGCCGCAGCGTCCATGCGGAAGCCAATGCGATTATAAGCTCAAGCCGCGACAAAATGCTCGGTTCATCACTTTTTCTTGTCGGAATAGAAGCTGATACCGGCGCGTACGTAAAAAACGCCGTCTGCTGCTCAATGTGCAAGCGTCTTGTTATAAACGCGGGCATTGAGTACGTGTATGTACGCGACGACAAAGAAAACTACCGCGAGATAAAGGTTTCTGACTGGATAGAAAACGACGAATCGCTCGAAGGAACGCTGGGATACTAAATTGCGGATTTGAGGCTGCGCGGCTTTTGTGAGAGCCGATGCGCCTCAAACTGTGCGATTTTCTGTTAAATTGCGTCTGCGCCCTTGTAGTATGGCGCATCGTTGCACTCGATAATCCTGATTACAGGCTCCGTATGCTCCATAAAAAGCGGATACTGAGCCGGTTGCAGCAAGTGAACTTCACCGTCCATCTGGACAAGAATATCCTGATTATAATCAACCCGGATTTTTGAAGCTGTCCGCAAAACTGTCGTCGGCTTTCCAGCATGCGTTCCGTCGGTGAACGTGTTTTTCTGAATCAGCTTTTTGATAAGCCCCATTTTCTTTACTGTGCAGAATGTTTCGTCAGTCGGAAGAATCTTGTGATTGCTTCCGTAAGTTCTGTGTCCCGAAACACCGAGCAAGCAGAACTCTACCGCGGACTGAACTGTGTCGATGATTTCGCCGTTCTTATCGTAAACCGTAATTTTCATCGGCTTTGACGGGAACTTTGTGCCATAAAAAACGCACGCAAGGTCTACCCACATCTGGTAGAAATCGCCCGGCATAACGCCTTTCGTCCTGTTCGTCATGTACGTTATAAAAGCATCAATTCCGATACTTGCAATGTTGAACGCGTACCAAGGCGGTAGAACGTCAAGGCTGTCATAAGTATCGACCTTGCGCTTGCTTTCTCCGTTCGGGTGTTCGCCCTCGTACCAGACTTTAACTGCTTTTTGTAGCGCGAAATGCGAAGGTTCAGTAAGACGGCGCAAAGTATCAGCGAACTCCCGACCGTCCGAGCCGTCGTTTCCAGTTCCGAAAGGAAGCCTGAGAACCGTTATCTTATTTGTTACGAGCTGTTTTGTTGCTGCATCGGCAAAAGCGGCTTTTAAAAGTGTCGTCTGGACTTCAAGATGTGTACCGTCGCCGCCGGCAGTAATGATAAGGTAATCGCCGCCGGAACTGTCACCCGCACCGGAATTTTCGCCACTCACACCGGACCCCGCGGCTTCCTTAAGAAGCTCCGTCACAAACTGAATGCCGTGACCAGCGTGTTCTGTCTTGCGCAATACAATTTCTGAAACAGTGGTTTTTACCCCGCTTTTTATGGATTCCGCGGCTTTTTCGGCGGCGGCTTGGAGCACAAGCTCATTAGCTATAGATTTCTTTTTTTGGGTGAAACCGCCAGCTGTAGGATTGGCAATAATAATAACTTTTAATGACTTACCCTGCCATAAATTGCAGGATTCGATAACGGGTTTTATATTCTGAACCAAAAGCTCAGGAGACAGCAATATTCCTTTCATTCTTTAGATTATCCGTCGCAAAACCTGATGTGTCAAATGATTTTTACGGGAAAGGCTCGCGCCGGGGTGGAGCTCGACGTTCGTGCCTCATCCATGCGACACGAACTTACCGAGTTTTGCTCGCGCCGGGGTGGAGCACCTGCCGAATGGCAGTTCACCGCAACCGGCGGCTTATTGCCGACGATGAGGAGAACGAACGTTAGTGAGGTGCATAACACCGGGAAACTTATTCAACCTCGCGCCTGATTGAAAAATTCGCCAAAATTTTCTAAACTCGTATTCAAAACAGGAGTTTATTTATATGGAATTAACCCAGGAAATGATTGATGCTCTCGTTGTGAACGAAGTTGAAATCATGAAAAAAATCGCAACAGAATTAAATATCAGAATGCAGCAAGTTTCAGCTGTTATTTCACTTATCAACGAAGGTTGTACAATTCCGTTTATTTCGCGCTATAGAAAGGAGCAGCACGGTTCGCTCGACGAAGTTCAGGTACGCGACTGTGACCATCTTTTTAAGACATACACGAACCTTGAGACACGCAGACTTGAGATTATCAGGGGTATTTTTTCACAGGGAAAGCTTACAGAGTTTTTGTACAATGCCGTTATGGATGCGAAAACGCTCACCGAGCTTGAAGATTTGTGGGCTCCGTTCAAAAAGAAAAAGAAGACGCGCGGTATGATTGCGCAGGAGAAAGGGCTTGAACCGCTTGCAGAAGCGATGCTTGAACTTGATGACGCTGGCATTGAAAAGAAAGCTGAAGAATTCGTTAAAGAAGATGCGGAAAACCCAGAGCTTTCTGTGCCGACAGCAAAGGATGCGCTCGCCGGAGCAGAAGATATTCTTGCTGAGCGTATCGCACAGGAAAGCGAGAACCGCTCCAAAGTACGCGATTTTTACATGTCCACCGGTTTGATCAAAGTAAAGGGCGTGGGCGATGAAAGCGTTGCAAAGACTTCTGTTTACCAGATGTACTGGGATTACGAAGAAGCCCTGAATCAGATAAAACCGCACCGCATTCTTGCAATTAACCGCGGCGAGCGCGAAGAGCAGCTTGAAGTAACAATTGATGTTGATGTTGATGGCGCTATCGATTTGCTGAAACGCCGCTACAAAATCAACAACAAATACCACCGCGATGCTATTGAGGACGGACTTGTCCGCCTTCTTTCACCGGCTGTCGTGCGCGAAATCCGTAGCGACGAGTCTGATGAAGCAGATGAGCACGGTATCGGTATTTTCAGTGAAAACCTGAAAAACCTTCTTATGACGCAGCCGATTAAGGGAAGCCGCGTTCTTGGTGTTGACCCTGGTATCCGTACAGGAACCAAATGCGCCGCGCTCGACGAAACAGGAAAATATCTTGGTTACTTCCTGATTAAACAGGTTGCTGAACCGGATGAATCATACAACTTAGTTAAAGCAGCTATCAAAAAATACAACATTCAGGTTGTTGCAGTTGGAAACGGAACGGGAAGTCAGGAAGTTCAGGATATCGTGTCCAAAGTTATAAGCGAGAACTATCCTGATGTACGCTACACCGTCGTTGATGAAAGCGGCGCATCTGTCTATTCTGCGAGCGACATTGCCCGTGAAGAGTTCCCTGAGCTTGACCTTACAATCCGTGGTGCAATAAGCATGGGCCGCCGTCTTCAGGATCCGCTCGCGGAGCTTGTAAAGATTGACCCGAAAGCGATTGGCGTTGGTCTTTACCAGCACGACGTAAACCAGAAAAAGCTTTCTGAAAAGCTTGATGAGGTTGTAGGTTCTGTTGTTAACAACGTCGGTGTAAACTTGAATACAGCTTCTGCATCACTTTTGAAATACGTTTCGGGTATTAACGGAACGCTCGCAAAGAAGATTGTTGCTTACCGCGACGAAAACGGAAAGATCACGAACCGCGAAGAGCTTAAGAAAATCAGCGGACTTGGTCCAAAAGCGTTCGAGCAGTGCGCGGGCTTTTTGAAGATTGCAGAAAGCGATAATCCACTCGACAACACTTGGGTTCACCCGGAAAACTATCCAGTTGCAAAGGAAATCCTTCCATACGTTCAGAAAAGCGAGAAGATTTCTGCTGATATACGAAAGAAACTTGAAGAAAAGTACAGCGTTGGCGAAACAACGATAAACGACATTATCGACGAGCTTTCAAAACCGAACCGTGACCCGCGCGACGGATATCCGGCACCGATTATGCAAAAAGGTGTCGTTAAGTTCGAGGATTTGCGTGAAGGTATGAAAGTTACCGGAAAGATAAAGAACGTTGTTGACTTTGGTGCTTTTGTCGATATCGGACTTCATGAAACTGGTCTTATCCACATTAGCGAGCTCAGCGACTCTTATGTTTCCGACCCGATGGATGTTATAAAAGTTGGCGATATCAAAGAGTTCACGATTATCGGGCTTGATGCTGACAGACGCAGAATAAGTCTTTCTCTTAAGAGCGACGCGATGAACCGGCTTGGACAGGGCGGTGGTGGCAGAGCTGCGGGAACCGGTGCAGGCGACGGTAATGGCGGAGCTGTGCGGAAAGTTGTCAAAGTTGTTAAGGCAGGTTCACGTCCGGGCGATTCGAAGCAGCCTGTTCCGGCTGGTGGAGCACGCAAGGATTATTCGCGCAACAATGATCGCAATAACGACCGAGGAAACAGAAACTATGGCAGCGACGACGGATTAAGCTACAATCCGTTCGCAGCACTGCTTAAAAACAGAAAATAGCGGCAGTTTTAAGAAACCGCGTCCTTTATTCTGGGGCGCGGTTTTTTATTCGGACCGAGGGTTTAATATCTTCGGGGCGTAAACATTACCCCGCTGTTCATGGCGCGGTTTTTTATTTTCCAGAGAAACGATATTCCACATACCGCACGCGCCCCTCGTTTACGGTGCGGGTTACTAAAGTGCGGAACGCCCGACCGACTGCGAATGCAGTCGGGAACACCCATTTTAGTAACAGATGTTTTCCCGATTTTTGAATGCTATGCCGACAGTATAATACAAAGAAAAGGAAAACTATGAAAAAACTGTTAGGAATCATTTTATCTGTCTTTGTTCTTTCTTCTTGCGCTTCTTGGAAACTGGAAAACTTATCGAAATACAATTCAACCAATCTTAACAAATTTGTCGTTTATACTGAAAACACGAATAATTACGAATATCTTCTGGACATAGAGAATATCGAAAAGAATCTGCGCGTGTATTTGGAAGAAAAGCTCGGTTTGGAGCTGAATGACGAAATTATCACGTTGGCGATTCTTCCTTTGGATAATGAAGTAATCGATTTTGAAAAGCAAAAGTCCACGGCAACAAGCAGTCCTTCAAAGCAAGTTATATTGCTGGCAGATTTTTATCACGTATCCGACGATATTTCCGCGCTGTATGGGGAACCGCCCAAAGATATTCTTATAACCGCATTCACTCATGAACTGACTCATTGTTTGACACTTTGGCAGAATAAATTCGGATTTAGCGGAAAGATGGAAGAATCGTTTGCCGTATTTACGTCATATATCGATTTCAGGGATGAAAAATATCGCTGCTTCACTACGAATTCTGATTTACAAGATGATATAAAGGCTAACTATACAGAGGAAAGGATAGAATCATTATTATCAAACAATTTGGAAAATATCGAAACAAAGAAAACAATGGAATTAGAAATTTTCATTGCGTATCTTCATTTAACAGGTAAGTACGATTACATTAAAGAACTGTTGTTCTGTAAAAACATGAAGGCTTTTATAACAAAAGTAAATTGGTCGATAGCAGACACAGAAGATTTTATTGACTGGATAAAAAGAGCGCAGATCTGACAGGCAGCAATAAAGTCGCGCAGGTAATACTTATTGCGGAATACTGCTTCGCAGCACCTTCACTCCAGCGCAGAATTTACCTACTCAGATTGGCGCGGAACTTTTAGGGCTACTATTTGTCGTTAAAGCGGTATTCCACGTAACGCACCCGGCCTTCTTTTACAGCGCGACGGATTTCTTTTTCACGGGCGTTCAGCGCGGAGTTTCCGGTTTTTACTTCTATAAGCAAGACTTCATCAACCGAGTCGCTTTCGGAAAGCCCCGGAAACGCGACGAAATCTACTGGCTTACCTATAAAACGCGCGTCCGCCGGATTGCACGGAAAGCCCGGCAAAAATGGCGCGACTTGCTCAACCACCTGCCCGCCAATCACAGCACGCGAGCGGTTTATCGCGTCACTGCGCAGGCGACGGCGGTCTTTGTGGACACGCACTGTCTGAATTACGAAAAGTATTAAAAGCAGCACGCACAAAACAGGATAAAAAGCCGGGTGAGTAATAACCGCCTTAACAAACTCCATAACGCGCGTGCCCCTGTTCTCTATGCTTAACGCTCCGTTACAGAGCCGTCACCGTGCGCGATAAACACTATCGGGTGATTTTTGGTGAAAAATCCGTTTTCAACGACACCAGTAATAGCATCGATAGCGTCTTCCATTTTTGCCGCATCAACAGGCTTTTCCCACACGCAGTCGAGCACTATGTTGCCGTTGTCCGTTATTACGGGACCGGCTTTTTTAATGCCTTCACGCACTTTGCAAGTCGCGCCGAGCTTTTCCAGGGCGGCGGCTACAGGTACACGAGCTTCCGCAAAAACTTCAACAGGCAGCGGGAACTTTGTTCCAAGACTTGCAACATCTTTCGTTTCGTCGGCAATTATAACAAGCTGAGTCGCGTTGTATTCAACAAGCTTTTCCTTAAGGTGGGCAGCGCCGCCGCCCTTTATCAGATGGTTTTCGGGGCTTATTTCATCGGCTCCGTCAATCGCTATATCAAGCTTTCCGCCAATTTCACGGCTGGAAAGCGAATAAACCGGAATACCAAGCTCTTCGCACGCAATTGTCGTTTGATAGCTCGTCGCGACTGCTCTAATGCCGGAAAGCTTTCCTTCCGCAATCAGTTCTGCAAGCCGCTTTACCGCGGGCATCGCCGTAGAGCCTGTTCCAAGTCCAATCTTCGTTCCGTTTTTTATAAGACCACGTTCAAAAAGGCGGTTTATCGCCGTTTCTCCGACAAGTTTTTTCTGTTCTGATTGTGAAAGCATTATTTTCTCCTATTTTTTATGTGCGCCTTGCAGAACAGTCTTTGTTCTGCCGGTAAAAAGCTCAAATTGTCTTACTGCCTGGAATTCAAGCATTTTGTGGCCGTTCGATGTACGGCAGCCAGCATTTTCAGCTCTTTCAAGAAGCGGCGTTTTTTCCGGGTGATAAACAACATCATAAACAGCTTCGTGACCACGGAATTTGTAGAAGTATATCGGGTCATTTTCCGGAATCGTTTTGGATTCCAACGAATCATCCATCCAATATCTTTCTGTTGGATTCTCGCTCTGCGCTTCTTTTTTGTAGTTCATTCCAACCGAAGTTGTCTGTATTATCAAATCAGAATAAATTTCCAGCATATCATTGCTGGCAGGCTCCAACGGCGCATACTTAAAGCCAAACTGCTCTGCCAGCCGCCGCGCTTTTGACACCGTTCTGTTAAAAATACAAGCCTTTCCCCTAAGCTGCTTAACTGTGTATGCAGCTGCTCTTGCAACACTACCCGCTCCTATTATCGCAACTCGTCTATGTGCAAGATTCTTTCCGCCAAAAAAGTCGCATATTGCTTTTTGAAGTCCTTCCGGGTCTGTGTTGTAGCCAATCCAGTCCTCACCCCGCTTTACCGCAAGGTTACACGCTCCCGTATCTCCTACTTCCGCAGATATTTGCTTAAGATTCGGCAGAATTTCTACTTTATACGGAGTCGCCACAGAAAAGCCCCTTATCCCCGCCTCATCCGCAAAATCTATCGCCTCTTCTATATTTTTCGCCCTGAATGGGATATAGACAGCGTTCATTCCGTATTCTTTGTACATTCTGTTGTGAACATCGGGACTGGCTGAAAAATCAAGAGGGTAGCCTGTTATCCCGTAAAGTTCCGTATTCTGGTCGATGGAATTGAAATTATAGCTTTCAACAAGCGTTTTGGGGTCAATTGAATTCAAATTGCTCTTTTCTTCAGAATTATCATTTGGAAGAGAATACGTTAGATAAGAGTTTGTCATTGAAGAAAGAATCGTCAATGGAACTGAAAAAGGTCCTGATATAGAAAGGATATGGTTATTATCCCTTAATTCTTTTGCTTGCTTAAGAAGATTCGTAACTTCGGCAAGTGAGCGCGGCATACATGTTATTTTAGGAATTTCAAAGCCTGTATAGCGCAAGTCCTCAAACGCAGACTCAAGGTTTTTTACGGTGGAATTAAGACTGTAGCTGCTTCTTATAACGGAAGTTCCGAATGCGAGCGCGGCATCGTGCAAGCTTGGAACAAAAAAATCGTTTTCAAGGTCTATGTAGGCAAAGTTTTTTGTAACATCCTGCTCGGCAAATGCCATCGCGCGAGCAAAAAGCGTGGTACGGGCAGCCTCGCCTTCCATGTAAAGACCGCCGTCGATTCGCCGCCGTATCGAAAGGATGCAGGGAATCCCTGCCATTTCCGGGAATCGCCGTACATAAAGACGCTCATCTTTTGTAAGGTAATCAACACGCAGCTCTGCTATATCGATAAAACTCCTGTACTTGTCGAGTATCGCAAGATCCTCTTGAATCGTATTTCCTGTAAGGCTCAGACAAATTTTTGGACGCTGCGTCATTTTTCCCCTACCAATTTATATTTTTGCAAAAAAACATAAAGCATGATAATATTACTACATATAGATACTTTGTTAAAGAGGAGGCATTCTATGACAAATGCAAAAGTTATCGAGGCCCTGCAGCAAATCAGAACATACTGCACAGCCGCGCAGTTGGACAGTTTGGATTACGTAATTGAAGTAATGAAAAAACTGGATAAAGATGGCGTTCAAAATCCGTTAGAGGCAGATTATACAAAGCTTGAAAAGTAGTCTTATATAAAGGTGGATAAAATGGTTGGTACATTTTGGTCTTTGGTGCCGGCAATTGTTGCAATTGCGCTGGCACTCATAACGAAGGAAGTTTATTCTTCACTGTTCGTTGGTATTATTGTTGGCGCTCTGTTCTTCGCAATAGACGCAGGCTCCGGTTTTGCCGGATTCTTCAATCATATTTTCAGTAACACAATTGATGAAGATCATGCATACGGTATGATTGTCCAGCTTTCAGACAGCTGGAACGTTGGCATCCTCGTGTTCCTCGTAGTCCTGGGTATAATGGTAGCCCTCATGAACAAAGCAGGCGGTTCGGCAGCTTTCGGAAGATGGGCAAAAAAACACATTAAGACTAAGGTTGGTGCGCAGATTGCGACAATCTTCCTTGGAATCTTCATTTTCATTGACGATTATTTCAACTGTCTTACAGTCGGTTCCGTAATGCGCCCTGTAACAGACAAATACGGAATCTCACGCGAAAAGCTCGCATACCTTATCGATGCAACTGCAGCTCCTATCTGTATTATCGCGCCGATAAGTTCTTGGGCAGCGGCTGTTGCCGGTTTCGCCGGAGACGGAGAGAACGGTATAATGCTTTTCGTAGATGCAATTCCATTCAACTTCTATGCGATTTTCACCGTATTCATGATGTTCGCAATGGTTCTTATGAAGTTCGAGTATGGCAAAATGGCTAAATTCGAAGAGGCGCTCACCGCTGTTGGTGCAAACGAAGAAGAAGACAAAACCGCCGAAGCACCGAAAGGAAAAGTCATTGACCTTGTTTTCCCTGTCGTAACGCTCATTGTTTTCTGTATTCTCGGAATGATTTACACAGGCGGATTCTTCACAAAGATGGTCGAGGAAGAAGGCGAAATGGTAGCAAATCCTAACTTCCTGAACATTATCTTATCTTTCTCTGATTCAGACGCATCTGTAGGTCTCGTTCTTGGTTCCTTCGCAGCACTGATAATAACAGTCGCGTTCTACTGCATCCGCAGAATTCTGTCCTTCAAAAAGTGCATGAACTGTATTCCAGACGGATTCAAGGCTATGGTTCCTGCAATCCTTATTCTTACGCTCGCATGGACACTCAAATCAATGACAGACAGTCTTGGTGCAAAAGAATATGTAGCAGGTCTTGTAGAAGGCAGCGCAGCCGGACTTAAGCTTTTCCTGCCGGCAATTATCTTCATAATCGCATGTGGTCTTGCGTTCGCAACAGGAACCTCTTGGGGTACATTCGGTATTCTTATCCCGATTTGTATCGCAGCTTTCCCGTCAACAGCAGATCCTATCCGCATTATCTCAATCTCAGCATGTATGGCTGGTGCAGTTTGCGGTGACCACTGCTCACCAATCTCCGATACAACGATTATGGCTTCCGCAGGTGCACAGTGCGACCACGTTAACCACGTTTCGACACAGTTGCCTTACGCAATTTCGGTTGCGGTCATTTCGTTCATTACATATATCGTTGCTGGTGTAACATCAGGTCTTGGTACGGCATTGAGCGCAATTATCTCGCTCGTATTTGGCGTAGCAGTTCTTTTCGGTTTCTTGTTCGTAATGCGGATGCGCAAACAGACAGTAAAAGCGAAATAGTAGCATAAAGAAATATCATAAAAAAAGCGAGACACTTCACAATTTCCGTGCCTCGCTTTTTTATTTGCATAAACGGTTTATTACTGAATCATCGTGCGGCTTATCTCTTTGTCCTGAACGGAAAGTACAAGCGCACTGAAACGTGGAACGTGATACGGAACGGTCAGGTTTCCACCAGGATGCTTGAACGAAATGAGCGTGTAGCTGTCGCCTTCCTGCGGGATTATGTCAATCTGCACTTTAAGCGCATACGGATATTTACCAAGTTTTGCGGAGAAAATACCATAAACTTCGTCATCAACAGGCGTATCTGGCATTGCGATAGTAACAGCTGAACGAGAATAAACAGGCTGTGGTTCTTCTGTAAAGTCCTTCTGTGCCACGACCGTACCTGGTTTTTCTCCGTCTTTCAACGCTCTTGTATCAAAATCAAACACAAGTTTTGTCCTGCTCATAAGAAGCAGCGTTTCGTCAATTGACTTACCTACAAGCCAAGGAAGTTTCGCGGTTTCGTTACCAGGACCGCTACTTACAACAAGCGACATCGTTACTGGCGATGTTATAGCTGTTTCTGGCAGCGGATTCTGTTCCAGAATTGTTCCCGGCTCAGACTCGTCAGAGCGGTAGATTGGGTTATCCGGCAGCGTTATGAGCGGCACCGTATATCCCGAAAACAGCGCCGCAAGAGAAATACGAACGTCGTCTATCTTCTGTCCGATGTAGTTTCCGACGCTATCCACAACGATACCACGGCTTATTACAAGATTTATGCGCCGTCCTGCGTTGACAATTGTTCCGAACGGCGGATCCTGCTCAAGAACCATTCCTTTCTCGTTTATGCTGTTCGAATAGCGCAGCTGAATCTTCGGATAAAGCTCCTTAGCCTGCATCTCAAGAAGCGCGTCCTCAAGCTGCTCGCCTATTACGTTCGGAACCATGACCTGCTCTTCTCCTTGTACGATGAAGAAGAAAACTGCTACCACGGCAACGCCCATTATGAAAATTGTGAGCAAAGAAGTAAGAAGAAGCGACTTCCAGTTAAGCTGGAGCGATTCCATAAATCTGTGAAAATTAATTCTTGGGTCAGGAAATTTTTTCATATCTTATCCTATCTATCCTACATAATATTAATACGTCGGGGCTGACTCTCAAGCCACCTAGCGACTTGCCCCCGCACGAAAAACT
This sequence comes from Spirochaetaceae bacterium, assembly GCA_017618015.1. Classification (GTDB taxonomy): domain Bacteria; phylum Spirochaetota; class Spirochaetia; order Treponematales; family Treponemataceae; genus Treponema_I. Next base: position 56,896 of record JAFZVC010000097.1, read on the forward strand.
TCAGTTTTCTGCCGCCCCGCAAACGCTGCCGACAAAATTGCGGCTACCGTTAAGGAAGTCCTTGAACGGCATTGCTTTTTTCGCCTGCCACTGCAAAACGCGGGCGGCAAGAAGCCCGTTTCCGGTTTGAAACAGAATGCCCTGCTTTTTGTCGGTTCCTACGACCGTGCCGGGGCAAGCCATCTCGCCAGAAGCGGTTTGTGCACCGTCCGCACCCGCATCGTCCGCACCTTCATAAACAGACGCTTCCAGTATTTTAAGAACCGTTCCGTTCACCGTAGTGAACGCGCCGGGCCACGATATACAAGCACGAATAATGGCATCTATCTCTGCGGCGCTCCGGTTCCAGTCTATTTCGCCATCTTCCTTGCAGAACATCTTGCAGTATGTGGCTTCAGCATCGTTCTGCGGCGTTCCATGAGCGGTTCCACTCTGAATAGCGACAATCGCGTCACGCAACATCGGGGCGCCTTCTTCGGCTGCAATATGGAGCAACGAATCGGCAGTTTCTGTTCCCGTCATTTTATAACGCTTCTGAACAAGTATATCACCAGAATCCATTTTTTGCGCTAGCTTTTGAACGGTAAATCCAGTTTCTTTTTCCATATGCCATATTGCAGCCGGAACCGGAGCGCAGCCCCTGTACTGCGGCAACAATGACGGATGGTAGTTTATACCGCCTTTTGGAAACAGTGCCATGAATTTTGGACCAAAAATCTTTCCGTACGCAAAACAAACAAGCAAATCTGGCGAAAACGCGGAAACAGCTTCCCGTGCAGTACCGTCAAGTTTTTCCGGCGCGATTACAGGCAGTCCCAGCTTTTCGGCAGCCTGCCCCGTTGGCGTTGGCGTAAGGTCGTGGTGTCTTCCCTTTGCAGAAGGCGGATTTGTGAGGACCGCAACAATTTCATTGCCGGTACCGTCAAGAAGCTTGAAAAGCTCTTTAAGTACCAAAGCCGAACAGTCAGGACTGCCGGCATAAAGAATCCTCATTTTTTAGCCGCCTTTTTTGCCTCAATACGAGCGGCTCTCGCTGCTCTTTGGGCTTCCTTCAGCTTTTTGCGCTCATTCTTGCGCTTAAAGTTTTCTTCCGTCTTGAACTTAAACAACGGATCGCCCTTATCTATATAAAGGACACCTTCAAGGTGGTCATACTCATGCTGAATTATACGGGCAAGAAGTCCGTCTGCTTCAAGCGTGAACGGCTTTCCGTTCTCGTTCAAAGCCTGAACCGTCACTTTTACAGGACGTGTAATCTTCTCGTAAACTTTCGGAATGGAAAGACATCCTTCCTCGTACTCAGAAACCTCAGTTGAAGTTGAAATTATCTGCGGATTTATAAAAACACGTCTTACATCGTCATCAGCGATGAGCACGAACATCCTCTTAAGAATGCCAACTTGTGGCGCGGCAAGTCCCACGCCCTGCTCCTGAATCATCGTCGTGAACATTTCTTCTGCAAGAGCTTTTATCTCTGGAGTAACTTCTTCTACAGGCTCGCTTTTCTGCCTTAGTAATTCATCACCTAGCGTCAATACTTTCATAGCGTATTTAAAGTATATGATAGAACATTTTACGTCAATAAGAGCCGCCTAAACGAAAACATAAACGAAATCTGAAAATAAAGCAAAAAATCGGAAAAAAAATTTGCCTGTTATCTTCTAAATTAATAAAATAACAAACACAATCTCATAAGCGGCATATAATCTTTGACATTCTTACAGCTTCTTACCAACATTATGCCGCCCACTTTCAGGGAGCTTTTATATGAATGCTAAATTGAAAAAGGTTTCGATACTTTTCATTGTAATCGGAATCATCGCTATCACAGGACTTGGCTTCGTTATCATGCAAGTTGCCCGTGACCACTTCCGTACAGAATCATCTGCCGACATGGAGATGATAGCCCGTGTTAAGCGCGCTGAATTCGAAGCATCAATGAACGAGCAGCTTACGATTGTTCTTCAATTGATGAAGATGCCGTCAATCAAGGCGTATTTTCTGAATCCTAATGACCCAGAATGTATTAAAGCTGCTTTTACAGACTTTGAGACTTTTAAGGAGTCATTCAAATCTAAATCAATTTTCTGGATTTCCGACGTTGATAAAAAATTCTGGAGTGATATGGCATTCAGTTATGTTGTAGACCCGAATAATCCTGATGATTACTGGTACAACATGACTATGTACGAGACTGAAGTGTACAATTTCAATATCAACTACAATCCGCAGCTGAACCAGACTAACTTGTGGGTAAACGCCGTCATTAAGGACAACGGTAAGCCGTTAGGAATTGTAGGAACCGGTATCCCTCTTACTGATATGATTAACGCAATGTATTCCGGTGTTGATTCTTCTATTACCATGTACCTTTACAATGACGGCGATGAAGTAACAGGTGCGCTTGACAGTTCCATTCTAGCGGATAAAATCCCGATCACAAACATGATACCCCAGCTTTCATCCCTTGATTACAAGCCTTCTGACATTACATTCCATTCGGTGGACGAGACTGATTTTGTTTTCGCACCTATACAACTTGTCGGATGGCACATAGCCATGTATGTGAATTATACGTTGAACGACTTCTTCTATCACGGCCGTACAGCGTTGATTGCCGCTGTCATCACGATAATTATCATCATCGTTCTTGCAAGCCAGATTATAAACATGATGGACCAGCTTATAATCCTAAACGAGGCTGTTTTGGATTTAAGCTCCGGAAACGCCGACCTTACAAAACGCGTAAAACTTAAAGGGCATTCTTTGTTCCGCGTTTTTGGCGACCTTGTGGAAAACGAGAATAAGTTCATAGAAAAGCTTCAGGGAATCATAGGCACCCTGAAAGCTTCGGAACAAAACCTCAACACCGTTGGAGTAAACATGGCAGACAGCTCCCAGAATACTGCAAACGCCATAACCCAGATTATTTCACATATCGACTCCGTTCACGACAAAATAACGGAGCAAACCGAAAACGTACAGGAAACGGCAGGTGCCGTAAACCAGATTTCGGCAAACATCGACTCATTGGAAAAGATGATCCGTCAGCAGGCAGACGGCGTAACGCAGGCTTCTTCCGCGATCGAAGAGATGATAGGCAATATTCAGTCGGTAAACATCTCCGTTGACAAAATGGCGACATCGTTCGCACAGCTTGAGCAGCAGTCACAGTCCGGACTGCAAAAGCAGGCTGCCGTAAACGAAAAGATTCTTCAGATCGAAGACAAGTCTAAGACGCTGCAAGAAGCGAACCAGGCTATCGCAAGCATAGCAAGCCAGACGAACCTTCTTGCAATGAACGCCGCTATCGAGGCAGCTCATGCGGGCGAAGCAGGAAAAGGATTCGCCGTCGTTGCCGACGAAATCCGTAAGCTTTCAGAAACTTCTACCGTTCAGTCAAAGAAAATCGGTGAGCAGCTTAAGAGCATCAAGACTTCTATTATTGAAGTCGTAAACGGTTCTCAGGAATCGAGCCGTGCGTTCAGCATCGTCTCTGGCGAAATTGACAAGACGAACCAGATTGTAAACGAAATAAAGGTCGCCATGACGGAGCAGAACGAAGGCTCCAAGCAGGTTATCGATACGCTTCATATTATGAACAGAAGTACGTCAGAGGTAAGCAGCTCCGCACAGGAAATGATTGAGGGCAACAAGCTCATTTTCAAGAACATCGCGGATTTGCAGGATTCTTCAAGCATAATGAAGACCCGTATGGATGAAATGGCTTCCGACGCAGGAAAGATAAACGAAAGCGGATCGGAGCTTTCCGAAATTGCGGACAAGATGAAAGCGTCCATCGACGACATCGGTGAACAAATCGACCAGTTCACGGTTTAATGGAGTTATCCGCGCCATCGGTGTGTAGCGTTTACCGCTTGAAATGACGCGGATAATCTTGTAGCATTTGCGCATGAACAAAAAACTCATTACGTTTGCCGCCGCCTCCGGGCTGATACTCGTCACGATAATCTGGGGCGCAGCTTTCGCCGTCGTAAAAAACTCACTCGACTACGTTCCGCCAATCTACATGATGGCGTTCCGCTTCACAATTGCCGGCATCGTAATGTCGCTCGTGTTCATCAAAAAACTTCTCCGCATCAAAAAAGATGAGCTCATCCACGGCGTTGGAATCGGCGTGTTTCTTTTCCTTGCATACGCGTTCCAAACGATAGGCTGCAACTACACAACGGCTGGCAAAAACGCGTTTCTCACGACCGTCTACGTCATCCTTGTGCCGTTCCTGAACTGGATTCTTATAAAACGCCGCCCGGATATTTTCAGCATAATAGCCGCATTGCTTTCCATAACCGGAATAGGACTTTTGTCGCTCGAAGGCGACTTCACCATGAACAAAGGCGACGTTCTCACGCTTATCTGCAGCTTCTGCTACGCCTTGCAGATAATCTTCATCGCGCAGTGGTCGCAGAACGATGACCCGGTGCTTCTCGCCATCATCCAGATTATCGTAGCCGCCCTTCTTTCTTGGATAACCGCTCCGTTCATCGACGGAGACATGAACTGGCACGTGCTTTCAAGCGGAAACGTCATCCTCAGCATGATGTACCTGGGACTTTTAAGCACGATGGTCGCCTTTGCGCTTCAGACAATCTGCCAAAAATACCTCGCTCCGTCACTCGCGGCATTGCTCATGTCTTTCGAGGCTGTTTTCGGCGCGCTTTCGGGCGTAATCTTCCTTGGCGAAATCATCCCTCCGCGCGGCATCGTCGGTTGTGCGCTGATGTTCTTCGCGGTCGTCCTGAGCGAAACAAAATTCTCGTTCCTCCGTCGCCGAAAAATCAAATAAGGTATCTGGCGGTGCCCGACGTTGTCGTCCACGATGTGGCCGCCAACTAACGAGTTTGTCTGCTCACAAGTTCGCATCCAAACTCGGTCGGTCGCGCTTTTGAACTGAACCCCAAAAGTTGGACACTTTTGGAGGTTACATGAATAAAAAGTATTCCGTAGAATTCAAACTAAAAGTTGTGCAGGAATACCAAAAAGGAGAAAAAGGGAGCTGGCTTGTCGGTCATGAGATGGGCA
>JAFZVC010000098.1 GCA_017618015.1 Spirochaetaceae bacterium
CAGCACCGCCACCGGCAGGATCAGGCTGCGCGTAATGCCCACGGCGCCGTCCAGCGCGCGCTTCTCCGCGGGGGTGCCCTCGTAGGGGCTTACCAGATCGTAAAACTCACAGGTGGCGAGGGTGTCCTTCCGCGCGATGGCGGGGGGATAAACGTGGGAGTGGAAGTCGATATAATACATGAGAAAAACCTTTCGTGTATGGAGAGCGGAGCGTTCAAATTTCAGGTTTACGCTTCGCTTCAATTAACAATGAACAATTAACGATTAACAATTTCGGAAAACGGCGCGGATCGCCGGTGGGGGCTGTTGACAAAGTAGATTATTTTGGCTATTCAAGAAGCAAAAAGTCTCAAAAACAATGAAAATGGGGAGGAATAATCAAAACATAAAGAGGCCTTTACCAGTCTCTTCAGGTTTAAGGCGGACGCCGATAAAAGGCATTGCTCTCGAAGCTTGTTTATGCCTCTTTTGAAAGTTTTTTGTAGATTGTGATGAGCCTTTTGTTGTGCAAAGTTTCCTTCACACCATATTTGCCTCATTCGTAAAGCATCATAATATTCCGGCGTATCATTGTTTTTCAGCTGTTCTTGTTTTGCTTCTTCATGCATTAACCTGGTTATTGCCCGTCCTCGCTCGGATTGCCCGATACATTTTTCACGATACGGACAATTCCGGCAGTCCTTTAGTTTTGCTTTGTATATCTTGTTCCTGTCTTTTTTGTTGTAACTTGAATATCTCAGTGTTTTTCCATTCGGGCAAGTGTAACAGTTTTTTTCTGCATCATACTCAAATTTGTCAGGCTCAAAACCGTCTTGGTAATTGCTTTTTTCTGCGGGCTTTTTACGAACAGGGATGTATGTTTTAATTCCTCTCTCATACATATCATGGCGAATCTCACTGCTGTCGTAACCTGCATCAGCGCACACGGCTTCTGTTTCAAATCCAAATTTCTCAATTTGTGCCTGTATTCTTTCAGAATGTGGCGTACTGTCATTTGCTGCTCCTGAAGTGACGTAAACATCTGTGATTATTCCGTTCTTGGAATCTGTAGTCTGATGATCAAGATAGCAAAACTCTTTTGGTTTTCCGGGACGGTTCAGCATTCCGCTATCCGGATCCGATGTGCTGATATCTACTTCCTTTGGCCTCTTTTCAACATAGCTTGTCGGTTCCGGAATCAAACCTTGTGCATATGCCTCCTGATCCAATCGCTTCATATATTCCGAAGGGGTTTTTGTTACTGAAACCGTCTCATATTTGTGACGGTTGGCGTTGGCTTTGATGTGTGTTGAATCAGTTAGAAGAAGCTTCCCGTCTACAAGCCCTGCCTTGATACATTTGCGGACAATCTCATCAAATATATCCTGAAAAATGGAGGAATCGGAAAATTTCCTCCGTCGGAGTTGTGATATCGTTGAGTGATCAGGAACCTTATCCTCAAGTTCCAGTCCAAGAAACCATTTATATGTGATATTGTAGTTGCATTCATTTTCCAACTGTCGTTCCGATTCTATTCCATAAAGGTATCCAATTAACAGCATCTTTATGATGATAACCGGATCAACAGACGGAGCCCCCTTTGTTGAGTACAAATGCGCTACTTTCTCGTAGATAAAAGAAAAATCAATAACTTTTTCCAAGTCTCTTAAAAAGTGCTTTTCCGGCATTAAATCCTCTATGCTTCCACAAAACATCTTCATTTGGGTTCCGTCTCTTTGACTCAACATTGCCTATTCCCCTCTGTTCCTTCATCCCCTTTATTATATCATAATTTCCCTCTGTTTTGGAACCCTTTTGTCAACAGCCCCCGGTGGAGGCCTCTGCCGTAAGGGTGCGGATCGCCGGGACATGGGGACGGCTTCTGTGTACCACCGCACAAAACGTATATAATGCGACAAAAGCTTCCGTTGGGACACAGAGCCGTCCCTCTGTAACGGCGGTTTCATCAATGTTTCTTCTGAGACAGGTGACGGTTATGTGTCCCAACGGGAACCTCGTACGCTTTTAATAAAAGTATTGCAATGGTACACACAAGCCGTCCCCGTGTCTCATTGTTTTGTCGTTATCAAAGGAACAAACAGCGCGACAAACTGAAATTCGCAAAAAAAAACAGGCGGCTTACTGCCGCCCGTAAAGGGGAAATAACAGATTCAGTTCAATAACGCCTTGGTGAACGCCTCCATATCGGGAACGTCGCAAAGCTCGATCATGCCCTTATCGCAGGCTGCGGCGAGCTTCGGGTCGATAGGCAGGCGCACGGTATTGGTCACGCCGTAGGCCGCGGCGGCCTCTTCCAGCTTGCTTTCGCCGTAGATATTATGCTTTTTGCCGCAGTCCGGGCAGACGAAATAAGAGAAATTCTCCACAACGCCCAAAATGGGCACGTTCATCATCTGCGCCATACGTGCGGCCTTGTTCA
>JAFZVC010000099.1 GCA_017618015.1 Spirochaetaceae bacterium
ACAAGCGAAGCATTAAAGCTTGTATGGAGATGCACGGTATTGAGCAAAAATGTTACGGCTCTTGGGCGCGTTATGCACGGTTGTTCCGTTGGAATGAGCGTGCAGCTGAATACGACGCTTTTATGGCAAAGGAGACTGAAAGAGAGATTCTGGCTGAGCGTGTTGAACGCAGAAAACGCCAGATGGAAATGTTGAACGGCTTTGATGAACTTGTTGCCAAGCGCATTAAGACTTTGAAGCCTGATGACTTAAACGCAGACGGTGCAATGGATTTGCTTGAACGTTCTGCAAAGCTTGATTCGTTCATTACAGGAGCGGACAAGGAAAATAAGCCGGTTCAGGGAGAACTGGCAATAACTTTTGCTGATTCTTTTCAAGGCTTATGAGAGAGCTCTTTAAGCCGACGGCGGTTCAGAAAAAGGCTCTGGAGCTTTTAAGTTCCGGCGCAAAACATATTCTGCTTTTTGGTGGTTCGCGTTCCGGGAAAACTACGGTGCTTGTAATGGCTGTAATTTTTCGGGCGTGCAGATATCCGGGAAGCAGACATCTGATCTGCCGCTTTCGTGCAAAAGATGCTCGTAGTTCTGTATTACACGAAACTTTAATTCCGTGGCTGAACAAGACAATTGGAGCTTCGAACTACAAGGCGAATGTCCACGACGGACTTATTACGCTTTGGAACGGTTCTGAAATATGGATTGGCGGACTTGGTGACAAGGAACAGGTAGACAGGATTCTGGGTCACGAGTATGTGACGATTTACTTTAACGAAGTGAGTCAGATTTCGTACTCGGCAATTACTACAGCTTATTCCAGACTTGCTATGAAGGTAGAGGGCTGTAAGAACAAGTTCTTCTACGACTGTAACCCGTGTTCGCCTATGCACTGGGCGTACAAAGTTTTTATCCGAAAGATTGAACCTCGGACGGATGAAAAGTTAAACAAACCTGATTTGTATGCTTCGGCAGTTCTTAATCCTATGGATAACGCAGAGAACTTAGACGAGGACTACATTTCTGACATTCTGGACAACATGCCTGAAAAGCAGAGGGCACGTTTCCGTGACGGTCTTTGGGTGAAGCCGGAAGGAAGTGTTTACGAGAAGTTTGAAGAGTCTATGATTCTTCCGCGTAATAAGCTTCCGAAAAAGTTTGACCGTTTTACAGGCGGTCAGGATTTTGGGCTTCATATTGCTGCTGTAAAAGTCGGATGGGTGGGAGAGAAAGTTTATGTTGTTGCTGATTTTGGAGGTTTCAACATTACGACTAAAACTTCTGTCGAACAGCAGCAGACAAAGCACTGGTATGACGACTGCTACATCACTTACTGCGACCCGGCAGGTGGAGAGCGGATTCAGGAGGTTCCCGGCGGTGTGAAAGCTAACAACAGTGTGGATGCCGGGATTGATTACATTATTGCAAAAATTGAACGCGGTCAGTTTTTTGTGTGCAAGGACTGTACCGGCGTTCTTGGAGAGATTTGGGATTATTCGCGTGATGAGAATAATCAGATTGTAAAAGTGAATGACCACTACATGGACGCTATGCGTTATGCAATTTTTAGTGCGGCAACAGCTGGCGTTGTAATGGGATAAATCACGATTAAAGGTGTTACCGATAATTAAGATGGGTTTATTTTCCAAGAAAAAAGTAAAAGAGAAAAAGCTCAGGTCTTTTACAGAAGTCAACAATGATTCTATCAGTGATGACTTTACTGTGCCGGAGAAAAAGACCTGTACTGATCCTTATCTGCAGCATGCGTGGGTTAGTGTATGTATAGACATTCTTACACGTAACGTAGCGCGTGCGGAATTTGAGATTAAGAAAAACGGTAAAACAGAAAGTGATTCAAAGCTGGCACGGTTATTTATGTATCCGAATAAAACGATGTGCCGGTTCGACTTATGGAAACAAACCTGTGCCTGGTGGAGCCTCGATGGTGAGGCATTCTGGTGGTTCGGCGAGAACTACTGCTGCGGCATTCCGGAAGAGATTTACATTCTCAATCCAAGGAACATGCAGCATGTGGTTGAAGACGGAAAGGTTATCAAATGGGTATACACAGAAGGCGGAACCGGAAAACCATTTTTCATTCTGCCAGACGAGGTAGTTCATTTTAAAGATTGGAATCCTTGGAATGAGTATCGCGGCGTGAGCCCTTTAGTTAGCCTGGGTCTTGAAGTAGAACAAGATTTGCTCGCCGCAAAACAGAATTCCGGGCTTTTGAAAGAAGGTGGGGTTCCAAAAGGTCTTTTAAAAACTGATCAGATTCTAACAGAGGCTGAAGCTGAAATACTTGCTCGTACCTGGGACTCAAAATATGGTCACGGTATGAAAAATCGCGTGGCAGTATTGGGTAAAGGAACAGAATATCAGCCGCTTACATTCAGCCCGGATGTTCTGAAACTTTACGATATGAAGAAATGGAATCTGTATACCTTACTCGCAAAGTTCGGTATCCCGCCGAGAGTAGCTAACATACAGGATTCCAAGAGTTCTTTGAGTGGCACGGACACTGACAGCCAGCACCGGGCCTTCTGGAACTTTACCCTCATACCTTTACTACGTAATTTTGAGCAGATACTTGAGGTTCAGTTTTTTCGTCGCTTCAATCTTCTGGAGACCGGCGAATTTAATCTTAACGCCATTCCCGAATTGCAGGAATCTGAGGATGCCCAGAGTAACCGGGATATTGCAGAAATTAATGCCGGTCTTAAAACAATCAATGATGTTTTGAGAGAGCGGGGAGAAAAGGAGAAACCCTGGGGCAACAGCTGGTACAAGCCCAATTCCCTGACGGCGATTGATTCTGTCTAAAAATTTTTCTTGGAGCAAAAATGAAAAAGATCCAAAAAGTTATCATCGCTATGGTCGATGACGTAACAAAAATGTTGACTATTAACTGCGTGAAGAAGTTGTTGCCTGAAGCTCAGGTAATCGACGGTCGTACTGACTTGGAGATTTATTATTATCTGCACAATGTAGAGGATAATATTCTTTTGATTTTTGACAGGTTCTTTAACGGCTACATCCTTAAATACAAGCTGATGTATTACCGCTCGCTGAATGAACGCATGAAAATCATCTTTGTTGAATACGGCTATTGTGTTCCTGAATTAGGTTTGAGACTGCACGAAGCTAATGCGGATGGTTTTGTCTGTGACATTGAAAAAGAATCTGAGCTTACTAAGGGACTGAATACAATCATTGATGGCGGCGAGTATTTTCCGGAAGTTGTGAAAGTGCAGGTAAAATCGGGTGAAAAAGAAGACAAAAAAAGAATTACCCATGAGCTTACAGACAGAGAGTACCAGATTGCAATTTACAAGGGCAAGGGATTTTCCAACAAGGAAATAAGCTTTGCTCTTGGGATTACAGATGACTGTGTAAGACAGCATTCTTCCGCTATGTGCAGAAAAATCGGCTGGAAGTCTCCTAATGATTTATATCTTTTGAATCAGAGACTTGCCGCATTTGATATAAGGAGTTGGCATTGTTAGTAAAAATTGACGGCGTTGAGAACAAGGAACTTGGATGCCGTGAAAAGCTTTTAAAGTTCTTAAAAGAAAACACACATTCAGGAAAAGTTTCGCCACAGGTGGAAGTCTTTAAGTCGATTGATGTTCAGAAGAATTCATTCCACTGGGTAATGAGTACCTTTGATACTGACAGAGACTTTGAAAAGGTGGACCCATGCGGCTGGAACTTGAAGAATTATCTGGCTAATCCGGTAATTCTCTGGAGTCATGATTATACGATTCCGGCTATTGGATATGCGGAGAATGTTAAGGCTGATACAGTGCTCGAGGGAGATATTGTATTCAATTCAAAAGAGTTTGATGAGTTTGGATGGAGTATCGGAGAGAGAGTAAAAGCCGGCGCTTTGCGCTGCGGCTCTGTTGGTTTTATTGCGGAGGA
>JAFZVC010000100.1 GCA_017618015.1 Spirochaetaceae bacterium
ACACAGATGGCAAGATTGGCTACAAGAATGATGCTTGGCGAATCTCTTGAATCACTCGGACTTAAAGACAAGGTAATCCCATATCACGGAGCAAAAGAAGCCGTATTGCCATGGAACCGATTCCCAGGCGTTGACCCGATTTTGGGACCGGAAATGCGTTCAACAGGTGAGGTTCTCGGACTCGCAGAAAACTTCCCACTCGCCTTCTACAAGGCACAGGAAGCTGCAGGATCTGAACTTCCACACGCACCAGCTGCCTGGGAAAACAAGAAAGTTCTTATCAGTTTGAGCAATAAGGAAGGACAGAAAGAAGAGGTTCTTACAATCGGTAAGACTTTGAAAGACCTCGGCTTCACATTGGTTGGAACTCAGGGAACTGCAGACTTCTACAACTCAAACGGAATCAAGTGCGAAGTTGTAAACAAGATTGGTGCAGGACGTCCTGATGTTGTGGATTTGATTATGAATAAAGACGTTTGTTTAGTAATCAACACACCAAAGGCAAAGCGCAACTACGCCGAAGACCGTAAGACTATTCGCAAGGCTTGTTTGAAGTATAAGGTTTCGTATATTACGACTTTGGCCGGAGCTCTTGCAGCAGTTAAAGGCATTGAAGCAGTTAAAAACGGAAATGGTGGTGAAGGCGGCGTAAGAAGTCTCCAGGAATATCATTCATTGATTAAATAACACGGTGGTTGAGTCTGTCGAAACCACCTTCTTTTCAAAAGACTGTCGAGCAATCGGCAGTCTTTTTTTTATAAAAATGCATATCCAATCTCGGGTTTGTGTTATGGCCAATTCCTTACCCTTCGTGTTATGATAATAATATCAGGAGGTTCTGATGTCGATTGTTGCTGCGTTTATGGTGCCGCATCCGCCGATGATTGTGCCGGAGGTTGGACGCGGAAGTGAGAAACAGGTTGAAAAGACGATTAAGGCTTATGAGAAGGTTGCAGAGAAAATTGCGGCACTCAAGCCGGAGACTATAATTATTTCGAGTCCGCACAGCGTGATGTATTCTGATTATTTTCATATTTCGCCGGGCACGCACGCCAGCGGTTCTTTTGCTGATTTTGGGGCGCCTCAGGTGAAGTTTGATGTTGAGTATGATGAAGAGCTTGTGAACCTGTTGTGCAGCAAGGCCGAAGAGTCACACTTCCCTGCAGGTACGCTTGGTGAAAAGCGGCCAGAGCTTGACCATGGTACAATGGTTCCTCTTTGGTTTATTAAAAAAAAATACAAGGACTTTAAACTAGTACGCACGGGGCTTTCGGGCTACGACTTTTTGAAGCATTATGAATATGGCATGATGATTAAGGATGCGGTTGAGTCGCTGGGCCGCAAGGTTGTTTATGTTGCGAGCGGTGATTTGTCCCACAAACTGCAGGATTACGGGCCTTATGGTTTTGCTGAAGAAGGACCTGTTTATGATAAGCGGATTATGGATGTTTGTTCGGGTGGTCGCTTTGGAGAGCTTTTTGATTTTGATGAAAACTTTTGCGAGAAGGCTGCGGAGTGCGGTCATAAATCTTTTGTGATTATGGCGGGTGCGTTGGACAGTAAGGCGGTGCAGGCAACTCAATATTCGCACGAGGATGTAACTGGCGTTGGTTATGGAATCTGTTCTTTTATTCCTAAGGATGATGATGGAGGACGGCATTTTCTTGATAAACGGCTCAAGCTTGTAGAAGACGAGCTGAATCAGAAACGAGAAAAATCCGATGCGTATGTAAAGCTTGCCCGAGCCTCTGCAGAGTACTTTGTAAAAAACGGCGACATTATGCCATTGCCGGATAACCTGCCATCCGAACTTTTAAACACAAAAGCCGGCGCCTTTGTTTCTGTTCACAAATTTGGAACCTTGCGCGGCTGCATCGGTACCATCGCTTCTACCCAAGCTACCCTCGCTCAGGAAATTATTGAAAACGCCGTGAGTGCAGTTTCCAAAGACCCGCGCTTCCAGCCAGTCACCGAAGATGAATTAAAATATCTTGATATAAATGTTGATGTGTTGGGTGAGGCTGAAAAAATCAGTTCGCCCACTGAACTCAACGTCAAAAAATATGGCGTAATCGTACAAAGCGGCTACAAACGCGGACTGCTTCTTCCAGACCTTGATGGCGTTGATACTGTTGAACAGCAGGTTTCAATTGCAAGAAGAAAAGGCGGAATCGCACCAGACGAGAAAGTTGATCTATTCCGCTTTGAAGTTGTGAGACATTATTAGCGGGCAGTTCGCCCGGACCTCTGGAGATTTTATGCCAGTTTGTGATGTATGCTTCCGACATTGTAAAATCGAAGAAAACTCAACAGGCTTTTGTGGCGCCCGTACCTGCCGCGACGGTAAAATAATCTCCGCTAACTACGGCCGCCTCACTTCCCTCGCTCTCGACCCAATCGAAAAGAAACCTCTCAAAATTTTTCATCCGGGAAGCAATATTTTATCTTTGGGCTCTTACGGCTGTAATCTGCGTTGTCCCTTTTGTCAGAACTACAGCATCTCCTGGTCGCAGAAAGCATTTGAATATAAAGACCGCGCCGAATATTACACGCCAGAAGAAATCGTCAAAACCGCGCTCGACCTCCGCCCCCGCAGCAACATCGGCCTCGCCTTCACCTACAACGAGCCACTCATCGGTTACGAGTTTGTGCGCGACACCGCAAAGCTCTCCAAAGAAGTCGGCCTCCACAACGTCCTTGTAACAAACGGAACCGCAACACAAAAAGTCCTGAACGAAATCTTACCCTACATCGACGCCATGAACATCGACCTCAAAGCCTTCACCCCACGCTTCTACCACGACTTTATCAACGGCGACCTGCAGATGGTAAAAGATTTCATCCAGACCGCCGTCGCCACCTGCCACATAGAACTCACCACACTTATCATCCCGCAAGAAAACGACAGCGAAGAAGAAATACGAGAACTCTCCGCCTGGGTCGCCGCACTCGAAAATCAATACAACAAAAAAATTCCTCTTCACATAACCCGCTTTTTCCCAACCTTCCACCTCACAGACCGCGACCCAACACCAATCCCAACAATACTGCGCCTCGTCGAAATCGCAAAAGAAAATCTGAAATTTGTTTTCCCGGGGAATATTTAATTTTTCCATTTGACAATCTTTTTCTTTTTCCTATACAATTAATTTATATTCATTTTCAGGAGACATCGCCCAATGTAAATACGTAACTGATTTCCACATTTTTTTTCTCAATGAAATTTCATTATGGAAGTCGGTTGTAGTTTTACATTTTTATTTTATTTCGGGCCTTGTCGCTCGGGTGTGTCTTGCTGCAACGGCTTCTAATTCAGGAGGCCATATGTCAATTCAAATTTCTAATCTTACTTTTTCTTATTCATCTTCTAATTCTACTCTTTTTGAGGATTTCTCTATTCAGTTTTTTGATGGTTGGACTTGCGTTGCGGGAAGCAATGGCTGTGGTAAAAGCACGCTGCTCAAGCTGATTGCAGGATTGATTGAACCGGATAGCGGGAAGATTTCGCAAGGGGCGGCGGCCGGCAAAGTGGCAGAGAACTCAATAATTTACTGTCCGCAGGAGACCGCTGAGATTCCGGAAAATCTCTACTCCGCTTTCTGGTCTGATGATAACGAGGTCCGAAGGTTTTTCTCGCGGCTTTGTGTGACTGAAGAAATGCTTGAACGTTACGACACACTTTCCGGCGGCGAAAAAAAACGTATCCAGATTGCCTGTGCTCTCGCAGAACAGCCGGCCGTGCTTCTCCTCGACGAGCCTACAAATCATCTGGATTTAGAAACTACAAAAATGATTTCCGGGGCTCTCGGTGATTTTCATGGAACCGGTATTATGGTAAGCCACGACCGCGGATTTGCTGATTCACTCTGCAACAGGACGATTTATCTTTACAACGAATCTCACGCTTTTACAGGCGGGCGTGATTGTATTGCCTGCGACATCTATCCCTGCGGACTTACTAAAGCTCTGGAGCTTCGTCAAAGCGGGCAGACACAGTCACGCGAAAATTGGGAAAAGCTAAACTCCAAGGCTTCCTCAGAAAAACAGCGCAGTGCAAAGCTCGAAGCAGAAAATCAAAAATCAAAATCACGCCTTTCCAAAGATACAATTTCCTCAAAGGATCATGATGCAAAACGAAAACTTGACGTGGCGCGTATAAGCGGCAAAGACCGCACCACAGGCGATGCCAAGGCCCGACTGGAAACCCAAATCCGCCAGACAGAAGCCGAACGCGACAGTATCAAAAAAGCTCTAAGTCGCAAGGAAGGTTTTTCTGTTGAGAACACAGATTTTTCAAAACCGATTATCATTGAAGAAACGCAGATTCAAGCTGGCTCCTACACACTGGCAGTCCCACACCTCGAAATTAAACGCGGCACAAAACTCGCCCTCACCGGACAGAACGGAGCCGGAAAAACACTTTTTGTTAATCATGTAATTGGACTTCTGGAGGCGGCTGGCCGTCAAAACGAACTGTTGTATCTGCCGCAGGAAATCAGTGATGAAGAACGCAAGAAGATTTTTGAAGAGTTCTCCCAGCTGGAAGAAGACGAGCGCGGCGAAGTGCTCTCAACACTTTACAGACTTGGAAGCGAACCGACACGACTTAGTGCAGAGAACTCGACCGGCAGCGGGGCCCAGCAGGTAAGCCCCGGAGAACTCCGCAAGCTAATGATAGCACTGGCAGTGCAGAGACCTCTCTCCCTCTTAATCCTCGACGAGCCCACAAACCACATGGACATCACAAGCATGCTCGCCCTTGAGACTGCACTTGCATCCCTTGATTGTGCTATGATTGTTGTAAGTCATGACAAAGCCTTTCTCGAAAAAATCACCAATGCTTCGCTGACTGCCGAACGCACAAGCACAACCTCAGGAGTGTTAAAGAAAGAATGATGAACGAAATTTCTTACCGCAAAAAAAATGATGCCATTGAATGCGTGCATTACAAAAACTGGACCAAGGCTTACCCGCCGCACACTCATGCCGAACACCTCACTCTTGGAATTGTTGAAGCGGGAAAAGTCTGCATTGTGATGAATGGCGTGTCAAAAGTTTTTTGCGAAGGAGATGAGTTTCAGATTCCGCCTGATGTTCTTCATGAAATCAAGCCTGTTGATAATAAGGGATATTCGATGATTGTGACTTGCGTGCGCGTACCATCACCTGTCACAACACCAGCTGAAACAGAAAACAAATCGACCAACGACCCTCTCATAGAACTCAAAGATTCAATTCTCGACCAACCCGAAAATCTTTATCTGATTGAAGAAATGGCACAGGACACGAACATCAGCCCGTTTCATTTGATCAGAAAATTCAAAAAGCTGTACGGACTTACACCACATCAATTCCAGATTCAGTGCAAGGTGCGAAAAGCGCAGAAGCTGCTGGAAGAAGAAAAAAGCGTCTGCGAGGTAACTTATGATGCAGGTTTCTGTGACCAGAGTCACCTCGACAGATGCTTTCAAAAAATTGTAGGTATGACTCCGAAGGAGTACAAAGAAGCCTCTAGCACAAAGCCGGAATAAACTTCGCAAAAAGATAAAGTCCCTCCGGCCCCGCATTAACTTCGTGCGGCACCTTCGCAGGCATAATCGAAATTACACCCGGCTCATAGGCAAGTGC
>JAFZVC010000101.1 GCA_017618015.1 Spirochaetaceae bacterium
AGGGATAGCTGAGCATGAGCGTCATCTTTTTAAGTCCCGAGGCTATTCCTCTCAGACAGACCGAAAATCTGTTTCTCGAGAGTATCGGAAGGATGACCGCGGCCTCCCCTCCGGGGAACTTCGCCCTGACGTCGGCGGCGATCTGCGCGACCGTCGCGTAGTTGCCCTGGGCGCGTCCGACGACGGCCTCGGTAACCGCGACGATGTCTCTGTCGCGGACCGGGATGTTCTCTGCCGCCGAAGCCGAAAGCAGGCTGTCGGCGACGATGGATACGATGTCGTCACCGCTGCGGATTATCGGAGCGCGGACGCCCCTCGATACTGTTCCAAGCATTCTCTGCATAATAAATGCGCACCTCCGTAGAGTTATTAACCAACTTAGTATTGTATCATTTAAGTGAATAAAAGTCAAGTGCAGGATGAGATTTTGTCGGTGTCAAGTTGTTGTAGGATTTTTTAAGATTTAGAGAAGCCGACAAGCGGCCTTAATATTCCATACAAACCACTTAAGTGTCCTTTGAAGGATCCGGCGATGTCGGTAGCATGATCCGGATCGGGTAATCCAAGAGAGTTCTCAGCTGTTTTCGCGTGTTTGGGAATGCAGTTTGCTCTTGTGCAGCAAATAATATGAGGTTCTTTTTCTGAAGGTTTTTCCAGTGTGCATGCGCCCGCAGCAAGAATAGGAGCGATATGTTCAAGCGTCTTGCGGCTCCAAGCCATTGGACGTGTGCTAAGCCGCGATGAAAGTATATGGCTTACGTGTGGCTCCGTGGATCCTCCGTTGTTCGCTTCCTCATCGATGTTTCGAATATAAATAGCGTCAAAATTTCTAAGCAGATATCCGGTGCACTCCATAATGTTCTTTACCATTTCCGGATGTGATTCGCACATTTCAGCCTGAACAACAGCGAGCTCATTTTTATCCCCGCTTTTCAGTATCTTACGGATCTTTGCCCGGTATATTTTGCATTCTTCCGCCGTAAATCCGGATGTTGCCTGCAACAAATATTTGTTTTTGTGATACTGATCCAGCACAAACACTGATCCGGGGAACCACTCACGAGCTGCCCTTATCCAGGCTGCTCCGTCGCCATGAATATAGATTTTTGTCTTGCTTATATCGTACCGGTGCTCTATTTCGGTTAAAACCTTATCCCATATTTCATCGGGGGATTTATTGTATACGCTTATGCTGAAGCTGTTTATGCATATGCCTCTTTTGCCCTGGCGTTTTATCCCCTCATATACTGTGATTAACGGCACCGCGGTACAGGTTCCTTTGCCTCCAGCCAGTTTTACATGGTCCTCATCAGCATCTATGTGTAGATACGGCACAGTTTTTAACGGTTTCGCTGCCTTGTATTCAGGTACCGTTGCTTCCCTTATCTTGTTCATGACAGTCTGTTTGGATATTATTCCATCTGTCACTTCAAAGCTGGATTTGGCATATGACTGATGAGTGGCGGCTTGAATCAGTGCGAGGCATGTGCCTCCGCTGACCCTCATATACGAATCCACTCCCGCATATTCATCAATCGGATAAATGTATCCTCCGGACTTCTTCTTGTAATATGTGCGGCTGTATTTCAGCGCACCGATCATAGTAATTATCTCACGGCTGTCTCCTGCTCGTTCTATCGTCAGCCCTTGTTCCTTGCGGGATTTCTTATCCTCCCTGAGTTCCTTGTCTTTGGCTTCGTATAACGCACTTAAAGATTGTGCTGTAAATTCAAGTGCCATTCCCAGCAACGCGGATTCTGCCACTTCTATTGTGGGATTTTTCTCGGTTTTAAGAAAATTTGTAATTTTGTTCTTGAATTCGTCAGCCAAAACGTTTATAATTGTTTCCATGAGGGAATGCTTCTCCTTGCTATGTTTTTTGTGGTAGATTAACATTAAAGCACTTTTGAAGCATTCTCTCTATCTTTTTTTGTTAATTTTCTGTTTCTTTTTTTAACAGCGGGCTCCTTTTTCACCGCCACCCTTGACTGCCAGTTGAAAAAGCGCTCTTTCTTTCTCACCGAAGGCGATGAACTCATAAGCAGTCTGCGATTATTCATTCGGCCTTCGCCTTTTGGATTTTAGCACTTTTTCACCTTTCAGTCAAGGGCCTCCGGTCGCCTGGGGGCGATGGCTCTTCCTCCTCCTTCCCATCCCTCAGGCTCAAAATCTATAAGCAGCCTTTTCTCCTACAATTATTTTACACCATGTTAGTTCACAAAAATGAACTGACGTCTGTAAATAATTATTGACAGCGAAGAAAAACTGTGTTATGATAAAAAACAGGCGTCAGACGAACGCCTAATACACACCGGAGGGACCGATATGAAAGCAAAACCGCCGACGCCTAAGGCATTCTTGTGTCTCATTCTCGCCGCGTTTATCTTTTTTTCGTTTTCCTCCTGCCGGACAGGACCTGCGAAAACCAAAACAGGCGAAGCCGGGCTGATCTTTGCCGAAAGAAACGACGGAGCCTATCTGGCCGCCATAGAAAATCCCGGAAAATATGAATTTCTTGAGGTGACTGTCCCCGGGACCTTCAACGGAAAGACCGTCATCGGCTGCGATATCGGGACTGACTATAAGAAGCGCCTTCCGCAGATGCTGACCCGCGAGGGAATGGAAAGAATAATCGACATGTTTGCCGAAACCATAAATGCTGAAGCGGAGCATATCGACGGAGCCGTACAAATAGACTGGAGAGATTATTTTTCCGCGGATCTTCCGATCAGTCAGCGGGCTCAGTCGGTACAGAACTCCAATAATCTTGAATGGTTTTATCTTTCTACGTTTCTTGCGTGTTACGGTTATATATCGCTGTCCAGACAAGGTCTTCATCCCGAAGATGTACTCAAAAACCTTCCTCAGTGCGAAACTCTTGATATTTACATGCTTAATTCGTCAACAGATTGGGAGTATTTTAATGTATTCAACCTGCTCAAGCATTACGCACCCTCCTATTCCTTCAAAGACAAGGTAAACGATGAAAAAGCAGCGGAATACTATCGGTGGCTGGTGTATGAATCCGAGTATAAAAAGAAGGGCGGATAT
>JAFZVC010000102.1 GCA_017618015.1 Spirochaetaceae bacterium
CTTCCAGGCGGCCGTAAAACAGACAGTGAAGCAGCAGCACAGGCAATGGCACAGAGCGCTCCTGTGCAGACGACAGTTTTTGTGAACCGGGAGCTTGCGTCAGTTTTTGAAGCCTTTGAAGCTTTTTCAAAAGAGCTTTCGCTGACGGTTACAGATTTTCAAAGCCAGAAGCGGGTTTTAGATGAGCTGTGCAGGGTCAAGACCTACAGCTACACGCAGAATCCCTGCGACATATATGCAGACATTTTTTCGATGGCACAGTTCTATAAAACTTCAGAGCAGCAGAGCCTTTCAAAAGCAGCAGAAAAGCTTGAACAGAAACTACTGGCTGCGACAGAAGACACAGAGGCAATCGGTGCTGCTGCCGTGCAGAACCAGAAGCCCGGACTTGGCGTACACCTGATTCCAAAAAGCGCCTCGGGGGCAATGGCAGCCGTTCATTCACTTGACTATATAAAGGACGAAAACCGCACCGACCAGTGCGCATTCATAAAGGAAAGCAGATGGTGGGTTCCGACCAGAAACGGACAATCGGGCAGTCTGCTCGACAGAATATTCTACACAAGCTATTAGAGGGGAAAAAGATGAAAAGAATTATTTTTGTACTATTTTTATTAATGACTGCAGTGTCCGGCTTATATGCAGGGGAGACGCATGACGTTCAGCAGGAAACTTCCTATGAATATTACAAATATCTTACTACGCCCAAAGAAGAAAAAAAAGACGACGAAAAAAAAGACGGTGATGATGATGATGATGACCCGCATATCGGGCCGAGTGCAGATGAAATAAAAAATGCGGAACTCGAAGAATCGGCAAAAGAAGCAGAGGCAGAGCTTTCAGGCGAAGAAAAAAATGACGGCAAGGTGCCGGTTTCAGAGGACACATCAGAAGAAGTAAATGATGCAGAAAATGCAGGCGAAAATGCACAGACAAAAAAGAATAAAGCTCTGGCAGAAGCCGCAGAAGAAGCGGAGGATAACCAGAATACGCTGAATGACAAAAAAAACAGTCAGGATTCAGCAGAAGGGGGAGACCCTGTAAAACTTACAGTGGGAGAATATGAACAGAATGAAACAGATATCCTTGCAGGAAATACCATAGCAGCGGCTTTTCAAAGAAAGTACACATCGAATGATAAGATAGTATCAAGCCTTGGTTACGGCTGGACAATCAATCTTGACCAGAGGATCATATACGGCACAAGAGCCAGAGCAGAAGAAAGTGAAAAAAGCCTTGAAGAATATGTTGCGTCACTTAAAAAAACGACGGCAAAGCTTGAGTCAGTCATAACAAAAAGCTACAGGGTTTCCGGAATACAGAATGCACAAAAAGAAATGAAGCAGAGGGTCACCCGCTGCCGTGAAAACCTTGAGCGGGTAAAAAAGCTTTATAATTCAGTTGTTTCCCTTGAAAAAGAAGCAAAAGGCTACAAATGTGAAGGTCGGATCAGAACACTTAAGGAACGTACAGGAAAACTGAAAAACTCTGTGTCACAAAAGTTGAACAGGCTGCAGGATGATCAGGAAAAACTTGAAAAGGATCTGGCGGTGCTTGAAGGGCTGAAGGATAACCTGAAAGCGGCAGAAGGAGAACTTGCAGTTTACCGGAAAATCCTGGAAGAAACAGTAAAAAGGCGGAAGCAGAACACTCTTGTCATGTTCAGAGGCATGGAAAAGTTTTATGAAGAAACCGGAGACGACACGATAACGTTAATCGACGAAAAAGGCTATCCACATATCCTTTACGAAACAGAATCAGGCAGCGGAGTATGGAAAAACGCAGAAGAAAAACGTTACATGGAGTGCCGGAAAGAAGGTGAAAACCTTGTGCTTTATGAAAGAGACGGAAGCGTGCGGCAGTTTGATAAAACAGGCTTTATCATCAGCATAACAGACAGAAACCAGAACCAGATCAGAATAAACCGCGGCCCTGAGGGGAAGATCCTTTGCGTCGAAAGCTCAGATTCAGAAAAGCTTTTGTTTACCTATGAAAAAGGTCTTATAAGCCGGATTGAAAATGCACGCGACAAAAGCCAGTGCGTAAGCTACAGCCATGAGGAAAACAGACTTACAGGAGTAAAAGACACGGACGGCGATGTTGTGACAATGGACTATGACAGCAACGGAAGAATGATAAGCCTGAACAAATGCGACGGCAGCAGTGTAAGGTTTACGTACGGCGAGACGGACAGTGAAGGACATGTGCTTACTACGGCCACAACCAGCGAGGAAGGCTGCACAGAACAGTTTATCTATGACAGGAGCAGCAGGAAAACAGAGTACATCGACCACGACGGTAACCTTACCCGCTACTGGTATGACGAAAAACACAGGACCGTGCGCGAAGAGCGGGCCGACAAAACCGTAATAATAAACGCCTATGATGAAGACGGAAACCTCACCTCAGAAAGCGAAAACGGACATGTCACACACTATGAATATGACAAAAGCGGAAACCTTCTTCGCGCAGGTTATGAAGACGGAACTTACGAAAGCTTTCAGTATGACAGCTTTAATCTTGTCGTTTTACATAAAGACCGCGACGGAGTTTATGAAGAGTTTATAAGGGATGAAAAGGGAAACCTTGCAGAATATAAAAAAGGCGGAAAGACAGTTTTTGTGCAGAAAACAGACGGGCGCGGACTTGTGACAGAACGTGAGGTTTATTCGCAGCATAAGATAAAAACGCAGTATGAATATGACATCTGGGGAAACCTTGTAAAGGAAACTACGGGTGACGTAACAAAGACTTATGAATATGACAGTCAGAACCGCCTTATAAAGCTGAGCAGCGGAGGAAAAGTTTTACATGAATATTCATATCAGGATCACACGACGATAAAAAAATCATACAACGGACTAGAAACCAAATATGTCACAAACGGCAGAAAGGATCTTACACAAATCATACAGAAAGACAGTGTAAGCGGGATTGTCCATAAGACCCGGATAGAATATGACAGGCGGCATCTTCCGCTGAGGGTATACAGGGGAGACGGAGAGAAGGAAGAACTTGTAAACAGTTATCTTTATACGGCAGAAGGAAAGGTCTGTGCACAGGTGCAGCACGGAAAAGAAAGCTGGATAAAGGTTTATGAATACAAAGGTGGCCGCATAAGCGAAGAAAAGCAGTTTATGAGCGGTTTTGAAGGTGACCTTAATAAAGAAAACCGGAACCTCGAAGTTCTG
Source organism: Spirochaetaceae bacterium (assembly GCA_017618015.1). Lineage (GTDB taxonomy): Bacteria > Spirochaetota > Spirochaetia > Treponematales > Treponemataceae > Treponema_I. The sequence continues at coordinate 3,192 of JAFZVC010000102.1, forward strand.
AACACTCTTCAAAAAGAGAGTGGAGATAAGGTTCTGGTCAGAAAATATGACTATTCAATACAAAACAGGAACCGGAAAAAAATCAGCATTACCGATGGAGAAGGAAACAAAAGTCTTTTTGAATACGATGCATACGGAAACCTGGTGCGGCAGAGTGACGGGGAAGGCTGTGAAGTAAGCTTTGAATACTCCGGCGAAGGAAAGCTCCTTCGCGGTCAGAGCGCTTACGGAGGCTGTTATGCTTTTGAATACGGCGCAGACGGGCTATTGAAAGCGTCGGGTGAAGAGGGTGCGGAGAAGATACAAAGCCAGTATTATCCTGACGGAAGCGTAAAATCAAAAACCGACCGATACGGCAGGGTAACCGTATACGGCTATGACAGGTGGGGCAGACTGACGCTTGTTCAAAGCGAAGCGCGTAAAACCTGGTATGAATATGATCTGTTTGACCGCGTGACAAAAGAGGCTGTCGGAAACGCTATCGATTGTGTCTGGTACAGAGAATATGAATACAGTGAAGACGGAAGAAAGGTCAGTGTGACCGAGGGCGGAAAGTATAAGAAGCTTTATGAGCTTGATGCCTTCGGAAACGTTCTGTGTGAAACGGACGGGAAGGGAAACACAAGAGTTTATGAATATGACGCGCAGAACCGAATGACCATGAGCCTTGACGGCTACCAGAACAAAACCCTTTACGAATATAATGCGCTTGGAAAACCGAGGTGTGTCACACTCCCCGGCGGTGAAAAGACAGAATATTACTATAACCATCTTGGACTTGTTGAAAAGATATGTGACGGCTGCGGTGTGGTTTATACTGCTTCTTATGACAAAGCCGGCCGTCTCGAAAAGGAACGTAACAGGGCAGATACAGAAAAAACTTATGAATACGATAAGGCAGGGCGTGTTACAAAGGTTTTGTGCGGCGGTGAAGTGATTGAAGCTTACACATACGGAGCAAACGGACGCACTGTTACCGTCAGGGACGGAAAAGGAAACGACTATGTCTATAGTTATGATTCATTCGGACGCCTCAGTGCAGAAAAAAACCGGGCAGGTCTTGAACAGAAATATTATTATGACAAAGACGGCAGATTAAACTCTCAGAGTGATTTTGCAGGCGGAACAGTGACAGTTACATATTCTTCTGACCAGACGGTGCGAACGGTAAACTATGCAGACGGCAGCGAAAACCGCTTTGTATACGACGCCATGGGAAACATAACTGAAGCTTCGAATGCGTACGGAAAAACAACATACCGTTACGACCAGGGCGGCCGCCTGGTTTTACAGAAGGAAGTAACAACCGGTGAAGAAATCCGTTTTGAATATGATGCTGCGGGTAACAGGACAAGGCTTTACGGTTCTAACCGCGAGACTGGCTATGTTTACGGCAGAAACAACGAGGTAAAAGAAATTTTTGACAACAAACAGAGGCTTCGTGTACAATTGGAGTATGACAAAAACGGAAGGGAAGTATTGAGAAGGTTCGGAAACGGGACAAAAGAAGAAACTCTCTATGACAGGGCAGGTCGTGTCGCTGTAAAGACACAGAAAACACTGCGGGGAGAACTGCTCTGGGGCGAAGGCTATGTCTATGGCCAGGACGGAAAGCGTACGGCTACCGTAGACAATTGCGGCCGTGTTACCCTTTATGAATACAACAAGAAAGGCCAGCTTGAAACAGTTTACTATCCTTATACAAAAGAACTGATGACAAAGCTTAGTGAAGAAGCAGAAACAAACGGTCTTGCCGTAACCGGCTCAGGCGGAGAAAATCGTTTCCTTACGGCGTCTGAAAAAGAAAGCCTTGTGCCTCTTATGAATGCAATGCAGTACGGCCTTTACGTAAACCTCACAGCCCTGCAGGTTTTTGTCAGAGAGTCCTATGTCTATGATGCAAACGGTAACCGCACGGCAAAAACAACACCATATGGAACAATAGAGTACAATTACGACAATGAAAACCGCCTTACATCAAGCGGTTCAAGGGGACAGACTTTTGTAAGCTGCACCTGGGACAGAAGCGGAAACCTTCTTACAGAAGAAAGTGCACAAAGAAGTGTAAAATATGCCTACAATGCCCAGAACCGCCTCATTTACTGTGAAGTCACGGACAAGGCAAAAAAAGAATACGTGCAGACCTCCTATGCCTATGACGCATTCGGACGGCGTGTCATTGTAAAGGACAAGGGAGAAGCTGCTTTGAGGACAATTTACGACGGCTTTAGCTTTGACGTGATTAAGAGCGGACCAGTCTTTGAAAACGGAATGTTTACCGACAGTTATGACACCGGCATAAAATACGGAAAAACCGGCCGCCCAACCGGGGAGCGCTACCGCTACCTTGACGACACTGATGC
>JAFZVC010000103.1 GCA_017618015.1 Spirochaetaceae bacterium
GCGTTGGTACGCGTTCTCTGACCTCTGCACGGAAGACCTCTTCTGTGTCTGCGGCCTCTGTAGCTTCCGAGATCCATCAATCTTTTGATGTTCATAATAGTTTCTTTTCTAAGATCACCTTCGACCGTGTATTTCTGATCGATAATCGCTCTGATCTTGATAGCCATCGGCTCATCGACATCGTCACTTTTAATGTTTCTGTCAATTCCTGCTTCATCAAGTATTTTCTGAGCGCTGGTTCTGCCTATGCCGTAAACATACGTCAGGGCAATTTCCATTCTCTTCTTCCTTGGAAGATCAATTCCTGCAATACGAACCAAGTGTCACCTCCTCTTTTTTCGCGACAACTATATTAACCTTGTTTTTGTTTATGCTTAGGGTTTTCGCATATAACTCTGAGAATACCTTTTCTCTTAACAATTTTGCATTTTGAGCATATCTTTTTTACCGAAGCTCTTACTTTCATCTCTCTCTCCTTAATTATTCGAATTAACGTTGTTAGCAGTATTGTTGCTTTTCATTCTGTGGACGATCCTTCCTCTCGACAGATCATAAGGCGAAAGTTCGATCTGCACTTTGTCGCCCGGAAGAATGCGGATAAAATATTTGCGCATTTTGCCGGAAATGTGCGCCAGAACCGAGTGACCGTTTTCCAAAGCCACCCTGAACATAGCGTTCGGCAAAGTGTCAACAATCGTTCCTTCTACGATGATGCCTTCTTCCTTACTCATCGGAAACTATCCTCTTCTGCTTTTTATAAGAGAACCTTTGCCGCCGATAGAAAAACCTTCATAGTTGTTGCTGATAAGGTAGCTTTCTATTTGGGAAGCCATATCCATAGCAACGCCTACGACGATAAGTATCGACGTTCCGCCCATATAAAATGGAAGCCCCATTTTATTCCTGAGCAAATCCGGCAGCATACAAACGGCACAAAGATAAATCGCACCGCCGAACGTAATTCTCGAAAGAACCGTGTTGATGTATTCGACAGTCTCTTTTCCCGGTCTGATTCCCGGAATGTATCCGCCCTGTTTGTTGATATTTTCCGCAACATCCTCTGTCTTAAACTGAATAAAAGTATAGAAGAACGCGAAGAAAATTATAAGGGCAAGATAAAGAAGATTATAAAGCCATCCGCCAGGATTGAGCCATGCTTGGAGTGAACCCATACTGAAGTTGAAGAAATTTGAAACAGTAGCAGGAAAAACCAAAAGTGCACTTGCGAAAATCGGCGGAATAACGCCGGAAACGTTTATTCTGAGCGGAAGATGCGAATTCTGAATCTGTCTCGCACCGCCGTTTGACGATCTTCTCGCATACTGAACAGGAATCCTTCTCTGCGAACTTTCTACAAACACGATAATCGCGAAAGTGGCAACCATAACAAGAACGAATATAACAACCTGATGCGGCTGAATCATTCCTTCTTTCAGGTACTTACCCATATCAAAGAACATTCTCGGGAAACGGGCGACAATCGATGCAAAAATGATGAGCGAAACGCCGTTGCCGATTCCCCTGTCTGTAATCTGCTCACCAAGCCACATAAGGAACAATGTCCCTGCAGTCAGAGTGATAACTGTCAGAATTCTGAAAAACCAACCGGGATTGTTGACAACAACCTCGCCTGCCTGTCCGGTAAGGCTTTCAAGGAATTTCGACATCATAAAACCCTGAACGAGACACAGAATAACCGTACCGTATCTTGTCCACTGGGTTATCTTTTTATAACCCTGCTCGCCCTCTTTCTGCCACTCACCTATCTGCGGAACGATAACCGCAAGAAGCGACATGACGATCGAGGAACTGATATACGGCATGATTCCGAGCGCGAATATCGAAAGGTTTTCCAAAGCACCGCCGCCGAACATATTGAACATACCGAGAAGTGTTCC
>JAFZVC010000104.1 GCA_017618015.1 Spirochaetaceae bacterium
CACCTGCGCCGAGCATGGCGTGATTCTGCGAATATTTACCTTCCCAGCTTTCGGGCAGAGTGGTGCGGTTTTCACACAGCGGCGCATAGGCGTTAAGGAAGAGTTCCCACGCAACATCCTGTCTGCCGTTGCAGCACAGAACATCAAACAGCGGTTTGAGCGCCACTTCGCCGACAGTTAAGCGGTAATTATTATCAACAATGCTTTTGACAAGGTTTTCGAAGACATCGCTGCTGTCTGTAAGCCCGTATGCAAGCGCAAGCGCGTTTGCGCTCTGCGAATTGTTATCATAATAACCGTTTTTGTAAAAGCACCGGTTAACGGTATTTTTTATTTTTTTCGCCGTTTCACTGTAAAAATCGGGTTCGTTGATGACATCCGCAATCTCAGCCATAGTTCTGTATAACCTGTAATATACACAGCTGACGGCGAAGGTAACACTTGGCGGGTCAATTGCCATCCAGTCACCCAGATTACGGTTGAGGTTACCGGACGGCAGAAGATAATCCTCCGAAAGAGTGTCAAGGTAAGCAAGGTATTTTTTCATATACGGATAAAGTGTTTTCAAAAATCCCTTATCGCCGTAGAATCTGTAATATTCAAGCCCCGCAAGGATTAACGCACCGCACCAGCTCGGGTCGTTCGGTGTCAGGTCATTTCCATCGCGTAGCGCATGTTCCTTAATGCCTTTTGTAAACGAAGGAACAATTGACGGAATTGACCCGTTTTCCGCCTGAGCGTCCGTGAGGTCAGACAGAAGTTTTCTGAAATAATCCCTGACATCATAGTTATACGCAATGGTGATGAAAAGAAGCTGATAAACTTCAGTCCAGCCGAGTTTTTCACGGTGCGGACAGTCTGTAAACACCGACTGCATATTGTCCTCAATCGAGCGTGTTATTACTTTGTGGATATGATTGACGGTTTCATTGTCACACTCAAACTCCGAAACGGGTCTGTTATCGGTGTGGAGTATAATTCCCGTGAAATTGCTTTCGTCCGCATCGATTCCTTTAACCTCAATATATCTGAAGCCGTGATAGACAAATTCCGGCGTGTATTCAGCGGACTTTTCACCGAAAATATATGTATCGTAAATATTACCCCAGAAGTCTTTCTGGTTGACCGAGCCGTCAGAGTTCAGCGTCTCGCCGAAATAAAAGTCAACCCTTGTTGAGCAAGGCGCATTGGCTTTGAAAATATATGTGCCCGCAAAATTGCGTCCGAAGTCAATAACCATGTTGCCGTTTTCATTTTTGAATGATGAAACGGGGCTGAAAGAATCTATCGCTTTTACAGAAGGAAAATTTTTCTTTTTCAATCTGCCGAAGGGAAAGGCTGTCTCTTTTACCGGAATGCTGAAATCATATTTAATTCTGTCATCATAAGCTTCACCGCCCAGCCAGACGGATTCTGTGATTTTACTTTTGCTGCATTGCCAGCTGTCATCGCTTATAACCGTATGCAGATTGCCGTCGATATCGGTTATATCAAGCTGACAGATAAGCATATATCCGCCAATAATCTCCGGCGTTCTGTTCAGGCGGTCGTTCTGATTTTTTGCGTTATGATAAAATCCGTTGCCGAGATGAACGGTTACAGTGTTTATGCCTTTGACAAGATATTCCGCTATGTCAAATTCACACAGGTAAACCGTCTTTTCATAAACGCTTTCGCCCGGCTCGAAGAAGGTGTCGTGCGCTTTTCTGCCGTTAATATACAACTCAAACAAGCCGAGGCCGCTGATATACGCCCTGGCTTCTTTTACGCCGCTGTTCAGTTCAAAACTCTTCCGGAACACCGGCAGTTCTGTGCTGTCTTCCGGTAATATCCATTTTGCAATCAGATTATCCATCAATCAACTTCAATTTTAAAACAGAGCGGTTTATCACTCATACAGCCGTTTGTGTGGATTATCATTTCGTTTTCGTTTCTCTCAAACGCAAGCTCTTCACCCGTTTCAAGCAAAGTGACGGAATTTACAAGAAAATCGTGAGGAATGTGTTTTTTCATTGCTTTGATTTTTACGTCGTTTCCGTCGGGGCGCATCTGGAAAGCATATACAAATCCGTCTTTATATGTGAATCTGAAATCCTTTTCGGTGAAAGCTTTTTCGTCGTTATCTTTGAAAAAGCCGTCTTCATTGTTGACTTCGCCCTCGCCGAACTGCTTCCAGAAGGTTGTGCCGTAAATGCCCTCGCCATTTTTCTCAAGCCATGCTCCGATATCGAGCAGAACGGCGGTCTCTTCAACGGTTATTGTGCCGTCGGCTTTCGGGCCGATGTTCAGCAGCAGCATGCCGTTTTTGCTTACAATATCAATCAGGTCGCAGATTATCTGTCTGCCGGATTTGTATTCATTATCCGCTCTGTAGCCCCAGGAATGCTTGCCGATTGCCGTATCTGTCTGCCATGGAACGGGCGAAATATCCGTCAGCGCGCCGCGCTCCACATCAAATGTGGCAACGGTCGGCGGAAATGCCTCGTGCTTGTAGTTTATCGTAACTTTTTTGCCCCACTCTTCTGCTCTGTTGTAATAATAGGCGCAGAGTTTTTTGAGATACGGTTTGAAAGAGTGATTGTGAATCCACCAGTCAAAATAGAGAATGGAGGGCTGATATCTGTCAACAAGCTCGCAGGTGCGCACAAGCCAGTCCTCCAGCCAATCTTCGCTTGCGCCTATGGAATATGTATCGGCTGTGGTTATGTGCAGCGTACCG
>JAFZVC010000105.1 GCA_017618015.1 Spirochaetaceae bacterium
AGCTTGCCCTCTTCAAAGGTCGGCTGCCCGTCAATATGTGTGAGGGTAAGACCCGCATTTTGAATCTTGTCCGGTTCGTCCGCTCCGGAATGGCTGCCAAGATAGACTAACGCCTTTGCGTATTTCTCATAATCAAAATAGGTCATGGTAAACCTTCCGCTGGCATCCATGAATTTCTTGGTGTGCCGTTGCGGGCGGATATATACGGTCGCCACCTTTTTCTCACAGACATTGCCAAACCCGCCCCAGGCAGCGGTCAGCGTATTCGCCACGCCATCGTGTTCCGCCGTGACGAGATACCAGTCGCTGGCTCTCATTCCCACAATCGGGTCAATCATTTTTGTAATTTCTTCCAGACCGATTTTTTTCGTTTCCATTTTTAATCCCCCTTTGCTGTCCGTTTAATTCGCAGACATTATCCTTACAGAACAATGCGACGGAATATTCGCTGCAATAAAACGTATTGCTGGTACAATCTTATTGAAAAACCGAAAAACAGGCAACGCTAAATCTTAATATTTTTCATGGTAAATTCTAATATTTTGTATTATAATGAATCCATCTTAAAAAGGAGAGGATTGCCGTGAACAAACAGTTGAACCTTGCCATCAGCAAGCTGAGTTATGACTGGCCGAACCTGAACTGGAATTTCCGGGATGTCATCATCGAAGGGATTCCGGACAAGATGTCCCAGTGGCAGGGAGACCCTGCGGAAGATATTATGATCGTTGTCTTTAAGGGAAAACACATCAGCGAACCCTTCCACCGGCAGGATTTCTTCTTTATTGACTATGCCTATCATTCGGATTACAACGCCTTAAGCTCCAAGTTTGATAACCTGATCACCGTCCGGGAAGGAGACTGCTATATCGGGCAGCCTTTCAGCGGGTATGCTTTGCGGGGGGATAATGATGCAGACGATATTATTATGATTGGTGTGCATATCAAAAAAGAAGCCTTTTTCCGCGAATATCTTCCGGCGCTGTCTATGGACGCAGATATGTTCCGCTTTTTCCTTGACCCCCAGACGGATAAGTTCTCCGATGAATTCATCCATCTTTCCTTTGAAAAAGCATCGCCTGTCCGCACGCTCCTTGAGATGATGGTGATTGAATACGCCAATAAGAAACAGGACACGCAGCTTATCTTAAAGCCGATGGTGCTGACGCTTTTCATGCATATCGCCAGACGGTACCGGCTGATGAAAACAAAAAATGTGCCGGCCGCACTTCCCGAGTTAATCCTCCAGTTCATTAACTCACATCCTGAATCGGTGACACTGAATGACATCGCTGCGCATTTTTCCTATCATCCCAATTATGTTTCTGCTCTGTTGCACAGAAAAACCGGCAAAACGTTCTCTGAAATCGTCCTGGAAAAAAGGATGGAGAGAGCGGCCATCCTGCTTAAAGGCACTACGCTGTCCATCGAAGAAATAGCAGCCATGCTCGGATACAGCAACACCAGCAACTTTTACAAGGCATTCCGGGATTATTACGGAAAGACGCCGAGGGAGTTCGCTTTTTAAAGTACGCCGCAGAATAATCTACGGAAAATAATAAAACACTGAGCGCTGTTACACGCCCAGTGTTATTCTGTTTTTCTCAATTCTGTAACAATAATACAACGTCAGTTATTATCTGACATTTGGTCATCCGAATGACCAGGAAATAAAACAAGTAAAACATATTCATCACCTACTTGACATTCGTCAAGTAGTATAGTAGTGTAATAGCAGGAGGTTTTACTGTGGAACAGATTATTTATAAATTACAGGACATGACCCATCTTAACTGGGCAAAAGTACGCGCTTCTTCCGGAACCGCAGGTTCTTTCCTTAAAGCGTACGAAGAAACACCGGCCGGGAAAATATATTATAAATTGTCAAATTACGATTCCTTTCGCGGCGTTGTTGGCCACGAATGCATTAACGAGATCATTGTTGACAGGCTCCTTACATTGCTTGGCATAGAACATCTTTCCTATCAGCTTATCCATGCCGTCGTTTTGATTGATAACAAACAAACGGAAACATGGCTGTGCGCTTCACGGGATTTCAAAGCGCGCGGCGAAAGCAAAATTGCACTGGATGCCTTTTACCAGGCTGAACGAAATCCGAATGAATCCCCGTTGGATTTTTGTATCCGTAACGGTTGGGAAACTTCCATTTATGAAATGCTGGTTGTGGATTACCTGATCCTGAACCGGGATCGCCACGGGGCCAATATGGAAGTATTACGGAATCGTTACAAAAAAAGCATCCGTCTGGCTCCTCTCTTTGACCACGGGCTTTCCTTTTTCTGCCGCTGCGAAAACGTGGAATCCGTGGAACGGGAAGATGTAATGGCAGACAAGCCGGTACAATGCTTTGTCGGTTCCCGCTCTGCCTGGGATAACCTGCGCATCATTCCCCTGGATAAATTCCCTGCGCTGACGCCTCTTCGCGAATCAGATCTTTCCTCGCTCACGGAAGGGCTTGAGCAGGCAATGGATGAAAGATGGCTGGCCCGTATCCGGGAAATGGTCTGGAGGAGGTGGAACGCCTGTGAGAATCTTCGCTATCAAAGATGAAAGCTTATCTTCCCAAACCGTACTTGGTTACCTGATTTATTATGAAAACGCCAAAGCGTTTTATATCGAGTTGCCGGAAGATGCCGATCCGTGGGAAACACCGCTCCTTCTTTCCACTTTTGTAAAACGGGGCGAACGCAGCGTTAACAGTTACTGGAGCCGTCTTTGGGTGGAACAGCGGATTATTCCCCCTGACCGGCAGAATATCGGCCTTGTA
>JAFZVC010000012.1 GCA_017618015.1 Spirochaetaceae bacterium
CGCGAAGCGACGGAATGGAACCCTGAAAAGCCCGACCCGCCATTCGGCCGATTTCGGTTGAATGGCGGGTCACGCCCAAAATCCTACTCTTCTGTCATAAAATCTGCGGCTGTTTTTATGTATTTCTCCGCAGAATAAGAAGAAAGATAGAACGGATACGGCGTTTCGGAGCATGTGCAAATGTACTTCGATTCGTCGTCGGTTGCGTATACGCTGACTGTTATTGTGCGTCCCTCTGCCGTGAGCGTTACGGAACCTGCGGCTTCTGAAGGAAGCACAGTGTTTTCGCTTGCCCAGCTTTGCACGTTAAGGCTTGTGATGTTCGAAATCCACGAGGAAACTTTGGAACTGTCACCGCCGAGCCAGCTGTTGTCGTCCGAGTTTCTGAAAACAGAGATTGAGCCGTCTGCGGGTGTTGTGGCTGTTGCCGCCGTCACCTTCGCTACGTCAAGCGAATATACTTTCTTGCTACGGATATCGTCCAAGCTTTTTGCAAAGTCGCTCGTTATCGCGCCGGAAGAAAGATAAATGTCTTTTCCGCCGTCCACGGTGATGTACGTCTGCTGTGCTGTCGGAGAAGCTTTTCCAACTCCTACTGTGCGCAGGAGTTTTCCGTCTTTGTAAAGGGCGGCGGTGACGGCTGAGGCATCGTCAAGACCGTACCGCGCTTTGTCCGCTGCGGAAGAGGAAACTGTCTCCAGCAATTTTAGTGAAGATATTTCAGAGACAAGCGTTTTCGCCGTGCTTTCATCTACCGGGTATTTTTTATCGCCCGCGAACCAGTTTTCGCCTTCTATGAAAACTTTTATCTCTGTGCCGTCACCTTTCGTTATAAGAACTGTGTCGGCTTCTTCTTCCAATGTAAGATATTTGACTGTATTACGGTTTCCGCTGACTACTTGCAGTATATAAATGCAGAGCAGTACAGGTATAAGTGCAAGAAGCACTATCTTACGAACTTTCAGTGTGTTCATCAGTCTGCATCTCCTTTTTTGTTTGCTTTCTGTTTAGCAATTCGTATGTTGTCGTCATCGCGCGTGTCATCGGCGTTGTACGTAAGGCGTATCGATCTGCGCCTTGCCACGCGGAACCGCCAGATAATCAGTGCGATAATTATGACTATAACCGCTAAGCCGTACTGGTTGAAAATCTGCATGAACGTTACGAGCGGGCCTTTGACAGCGGTAAGTGTGTTCTCGGAAAGGCCTTTTGTACGCATTGTGCAAAGTTCTTCAGCTCCGTTCATGTAGTCAGTCACGTTCCGCACAAAAATCGATATAGGCTGTGTCGCGTCATTTATGAGCTGCGGTGTTGTTATGTAAGAAGTCGCACAGACGAAAATCTTTCCTTTCTGGATGCTCGAAGAAAGGTGTGCAGAAACTGCAAGTTCGCCCGTTGTTCCAGTTTCGCCTTCGTCGGTGGTCGCAACTTCCGGGGCTTTGTCGAACGCGCTCTGGAAGTTTCCTTCAAGAATAACGGCGAGCGGCTCTGCTTTTCTTTCAGAGCTTTCCGGCGGCGTTATGTAGTTCGGGTTAAGCACGTAGAAGTCTGTTGATATCCAGGCTTTGTCCGAAGTAGATGCAAGCACTGTCGCCGTAAAGTCGCTGCTGTTTTCGCGCGTTACGGTGAGCGGTCCGTTCTGCAGGAAGAGAATGTTGCCCATGTTCTTTGTGACAGGATGCGTTTTGTTCACGCCGGAGTCTTTTACGAGCGGAACCCAATACATCGGGAGCTTCTCGCTGTTCGTGTAATAGTCGTAGCACTGCTCGTCAAAAACGTAGCCGTCGCCGAGCGAAACGCCGTATTTTTCAAGAAGTCTTTCAAGCCCAGTGTCTGTCGGGGTGTACTGCGGCATCGAGTAATAGTAGTTACCCGATTCAGTAACTTCGTACGGGTCAATCATAAACATGATGTTTCCGCCGCGCATAAGGAACTGGTCAATCTTGTAAAGCTCCGCATCGGTGTACGCTGTTTTCGGACCGTTTATAACGATTGTCGAGATACTTGCCGGAATGTCGTCTTCCGAAAGCTCCAATGTTTTGAGCGTGTATGTGTCTTCTATTAAAGTCTCGAACGATGCCGCACTTTCGTAGTCGCTGCCAAGAAGGTCGCGCTCGCCGTGGCCGGTTATGTAGCCAATCTCTACTGATTTGGAGATAAGGCTCTTAAGGCTTTCGGCGATGTTGTCCTCAAGCGCATCGAGTCCTGCAATCGCGTAGCCGAAAATGCTCTGCGCCATTTCAAGCGGGATAAGCCGGAACGTGTCGCCATGCTCCAGAACAAGCCCGATTACGCCCTGCTTTTGTGAGCCGTCTTTTTCTGTCCAGCCGATAGACTGGATGCCATATTTCTGAACGTAGTTGGAAATCTCTTCATCAGTTGGTTCAACGCGCTTAAACGAGATTTTATCCTGATTTTTCTTGTTCACAGCGGAATATGCGTTTATGACGCTCTGTTCAATCTGATTGAAGCCGCTTATGTTGAACTTGCTGAGCGCAGGCGTTGTGTAAAGCGTGAGCGTAACATCGTCCTGAAGCCCGGAAAGAACGTCGGCTGTCGTAACCATCTTTGAGATTTTAGTCGTGATGTTGTATTCAAGGCTTTCTTCGGATGTGATGCCGTCAAGAACTTCGATGCTGTCTCCGTAGATGAAAGCCGCGCCCATATACGCAGCCTTGAAGCCAATCTCGTTGTTGTTGACTTCCTGAATCTGAACCTGATTTATGCCGTATTCTCTTGCGAGTTTTTGGTTCTCCACATTCTCCATGTCGAAGAATTCGCAGCTGAAATACTTGTTCGCAGCTCCCTTGTATTCGGCAAGGATATCTTTCAAATACTGCTCTACGTTGTTGTAAGGCGCGTTCAGGTTTGATGTGAAGAACACTTTTACCGCGAGTGGCTTGTCGAGTGTGCTTACGGCGCGGCGGCTTGCGTCAGAAAGTGAGTAAGCCTTTGACTCCGTAAGGTCAATCCTGAAAAATGCGTTCTGCCCGACAAGGTTTATAAGAATTATTACGATTACAAAAAGCAGGAAATCGCTTTTGGGGCTTTTCAGCCATTTTATGAAGTTTTTCATTATGCTGCCCTCCTGCCTTCTTCAGTTTTTACTGTAAGACCGAGGAAGATAATTGTTATTGAAATGAAATAAAGCAAGTCGCGGCTGTCTATAATGCCTTTCGAAATTGACTCAAAGTGAGTGTTCGCGGAGAAGAACGAAAGGAAGTTCGTTATTCCCGCCGGCAGCAGGATAAGGAAACTGTCGATTATCGAAAGGATGATGCAGATTGCGAATCCGATAAAGAACGCGACAATCTGATTTTTACTAGATGCGGATGCGAAAAGCCCTATCGCGGAGTAAGCAGCCGCAAGGAAAAGCGCGCCAAGATAGCCGCCTACGATCGGGCCGGCATCCGGGCTGCCGAACATTCCGGCTGTAAGCGCGTAGGAAAGCGTTGGAAGCAGCATTACCGCGCACGAGATGAACGCCGCAAGATATTTTCCTACTACAGCCTGTGCTGATGAAACGGGAAGAGTCATCAGTGTCTCAAGGCTTCCTGAGCGGCTTTCTTCTGCGAAAAGACGCATCGTTATTGCCGGAATGAAAAACGAGAAAAGTATCGGCAGAAGCGAGAAGAAATAACGGAGTGTCGCTACTTGCCGGATAAAGAACGTGCTGAAAAACAGCAGACCTGTACTTATAAGGAAAAGTCCTGTTACGAGCCACGCCACGAAAGAGTTGAACCAGGTGTACAGCTCGCGTTTCAAAATAACTGTAATAGCTGAATGTTTTTTCATGCCGCATCTCCTGTGTCCGTCGTAAGCGAGCGGAATACGTCCTCAAGGCTGTTCGTCTCAAGCTGCATTGTGTAAAGGTTCCAGCCGCTTTCCATTATGGCGCGTACAATTTGCGGACGTATTTCCGCGTCGCTGTTCACAGCGACCGTCACGGCACCGCATTTCGTTTCGCCTTTAAGAAGCTCTGTGCAGGCGGTCGGCGTAACGGTGATGTCGCCGGAACCTGCGCCAGAAGCCACAGCACCCGCGCCGGAACCCGCCTTGCCGGAACCCGCGCCAGACGCCGCGCCTGCAAGCGTTTCCCGCAGTTTTTCCGCAAGCTCCTCTGACGAGCAGCCGCCTGCCGTGACGCTTACGACGGCATTGTTGCCGTATCGTGTGCGAAGTTCCGCTGTCGGGCTGTCCGCCACAAGCTTTCCTTTTGAAATGATGATTATTCTGTCGCAAAGCATCTCTACCTCGCCCAAAATGTGCGTCGATATGATGACTGTGCGTGTTTTTCCGATTTCTTTTATCAAACGGCGCACGTCGCCAATCTGGTTCGGGTCAAGTCCGCTTGTCGGCTCGTCAAGGATAAGAATTTCCGGGTCGTTCATAAGCGCGTGCGCAAGCCCGACACGCTGCCTGTATCCGCGCGAAAGCTCCCCGATGTTCTTGTGCATAACTTCTTTGAGCCCGCATACTTCGCAAAGATGCGGAACTTTCTCCGCAGGATCAACCTGCTGCATCTCTGCAACGTATTTAAGATAATCCGCTACAATCATGTCGCTGTAAAGCGGCGCGGATTCAGGCATATAGCCTATCTTCCGCTTCGATTCCACAGGATTCTCTGCAATATCCTTGCCGTCGATGGTAATTTTCCCTGCAGTTTGGGTAAGGAATCCTGTAATCATTCGCATTGTAGTTGTCTTTCCGGCTCCGTTTGGTCCCAAAAGACCAACGATTTCACCCGTTTTTATGGAAAAGCTTATGTCATCCACAGCACGGAACGAACCGAAGGAACGGGAAAGATGCTCGACTTCTATCATAATTCCTCCATTTTTTTTTGAATGCTTAATACAACAAATTAATATACTAAGACAAACTTCAAGTTTCAAGATTTTAATTTTATCCGCAAATCCTTTAACGAATCTTAAATCTATACAGAATACCGTAAATAAATTTATTGTCTTACAAAAAAAGAATGCTATAATGATCGTATGGGAAGTGTTGATAAAGTCAGAAAAACATCAGTTCTCCTCATTGAAAACGATCCAGGCGACGAAAAGGCTCTAGCTGGGATTATATCCAGAAATTACGACATAGTACCTTGCAAATCACAGCCTGACGAAGTCTTTTCCATGCTGCGCGATGACGCTCTTAATATTTTTGCAGCGGTCGTTGATATAAAAGATGCTTTACCAATCCTTACAAAAATCCGAAAGTTCTCTTATTTAGAGAAATTCCCCGTACTTGTCATAATAGATCCAGAATCCGAGATTGATGATGAATTAATGCGGCTTGATGTCGTAGACTTCATAAAGCGTCCTTTCAACGGTCCGCGCGTTTTGAACCGTCTGAAGACCGCAATCCGTCTTTATCGTGCAGATTTGACAATTGATGAACTTGAGCGTGACGAGCTGACCGGGCTTTATACTCGGCCGGCTTTCCTTTATAGGGCTGAGGTTATGCGAAGCGAGCATCCTGACAGGAAATTCTGCATAATCGGCTTCGATTTTGACAATTTCAAGTCATCGAACACAATGTACGGTCAGGAAAAATGCGATGAGTTCCTTGCGTACACCGGACGAAAACTTAAGGCAAATATGCCGAAAGGTCTTGCGGGACGGTTCGGTGGCGATCAGTATGTCCTTTTCTTCGACTATCGTGGTGAACTTGATATAGAGCACATAAAGCATATAAGTGATTCTGTACTTGAGTCTGCGCCTATACCGCATCAGATTGTGAAAATCGGTATTTATGCCCCTATAGACCACAGTTTGCAGATTGTAGTCTGCTGTGACCGTGCGTTTTTCGCTATTCGCGAGATAAAAGGTATATACGGCAAAGATGTTGCGTTCTTTGAAGACAGAATTCATCAGCAGATTCTAAACGAGCAGCGCATAACCGAGACAATGGAAAGTGCCTTGGAAGGTGGCCAGTTTACTGTTTACTACCAGCCCAAGCACGAGACTATTTCCCGCAAAATAGCAGGTGCAGAAGCCCTTTGCCGCTGGAACCACCCTGAATACGGACTTATGCCGCCGAAACTTTTTATCCCGATTTTTGAAAAGAACGGCTTCATAATGAAACTCGATATGTTCGTTTTGGAGCAGGTCTGCAAAGACATAAATCGATGGAATGAAGGGAATGTCCCGGTTGTTCCTGTTTCAGTGAATATATCAAGACGCGATTTTATGGAACAAGGATGCCTTGAACATCTGATAGGCATCATAGACAGCTATCATATCCCGCACAATCTTCTTCATCTTGAAGTTACGGAATCGGTTTATTCCGAGAACACCGATATCATAGCAAGACAAGTTAAAAAAGCCCGGGAAATGGGCTTTATGATAGAGATGGACGACTTTGGCGCCGGCTATTCGTCGCTGGGGCTTCTTTCCAGCTTTTCGCTCGATGTCCTTAAACTTGATATAAGCTTTGTCCGCAATATAAAAGCAAACGAGATAGTCATAGAAAACATAATCAAAATGGCGCACAGAATGGGGCTTCTGACTGTTGCGGAAGGCGCTGATAACGATGAGCAGTTCAAGCTGCTCAAAAGCTTTGGGTGCGACTTTATACAAGGCTTCTATTTTTCGGAGCCTCTGCCGTTTGGCGAATACGAGTCATACTTGCTGAGAAACAGCGTAATGACCGAAAGAGAAGCTGTAATTTCAAGGCGGAACAGCAAAGAAGTTTCTCTTTTGAGCGAAACGATTCTTATGGCTGCGAACGAAGTTGCAGACGGTCTTCCGGGTGGATTCTTCACGTATCATGCAGACGGCGATCTTGAGCTTATCTCTTTTAACACCGAGCTTATTAACATGTATGCCTGCAAGACGGCAGAGGAATTGCGGGAGTATACAGGAAACTCGTTCCGCGGTCTTGTGTATAAAGACGATTTTGAAAGCGTCCAGGCTAGTATTGAAGAGCAGATTACGGAAGATAACGACCTTGATTACGTTGAATACAGAATCCTTGCGAAAGACGGAACAATAAAGCCTGTAAGAGATTTTGGCAGGTTTGTCAAAACACAAAAATACGGCAATATTTTCTACGTCTTTATTTATGATATAACGGAAGAAGAGCAGCGCAAGGCTGTGACAGAAGAGGCGTTGCGGAAGAAGCAAGAACTTCAGAAGTCTGCGGAACTGGCAGAAAATGCGAACAGGGCGAAGAATATTTTTATGTCGACTGTCGTCAAGGATGTTATGCAGCCTATAAAGTGCTTAATAGAATGCACTGATACGATGAGTGAGAATTTAAATGATGCCGCCGTCCTAAAGGAAAACCTTGAAAAAGTGCGCCGAAACGAAGAATACCTGATGAATTTCATCAACAACCTTGCTGAGCTTTCTGACCTTGAAAACGGCGAGATTGAGCTTTCAGAACTGGCTACTGACATTACGTGCGCAACAGAGAAAATATATGCGCTGGTAGATGAACGGGCAAAAGCAAAAGGCATAAAGGTAGAATATTGGTCAGAGCTGAAAAATCCTTACATCTATCAAGATGTACAACATACAGCCGACGTTGTTTATAATATTGTTTCGAATGCAATTAAATATACGCCAAGTGGCGGAACTATCCGGTTCGGTATAAAACAGACTCCAAAAAATAAGGATGAATGCAACATAGAGTTTGTTTGCGAGGATACTGGAATCGGTATTTCTAGAGATTTCCTGCCGTTTGTTTTTAGAAGCTTTGCCCGTGAGGAAAACGAGATTAACAGAAAGAATCCAAGTGCGGGGCTTGGTCTTAATATCGCAAAGTCGCTTATTCAGCTTATGCACGGAAATATTGAGATTACAAGCGAGCAGGGCAGAGGAACGACCGTAAGAACAATTCAGCCGCACCGTTATGCCAAACGTGAAGATATCTACGACACATCTTTGGTAGGCAACGTCCGCAAGAAAAAAATAAATAGAACATGCGGCAATTAACATAATTCAGAACATAATTTGTTTCATCATTTCGTATGAAACTAATTATACACGAATCAATTACACAATATTCATAGGAGAAAAAGACTCATGGGCAATGAAATTAGCTCTACTAATCAGGTAAAAAAGTCGATCCCGTTCAAAATCCTCATTTTTATGTGGATGGCGTTTTTGCTGCCGTTTATTATGTATGTTCCGCTTAATATGATAAATGGCGGTCTGACGTTTGATGAGTGCATGGCTTCAAGCAACAACATTTTCTCATACTTTTTCATGGCTGTTGCTATTATCGCTCCAATCATCATTTATTGCTGGCTGAATGGCGTTGCTAAACAGTATAAGCCAGATGACGAAGCTTCTATCGTAAAAATGAACAACGCCGTCAAGACAACGCAGCTTTTGGCGTTTTCGATTCCGAACGTCATGTACATCGCCGATCCTTTTTTGGAGACATACTACAACATGAGCCATGGGTTTACACCTGCTTCGTTCTATGGCGAATCATACATGTTCTATTGTTTCTGTATGCTTTTTGGTGGACTGTGCACATTCTCTGTCCTCTCTTATATTTTGGTTGTGTCCAGTCTTGAAAAATCAGTTGGCTGGCTTCCGTATGAACGCAAATTCATGTCTTTCTCTTTTATGCAGAGAAGCCTTTTGATTTCCGGTTTCGTTCTTTTGGGAATGCTTCTTATGGTCGTCGCGATTTTTGAGATTCCAGCTAACAGGGAACTCCCGATGAAAGCCCTTCTGCTTACAAAAGTTTTACCTTTCGCAGTGTTTATCCTTGTCGTTGGTCTTGTCGACCTGTACCTCATGCTCCATGACGTAAACAACAACATCAAGAGCATCGGTAAGTTCTCCTGGGATTTGTCAAACAAAGACTACCATACAGAAGATATCCCGATTCTTGTTCGCTGTGAGTTTGGTGAGATGGCGAACCATCTTAACTCCTTGCGTGACAATACAAAGGGGTTGTTTAAAGAATTCAAGACGACAATCGATTCTACAGTCGATGTCGCCAAGAAACTTGACCACGAGATGACAGCCGTTCAGAGCAATGTAGAGAATATCAACTCTGGAATTGATTCTGTAAACAATGAGATGAAGAACCAGACATCCGGCGTTGAGGAAACAAGCGCTTCCGTAAACAGGATTATCAACAAGGCAAAAACCTTGAACAACAGTATTGAAGGCCAGGTTGCAGCTATTACACAGTCGTCCTCTGCTGTAGAGGAGATGGTCGCTAACATCAACAGCGTTACGCAGATTCTTAGCCAGAACACAGAGACTGTTAATTCTCTTTCTACGGCTTCTGATGCAGGACGCAAGTCGGTTGAGACAGCCGTAAACACTTCTCAGCAGATTATCGAACAGTCCGCAACTCTTTTGGAAGCGACGACGATTATTCAGACGATTGCGGCACAGACAAACCTGTTGGCTATGAATGCGGCAATTGAGTCAGCACACGCTGGCGAAGCCGGAAAAGGTTTTGCTGTTGTTGCCGATGAAATCAGAAAGCTTGCGGAGCAGTCGAGCACGCAGGGTAAGACGATTAACGACAGTCTTAAAACTCTTTCTGGTTCTATTCAGCTTGTTTCTACGAACACAAAAGAAGTTCAGGAAAAGTTCAACGTAATATATGAGCTTGCTCAGACTGTTATGAAGCAGGAACAGATCATTATGAACGCGATGAACGAGCAGGCAGAAGGTAACAAGCAGGTTCTTGAAGCAATCAAGAACATCAATTCTTCAACTTCTAGCGTAAAGAACGATTCCTACGAGATGATGGCGGGTAGTGAGCAGATTATGAAGGAGATGGAAAACCTTTCTGCTGTAACGAAGAACATCAACCAGGAGATGGAAGAGATGTACGCCAACATGCAGGGTATTTCTGCCGCGATAGACACAGTTTCTAAGTCATCGGAGAAGAATACTGAGCACATGCTGATTCTTGCCGATCAGATAGGAACTTTCAAGCTTTAATGCATATTTTCTGGTATTGAGGTTCACACTTCATATCGCTACAATGAAAGCCGTCCGCAAGCCTTAACGGTATGCGGCGGCTTTTTTGTTTTAGGCAGATATGACGGAAGAAAAAGATAAAATAAACGGTTTAAGCATTAAAGAGCGGTACTTCGACTGGGCTGCTACAGCCCTTGCAGACGAAGACATTCTTCATGAAGCTTTGGAAAAGTCTCTTGCGGATGGCGCAAACCCGTCCAGCGTTCATGCGGCGGGTCTGGGTGCCCGCCATGCGTTCGAGGATGCCCGCGCCCGGTGTGCGGCTGTCCTGGGCGTAAAGCCTGAGAACGTAATTTTCACCTCGGGCGGCACCGAAAGCGACCAAATCCCGATTCTCGCGTTGCTCCGGCGGCCGCAAAAAGGCAGCATTCTTATTAGCGCGATTGAGCACCCGGCAGTGTCGGCGCAAGCGGAGCTTATGAAAAACTGCGGCTGGCGCGTTATTACTGTTCCGTGCAATCAGGACGGCATCGTTACGCCGGAAGCCGTCATTGCCCGCATAGAGGATGATACGGCTCTTGTGTGCATAATGGCTGTAAATAATGAGACAGGCGCAATTCAGCCTGTTTATGAGATTGCGGATGCAATGACGGCGCACTGCCGGGGAAAACGCAGACCAAAGTTCCATGTGGACGCGGTGCAGGCCGCCGGAAAAATACCGTTTGAGCTTTCATATCCCGGAATAGACACCGCCGCCATAAGCGCGCATAAGCTGTGCGGTCCGCGCGGAATTGGCATTCTTTACATGAAAGACCGTTTTGAGCCGTTCTTAAAAGGCGGCGGGCAGGAAAGCGGCATGAGAAGTGGCACGGAGAACCTTTTCGGGGCGCTGGCTCTGGCTTCTTGTCTGGAAAGATATTATATGTGTGGGCGACAAGGCGCGAATGTCGCGACCAACGCATCTGGCGCGGACGGCCTTATGGCGCAAGAAACAGCCCGCACCGCGTGTTTCATCGAAAAACTTAAGACGCTCCCGTATTGCACGCTCATACCAGAAAGCCGGAATCCCGTTGACGGACGTTTCGCGCCCGGCGTTGTGCAGGCTTCTTTTGCCAACATCCCAGGTGAGGTTATGGTTCGTGCTCTTAGTGAAAAAGGCTTTTTTATTTCGACAGGCTCCGCATGCTCGGCAAGAAAGAGCCAGCGCCCTGTCCTTGCCGCGATGGGAATAAAAGGTGAGAAATCCGCTAACGCCGTCCGTTTTTCGTTCAGCAGCCACTCCACGGATGCGGGCGTGGACATGCTTTTTGCGGCAGTCAGCGAAGTCGCCGGGCGCTTTAATTGACCGTTATTACCGATGCAATTCTGCCTTCCGGCGTATAGACTTTTGCGGGATTCGTTCCGTCCAATATGGGCGAAAGTCCCTCATAGAAGCAGTAGTAGTATGTTCCTGAAGGCAACGGAAGCTCTATCTCGTAATGTCCGGGCGAAGTCTCGTTCATGTAGTAAATGAACGAATCCCAGTTCGAGAATGTGCCAGAAAGCCTTACGACCATTCCAGGCTCGGAATCATGTATAAAAACAACTTTGTCGTTTTTCTTTTCCGTCACTGTCGGAGTCATGTTCTTGTATTTAAACTGCGACACGTATGTTCCGCTCTCAAAGCTGAACTGCTTCACGGGGTTTAAGGGATCTGTCGTCCAAAGACCATCAAAAATCATTCGGTACGAGATTCCCGTGCTGTTTTTGGGTATGGGAATAATGTAGAACAGCACTGTTCCCCTTGGATTGTTGTCGTAATCATAGGAAACAAGCTTTTCGAACGGGTGGATCGTTTTGTAATCCTCGAAATCGAAGGCTATTCCCGTGAAACGATGGTTATCCTCTGCGGTAAATACTATGTAATTGTCCGCAATGTACGGTTCTTTAGCGGACTTTATGCCTATCCTTATTTTGTCCAGAGTGTATTGATTATCCTCTTGGGCACTAAGGCAGCATAGAGTCATTGCTGCAAGAACCAGCAATAAAAAGAGACGTTTCATATCACTTCCATATCGGAATGATTCGGCGGTCGGTTAAGCAGAAAATGAGGTTATTCCGCATTTGTGCGCTCCGTAAAAATATACATTAAGGTGAGTGAAAAAAAAACCGATTAATGAATAGTAGATTCGCGCGGAAAGTTTTATACCCCTGTGCGGGTTCACAAAACGTTACTTGTTATTTAGGGTGGAGTGGGGTACAATCTAGAAAAATGCCCGGAATGAAGCAGCTGAAGAAATTCAGCGACGATATCACACAACTTGGAAACGAACTCATACGCCGTCAGGAGAAAGGGGAGACACTTCCCCGCATTAATTTTCCAGCTGGAATTTCCGATGCCGATGACTCCGACGATTTTGTATTCGGTCTTCCTATAGCCGGGCAGCAGCCGTCCGGAGGCGCTTCTGGAGAGGCTGGAGAAGCTGGTGCGGAAGCTTCTGGTGGTGACAGCTCTTCTATTTCTTCAGACGATATTCTTGCCGGTGGTGGATCAGATGGTGCTTCTGCCAGTAATACGGAAGAAGAATTTGATATAGCCGCTCTTCTTGCCGAAGCTCGCGGGGAAAACAATAATGCGGGTGCTGGTCAGGCACAGCCTGCGATGCCGGATATATCGCTTCCAGGTCTTGGCGGTGATATAGGTTCTGTTGGGGCGACAAGTGCGCCAGAACCTGCGGCACAAACCTCCGCACCGAAAGAAATCCCAGAATACTCAGCAGACAATCCGTTTACGCTGCCCGGAATGAGCGCCGGTGCTTCCGATGTGCCCGATATAGACGCGCTCCTTTCTGGTTTTGCCGACGATGTTGATACACCTTCCATTGATATAAACGCGGAGTCCGGCACGGAGCCGGTTTCCGACGACATACTGAACAATCTTGCGTCCGCCGATTTTGGTTCTGGCGGCGATTTCTCTGAATCTGATTTTACAGCTGACAGCGATTTTTCTGCTGACGGTGGCGAGCCTGATTTTGCGGTTCAATCCGCCGCTGATGACACTGATCCCGGCAATCTTTTTGCCGGACTTGATTTGCCAGATTTTGGCGGAGATTCTGCGGGCGGCGTAGCAACTGGTGCGGCTGGTGGAAGTTCCGCAGGCAGCGCAGCAACTGGTGCGGGTTCACAGACAGATACGACCGATTTGGGAAGCGACTTCTCACTGCCCGATTTTGACTTGGACAGCATCGCATCAGATTCTTCTGGCGCAGGTTCTGCCGCCACAGAAGACGTTTCCGCAGATTTCGGTCTTGGTGATACCCCTTCATTCGATGCGGGTTCAGATGCAGGCGCTGGTGCAGCTTCTGCTTCAGCCGGAGACGGTTCTTCTTCCCGCACGGACGATTTTAGCTTTGATTTACCTGATTTTGACATTCCAGCTGGTGACGGTGCTTCAGCAGAATCTGCTGCTGGCGCAGATGCTGGCGGTTCCGGTATCCTTGATGACGATGACCTTTTCTCAACACCGCAGCCTTCATCCGGTTCCTCTTCCGGCGGACTTTCTCTTTCTATAGATTCTGAGCCGGAAAGCGGCAATTTTGAACTTCCTCCAGATGATCCTTTCGCAATGCCGTCGGAAGGCACCGGTTTTAACCCGGACGACTCCGGTTTCTCGCCGGAAGAAGCCGCCTCTTTTGAAATGCCAGAAGCCCCTGACTTTGGCGACATGAGCGAGTTCTCCATGGACGCGCCCGATTCTGGCGATGTATCAGGCTCATTTGAATCAGTTGACGATGACTTTTCTATCCCCGGCTTCTCCGGCGACGATGACTTTGACCTTATCCCGCCTGAAGTACCGGAAGCAAAGAGTTCGAAGGCGACCAGCGCTTCCAAGTCTACCGAAAAGAAGGGTAGAAGGCGCAAGGAAAAGATCGTAAGAGAGAAAAACGAACTTACAGAAGAAGAGTATGAGACATTCCGCAACAACCTGAAAGGTTATCCGCTTAATCTTCGCATTATCATCCAGGAGATAATCGTTAATCCTGACTTTACAGAAGAAGCTGTAATGAAGATTATCGACATGGTAATCAATCAGGCTACAGCAAGGTCAATCGCGAACTACCTGGAAAAAGAAAGTCTTGTAGATTATGCCATTCAGGTTCCTACAAACTTCGAGAAGCGCACTGTCGCGGAATATGAAGAATACAAGAAATCTCTTGAGTACCGCCTTAAAAACAGAATAATCCCAATAGCGATAATAAGCGTCATATCTTGTGCTTTCATTTTGCTGTTCTCGTTCCTTATCGCAAGGTTTGTCGTACGCCCTGTAAAAGCAGAGATGCTTTATAAGGAAGGTTACGCGCTTATTGAGAACGGGCTTTATCCGCAGTCGGAAATGAAGTTCAACGAAGCAGACAGTTACAAGTCAAAGAAGAGCTGGTACTTCGAGTATGCGCATGCATATAAAGACCACAAGCAGTACGAACGTGCCGGAAAAATGTACGAACGTCTTTTGAACAAATATGATCACGATAAGAAAGCCGGACTTGAATATGCCTCTATGAAGCTTTACGACCTTTCTGACTACGAAAATGCAGAACGAATAACAAGGCGTGAAGTTCTTGATTATCATATAAATGATTCTGACGGAATGCTCCTTTTAGGTGACATTTTCCTTGAATGGGCTACGAACACTGATGACTCTTTTATGGAAGAAAAAGAGAAGCATTTCGAGGAAGCCCGTGTTGCATATGCTGATATTATGTCGCTGTACGGTCAGACCGATCTGTATCTTTCACGAATGATGCGGTACTTTATCCGTACTGACCAGATACGCGAGGTTCTTCCTCTTAAGAATTATTTCTATCCACGGCTCAGTAAGAATCCGCTTGAAGGTCAGGATTTGGTTGAGCTTAGTGGTTATCTTCTTGATAAGTTGTTCGGTGAGCTTAAGCCAGCGGACGAATTCTTGCGCAGTTCTATTGAAGATGTCCGCGATCTTTTGGAGCAGGCTGTAATAAAAGCACCTGAAATACCGGAGTCTACCTATAATTTAGGAAGATACTTCATTGAAACAGAAAATCCGGATGCAGCTGAGGCGTTGCTTAAAGAATCACTCGGTATTTTTGATGCCGCCGAGAAAAAGACGCACAGCCGTATTTTGCGCAACATAAACGCTTATCGTCTGATTGGAGAGCTTAAAGCGGAAGATAAGGAATATATTGAGGCTGAGAAGATGTATCTTGACGGAATCGATATATTCACGAACGAGCAGAAGCGCAGCGGACTTAAATCTGATCAGAACGTCGGAATCCTTTATTCTGACCTTGCGGACATAGAATACTTCATTTCTGGTGATTATGATTCTGCATTAAGGAACTATCAGTATTCCGTGGATAACAACCACGATACGGCTTCCATACGTTACAGGATTGGCTATATAAACTATGTGAACGGTGACACAGGCGCGGCTCTTGATTCTTTCATAAAGACGATTGCAGAGCAGCCTTCCGAACGTCATACGCTTCTTGCTCTTGGAAACACGCTTGCTATACGTGACAGCACATCGGCAGCACAGGGCTACTACGAAAAGCTTATCGATTTGCTTGACAGAGAAAGAGCTACGGCGGGAGTTCTTTCTGCGCCGCTTCGTGAAGAGCAGATTAATCTTGTTGAACTGTACGGAAAAACTGCGAATAACCTTGGAGTGACGCTCTATAACCTTGCAAAGCGCAACTCGAACAGCGCATACAATGCAAGGGCTATCAGTTTGCTTTCTGAGTCTATCAGAGCATGGGATCTTCTTACCAGAAATGATAAAACGATGGTACGTATTCAAGGCACGAACCTTGCGGCTCAGAACCTTAAGTACATGACAGTGCCAAAGAATCCGGCGGAAACGTCATTCGAACCGTCGCTAGACAGGGTAATTCCTATGGTTATCTACGGTGATGATATTCTGAGCAAGCCAGAATCAGAGAACGACACTAAAAACTATTATGCAGTGGAATGATAGGATAAAGAAAAGCAGTTTGGCAGGATGCAATCTTTACGAGAGCGGAGCTGCTGGAATTGAGCAACGAAAACGATTTTACACTATCGCGAAAGAGCTGTTCAGAAAGACAATCCACATGGGAACAGCTCTTGTTCCACTTGTTTTGTATTATTCAAAAACTCTTATAGTATCCCTTCTTATAACAGCTATTGTTCTGTATTCAATAACGGAGATTCTTCGCCTTTCCGGGAAAAGTGTGCCCATCGTCTCCAAAATAACGGAAGCGGCTTCACGCAAGCGCGATGACAATCGGTTTGTTCTTGGTCCTATAACGCTTTGTGTCGGTGTTTTGCTGACCGTTCTTTTGTTTGACTTTAAGACAGCCACGGCTGGGATTTTTGCGCTTGCGTTCGGCGACGGTCTTGCGAGCCTTGGCGGAAAACTGATAGGGCAGTGCGTAATTCCGTTCACACAGGGGAAAACAGCTGCCGGAAGCCTTACGTGCTTCATCGCCATTTTTTTGTCATCGTTCGCGGTGTTCGGCTCTGTAACGCTTTCGTTGTCTGTTGCCGCGCTCGGCATGTTCATTGAGCTTTTGCCGCTTAGAGACTTCGATAACCTAATTATTCCGGTTGCAGTTTCTTCTCTTATATATTTCTGTTTCTAGCCACGGACGCGGAATTAATCAGTCCTGTCGTTATTTCCACAAATAGTAGTTATGCAGCTGCTGAAGATATACTTTCGTTCCGATCCCAAATAATATCAGTCCGAGCGCGGTCAAGAATATGCTGTCAGAGAGCGTAAGACACATATAGCCCGCGAAAAGCAACATGTACGAAATCATCGTTTTTATCTTGCCAGCAAGCATGAATGCCACTGCCGTCATCACTGCCAGGAATATCCTTACGAACAGCAATACAGAGTGATAGCTTGTCTGCACCATGATAGAGGGGAGGATTGTGCGCGTGTCTACGGCTGTCGATGTCGCAAGCGCCACGGATATTGCAATCGCTATGACGATATTTTTATCGGCTTCCTGAATCTTATCGTCAGAAGAGAAAATCGCCGAAAAAAGAAGGCTCATTCCCGCAAGAATCCTGCCAGCGAGTACAAGTTTTCCTGTGAAAATAAGGAAATCTGAATAGCCGCCCCACAAATTGAAAAGCGGAATGCACAGGCGGTAGATTTCGACCATACATCCTGTCAGAAACCCCATATAGTAAAGGATTTCCGGCGATTGCGTCTTTTCAAAAACGTAGCGCAAAGCTGTGCTTACGGCAGGTGTATAAAGCGCGAGTAAGGCGATTGCGGCAAGCGACGCGTAAGAGTACGGCTGGAATGCGGCGTGCAGCACTGTTCCGGCATTTATTTCGCCAAGGCTCAGCGTGGGAAATTCGAATTGCATTGAGTTATCCGATACAATCCGGTATATGAACAGCGCAGCGAACACAAAAAGCTGGCTGAAAGAGATTATCGATATGGCTTTCATAAGCCGGTTGCGGGAGTTCAGTGTCATATTTTAAAGAATAACCTCAAGACAAATTTATGTAAAGCGAGTTCTTTTAAAAACCGAAAATAAAAGGAGAATAGAGTTGTCCAAAGACTTTTCTATTTTGTCGCATCAGCTTTAGTTATCGCGCTTTGAGCTAGCGTCAATGATATATTTGGGAGTGTTTTTATGAAGCGCTGTATATTAGTTGTTTTAAGCCTTTGCCTCTTTTGCGGATTCCTTTTTGCAGGCGACGTAGCTGTTTTTGATGATATCGGCTTTTCAGAGGATGGTAAGACATATCTTTTCGGGCAGTACGGTACTACCGACAAGACTTTCCGTGGTTTCGCGGAGATTTATGCAGTTGATATAGAAAGCAACTCTTTCAAGACAAACGGTATTTACCGGACAAACGCGACAGAAGCAACAGCCGGTAAAAGCGGCAGTTCTGTATACGAAGAGCTTAAAAAGAAAAACAGCACATGGATTTCATCATGGAAAGCTGCTCCCGCATCTATATCTGAAATTCTTTATATCCGTCCATATAACACAAAGAATGCAGAAAGCGAAATTGTCGTAAGAGATTTTGAGCATTCAAAAGTTGGAAATACAACACAGTATACATTTAAGCTCGTTCCGTTTGTGGAAGGAAAAGGCGCGTCAGTGTACTCTTCTTTCTACATTACAGTTGAGAAAAAAGACGGATCAGGCAAGCTTATCGACAAGATTGTCGCAGGAAGCCCTGATGTTAAACGCCGTGGAATAAGCGGCTATGCCATAGAAAAGATAATGTGCGACAAGACAGCGACAAAGTTCGTTATCGTTGTAGAAAAAATTAGCGAAGAAGAGAACTCTGCCCCGTCAGTGCGCTACATGGTCGAAACTTTCGTGTTGAAATAAACCCCGATAATCGGGCTAACAACTAATTCGCCGGGTATTCATAACAAGGTTCTGTTTTGAGTATTCCGGCGTATTTTTTTGCCTCATACTTTGCGACAGCAAGGTTGTGAAGCAGATAATTTCCGCATTCTTCCGCCTTCGTGCCTGGAATTTCCCCAGTAAAGTCAGCTGCAAACTCAAAAGCGCGAATCATCAGCTTTCCGATTTCCTCGCATTCGTAGCTACCCTTAATAATCAGATAAAATCCAGTGAGACAGCCCATCGGTCCCCAGTATATGATGCGGTCCTTCCATTCTTCGTCGTTGCGGAGGAATGTCGCTACAATGTGCTCAAGCGTATGAGCTCCCGGAAGATTCAAGCACGGCTCGATGTTCGGCTTTTTCATCCTTATGTCGTATGTCGTTATCGTCTCGGCACCAACTGTGTCTATGCGAGACACGTATACGCCCGGTTTAAGTTTTGTGTGATCTACGGTAAAGCTTGGAATAAGTTTCATATTCATAACTCCTTTAATTGTACCGGTACAACGCCGGCGTGTCATCTTTGTTTCAGTCGGGCTTCTCGCCTGTTCCCCTGAAAAGCTGGCAGACCTTTTTTCCGCCTTCATCAAGTGTACGCACATAAACTGTGTCTTGAAGCGAAACTTCATGCCACGTTCCTTCTAGCGCAATGGCTTCTGCGGCGGCTTCGCGCAAAGCCTGATTTTTCGCTTCGTCTTCCTGCCCAATGAAAAACTGAACAAAAAGATATTTCCCCGCCGGAATTACTCCGTCCGGCTCGCAACCCGCATTTAGAGAAGCTTCCGGCATAAGGCCGTAGCCGCACCATTTGCCTTTTGTAAGGTATTTGCTCCTGTCCGGGTTCATGTCGTTTTTTTTGACATTATTCGTAAAAACAGAAAGTTCCTCAGCTTTCATAATGGGATTCTTATCGTCTTTCGTAAAAACAAGGTCATTGTAAAGCGTCAGGTTCTTTATCTCGAATTCCATATGGTAAATATACCGTTTCTTTGGAAAAAAAACAGCTTTTTTTGTGATTTTGGGCTGAAAAGTTTGCAAAAACCGAAGGCAAATTTACATAACAATATATATAGCAATTTTTTATGGAGGATATATGACAAAACAGCGTTTATTTAAGTTTTTAGGTGAAGTCGCCGTGATTATCGGTGCGGTGACTGCTATCAGCTTCCCTGTGGCTGCTTTTTCATGTCAGATGAGCCCCGAAGGAGTAACGATAATAGGCGGCGATTATTCTTCGCCGAAACTTGTGGATTTTATTGTTTCTGGAACCGATTCTTTGCAACTTACGTTTTCTGATGAGATTAGCCTTGGAAAGCTTTATATAAGCCCGTCCTCTGCGGACGAAAACGATTTTTCAGGCTCCCAGATAAACCAGATTGATTTGATGCCTGTTGAGGATGAGGAAAATACTGCAGAAAATCGGGTTGCCTACATGCTTCGTTTGCCGGAACAAACCGAATGCGGCATGGAGTATGTCCTGTTTGCGGAAGCAGAGGACAAAAAGGGGAATACGCTTTCTTTTTCTACGGTGTTCTATGGCTACAACGAGCAAGTTCCGAAGCTGATTTTGAGCGAGGTAAGGACGGAAGCAGCTAAGCCAAAGCCCGAATTCATTGAGCTTTACTGCCTTTCTGACGGGAATACCGGCGGAATGATTCTTGAGATTTTCTACAACAAAGCTAATTCGTTTAAGTATGTTCTTCCGGCGGCTTCCGTAAAAGCGGGTGAGTATATTGTGGTGCATCTAAGAAGCTACGACGACCAAAAGCCACTTTGCGTTAACGAGGCAGACTCGGACGAACTTGCTCTCTCCGCATCCACGGCAGCAGACTCCTGCCCCGGAGCGCGTGATTTTTGGCATGACGAGAACACAAAGCTGCTTGGAAAAACATCGGTGATTCTTTTGTGGGACCGGAGCCGGGGCAGGATAGCGGACGCGCTTCTTATGGCCGAGTCCGAAAAAGGCGGCTGGTCGTCTTCTGCCGCCGGGGATGCGGCTCAAAGCGCTGTTCTTGCGGATGTCTGGATTGATGGCGCTTCTGTTTCGGACGCTGTTTGCACTGACAAGACGACTGCGACCCGTACAGTTTCAAGGCAGAATATCGAAGAAATTACGGAAGCCGCCGGCTATCCTGACTTCGTTTGGCCTGTCCCGGTTTCCGCCTCCGACTGGCTTGTTGTCGCCACGAGTCAAGCGACTCCGGGTAAACCGAACTCGTCAAAACCCGCGCAGTAAAAAGTGTGTTGTCAGAATCACGCTTTTTCTGATAAAATCAGTAGATATGTCAGAATTACTTGCCCCAGCCGGGAATATAGAAGCACTTGATGCCGCCTTTGGTGAAGGCGCCGATGCAGTTTACATGGGCTTGAAAAGCTTCAATGCCCGCATGAGATCCTCAAATTTCGCCTGGAATCAGTTCGAGGCAGCCGTTGATGCCGCCCACAAGCGTGGAAAGAAAATATACGTGACCGTTAACACTGTCGCCGAGGAAGATGAGACAGAACGCCTGTACCGCTTCCTTTCATACCTTAACAGCGTCGGTCCCGACGGCATAATCGTGCAGGATTTTGGCGTTGTCCGCATGGTTCAGGAGTTTTTCCCGAAACTTGAGCTTCATGCGTCAACGCAGATGAACTGCGCCAGTGCCGCCGCCGTGAATCTTTTAAGCCGCGAGGGTTTTAAGCGCGTCGTGCTTGCCCGCGAGCTTTCTTTGGAAGAGATTAAAGCCGTAAAAGCCGCATCGTCAGCAGAGCTTGAAGTTTTTGTGCACGGTGCTTTATGTGTCAGCGAGTCCGGTTTGTGCCTTTTTTCAAGCTATTTGGGCGGAAAATCGGCGAACAGGGGTATGTGTACGCAGGCGTGCCGCCGCCTTTATAACGCGGACGCTGACGGAGCGGAAAGAACAGGATATTTCTTTTCTCCGCACGATTTGCAGCTTATTGACCGCATCCCGGACCTGATGCAGGCTGGTGTCGAGTCTTTCAAGATTGAAGGCCGTATGAAAAGCGCGGAGTACGTTGGCAGCGTCACTGCCGCATACCGCTACGTCATGGACAACTGGGAAAAAGACAAAAAAGGCGCGATTGCTACAGGAAAGCGAATGCTCGCCACCGATTTCGCAAGGGCAAAGACGCGCTACTGGTACGACTCCAGCGACGCGGAGAATTTCCTTAACCCTGACCAGGCAGGCGGAACCGGTATTTTCCTTGGAACGATACAGAACATAAAAAAAGAGGACGTGAATGTGCGTAACGGCGATAAGATAGAGTCGGCGCGCGTCGCGTTCGCGGACATACGCGGCGGCAGTTACGACCCGGATGCCGGAGACTCCATCCGTCTTCACCGCAAAGACGATACAGGCCGCGAAAGTCACAAAATAAAGCATGTCAAAGTTGTTGACGGCGTCCGC
This sequence comes from Spirochaetaceae bacterium, assembly GCA_017618015.1. Taxonomy (GTDB): domain Bacteria; phylum Spirochaetota; class Spirochaetia; order Treponematales; family Treponemataceae; genus Treponema_I. The sequence continues at coordinate 21,696 of JAFZVC010000012.1, forward strand.
TGGATAGACATTCCGGACGGCTTTTCGCAAGGCGATCCTGTCTACCTGCTCCAAACAAAGTCAATGTCAAAGCGGTATCAGCGCGTGCTTCCGTCGGACTTGTCTCCGTTCAGAAGGCAGCCGGGCGCGGAACTTCTTCCGGTGCTCGACCTTACGCCGGTTCCAAAGACAGGCGTGGAAGGTTTCCCAGACGGCATTTACGTGCAGGTTTCTACGCTGAAAGATATGTTCACTGTCCTTGGCGAGCGTCAGATCCGCGTTATCTTGGAGCTGAACAGCGAAACAACATACGACCTTGTCGAGAAAAAAGCGACGTTGCCTTACTCCAAAAAGCAGATTTTCATATCGCTCGACCCGTATTGCCCGGCTGACGCGGAAAATAAGCTTTCACAGACGCTCGATACGCTTATAGCCGACGGATTCCGGCAGTTTGTCGTGAACAATCCGGCGCACATCAACATGCTTCGCGGAAAAAAAGTCGTCATGCTCGGCGGACCGTATCTGTACACATTCAACCGATGGGCAGCTTCCTGGCTTGAAAACCAGAACATAGACTGCTTCATCACCCCGATAGAGAATTCGCGCAAAAACCTTGAGGCGACATTTGAGCCGAAGCTCCGCCGCAAGGTTATGGTAACGCTTTTCGCATATCCGGCATTGTTCCGTATGCGCTTCAAGCTGCCGGAATCGTATGACTTCATGTATTTTACGGATAAAGAAGGCACCGTTTTTAAGACGCTTTCAACACCGGCGGACGGATCTTTCGTAATGCCGGAAAAGCCTTTCTCTATAATCGACAACAAAGCCAGGCTTGAAAAAGAAGGGTTCACGCACTTCCTTATTGATTTTTCAAGAACGCAAGTCCGTAAACAGGACTTTAAGTTTGTAATGCGTGCTTTGTTCAAGGGCGAAGTCTTGCCAGAATCCGACCGGTTCAACTGGAAGGACGGCTTTTATTCGCCAGAGAAGATGGAAGCTTACAAGGCTGCCGCAGAGCGCAACGAAAATGCTTCAGCTTCTTATCAAAGACGCGGAAAAACTGCGGGGAAACCTGCGGGAAGAAATGCTGAATCTGCAGGAAAAAAACGGCGCTACAACAAGAAATGATGCAGTCGTTGCTCTAAAAAAACGCCGCCGCTTCCGTTAGAAACAGAAAAAGATACGGTAACGGCGGCAAGGTGTAGGCACAAGGAGAGATAAACCTGGAGTCTTACTCCGATCATGCGACATCTGTTTCTTAACCAGCGAATTTTTTAGAAAACAACTGCAGCTTCTTTGGCTTCTGTATTCTGCAATTCTTTCTCTTCGTCTTCGAACTTCTCTTCTTTTTGGAATATTGGCTTCATCTCTACATGTTCAGCGATGACAGTCACCTTGGAGTGGTTTTTGCCGACCGTGTCTGTCCAACGGCCCTGTTTAAGCCGTCCGACAACTCTTACACCCCTGCCTTTGACACACTGCTGGCTGCATACTATTGCAAGCTGTCCCCATGCTTCAATGTCAAAAAACGAAACTTCTTTGTCGAAAGTTCCTGATTCTGAACGGTAGCTTCTGTTTGAGCCGATAGAGAATGTGCAGACTGCTGTTCCTTTTGCAGTTTCCTTGAGTTCAGGCTGCTTTACGACATTCCCTTCCAAAAGAATTGAGTTTAGAGGATTCATTTTCTAAGTGCTCCTGTTACATAAGAATCTGTACATTTGATGTACATAGATACTTATTGTCTTTGGGTTTAAAAAAAGTGATGAATTTGGCTAACAAAAGCAAAAAAAATGAGAAAAAGATTCAAAAAATTTCGTTACGTGGAGATATTAGAGATTCTTTACAAGTTTTATGATATACAGCTGAATGTACATCGTAAGCTCTTCCTGGTCTTTTATGCGCTGCAAAGACGGCGTTTTCGCCAGCGATTCAGCAAGCCCGCGTACTCTTTCATCGGTGAAACTGCTTCCCTGCAACGTCCTGATTGTCTTGCGGACGTAATCGCGGATGAGCGAGTTGACGTCTTCTGTAAGGTCTTCGGCAAGCTTTTTGTTTATAAGCATGTTCCACTGGTGCTCGTATGAATGAAGCTCCCTGTCGAGCGTCGAACCCTGCGGAATAATCTTCTCTTCGAGTGCTCTTGCGGCGTTAACAAGGTCTTTCTTTCTGTCGCCTGACTTTGCGGTTGACTTAAACGTCTGATTCTCATATTCATCAGTTTTTGTCTCACGCGCGGCACGTTTCCGTTCTGCCTGCCGTTTCTGTGCATCTTTCTTTGAAGGACGCAAAAACAGCGAAACGAACCACGAGATTATCGGGGTGGTGTACCAGAACGGCAGGAGTATACGCGCGTCAGTCACTATCTCATGGCGCGAAAGCATAAGGAGCTCGCTGTACGGAAGAAGCTTTCCGTCAGAAAAAAGCACGACTTTTTCTGCGGAAGGATCATGCGCCATGCGTGCCTCGTAATGGACGAGCGAAAGGAAGTTTGAGTTGAGAAGCGCGTAAAGGATAGGCGAAACAGTCTTAACTTCCTGCTCCAGTTTCAGCTCGAAAGAGTTTTGGTTTGACATCTCCGGTACGCTGTCAAAATCCTGATAAATCTCGTACCACTCCTTCGTAATCTTATCCTTGAGTGTCTCGCGTGCATCGCTGCAAAGCCTTACGATAAGCTGAAGAACCTTTGTCTTCTCTATGTAAAAACGCTGGTCAGAAGTGTATGCCTTGAACGTAAGCAGCTCCGGTAGCTCGTTGTTTTCGGATTTTGTCGTCTTTTCTTTAAGGAACGCGCTCAAATCCTCTTCCGAATACTGCCCGATAAGCGGAACGCCCTTTGAATCGGTGAATTTCAAAATTGTCGCATGGTCAAAGTAATACGGCGGCTTTGAAAGATGGTTCTCAAGCGTTTTGAGGGCTGCCTGTCTCTGCGCGTTCTGCTGCGACTTGTTCTTAAAGAACGATATTGCTATTTCCGTTATGATTACGCTCTGCAGAATCGCGATATCCTCTGCCGTGTAATCCTTAACTTTCTCGTAATCCTGGCGGATAAAGAAGCACAGCTGGCTCCAAAAATAGAACGCGTCGCCAGAGTTCTTGAGTGTTTCAAGCGCATCCACCGGCTTTGTCACGAACTGCGTGAAAAAGTTTTTAACGGAAATTTCTTTTCCCGGGTTTGATATTTTCAGTTTTTTCAGGAAGTAGTCGTGATACTCGTCCTTGTGGAGCATCGTGCGGATTTTGTTCATGCTTATATCAAGCAGAAGGTTTACGGAAATCGATGAAGGGAAAAGAATTACAGGCATTTCGCGTGGCATGACGAGCCCAAAAAGAGTTTCTTCATCGTATGTCGTTTTTCCCTCAAAAAGCGGTGTCAAAAAGTCAGCTACAGCCTGTTTTTGAACGACATCCTGCGGTATTTTCTTTGAAAGGTCAGTCGAAAGTGGGAACGGTATCGTCGGGTTGTTCGCAATCTCTTTGTATTTAGCGGCAAGTTTGTTGACAATGAACGGAATTACGAAAATTACCTCATTGCCGCTTTTGTCTATTGTTGATGATATTTTTTTAGATGTCGAAAGAAGAGCAATCTCGTTTACGAGCGGTTCTGTAGACTGCCCCATAAAAGGTATAAGTTCAGTCTGCTCGTTTGCATGCTTTTGCGCATAACGGCGGACATAATCCTGAAAGTCGTTAAGCAATACGGTTGCGGAATTTTGGTGTACAGAGAACGATTTTAAAAGTGTATAAATACTTGTTTCTGATGACATATTACTATTATATGCCAAAAACTCTTTATTTCAAGAGTTATCATCAGAATATGGTGCGTAGTTGTTGTAACTTTCCCGGTGTTCCGTGGTAGCTCGAAACTTCGCACTACCATGCTCGTTGCGGAATACGGCTTCTCCGCCTCGGTCCTCCGCGATTTTCTGGCGATGCCATAAATCGCTCCGGACTTGCCTGCGGCAACCACTTCACCCCGGCGCGTTCATACTGTTATTTTTATTGACTTATTGCGTGAGTATGGAATAGAATCACTTTATGCTCTCAAAGCGAATGAATGATCTTAAGCCCTACAAGCCGGGCGAGCAGCCGTCTGACCGCGTTTACGTCAAACTGAACGCGAACGAGAATCCTTATCCGCCATCACCAGAATGTGCGTCTAAGGTAAGCCGCTTCCTTGCCGACGACTTGCGGAAAATGGCTCTTTATCCTGATCCAGATGCGACCGAACTTAGGAAAGTGATTGCGGCGCATCTTAACGAAACCGGCGGCGTGCTCGCGAACGACGATGCCGCTAAGAAACTCGGTTTTGAAATTACGCCCGACATGATTTTTTGCGGAAACGGTTCCGACGAAGTGCTGTCTTTTGTTTTCTATGCTTTTTTCGACAGCGCGTCTCCTGTTGTTTTGCCGGAGTTTTCCTACAGCTTTTATCCCGTTTATGCGGGCTATTACGATATACCGCTTTTGAAAGTGCCGCTTGCTGCCGATTTTTCTGTTGATGCAGACGCGATGGTTGCAGCCGCCGCAAAGTCTTCGGGGCTTATTTTTGCAAACCCGAACGCGCCAACAGGAATTGCGCTTTCTTGCGACACGATACGGAAGATGCTTCTTGCGTATCCGAAAGACAAAGTTTTCGTTGTTGACGAGGCTTATGCCGATTTTGGAACGGAATCTGTTCTGCCGCTTCTGGCGGAGTTCCCGAACCTTGTCGTCGTGCGGACGTTCTCCAAATCGCTGGCGTTCGCAGGAATGCGCATGGGATATATCGTCGCTTCGCCTGAATTGCGGAATGCCGTTACGACGGTTAAAAACTCGTTCAACCATTTTCCGGCGGACAATCTTTGCCAGGAAGCGGCTAAGGCTGCTGCGGCGGACTGCGCATACTACCGCAAGATAACGAAGCAGATTGTCGTTGACAGGGATCAGTTCAGGAACGAGCTGATTGCCGCCGGATACGAAGTTCTACCTTCCTCGACGAACTTTGTTTTCGCGCGCCATAAGTCACTTTCAGGAAAGCAGGTTTACGAGCTTGTGAAAAAAGAAGGAATCCTTATCCGCCACTTTGATATTCCGGGCGTTGAGGATTTTGTGCGTATAACGATAGGAACGGCGGAGCAGATGAGACAGCTTGCCGATGTTATGAAGAATCTTTAGGGAGATTTTATGAGATTTTTAGTTTTATCAGACATACACGGAGATACAGGTTACATAGAGATGCTTGACGAGGAGTTCGCAGCCGCCGATGCCGTTATTTTTATCGGCGATTTTGCGCGGTTCGAGGCTCCTGAAACAGGGCTTCCGATACTGAACACGCTCGTAAAAAAGCACGACGACATTTTTGCGGTTATCGGTAACTGCGACGAGCCGGACTTCTTGGAAGAGCTTGAAAAACTCGACATTTCGGTGCAGGGCGACGTGATTTTCCGCGACGGCCTTGCGTTCGCAGGCTCCGGCGGTGCGCTCAAGTTCACCGGAACAACACCGAACGAGCGCACTGATGACGAGCTTATCTCTGATCTTTCGATTGTCGCCGAGCAGGAAAGCGAAGAAGGCTACGGTGAAAAAGAGTGGAACAATCTTATCCTGATAACGCACCAGCCGCCGTATGACACAGGAATGGACAAAATCACCGCCGGAATAAGCACTGGCTCAAAAAATATAAGGGCTTTTATCGAGGAGCATCAGCCGCTCGTCGCGCTGAGCGGACATATCCACGAGTCGTTTGCGACAGGAAAGCTTGGAAAGACGGTGCTGATGAATCCGGGTTCACTCGCAGAAGGACGCTACGGCATTCTGGAAGTCGAACAGGATGACAGCGGCGAATGGAAAGTAACAACCTGCGAGCTCAAGGAAATAAAATCAGAGTAGTGTTGTGGAGAAAATCGAAACACTTCACGCAGGAAACTTCAGAATCATTCAAGACACAGAGAAATTCCGCTTCGGAATAGACGCAGTGCTTCTCGCGGACTTCGCGTCTGCTAAACTGTCGCCCAAAACAAGCCATGTAGTCGATTTATGCACCGGGAACGGCATCGTGCCGCTCCTTATGACGGCGAAACTGCTCGAACGCCGCGAACTACACGCGCAGGCGCAAGGCGAAACCCCGCCGAAAAAACCGCAAGAAACTGCGTTACAGTCCGTGCGCTTCACCGGCGTTGAAATCCAGCATGACGCGGTTGACATGGCTCGGCGCAGTGTCGCGCTTAACAACCTTCAAAACTCAATAGAAATAATCGAATGCGACATAAAGTGCGTGTTCTCTGTTTTGCAGAAAAACTGCGCCGACGTTGTGACTGTAAATCCGCCTTACATGCCGTTCGCGCACGGAAAAAAATGCCCCTCCACTGATTTAGCGATCGCGCGGCACGAAATGCTCTGTAACCTAGAGGACGTTGTTGTCGCGGCGGCGGGGCTGCTCAACTCCAACGGACTTTTCTACATGATTCACCGCCCGGAGCGGCTTGCGGAGATTATGGAATCGCTCGTGCGGAACCGTCTTGAGCCAAAAAGACTTCGCTTTATCCATCCGTACGCGGATGCCGCTCCTACAATGGTTCTTATTGAGGCAAAAAAATGCGCCGCGCACGGGCTTGTCGTCGAAAAGCCGCTCGTCGTTTACAGCGGCAAAAAAATCTACTCGCCTGAAATGGAGCAAATCTACGGCAGAGCGGAACCAAAGTGTGAATAAAAAGCAAATGAAGTGTTTCATTTTTTTAGAGGTGCGATAAAAAATGAAAAAAGTCGCTATGTTTACAATGGGAACTCGCGGGGATGTTCAGCCTTATATCTTTTTGTCAAAAGCCTTGATCAACAAAGGATACGATGTTACGCTCGGCTCTCATCCGTGCTGGCGGAACCTTATTGAACGCGAGAATATCAGGTTCGTGCCCATCGGGCCAGACATCGACATTGAAAAAGAAGCTGCCGTCATCCGGGGCAAAAACTCGAACCCAGCGATAAGCATGCTCAAGACGATGAACTTTGTTTTCAAGATAATCCAGAATTCCACGCACGAGATATTCGAGGTTTGCAAAGGCAAGGATTTGATAATCGTAAGCCACAGCCAGATGGGCGCGACGGAAGCCGAGGTTCTGGGAATCCCCACGGTGAATGTTACGCTCCAAAAAGAGATGATAGGCGAAAAACTTAAGCCGCAAACTTTCTGGAGTAAACTGATTGGCGGTTTTATCGCAAAGATGGTCGCGAAGCCATACAACAAAATCCGCAAAGTGTATAAGCTGAAGCCTGTTAAATCTGCTGATGAGATTATGTCGCGCAAACTTAATTTAATTCCCATAAGCAAATATGTCGTTGAGCGGAGCCCGTACTGGGAAGCGCACAATATAATGACCGGCTATTGGTACGACGACAAAAGCGATTACGTTCCCGATGAAAAACTGAAGGCGTTTTTGGCAAGCGGCGAAAAGCCTGCTGTTCTTGCGCTCGGAGCAATGGCTTTTGAGGACACGTCCGAAAAAGAAAAGCTCGATATGTTCGTCAATGCCATTGAAAAGGCGGGCTGCAGGGCAATTATCCAGGGTTTTCAAAAGACGCTGCAGAATTATGAGCTTCCAAAAACGATGCTCGCATGCGGCAGTATTCCGCACAGCTTTTTGTTCAAACAAGCTTCGTTCGTTATCCATCACTGCGGGTTCGGAACGACGGCGGCGACAATGATTTACGGCGTTCCATCGATTCCGGTTCCGCATGTGCTCGACCAAATGGGGTTCGCGATGCAGCTTTCGAATCTGAATGTGGCAACTAATCCGCTGAAAATAAAAAATCTTAGTGAAAATACGATTTATGAGGCTATAATGGAGATGAAAAACTCCTATGCCGAAAAAAAGAAAAATGCGGAATCGATTTCCGAAAAGATAAAAACAGAAGGCGGAGTTTTGGAAGCAGTGGAGCTCATAGAAAAGTATGCGTTTGTTTATGAAGATTTATAACCTTGACTCCGTAAAGACCGAATACTAATATCTTAATATGCAGTACAGAAAAAACAAAAAAGGCGAGGATATCTCCGCCCTTGGTTACGGGTGCATGCGCTTTTCAACAAAAGCTGGACGAATCGATATAGAAAAGACAGAAAAAGAGATTCTGGCGGCTGTTGAAGCAGGCATCAATTATTTCGACACGGCGTACATCTATCCTGGAAGCGAAGCCGCGCTCGGCGAGATTGTCGAGCGGAACGGACTCCGCGAAAAGATCAACATAGCGACAAAACTTCCGCAGTACCTTATTTCAAACAGGGCCGCAATCGACAAGTATTTTACAGAGGAACTTTCCCGCCTGCGAACGAACTACGTGAACTATTATCTGATGCATCATCTTACTGATTTTTCGCAGTGGGAAAAACTTAAGGCAGTTGGTATAGAGGACTGGATCAAGCAGAAAAAAGAAAGCGGCGAGATACGGAACATCGGTTTTTCGTTCCACGGAACGACAGAGATGTTCAAAAAGATTCTTGATGACTACGACTGGGATTTTTGCCTTGTCCAGTACAACTATCTGGACAAAGTTTCGCAGGCGGGTGAAGACGGAGTGAAAGCGGCGAATGCGAAAGGCATCCCGGTGATGATAATGGAGCCTCTTCGCGGAGGAAAGCTTGTGAACTTGCTGCCGGAGTCTGCAAAAAAACTTATTGCGTCTCATCCCCACGGATGGTCGCCTGCTGAATGGGGTTTCAGGTGGCTTTTTAACCAGAGCGAGGTTACGTGCGTGCTTTCGGGCATGAACAGCCTTGAGATGGTAAAAGAAAACTGCCGTATTGCGGACGACGCAAAGCCTGGTCATTTTGCAGATGAAGATTTTGCGTTCATCGACACAATTATCGGGGAGATTAAGCGCACGGAAAAAGTCGGCTGCACAGGATGCCGCTACTGTATGCCATGCCCGAAAGGAATCGACATTCCGGGCATTTTCCGCGGCTGGAACCTGATGTATTCAGAAAACAAAGGCTCAGGTCGCGGTGACTATTTCCAGACAACCATCCTGCGGAAAGATTCTTCGTTCGCTACGGCTTGCGTCGGGTGCGGAAAATGCGAGAAGCATTGCCCTCAGAACATCCCGATCCGCGATATGCTCAAAAAAGCAGATAAAGCGCTGCGTCCGTGGTACATGAAGCCCGTGATGCATATCGCGCGGAAGTTCATGCTGCGCGGGAAATAACTGATATAAGCCGGGAACATTTTACCAACATCGCTCTCATATCGAACTTTAATAAAATTTAAGTAAATTCAGTATATTTAATATTGTGCTGAAATTTGAGTTGTGGTATACTTCAACCATGATTTGGAATCCAGAAAAAGAATGTATGTGTGAGGACGCGCTGAAAAAGCTTCAGCTCGCGCGCCTTAAGAACCTTGTGGAGCATGTCTATACAGCTGTTCCTTTTTACAAGGCTAAGTTGGATGCCGCCGGTGTTAAGCCGTCGGACATAAAAAGTTTGGAGGATATTGCTAAGCTTCCGTTCACTACTAAATCCGACCTGCGCGAGACTTATCCATACGGATTGCTTGCCGTTCCTCAGTCAGACATAGTTGAAGTTCATATGTCGTCCGGCACTACGGGTACGCCTGTAGTTGATGCCTACACCGAAAGCGACATGCAGGACTGGGCGGAGGGTATTGCCCGCACGCTTTCCGGCGCAGGAGCGACCCACAACGATACGCTTCAGAATGCGTTCGGTTACGGTCTTTTCACTGGCGGTATGGGGTTCCATCACGGTGCACGCCTTATGGGAATGACGGTTATCCCTATTTCTTCGGGCAACACCCAGAAGCAGCTTAACCTGATGAAAGACTTCGGCACTGACATTTTCTGCTGTACGCCGTCATACGCGATGTACATGGCAGAGCAGGCTAAAGTTTACGGAATCGATTTGAAGAGCCTTAAAGTCCGTGCGGCAAGCTTTGGCGCGGAGCCCTGGTCCGAGAATATGCGCAAGCAGATTGAGGAAGAATGGGGCATCAAGGCTTACGACGTATACGGTCTTACCGAGATTACCGGTCCTGGTGTCGCGTTCGAGTGCGACGCGCAGTACGGTATGCACGTAAACGAGGATATGTGGTATCCGGAGATTATCGACCCGGAGACAGGAAATCCGCTCCCGGACGGTGAGAAAGGCGAGCTTGTAATCACGACAATCACGAAACAGGGAACGCCGCTTATCCGTTACAGGACGCGCGACATAACGTTCATTATCCCGGAGCGCTGCTCATGCGGAAGAACGACACGCCGCATCCACAGGCTGTACGGACGCACCGACGATATGCTTATCTTGCGCGGTGTAAACGTATTCCCAAGCCAGATAGAGAATGCTCTTGTCGATTTGGGCTTGCGTCCAGATTACCTTATCAAAGTTGACAGAAGCGAAACGACGCACCTTGACGAAGTTGAGCTCAGCGTAGAGGTAAGTGCGGACCAGTTCGACGATGAGACAAAGGGATTGGAAGCGCTCCGTAACAAGATTTCAAGCTACATGAAGAGCAAGCTTGGCATTATGCTTAAGATTAAGCTCGTTGAGCCGCAGTCGCTGCCACGTTTTGAAGGAAAATCAAAACGAGTAATCGACAACAGAAAAATCTAGGTTTATAATAGATAAAGACGGAGTGCGTGCGGCTTTTGAAAACGCGGTGCGCGCCGTCTTACTGCACGGCTGTTGCCGGAATTTTGTTCTTACTTGGGGGTAAAAAGATGAAGATTAAACAGATATCAATATTTCTTGAAAATACAGCAGGACGCATCGCCGATGTTACTAAAGTTCTGAAAGACAATGGTGTGAATCTTCGCGCTATTATGATTGCAGATACAGCCGACTTCGGAATCCTTCGCATTATTACGGACGATTCTCAGAAGGCTCTTGAAGTTCTTACGAATGCACGTTACACAACACGCACGACCGATGTTCTTGGTGTTTTGATTAAGGACGAGGTTGGCGCGCTGTACAACGTAATGTCACTTTTCCAGACGAACGGCATAAACATCGAGTACCTGTATGCTTCTTTGGAGAAAACGGACAACACCGCTGTCGTTATCTTCAAGGTTGAGGATGTAGAGAAAGGCCTTAAAGTTATCGAAGACAACGGAATCTCCGGCGTCGGAAAGTTCTAATCGGTTTCGCGCTGCAAACTCTGAAAAATAAGAGGCGGCTGTCGTTTTACGGCAGTCGCTTTTTTTATGTGTTGAGGGCAAATGCACGAAGTCACCCTTGAAAAATAACCGCTTAGCTTTTATATTCTTCTCATTGAGGTTTGCAATGAGAAAAAAAATCCCTGTCAGAACGATTCTTATCGCCGCGCTTCTTATCTGCGCCGGCGTGTACGTATATATCACGTTTTTTGGAGACACCGGCAATAAAACACCGTATGCCGATTTTTACACCATGGTCGAGGGCGGTAATGTCGTTTCTGCCGAGATTCAGGGCGATCGCATAAACTTTGTGACAAAAGACGGCGGTAAGTTTTTCACCGTGAATCCGAATTCGCCCACGCTAAAAGAGTTTATGCTCATGCACGGCGCGGATGTCACTGAATCGGACAGCTTAGACGGCTTCCTTTCGAACGTGTTCGACATCCTTTTTTACGTATTCTTCTTTGGAATTATCATCATAGCGTTCAGAAAATTCATAAGCCCGAACACGTTCAAAACTGTACGCAGAACAGGCGTTACTTTCGACGACGTTATCGGAATGGATGCGCTCAAAAAAGATATGATGCAAATTGCCGAGATTATGAAACACCCCGCCGAATACCGGAAGCGCGGAATCCGCATGCCGAAGGGAATATTGCTCGAAGGCGCGCCAGGAAACGGAAAAACGCTTTTTGCCCGCGCTCTTGCAGGCGAAGCGAAAGTGAACTTTATCCCGGCAAAGGCGACCGACTTTGAGAGTATGTTCATGGCGATTGGCCCGCTCAAGGTGAAGCTGCTTTTCGCAAAGGCGCGGCGAAAGGCTCCGTGTATCGTTTTTATAGACGAGTTTGACGGTATCGGTACGAAACGCAACTATTCAGGCTCGGCAATAGAAACAGAGAACACCCGCATCGTCACCGCGCTTTTGAACGAGCTTGACGGCTTTACGCAGAACGACGGAATACTCGTCCTTGCCGCCACGAACAGTCGCGCCGCGCTTGACGAAGCTCTTATAAGGCCGGGCCGCTTCGACGCGAAGTACATGGTTCCGTATCCCGACGACGATGCGCGGAAAAAGCTTGCCGCGTATTATCTTGTGGGTAAGAACGCCGCGCCGGACTGTACGCCGGAAACGCTCGCCCCAATTTTCAAAGGCTGCAGTTGTGCGCAGATTGAGTCTGTGCTGAACCGTGCGCCGATGATTGCGGCTCAGCAGGGCAGGGAAGCGTTCGGAATTCCGGAAGTGCGGCTCGCGATGAAAGAGCATTAAGCGAAACGCGCGCCTCAATTGTTAATTTTTTCCTTTTCTTCTTATTAAACTACTTCGCAAATAGATTTTTGTTTGCTATAATGTTAATGTTATGGAGATTTGCGAGCGTTTTGAGAAGTGCCCATTCTATCAGGACAAGATGATCATCGAGACAGGAGTTGGAACAGTCCTTAAAAAGAAATATTGCGAAACGAACAAGAACGAATGCGCCCGCTATATGGTCTTGCAGGCAATTGGTCCAGGTTACGTAGACAACTCGCTTTTCCCGCATATGAAAGACCGGGCTATTGAACTTATACAGATGAATAAAAAGGACTGAGTTTAGGCAGAGAGCATAGAGTCTGGAGAGTTTTGATTCCGCGTGAAAAAAGGATTTTCTATGGAAGCTGACAAAAACGGAATTTCTGATGCTGTAAGAAAATTGACGGAAAAACTCCGCCGGTTCAAAAACGCAGAGCCGGAAAGCGTGCGCGTTGAGCCTGTGCGCAAAGATTCATTTTTACAGCAGCGAATAAACGAGAATGAAGCAGCCGCCAGAAAAAAAACGGTGGAGACATACCACGGATATATGGCTCCTATGGACGTGTTCGGTGCCGATTCTTACAGAGCGGCAGCGGCGGCTAAAGACACGGATTTGATATTTAAAGCTTACACGCTTTACAAGTCTGTTATGGAAGCCTCAAAATCGAATACAGATGACAGCACGCGCCTTTCTCATATCGAGATAGAAACCCCACTTACAAAGAACGAATCATACACAATCGGCGGAATGTTTATATATTTGCAGCTGTGGCTTATGTTTGAGCAGTGCATCGAGGATTATATCCCGATTATTGTTCCGGAAAAGGGCAGCAAGTATCATTTGGCATTCGAAAGCCTTCAAAGCCATTATTTTACGGCGGATGAAAAAGAGATTATGGCTGCCGTGAAAAACGCATATTATTCTTAATTAGTTTTTACGAAATACCAGAACGGTACAGGCATAAATGACGCATTGCCTTTTACGACGGCACATTCCGGTGACTGAGGAAATTCCTTTTCAAGTTGTGCCGCGTATGTGTTGTCGCCTGTCACATACCACAACGTAAGAAGCATCACAGGTTTTACGATTTTCATCGAGGACTGCTGCACGGACTGCTTAAGGACCGCGACAGGCTGCGCTGGAACGATGCCGTCTTCAGACTTGCAAAGCCAGCTCCACACCGCATAAAGGATTTTGTACGCCTGGGTTTCTGCGCTGACTGGCGCGGAGAAAGCCGTACTAAGTATATAGTCGGCAGATGGCGTGTCACCGCAGGAAAGCGCGCATCGTACAGCTCCTAAAAGCAAAGTTTCATCGGCGACGGCACTTGAACCGGAAGCAGCTTTTATTGACGCGGAAAGGTTCGCGGCGATGCTGTAGTTCGTCTGTGCGTCCTGATACAAGCCGAGCTGTTCCTGAAGCGGCGCAAGAAGCGTGAGTATTTCAAGTTTTTCTTTTGTGCCTGTAGCGGCGGCATATTTGTCTTTAAGAGCCTGAACTGTTTCGGATGCGGAAGTTTCTACAATGCCGTCGTTGATTTTGACGTATGCAGAAAGGTCTGCGCCGAATAACGGCATGGCTGTAAAACAGAATACCGCCGCAAAAAGAGTGCATGCACATGCACGGAAACTGGCACAAAAGGCTGAAAACACGTTCTTTATCATTTCGTTTCTTCCGGCTTTTTATCGGTGCTTGTGTCGGCGGCAGGTGTATCTGCGCCCGTGGCAGGTGTCGTGGTTTCTGCCTGTTTTTTGCTGAACAAACCGAAAAATCCTTTTCCTGCGGACTTTGATTTTTTGCCGGAATCGGATGAATCAGAGCCGTCAGTTATGGCTGGAATTTCTGCAGTTGGAACTTCTGGCGCGCTGTTTGTGTTTGTGGCGGGCGTACTGCTTGTATTTGCTGTATTGCGCGCGGCTTTCTTTGCCGCCGCCTCTTTTCGTCTGCGGTTCCGTCTGTTACGCGCGTTTTCCGCCGGATACTCCTCTCTTGTAGGAGCTCCTGCACTGCTGCCTCTCGTCTGGCGGTACGCTTTACCGCGCTTTTTCCCGATTGTGAAAGGAAGCATTATCAGTATTCCAACGACAAAAGATACAAGAATCGTTATGTATACAGGAACTTGCTGGAATTCCGTGAATATGAGGGAAATATTGCAGACATTCGCATGGTTAACTCCTACGAAAATTGCAACGAATACTATTACTATGATGAATAAAATCAGTTTCCAAGGCATTCTCTGACTCCTAACATATATTAAAGTGTACCCTTGAAGGTGTTACCTGTCAATTCAAGCAGTTTTACGTCAACGAACGAACCGATAAGTGACTTGTCTGCCGCAAAGACGACATGCTCATCCTGCTCCGTCCTTCCAAGAAGCTCGTTCTCATTGTCTTTCGATACGCATTCAACAAGAACTTTTGTCGTTGTTCCTACGCGTTTGGACATCTCCGCGCGGTTTATTGCAAGTTGGATATCAATTACTTTCGCAAGCCGGTTTTTCTTTACTTCCATAGGAATCTGGTCCGGCATCGTGCAGGCTTTCGTTCCTTCCCTGGGGTTATAATAATACATGAACGCGGCTTCGTACTTCACTTCCTGTAACAGCGATACGGCTTCCTCAAAGTCTTCGTCAGTCTCGCCGGGGAAACCGAGCATTATATCGGTTGTGAGCGAAACGTCAGGCAGCTTTGAGCGTATCATGCGCACTTTCGCAAGATAGTCCTCGCGTGTGTAGCGGCGGTTCATCGCCTGAAGAATGCGCGTGGAGCCGTGCTGAACCGGCAAGTGGATGTGGCGGCACATTACGCGCTCTTTTGCTATCACGTCGATAAGCCGTTCGGAAATGTCTTTTGGGTGACTGGACATAAAGCGTACCCAGCCTATTGATGATGACGTTTCGCGAAGATGATCGGCTATAAGCTGCATCAAGTCCGGAAAATCGATAAAAGAGCCGTCATCCCCGCTGTCAGCTGTTTTCCACATATAAGAGTTGACGTTTTGTCCCAAAAGCGTAATTTCCCTTACTCCGCGTTCAGAAAGCATATCAAGTTCTTTAAGGATTTCATCGGGGTTACGCGAAACTTCACGGCCGCGCACATACGGAACGATGCAGTACGTACAGAAGTTGTTACAGCCATGCATTATCGGGACATAGGCTTGGAAAGTGCCTTTTTCGTATGAAAGCGGCGCGAAACTGTAGACGGGCTCTTCGTCCATGTATTCTATGCGGGTCTTGTTTTCCGCAGCTTCGATAAGCTCTGTAAAGTGCTGTCTTTGGAACGTACCGACTACGTAATCGACGACTTTGAATTGCTTTTTAAGGTCGTCTTTAAGCCGCTCTGCCATGCACCCTGTAACTACAAGAGTAAAGTCGCCTGTTCCGGCTTTCTGGCGCTCGCGGCGAAGCGTCGTGAACCAGCCAAGTCTTCCGGCTATTCGGCTTTCAGCTGTGGCGCGGACGGAACAAGTGTTTATAACGATAAAATCTGCATCTTCCGCGCAGCCAGCATCTTGCCAGCCGCGGTCCATAAAAATCTGCTCGATGGCGGCAGATTCGGCTTTGTTCATCTGGCAGCCATAAGTTTCAAAAAAATATTTCATGTTTCTCCTGTTGTTCCCGTATCACAAGCCTTGCGGCGCAAAGCCGCGTTTTCTGCGCAAAAAATCCGCGCGTCAATTCATCTTATTGTCCGCGCCGTCATACTCCGCGTATGCGTATGCGTTGTGGTAATGTATGCTTTCGAAATTCGTACATTCTACGCTGAACCACTTGAAATTCTGTTTTTTTAACCCGATGTAAACTTCGCGCACAACATCCTCTACGAAACGCGGGTTTTCGTAGGCATGCTCGGTCACGTATTTTTCGTCACGACGCTTCAATACTGAATAAAGCGGGCTTGAAGCGCAGCTTTCTATCATAGATATGATGTCCTCTATCCAGAAAAACTCCGAATAAAGAAGCTTGACTTTTACTGTTCCGCGCTGGTTGTGCGCGCCATGTTCGCTTATCGCCTTTGAGCATGGGCAGAGCGTCGTGACCGGAACTTCTATCGAGATATAGAATTTCCGGTTTTCGTGCGCCACGTCCGCCGAGTTTGTTGAATTCGACGTTCCATGCGCCTCATCCGCCGTGTCACACTCCGTACAAGAAACTTCCGCCTCATAGGAACAGTTGTATTCCATAATGCCGCTGCTTCCGGAAACCGGTGCTTTTTTCTCTATAAAATACGGGAACGTTATACAGCCGAACGCTTTTTCTGCGGAAAGTTTTTCGCGGATTTCGCTGAGCATCTCCATGAATCGGTTCATCGTCAGGTCTTCGTGATACTTGTGGAACGTCTCTATGAACCGGCTCATGTGGGTTCCCTTAAAGTTATGGGGCAAATTCACATAAAGATCGGCAACGGCGGTCGTCTGCTGAAAACGCTCGTTTTTGTCGAGTACGGTCACAGGGTAGCGCACGCCTTTTACGCCAACTTTCTGAAGAGGTGTCTTTCTTGAATCAAACTCGTTCTGGATATCTCTCATGGTCGCTATGCGAGCGTGTTCTCAGCCGCCTCCAGCGTGTTGTATATAAGCATCGCGATTGTCATTGGACCTACACCGCCCGGCACAGGCGTAATGTAAGAAGCTTTTTCGCTGACTTCATCGAAGCAGCAGTCGCCAACAAGACGGAAGCCGCTCTTTTTTGTGCTGTCTGGTATGCGGTTGACGCCAACATCAATGACGACCGCGCCGTCTTTGACCATGTCGGCTGTCACTGTGCCAGGGCGACCGGCTGCAGCAACAAGAATATCAGCCTGGCGCGTTATCTCAGCCATGTTCTTTGTGCCAGTGTGGCATATAGTTACCGTGCAGTTTGTCTCTTTTCGCGCCAGAAGCAGCGAAACCGGCTTTCCTACGATGTTGCTGCGCCCAATGACTACAGCGTGTTTTCCGCTCGTCTCAATGCCCATCCGCTCCAACAGCACGATAATTCCGTGCGGAGTGCATGGTAAAAATGCTTTTTTGCCAATGACGAGCTTTCCTACGTTAACAGGATGAAATCCGTCCACGTCTTTTTCTGGCGAAATTGCCATAATAACATTGTCTTCGTTTATGTGTTTCGGGAGCGGCAGCTGCACGAGTATGCCGTGTACGGTATTGTCGTTGTTAAGCTTGTCGATGAGCGCGAGCAGTTCCTTTTCTGTCGTCGTCTCAGGCAGAACTTCGCTTCTGTCGAGCATTCCCGCTTCTGCAAGAGCTTTCCGTTTTCCTGTAACATAGCTGACGCTCGCAGGATTTTCGCCTACCAGAATAACAGCAAGACAAGGTGTTACGCCTTTCTTTTTAAGTTCTGCGACTTTTTCGGCGACACCCGCCCTCACATCAAGCGCAATCTGTTTTCCATCAATAATTTTTGCCGCCATATAACCTCCGCACTTTGTAACTGTTTGAATTCTGCTCTGTTTTATTCAATGTGTCCATTGTGGACATTAGCTGATAAAACAAGTATATTGATTTTACAGAATTTTATCATCAATTTCCATAGATTACTTCCGGCAACGCCGAGTTTTTTTGGAGGCATAATGAAACGTATATTGTCAATTGCGGCACTTTTGTTCTTGGGTTGCTCGCTTTTATTCGCACAGGCAGATGATGCCGGTGAAATCCCTACAGATGAAGGATCGGAAGAGTCGGAAGTAACTTTTGATTATCGTCTTTTAAAAGCTAAAGACAACTTTTTGCAGCTTAACCTCGGACTTTCAATTCCAGCGCGCCCAGAACAGCTTGAAGTCGGCGGTGAGGTTTCAATCGGATATACGTACATGCTTACAGATCACATAAGTTTGGGTGGAGAAGCTTGTTTCTCCTACAACTCTACAATCGGTAAGAATGTTCTTTATTTTATCCCGCTTCTTTTTACAGGCGGCTATCATTTTGCAATTGGCGATTTTGAGCTTATCGGATCGGTTTCGCTCGGTGGTGCATTCGAAAATTATCTTGACCGATCTTATTTCGGATTGGTAGCAAAGCCAGAAATCGGTGTTTATTATAAATTCTTTACGGAATGGTCAATCGGTTTGTCGGCAGGACTTTTCGTGTTGCCAGAATGGTACAGGGATTCTTCAAAGAATTATACATGTTTGGTTCCAGACATAAGACTTGGTGCCAAATATATATTCTGATGAACAGAGCTTAACGGAGCAAATTATGAAAAACAAAAGATTTATATACGGATTTTTACTTGTGGCGATGGTACTCGCTCTGTTCGCATCATGCAAGCAGGATGTTATTTTCTACGATATTTCGCAGGAAGTAGAGTATGAGGCTCCTATCGTTGAGGGCAACATTTTCTCTATGGTTCCATGTAACGGAATGCTTTTTGTTCAGAATAACAACATATATCAAAAAAACTGGTATGCTGAGAAAAATGCAGAAGGAAGATGGACGCAGCTTACTACAGCTCCTGTATCAGGAAAACCGACCGTAAGACTGGCATCTGATGCTTCATATTTGTACGCGCTTGTTAAAGACAACGCATCAGACGAGACTGGCTCAATTTATGCTGCACCTGTTACTTCTTCCGGTGCTGGAGATTGGACTACAAACCCAGTCGCGGAAAATGTGAAAGAACTTTTTGACAACTGTGTTTTCGCTTCGGACGGTACGACAAGCGGAAGAAACGCATATTTCACAGATGGTGACAATGCAGTGAAAAAGCTTGCCGGAACAGGCACGCCTGTCGCACAGAGTGTAACAGATGTGATGGGAGCGACGGACGAAGATGCGTACATAAAAGCTGCCGGATTTGACGGCACGACTGATTGTTTCAGCAGCAACGCGGTTTTTGCAGTTATTAATGTTTCTGGAACAGCGTATTTATACACGTTTAACAAAGCCTTTGACAGTTCTGCCGATGGAAAAACGCTGAAATACAAGGCATCTGGGGCATCCTCATGGAGTGATGGCGGAACGACAGATGCAATAATAACGGTGCTTACTGCATACGGAACGGACAAGCTTCTTGTCGGTACTCAGAGCGGATTCGAGGTAAGCGCGGTCGGTTCTGACGGCAAGCCCGCGGATGGCGAAGCTCCGTCCGATAACGCGGAGTCGGCGTTTGGAACACGATTCGTAAGCGGAATATGGCATTACGGAGCAGAAGGAACGCTTTATGCCGCCGTAATCGGGGTTGAGCATTCCCAGTACAACAAGCTGTGGGGATTTTACACCTCACGTAACAAGTGGAACTACGAGTAAACGTAATCTGCTCCAATGGATTTGTTTGACGCGCCGCGCAATAGGAACGAAGAACCTCTTGCTGCCAGAATGAGGCCTAGAAACCTTGATGAGTATATCGGGCAGGATCATATTGTTGGCAAAGGTCGCCTTTTGCGTCGCGCCATAGCGGCAGACCAGCTTACTTCCGTCATTTTTTACGGACCGCCGGGAACAGGCAAAACAACACTCGCAAAAGTAATAGCAAATCACACAAAAAGCAATTTTCTCACACTTAACGCGGTTCTTACCGGCGTTCAGAACATACGCGACGCAATAAAAAACGCCGATGACCAAAAGCGGCTCTACAACAGAAAGACAATCCTCTTTGTTGACGAGGTTCACCGCTGGAACAAAAGCCAGCAGGATGCGCTTTTGCCGTGGGTTGAAAACGGCACGATTATCCTTGTCGGCGCGACGACGGAGAACCCGTTTTTCGAAGTTAACAAGGCGCTTGTAAGCCGGAGCCGCGTTTTTCAGCTTAAGCCGCTTACAAAAGAAGATTTGACAAAAGCCGCAGAAATGGCCCTTAAAGACAAAGAGCGCGGCTACGGACGCTGGAATGTGAAGTTTGAGCCGGGCGCGCTCGAGCATCTTATTGAGACGGCTAACGGAGACGCCAGAAGCCTTTTGAACGCGCTGGAACTTGCCGTTGAGACTACGCCCGAAAAATGGGCACCCGATGAAACGCCGTGTGTCCCGCCGGAAGACACCGAGATTTACATAACGAAAGAAACAGCCGAGGAAAGCATTCAAAAGAAAGTCGTGCTTTACGACCGTGACGGCGATTATCATTACGACATTATTAGCGCATTCATCAAAAGCCTTAGGGGAAGAGACCCCGACGCTGCCCTTTACTGGATGGCACGCATGATTTCCGCAGGAGAAGACCCGAACTTTATCTTCCGGCGGATGCTTATTTCTGCCTGTGAAGACACAGGCCTTGCTGACCCATACGCGCTCGGTGTCGTCCAAAGCTGCGCCGCCGCATTCGACAGGATTGGCTTGCCGGAAGGCCAGTACATGCTTACACAAGCCGCACTTTATCTTGCGACGGCTCCTAAATCGAACAGCGCAATGGCTTATTTTGATGCGATGAAAGCCGTCCAGTCCGAAGATGCGGAAGTACCGAACCACTTGCGTGACAACAGCCGCGATGCAGAAGGCTTTGGTCACGGTGCGGGCTATTTGTATCCGCACGCCTACAGGGATCATTGGGTAGCACAGCAATACTTGCCGGACAGCCTGAACGGACGCGTTTTCTATAATCCGCAGGATCAGGGCTACGAAAAGACGATAAAAGACGATGTGCTTTCAAGACGCGAAATACAAATAGCCGCACTGCTCGAAGAAACTCAAGATACAGTAAACCCCATCGGTGACTGGTGGGAAGCCGAGCACCTTAAGAACGGCTCCGTAAAAACTGGCGAAAACCTTACGTTCAGCCCCGGACAGAAGCAGCGCGACGCGTGGCAAAAGCGGACAGAATCGGGAAGACCTGAGTTTTTGCTTGCGTTACGAAATGCCGCGACGCAAAAAGCCGCACTCAACCGCCACCACTGCTGTCTTGTTTTTGGCGCGGATGACGGTCTTTTGCTTTGGGAAGTTTGGCGGCGCACTCCGGAAGGATGCACGGCTGGGCTTTGCAGAACGAAGCGCGGCTTTGAAGTTTTGGAGCAGTATGGGCAGAACTTGGGCGACCTTGAAAAGCCGATTCTGGCAGTCGTGCCGCCAGCCCCTGCGAGCCAAGCCGCACCGGAAAATGCTGATACGCCGAATTTTGACTGGCTTTCTGCCGCCAGCCTCGGAAAACTCTTCCCCGATATAGCGTTTGACCGCTTTTTTATACGCGACCCGTTCGTTAAAAAGCAGGAAATAGAGCCGTTCGCGGAAAAACTTGCTGAGCTTTTGACCGACGCTTCCGTCTCCGCTAAAAACAGCGTATGTATTGTCCTTCAAAAGCTGCCTTGCAAAAGCCAGCGTCTTTCGCAGTTGTTCCTGCCACTGAACATCACTGCAGAACAAAGAACATTGCTCACAAAAATGAACGAAGCAGAAGAGAGCTTTTATTCGGGAAAAACAGCTCCCGATTCTGTAAAAGGTTTTTTCGCATGGAACGCAGACGATGTAAAAGCGGCGCTTGAAAAGGCAGGAACAACTGTCACACTGGAAGAAGCGGACTTTGACGAAAAGCGTGTCCTTACCGACGATGACATAGACAGATGGTTCAGCACAAGCTCAAGTTATGGAAAGACTATAAGCGAAAGTATGGGCGAAAGCGACTTCAAAAAAGCTGTGGATGCTGTCCGTATCTTGTCAAGAAACAGAACGTTCCAGTGGAAGCAGACGCATATTATCGTTTCTGTGTCTAAGTAATTCCGCCCCGCTATTCAAGTAAAGAAAGTACAAGCTGCTGATCAACGGCTTTGACAGCCTTTTTGATTTCTGAATATTTCTCTTCAAATTCCGCAGGAACTGAATATCCGGACAATTCTTCCAAAATCATATCCGCGCTTGCAAAATCGAATGCAGAAATAACTTCCTTCAAAGCAGCCATTGCATCTTTGAACTCGTCAGCCCCCATTTCTGGCAGGTTAGACTTTGCGCTGTCCTGATTCTGTGCGTTTCCAGCCCCTGTAAACACTTCAAAAAGCGGTGCAAGCTTTGGCTTGTATGCGCGGTACTGCTCCAGCAAAAGCGAAGTTTTATCCGAAATCTCTGCGATTCCGCTCGCGTCTCCTGTTTTCGCCTTGTCGCCAGCTGCTTCCAATGAAGCCGCAAGCGCTGACAATTCCCCGGCACCTATAAGGCGGGCAGAACTCTTTAACGCATGCACAAGAACGGTGTAATTAACCCAGTCTTCTGCCGCGGCGAATTGCTCTATTTCAGCTGATTTTTCTTCAATCGCGTCATAGAAGTTGCGTGCCGCATCCATGTAGATTTCAGCTCCACCGCAGTTACGCAATCCGTCGGCAATCTTTACGCCGAATTTCTTTTCGAAAATACCAGAAACCGCCGCGGCAGCATCAGCGGACAAGCCGTCGCCGGATGCAGCTGACTTCCCGCCAGTTTCTTTCGGAGCTTCCCTCTTTTCATAGCCTTCATCGCCTTCGTGAAGGACTTTTTCAGCCGGAAGCATCTGTGCAAGTGTGCTTTCAAGCTTTGCGCCGTCAACAGGCTTTGAAAGATAGCCTTCAAAACCAGCCGCAAGATACATTTCCTTTGCGCCAGAAATTGCGTTCGCTGTAAGCGCGATACAGATAGAATGCTGGTTTACGCTTGTGTCGTCCGAACGGAGGATATTGAGCATCTCAATTCCGTCCATATTTGGCATACGGTGGTCAACAAAAAGCATATCGTATTTCTTGTCGTGCGCCATGTCGAGCGCCTGCCTGCCGCTTTCTGCCCTGTCTATCTGAATCCTGGTTGAACTTAAGAGGCCGCAGAAAACCGTAAGGTTCATCGGGGTATCGTCAATAACAAGAATCTGAGCATCCGGTGCCTGGAAGCTTTCGTGATATTCGCCACCAGCCTGTTCCAAAGCACGAAGCTTCATCACGTCGTAATCGCCAATCGGTTCCCAGTCAACAACTTTCTGTTCGACGGTGAACGAAAAGTCCGAGCCTTCGCCGTATACGCTCTTTACATCAAGCTGCGTTCCCATTGCCGCAAGAAGGCTCTTTACAATGCTCATTCCAAGACCGGTGCCTTCTATAGTTCTGTTACGGTTTTCTTCTATGCGCTCAAACGGAGAGAAGAGTTTTTTCAAATCCTCCTCTTTTATTCCAATTCCGGTATCGATTACTTGTGCCTTAAGATTTATCCGGTCTTCATCAATCTTCTCAAAGCTGATGTTCATTGTTACGGAACCTTTTTCCGTATATTTAACAGCATTTGTAAGAATGTTCAGGATACATTGCTTGATTCGCGTTTCATCACCGATAAGGCAGTGCGGAACTTTAGGGTCAACGTTCATCTTGAGCTCAAGACCTTTCTTTTCTGCGCGGGAAGCAATCATGTTCACCAAATCGTTGACGGTGGAGCTTAAATCATATTCAAATGGCAGAATCTCCATCTTTCCGGCTTCAATCTTTGAGAAATCAAGAATATCGTTGACTATGGAAAGAAGCGATTTTCCGGAGCTCTGGATTTCAATCGCATAATTCTTTATTTCTGGTTCAGTAGAAGTTCGCAGAATCATTTCGTCCAAGCCAAGAACCGCATTGATAGGCGTGCGGATTTCGTGGCTCATGTTGCTCAAAAATGCCGATTTTGCTTCGTTCGCGGCGTTTATTGCGTGAATGTCGCTGTTAAGGTTCGCAAAAAGCGTGTTGAACGTTACAGCAAGCGCATCAAGCTCATTCTGCTCATTTGAAACTTCAAGCATCGTGTCAAGTTTTGAGGACGTTATCTGTTCTGCGGTTTTTGTCATTTTAACGATAGGCCGCAGCGTGTGTTTTGCGATGAAGAATGATGCAAGGTAAGAGATAAGGAGCAGCGGGATAAAGGATATCAGAAGCAGTCTTAAAAAGTATGAGTAATATTCCTGGCTCGTATCCCTGTCGGTAGAAAGAGAAACCTGAATTATGTAGTTGCTGTTGGCAAATTCGATATTCGAAGTCGTATACAAAACTCGTAAATCGCTGTCTATCCAGTAGTCTTTTTCCATATATTCCAACGTTTTTCCTTGTGAAAGAGGAAAAATACGGTCGAAATCGTCGGTTCTGGCGTAAATTTCTTTGGAGCTTTCCTCATAGACCGTATAGGTTATATAGTAGGGCAATTCAGCTCCAGCCTTATAAAGTGATGTTCCATTTTCCAAAGCGGACGAAATTACATTCAGGGCATCAAAAATTTCGTTGTTTTTGCTTCGCCTTGAATTCCAGTTCACCATTGTCAAAATGAAAAAAGAAAGGCAAACGACAAGCATCGCGATTACAAAAAAGAATTTTAGCGCGATTTTGCGGGCAAGCGTTTTCATGAGAACCTCGTATTGTTATAAAACTTTTTATGGGTTTATTTGTATTCTATTGTTTCGTCGGGAACAAGCTCATCCAGTTCTTCTGTTGCAAGTTCCTGGTCGTCAAAAGAGCGTACTTCGCGGATTACAAGAACGGAAACGACTCCGGCGGGAAGCGCCGCGCCGATTTCTACGATTTTACCGGTCTTGTTGAATTTTATTGCAGTGTTATTGTTGAGCGGATTGCCGTTCAAAAAGATATTCTCTGGTCTTACGCTCTGAGGATTAACTGGTATAGAGAAGCCAAGCTGGATGATTCCGTTTTCTGTGGAGATAAATACGATCTCGAAAGCAGAGCCGTTAGAATTCATCCTTTTGCCATGATATGATTGAGAGTCGCTCTGAGCGGCAAGAACCGCGCAAAGACCCATAAGTACTACGATAAAGATTTTTTTAAGCTGATTCATACTGCCCTCCTAAAAAGACCCGGAATTGCCGAGTATTTCCATCACTATTATATTATAACATAAATCGAAAAAAGTCCAAAAATCTTTATGAAATTTCTTCTAAATTTAAAGGAAATATAAAGAATTTTAGTTACAGATTATTTTTTACTAGAAAACAATGGAATTATAAGATATAATGGCGCTATGAGAAATGATATTTTGTTTGTTAGCAAAGAGCCGAATTTTCTTGTAAAGACCCTGAAAAAAACTTTGAGCGAGGCTGGATATCCTGTTGTTTCTTCCCAGCCGAATACGATTGAAATTAATCATATAAGCAATCTGCCAGATATTTACATGATATATCTTGAAGGCGATGTTACTGTCTTCAACGGAACGCTTAAATATCTTAAAAAGAAGATGCTGGCCGGCGATCATATGATGTTCCTCATCGGAAATCCTAAAGAGATAGAGGAAGCATGCAAGGAAATTCCTAAAAGCATGGTCACATCAACTTTTATCCGCCCTGTAAACGCAAAAGATATTCTTGCTTCTTTGGATCATTTCTTGAACGGCAGCGACATAAACAGAGGCCGTAAGTCCATTCTCGTTGTAGACGATGACAGCGTTATGCTGCGTGCCATGAACAACTGGTTCTCCGCAAGATATAATGTTTTTATGGCGAACTCAGGAATGAACGCTATTTCGCTTCTTACGCAGAACCATGTGGATTTAATCCTTTTGGACTATGAAATGCCTGGCCTTTCGGGCTTACAGGTTTTCGAAATGCTGCGCAGTGAACCGACGACCGCAAATATTCCAGTTATCTTTTTGACAGCGAAAGATGATAAGGAAACTGTAATGAAAGTCGTTTCTGCGCGTCCTGACAAATATCTTTTAAAGACAATGCCGCCGGAATCACTTGTTAAAGCGGTTGACGATTTCTTTAAGGACAAATAAAAGCTTTTCTTTTACAGCCTTCTCAAAGTCCGTATTCCGTCTTTGGGTGCGTCATATTGTCGACGACATGTGGCGACACCGGCTTTCCGTTTATTGTCTCACCAAGCTTGAAGTAATTGAAATAGAGCTCTTCGGTTGCAAAATACATCTTCACAGGGCTTAAACTCTTTTCTTTGCAGTATATGAAGAAAGAGTCGTTTGGCGTGCTTATGGAAACTACGTCCAAGCCGGTGTTGTGAAACGCGAACTCAACGTGGCACGAGTAATTGTCGGCGACCTTGCGTGTCATTTCGAAATGGCCGTAGCGTCCTTCGCCCTCAACGTGGAAGCCCGAATAATCGTGCACAAGGTGCCCTTCGCCAATATAAACGTAGCCGTGTTTGTTCGGGCAGTTGTCGACTTTGACGTCGCCTTCACTGTGGTATTTGCCGCTCATAACTTCTTCGTGGACGTTGGCGCGCTCCCATTCGAACCAGTCCGGTATGAACTGGAACTCCGTCGCGGACTCGTCGCCGCTTATATCCTTGTCGCCAAGACGCACGGCTTTTAACTGACCGTATTCGGTGACCTGCCAAACCTTTCCGCATTCTGTGCAGAAAATCTCAGTTCCTTTTGTCTCCATTTTGAATTCAGTTTTACAATGCGGGCACTGATACAGAACTTTCTCCATGCGCTCCGCGCGCCACGGCTTTTTGTTTCGTATCTTGTGCTGGAACTGCCACTTGTAGTCGTTGTAGTCAAAGTCGTCGCGGATCGCCTGGTTTATCTCGTCAACGGTGGCTGCTTTGACCTGCTCCGCGGTGAAAAGCTGCTTTATCGTCGCGTCGGTGCGCGTGCCGCGCTCCTTTAAGTTCCAGAACGGCTGGTTGATGTGGTTGCCGTTCATTATTAGCGTTACGACAGGCACTTTCAGAAGTTTCACGAGCTTTCCGAGCGAGGTCGGCAACGCGCACGGAGTGCCCACGAACGAATACCGTGCTTCCGGGTACAGGACGGCGACATCTCCGTTTTTCGCGATTGTCATAAGCTGGCGGACAACCGAAGAGTCCGTTACGAATTTGCGCTTATAAATGCCGCCTACGTTGCGGATAATCCAGTCCAAGCCTGGAAAAATATCGATGGAGATTATGTAGTTCGCGCGGCGCGGAAAAATAGCACGCGTCGTAACCTGAAAATCGAAAAACGCGTTGTGGTTGCAAAGAAGAAGGTACGGCGGTTTAAGCCCCTTCATTCCGATTTTTTTAATCTTTGTGCGGTGAATCCACGTCACAGGAAAGCTGAGAAGCCAAGTGAGCGGACGCAAAAACTGACGCTGGCGTATCGGTACCATCTGCATGTTGTAGCGTTCGGCTGTGTTTATATCGTCTGGAATATAATATTTTGCCATAATGAAATAATTATACATGACACTATGGCGAATTGAAAACAAAAAAAATCAAAAAATAAAATTTGTTAATAGCAGAATTACGTGTTATACTATTTTTCAGGGTGGTACACCTGTAAATCTGTATTTTAATCCGGAGGGTTAAATGGGAAAGTTTTTAGTAAAAGAGACATCAACAGGCATTAAGTTTGATCTTAAAGCCGGAAATGGTGAAGTAATTGCGACATCAGAAGTTTATACTTCAAAAAGCGCATGTATGAACGGTATCGCGAGCGTAAAGAAGAATTCTGTAATCGCTGACGTAGAGGATCAGACCGTAGACGGTTTCGAGAAGAAGAAGAATCCTAAATACGAAGTTTATACCGACAAGAAAGGTGAATTCCGCTTCCGTCTTAAGGCTTCAAATGGCGAGATTATCGCTACTGGTGAAGGCTACAAAGCTAAGGCCGGCTGTATGAACGGTATTGAAAGCATTAAGAAGAATGCTCCGGATGCAGAGATTGTCGAAGAAAAGAAATAAGCACGATTAAATCTGCGAAAAGCTATTAATTGCTTAAAACTGCCCGTAAAGTAAATGCTTTATGAGGCAGTTTTTTTTTTGCCCGCAACACCTGCCTTTTCCGCTCCAGAGCGGATTCTATAAAAAAATCTCGATATTCTGAAAAAAAAGAGTGACAATATAGGGGATTTGTATTATACTGGATAGAAACACATTTAATAATCACAGGAGCGGAATGACGACACGATACAAAAACTGGATAAAAAACGCAGAAACACCGGATGAAAGCGACTATTTCGTTCTTCCGGACGATGGAAAGAAAAGGCGCAAAGGCGCGCTTATGAACTTATGTTTTTGCTTTCTGTTTATCGCTCTTCTTGTTGCCGCTGGTCTTGTGAATCAAAGTTCATCCAGAACTGCATGGATATTTTATCCGTATATCGTTCTTTTTTTGCCGGCTGTATACTTTGCGTTCGGCGCGTGCGCGTTTGCGTCTCTTGTGCTTGTTCGTCATAACGTCAGCCTTTCCCGCAAAGAATGGGAAAAGTCGCTTGCCCGGTGCAAACATTCGGGTGGTGCGCTGCTTGTGCTTTCAGGCATCAATGCGTTACTGGAGATTGTGTTTATAGTGCTGCACCGGAACGACGAAATTGTGCGGGATATTGTTTATCTTGGCGTTTTGTTAGGGCTTACAGTGGGCTGTGTGCTGTACGGCATTTATTTTGATAGAAGTTTTTCAAAACCAGCGGGTGATTCGCGCGAATAACCCGTTCGTAATGAAATTTCTATATATATGTTTTAGGAGGAAAAACTACATGAACATGAAAAAGGTCCTTCTCGTGACCATCACTTTGCTTCTCGCAGTTTCAATGTGTTTCTGCGGCGGTAAAAAAGAACAGAAAACGACAACTGATGATTCAAAAAACATTATCGTTTTCGCTAACAACGCAATGAGCGAAAAATTCAGCCCATTCTTTGAGGAATCTGTTCCTGATCTTCGTATTGTTGATTCAACATCTGTCCAGCTTTTGTACGCGAACCGCAATGGTTCTCTCGTTTACAAAGGAATCGAGGGTGAGACAATTGCTTACAATGGAACAAACTACACATATACAGGTCCGGCAAACCTCGTCGTTACAGAGAACGCTGACGGAACAGTATTCTATGATTATACTCTCCGCAAAGACCTTAAATGCTCTGACGGTGTAGCACTCACAGCTGACGACCTTATTTTCTCTCTTTATGTATTCTGCGACCCGACATATGACGGTGCAGCATCTGTATTCTCACTTCCTATCCTTGGTATGGAAGAGTACAGAAGCGGAATGGAGTCTCTTTTCAGCCTTCTTTCTGCTGCTGGTCGTAACAATAAAGATTTCACATACTGGGATGCAGCTACTCAGAACGCTTTCTGGGCAGACGTTGACCAGGCTGGTGTTAAGTTCGTACAGGACATAGCAGATTACTGCGTTGCTGCTGGCTATGCAAACGCTGGTGATCCTATCGGAACAACAATGGGCGTTTGGGGCTTCCCTGCAGACGCTTCAGCTACAGCTGCCGATGTTTTCCAGATTATGTACGACGCATATGATGGCGATCTTGCAACACTCAGCGACACAGAAAAAGCAACAGCATCTCTTACTAGCCTTATGAACAACTACGATGCTTACACAAAGGGTATTAAGACTGGTGCTTCTGCTGATTACGTAAAAGGTTTCCAGAAGACAGGCGACTATTCTGTACGTATCGTTCTTACAGAAGTCAACGCTCCTGCAGCTGACCTTATGGACATCTACATTGCTCCTCTTCACTGGTATGGTGACAAGGCACAGTACGACTACAAGAACAACAAGTTCGGTTTCCCGAAAGGTGACCTTTCTATGATAAGAGCAAAGACAAGAACTCCGCTTGGAGCTGGTCCTTACAAGTTCGTATCATACGAGAACAAGACAGTTTATCTTGAGGCTAACCCATAC
>JAFZVC010000106.1 GCA_017618015.1 Spirochaetaceae bacterium
AACGCATTCTGGATGCCTACTATGCTATGAAGGGGAAAAAGAAAAGCAGATTGCAAATCCGTATATTAACGGTTATATGCAATCTGCTTTTTGTTAATAATCAAGAAGCCTTCCTAACTTGAAGGGTTTTTCAGTGCCCTCACCTGCGGGCCGCTCCTTTTTATTCTTCCTCCTCCTTTTCTTCGTCGTCAGTATATCCGTCGTACGCGTTCTGCATCCAATGGAACAAGGCACCGAAGGGATACACATCGTCGTCTATCCAGTTGTGTATTTTCCAGGCGCCATCCTCCAGATACAGCGTCAGCTCCAGATAGCCCCTGTTGTCGTGCTCGTCCTTCAGCCACACCTCAGCCTGAGCCTGTTCGGCTGTAACCAGCAATGCACTGACCGAGTCCACCGTCAAGGGCGTACCGATGTCAGCCGTCCAGTGGTAGCCCTCATCGCCCTCAAACGCCACTTCGCCTTTCTGAACCTTCTTCTCCAAATTGTTTTTCAGTTCCAGGAAATCCTTCGAACAATACTTCTTATCCAAAGCCGTGACATCGATGCCACCCTCGGCAGCCATCCTGTTCACCTCGGCAAAGCAGGTGCGCAACTGCACCATGACAGCCTCCTCCGACAGCATCTTCGGCGACTTAGCCTTAGGCTGAGCCTCTGACGCCTCAGAGACCTCGACAGTCTTGACAATGGAATCCAACGGGGCGGTAATGGCCGCTGCCTCCCCACCCTGCGTCTTGTTACCCCCGCACGCTGTCAGCACCATCACTACAGCGGCGTAAAAACAATAAATCTTCTTCATTTTTCTCTCTATTCTCTAAATTGGCCGCAAAGGTAGTGAAAACCGAGCAAAATACAAAGAAAAATACCGTTTTTCTTTTATTTTCGAGGTGCATCCTTCTTTTACCATTAGGTAAAAGGTAGTGAAAACCGAGCAAAATACAAAGAAAAAACAACAAATTAATTTGCATAATTCGAAAAATCCCTGTACCTTTGCAAACACTTTAACAGATATAAACATAATCAACGATATAATTTGTTTCACTTTTAAAAACAAAAAACAATGAAAAAGACAATTGTATGCGCACTGAGCATCTGCGCTATGATGATGCTCCAGTCTTGCTACGTTCAGAACGTCAGCGTAGGTATGAGTGAAAGTGAGCCCGCACAGCAGGTTGCTAAGGTAAAGAACCACTACTTCATCTATGGTCTGGTTTCGCCCAAGCAGGACGCAGCTAAGAACCACGTGAAGAACGACAAGAAATTCCGCATGAAGACAAAGACCACCTTCTGGGACGGTTTCCTCAGTGGTCTGACATGGGGTATCTATACGCCAACCACAACTTACTACTACGAGTAAGAAACGGCGTGTAACAAAAAACACGAGGGTGTGTCAAAATAGGCACATCCTCTTTTTTTATCGCAAAGCCCCGACTTTCCCAAGCCAGGGCTTTGTTATGTCGTAAAGTTTTTGTATCTTTGCGACAAAGTTAAAAAAAGCATGACAAAGATACACTTTCGTCCT
>JAFZVC010000107.1 GCA_017618015.1 Spirochaetaceae bacterium
CCTCTGTGCTGCCTGCGCCGGCATAAGTTGTTGTATCACCGCCGCCGTTGTTGCCGCCGTTATCTCCGCCGCCCTGCTGCTGGCCGCCGCCGAAATCCCAGCCGCCGCCTTGCTGACCGCCGCCGAACTGACTCCAGTCGAAGTTACCCATGTCGAAGCCGCCGTTGCCGCCTCCCATGTCCCAGCCGCCTTGCTGACCGCCGCCGAAATCAAAGCCGCCGCCCTGCTGACCGCCGCCTGCGTTTCCGCCGCCATTGTCGCTCTGCTGACCCATCTGGTCATCGCCTGCGTTTGTGGTAACAGTTACGCTCTTTACGTTAGCTGAGCCGTTTGATCTGTAGCCTTCGATATTAAGTGAAACCTCATAAAGTGTACCTGACATATCAAGTCCTGCCTGTGACCATGCATCAAAGTGCTTGGATACGTCGATCGTGCCCTTCATGTAGTTTGTCTGGTTATTTGCTGAACCGCTTGTCTGGCGAATGCTCCAGTACTGCGGGAATGTTGCTGTTCCGTCGAGAGAAGGCTGATTGTAACGCATTGTCTTTGCGATATCATATGTATTGCCGTTGAGAGTTACGTTGCCCTTTCTCTCTGCACCGTCTCCGGGTGGACGCCAGTCGCCCCAGCCTTCAACGATGTAGTATTCCATAAGAGGGTTTCTTGTCCATCCGTATACGCACATATACGAATTTCCTCTTGGTGTGTACTCAACATCATAAGTAAGAACTATATTTCCGAAAGACTTGTAGTTCTTCTTCTGGCTGTCGAAGTTCTTGCCCATACGTGCAAGGAAGTTTTCGATGTTGCTCCATGAGCAGGTGAAAGAACCTGCGCTTGGGTTCATCTGAGCGTTGCCCTGTCCGTTCTGATTCCACATTTCGTAGTCATAACCGCCAACATTACCTCTTGTCTGCTGGTCTGCTGCGTTTACAATTGTAGCTGCAGGCATACTTGATGCGATAAGCATAGCAGAAACAGTACCGCCGACGATCCTTTTAAAAGTTTTCATCTTCAATCAAATCACTCCTTATTATGCATAGTCTGGTTGCTTTTGGCTTAAATGTTTTTTACTTTCCTCCTTTAGTTGAAGTGGGATAAAAATCCCCCAAATTCCCGTTCTAAATTATATATTTCTATCATAAATATACACTGTTTGTAAAGATTTGTAAAGATTATACAGCAAAAAGAGCAATATATGCAAACAAAAAAGCAAGAAACGGCTATTCTTTTTGGGGCATATTTCGTTTTAACTTTCAAACGGACTATAATTTCTGTCTTACTGTTTACATTTATACGCTCTTAAATCGATTGCAGCGTTTTTGATACGGAGAAATCATGCATAATAAGCATCTCCCGGGAAAGCCGGTTTTTTCCCTTAAACGCCTCATAGGGGCTCAGAATACAAGCCACGCCTGAAAAGACGTAACAACACGGACGCACGCGGCTACGTTCTTCTGCATAAACTATTGATGTACCGCTCAAGTTTGCATTATCTGCAGAAAACAGAATATTTGCCGTTGAAGCTGCTATAACAGCAGCCGTCAGTTTCTTTAACATTATAATGTAACCTACCCTATCTGAATCTGCAGCATTAGCTGTTGCTTTCATTATATAAAAATATCTCGATTTGATGTAAGAAATAATCACATTTAAGGTCTATATTTGATTTAACGAATGAAAATGATGAAATGTACGACTGATATCGTAAACTTTTTGTGAACGAATACACTTAAACTATACTGAAAATGAAATTGGCAACAACGAGGGCTGTTTTTCAATCAATATTTTTTCTGTAAGATTATCGTTCTGAGAACGACTATAAAGCTATATTTGAAATGATAATATGTATTTTTACGGTGCACAGTCACATATGTAGAAAATTGCTAAAAGCTGTTGACTTGCTCTCCAGATTGTGGTATAATATTACTCGGTTGGGTTTAGGCGAGAAATGCGTTGATAAAATGAATAAATAATAGACCGA
>JAFZVC010000108.1 GCA_017618015.1 Spirochaetaceae bacterium
GCCGAGGAAATAAAGAAAATAAAGATTTAACGGCGGAAAGAGTTCTGCTTATCAGAAGGAAACCTTTTCGTCAGGGTTTCCTTTTTCTTTCTGTAAAGGAATATAGCGTGAAAGAAACACTCCACACACCATCGAGAAGGCGTGAATAAAAAGCCCTGCAAGGAGAGGATTATTTGCAGAGAAAAGAAAAGGGAGAAAGGAACAGTTAAGAGACAGTCAGCCCTTGACTTTCAAGAAATTTGGTAGCATGTAAAACAGCTTTGGATAATTGTTTTTCTTTGAGGGATACAGGCATATCGACCTTAAAGAGATCGGAAGGATTCCAGACTTCAGCGGTAGACATCATTTGGAAAACAGCGGTGAGAATCATCCTTGCGATAGCAATAATGGCGCGTTTCTTTCCTCTGCGTTTTGAAATCTGTTCGTATTTCAAGCGATAGTAAGAATTGTCGGTTGCTTTCACGGCTGCGTGAGCGACTTGCACCAACGCAGGTTTGAGATAAACTCCAGCACGTGTAATGCGAACAGATTTTTTCTTACCGGCAGATTCATTGTTGCCGGGTGTCAGACCTGCCCAGCAGCACAAGCGTTTAGAGGAACCGAATTGCGACATATCATCGCCGAGCTCGGAAATGATTGTAATAGCGGAATTGCGGTCAACGCCGGGAATGGTACAAAGAAGAGAGATGAGCGGCTCATACTTTGCAACCATAGTATCAATAACGGAATCGACCTGTGAGATAAGGCTTTCGATGTAATCAAGATGAGAGCGGATGATTCTCATCCGAAACTTCTGTTCATCAGAAATGGAATACCCTTCAATTGATTCAAGCACGGAATCGGCTTTCTTTTTCAGAGAACGCTGTAAAAGAGAGACGCAACGATCCGGATCGAAGGTATCTTCCGAGATGAGGTAATCCGTAATTGCAGTTGCTGATTTTCCGAACATATCCGAGACGACGGAATCAAGGGCTACGTTGCAGACGGTAAAGGCGTTTTGAAAACGGTTTTTCTCACTGCTTTTCATTGAAACAAGTTTGGAGCGGTATCGTGTAAACTCACGAAGAATACGTATATCCTTTGACGGGATAAAACTGCTTGGGACAAGACCAAGACGGAAAAGATCACCTATCCATTTTGAATCCTTTGTGTCGTCCTTGTTTCCTTTGACAGCTTTAACCCACTTCGGATTGGCAATCGTTACATGAATATTTCGTTCCTCAAGAATGTTGAATACAGGAACCCAATACTTGCCGGTGGATTCCATACAAACGTCGAGACAACAGTTTGTATTAAGCCAATCGGCAAAACGATAAAGATCTGAATTGTAGGTTGAAAAACGTTTCTTCTGATAATAGGGCTGAACTCCGTCGGTGGTGGAAATGATCGTTCCCACCAAAAAGGTCTTGTGGACGTCTACTCCACAGCAAATCGGGTAAACAACTTTCAAGTCTTCTTCCTCCTGAATTTGAGATGTGAGGAGGAAGACAGTGACTGGATCGTCACACAATTTAACAGGTGCTAAAGCAATTCTTAGCGTACGGGCTCAGACGCGCCACTTATTTGTGCTTGACAAGACGATCCCAGCACTGATTAATATACTGTTTTGAGCGTGAAACACTTCTACGACTTACCTCTCCGTGCGTTGTAGTGTGCCTTCTTCCTCAAAACAATTTTACATCACAATTGTTAAAATTTCGCCGCTTTCCAGCACTCTTTCATTCCTATTTGTGCTGACGCGTTAGCGGCAGAATGGAGATTAATATGTTCCAATTTCTGCAAGGCAATAACTGTAGACCAAGATTATCTTTTCTATTTTTATTTGGCATGGCGATTTCTTTATAAGACCAATCGACTGTTTGATTATGAAAATAGCACGATCGGACTAAAGAACTTTGATTATCAGAGCTTTATAACGCAAGAACCTATTAAAATACCACCTGTAGAAATAGCCAGGAAACTGAACAGTATGATAGAACCGCTACGTCGTTATATTGTTATAAACGGTTCA
>JAFZVC010000013.1 GCA_017618015.1 Spirochaetaceae bacterium
ACGAAGTGATCTCGCTTTTGCCTGCGGAATAAAAACCGCTGCAGGATTCCGAAACGTATCCGATGCCCGCGCGAAGGGGTTTGCCGCATAAAAAAACGACACGCTTCGGCGCGCTCACTCAGGGATTTAATTGCCGCAGCGGCGCAATTGTTTGTGAAATACTGCGTTATAGGGGGCTGTAAAAAAAGCAGCACCAAAAACGCCGAGATTCACTTCACGAGGTGAATTTCGGCGTTTTGAGGTATAACCACACAAAGGAAATGACAAAAATGAAGGATAATCGGATATGCAGGGTACAACAAACATACCGTCGTCCGTTCATGGTACGTCGGTTCGTTTGGTCTGTTGGTAAACAGAGCCTTTTCTATGCTGCAGCGCTCGCCGCAAGTTTCTTTAAGTGGTATTTATGCAGGTTAAAACCGCAAGAAATCATTGAAATTTCAAGCATGAGCCCCGATATTCCTCTTCTGCGCGCTCTGGTATAGGCTCTGTTCCACTT
Source organism: Spirochaetaceae bacterium (assembly GCA_017618015.1). Taxonomy (GTDB): domain Bacteria; phylum Spirochaetota; class Spirochaetia; order Treponematales; family Treponemataceae; genus Treponema_I. Next base: position 500 of record JAFZVC010000013.1, read on the forward strand.
AATCGTACCGAACGCGCCTTCCGATTGAATGCTTCTGTTCATGCGAAGCAGAGCTCCGTGAACGCAGTTCAGGTTTCCAAGCACTTCTTTATGCATCATGGTCAATTCTTCATTTAACTGAACCACTCGGTTGCCTGCACATTTGCAGCATTCCGGTTTCAGAGGACAGGCGGAACAGTCTTCACATTGCCAGAGTTCCTCTGTCCTGCCATAGTGATTGTATCTGACCGGACGGCTTGTCAGGTAATGAAATTCTTTCCCACCCGGACAAACCGGACAACCGTTTTCGTTGATCGGAAAGTTGACTGCTCTGTATGGATCATCCCGATATTCTTCGTCCTCGGTTTCTTTCTTGAACATGGTGAATTTCATATACTTTTTCATACCGTGCTCTTCACAGAACAGATAATTGTCAAAGCTGCCGTATCCCGCGTCTGCAACCGGATATTCCGGATATTTCCCATACTGCCTGTTGAACTTCTCCATCAACGGCTTGAAGCAATCCATATCAGACGCGTATTGTTTGACGTCATAAACGGCAATGAATTCGTCACAGGTACCGAGCTGGATATTGTACCCCGGAAGAAGCTGATCATTTCCCATGTAATCACGTTTCATCCGCATGAACGTGGCGTCATGGTCTGTCTTGGAATAACTGTTCCGATCCTCGCCGCAAATACGAATATGCTCGGCGTATTTCTTCAGCTTTTCCGTGTATTCCGCCAGTTTTTCATACAGCTTCTGCTCGGTGGATTTATGATGCCCACGCCCTCTGACCTTTGTTTGCGGATCGAATCCGGTCAGGGAGACAAATTGATCCATGATTTCTTCCAAATACTCTATGGCGTATTCCTCTCTGACGCCGAACCTGACACCGTGCGTGACAATGACCTGATTCATCTCTTCCAGCAAAGCCGTCACCTTGCCGAATGTTTTTTGTCGGTTCTTAACGCTGCTCTTTTTCCATACCCAGCTGTATTTATTCGCGTTTGCAGCAATCTTTGTCCCGTCGATGTATACGTGGTTCAGATCCACATCAGCTTGAGCAAATATATACCGGTTGATCTCTATGAATATCTCATCGATCGTTCCGGCGAGCTTTTGGTTCATGAAGTTATCTATGGTCATAAAGCTGGGGGCAGGGCTTCCGTCAAGCAGCCACATAAAACGAATATCCGTTTTGCACATCTTTTCGATCTGCCGAACGGAAGCATATCCGTTTTCCATAAATGCAAACAGAATAACCCTCAGCAGCTTTTCCGAATCATATTCCGGGCGACCTGTTCTCCTGTGCCTTCCTTCATCAAGATACTTCTTCAGGTCTATATGATTCAGAACTTCACTGAACGTGTATACCGGATCGGAAATCTCTATAATTTTTGAAATTTCCAGTGGCATTTTCAATTGATATGTGTTACAATGAACTTGTGATATTCTTTTCATCGCAAGTTAATTATATCACAAAAAGGACTGCATTCCCACTTAAAAGTGAGTTTGCAGTCCATTTTTTTTGTGGGGAC
>JAFZVC010000109.1 GCA_017618015.1 Spirochaetaceae bacterium
TCACGGCGCATGATCACGACGGAAACTCCGCGATACTCAGCTTCCTCAACAAGGATTTTCGCATTCTCCTCGTGTTTTGAAGGATTCGTATCAAGAACGCGGACATGCTCCGGCTCAACGCCAAGACCTTTTACAAGCGGCTCGAAGCTGCTTGAAGGGATAATCGTCTTCTGGCATCCCGTCATAGCGACGATTGAGTTATCAAGAATCATTATCGTTACAGGCGTTTTTGTCGAAACGCAGTCAACAAGGTTCGTCATGCCGGAATGCATGAACGTTGAATCACCGATAACGCCGAACGCGTACTTAACGCCCGCCTGTGACGCACCTCGTGCCATACCGACAGAAGCGCCCATACAAACTATAGTTTCCGTGGCGTTGAGCGGCGCACCCGCACCAAGCGAGTAGCAGCCGATATCGGCACAGACGCAGACACCGTCTTCGCCCGCCTTTTTCTTAAGTTCGGCGACAGCCATATTCAAAGCTGTATATGAATCGAAATGAGGGCATCCTTTGCAAAGCTGCGGCGGGCGGCCTGGCAACGCTTCACAAAGAGCGGAAGCGGCAGCATCGTTCTGAGAAAGAAGGCCGGCGGCTGTTGGCACTGGTTCAAGACCAAGAGCCTTGCGCACTGTGTCCGGGTTAAGCTCGCCGCTCGCCGGAAGAAGCCCCGTAAGCTTTCCTACGACCTCTGTTTTCTGCGGCAGGATACCGGCAAGCCGCTTCTCTACGAACGGCATACCTTCTTCTATTACAAGGATTTTCTGTGCCGAAGCAGCCAACTTGCTGAGCAAGCCGCGCGGCAGCGGCAGCGTCCCGATATGAAGCATTGATGGAAGACCTTTGTCTCCGCAAAGCTTTTTGTAATCTTCTATATTTTCAAGGAAATAGTTTCTGCCAAGACCGCTCGTAACGATAGCAAGATCATTGCGTTTTTCGTTCAGCACAAGCTTGTTCCAGTTGTTGCTGTCCGACCAGGCAACGAAGTCTTTCTGTTTGCCGAGCATATTGTCGTAATTCTTGCGTGCAAGCGCCGGAAGAAGCATCCATTCCTTGCGGTCGCCTTTTGCAAGCTTGTTCTGAGGAAGCCATTTCGACTCATCGAAAGCTTTTACAACCGCGCGGCTGTGAGAAAGGCGCGTAACCATGCGCATAAGAACAGGCACATGCTTCTCTTCTGAAAGAGCGAACGCATCGAACATCATTTCGTAAGCCTGCTGCTGATTCACCGGCTCGAAACACGGAATCATCGCAAAATCAGCGTAAAAGCGAGAATCCTGCTCGCCCTGGCTGGAGTGCATGCTTGGGTCATCGGCGACGATAACTACAATACCGCCCTTAATGCCCAAAAGCGATGAGTTCATGAACGGATCGGCAGCGACATTCAAGCCAACGTGCTTCATCGTTACAAGAGAACGCTTTCCGGCGAAAGATACACCGAGCGCGGCTTCGTATGCAGTTTTCTCATTCGAGCACCACTGCGCGAGCGGACCGCCTTTTTTCTCATAATTGTCGATAAGATACTCAAGTATTTCTGTTGACGGTGTTCCCGGATATCCAAATCCTGCGGAAAGACCGGCGTGAATGGCACCAAGGGCGAGAGCCTCATCCCCCAGCAAAACGCTTTCGTTCATATTTTTACTCCGGCTAGTAAAATTTTTGCATAATTATACATTTTCTTGAATAATACTTCAAGTGCTTAAGTAATAGTGAACTTTTTAGCCAGATTCAGATTATGTCTATGGCATTGCAAAATGCGCGTGGAATATGATGGATTAAGTCCGGGAACCGGAAAGATAGGAAGTCTGAAGGGAAGAAAACCACTATTGGGTTGTCTTCCCTTCAGCATATTTAATTTTTTTTATTCTTCGTAGAAGTAAACTTCGCCTTCATCGTCTACAGCGAACAATACGTAGTCGGTGTAGTACTGATTTCCGTAAATATCATCTATCTCGAAGCTGTAGTAGTAATCTGATTCTGGAAGGAAGCCGTCATAGACTGAATCGTCTCCCGTAAATCTGTATTCATCTCCATAAATCATTCCTACATAATCTCCGGTATTATCATAGACATAATATGCCGGAACGATTACATCACCACGGTTAAGCGGCTTGATTCTTCCCGAAGACATGCCGTTGGAGCTTACACCGCTTGATGTACCAAGGATATATGTCTCGTATCCACTATCGTCGTTGTATTCCATCATTACACGAAGGTTAGTATCTTTGCCGTTTACCTTGACAGGTACAGAATACAGGTCGTAATCATCGCCCTCTTCTATAAGATACATAGCAAGAACCTGACCGTCGCCAAGCAGATACCACAATCCATCGAAGTTATCGGTAACGATGCCTTCATCCCAGTCGATAGAAACATAATTGTCGAGACCCAGATCGATGAAGTAACCGTCTTCGTCAGTCATCATGATGACGCAGTATACGCCGTCAAGGTTATACATTGAATCTTCTGTAAGGATAAAACCGAACGTACCGTCTTCGGTCATCATCGGCTCTACTTCGTACTCAATAGAAGCCCTTCTCTGGTAACCGTGTCCGTATATGCCGTGACTGCCGCTTGAGCTGCCCGAATGACTTCCGCTTGAGCTGTTACTGTAGCCGTAGCTGTTTGAACTGCTCGAGCTGCTTGAACTGCTAGAATAATTGTAACCATAGTAGTCGTCGTAATCGTCCCAGTCATCGTAGTCATCATAATAACCATAACCGTAATCATCCCAGTCGTAGTCATCATAATAGCCGTAACCGTAGTAATCGTCATCATCGTCATAATCGTCGCCGGTAGACCAGTAAGAGCCGTAATCGTAGTAGTCGTCATCATCGTCATAATCGTCGCCGGTAGACCAGTAAGAGCCGTAATCGTAGTCATCGTCGTCATCGAAAAGGCTGCTCAGGAATGACAAAGAATAACCGCTGTCATCGTCTTCATCGTCGTACCAGCTCCAATAATCGCTGTCGTAGTCGTCATCGCTCCACCAGCTGCTGTCGTCACCGAGCCAGTTGTCTTCGCCTGAATAGCCCGCTGTAGTACCCATGCTGGCACCGTAAGTAACCCTATCGACGAACGTCATGTAGTACGGACTTACGCAGATTTTCTTGAACATCTCAAGCTCGCCGGAATAGTTAACAGAAAGCGGATAGTAAGTCGAAAGACCTGTCGCACCCCTTTCGTTCTGGCCGATCTTGTTGTACACGATTGTATCTTTCAGAGCCTGCTGTGCCGCCTGTGAAGACGGAACGTAGCTTTCTACGCTCTCAAGAATGGCGCCAAGGTCAACCATGTTCGTGTAGCCTTCAGTCTTGTTATTACCACCGAAGTTCTTTGCATTCGAAATGTTACGAACCATAACAGGCAGAACGGATGTATCGGCAGAAGCCTCGTACATCTCGCCAAGCGCGGCATTGAGCTTTGTAATAAGGTTATCGAGTTTTGAAAGGTCGGTTACGGCAAGCGTCGTCTCTTTTTCCGATCCCCAGCTGTCGCAGCAGTCGTCATAGAAAGCGTCCGCAATTGCAATACCAAGCTCGCGGCCGTCACACTTAGGATTTGAGTCGAGATACTCACCAAAACCGGTGTAGTTCCAGCCCTTTCCAGGCTCCAACTCTTCAGACGCAACCATGTAGTTTGCGTGCGGAACGAGCATGTTCGCAACTTCGATCGTACTCATAAGACAAGCGTCAAAGCCGATAAACTCGAACTTTCCAGAAAGCTTGTCGTGAACGCCTGTCAGCGCCTCATCAATTTCTATAAGGTCAAGCGAGTCATCGTGTTTCTCATCGAAACAAACACCGCTTACACTTCCTCCACCGTGATCCCAGAAGATAATACCCATCTTGGATGCGGCATATTTATCAAGTCCCCAAAGGATAAAAGACTGGAACGTCGCCTTATCGCCCATGTTCGCGTCACTGACTTCGTCCACAAGCCTGATCGTTCCGTCGTAAATTACATACCGTTGCAGTTTTGAAGAAGAAATGCCGTAATTCTGCCATTCTTTTGCACCGCCAGTCTGCACAACGAACTTGATGTTCGGCGCAGTACAAGCGTAGAGCATTTCTTCCATATCAGCAGTTGCACAACCGTCTTCGGATTCAAGGTCGGCACCGCACAGATATACGAATATAGTCCACGTACCGTCTTCTGCCGTAGGAGTCTTGCTCTTTACCGGAGAACGGTCGATAACAACACTTTTATTCCTGAACGAAAGCGACGTACTGCGTCCAAAAACAGCTTCAGCTTCGTTATAGTCATAAGAGTTACCCGGCTTTCCAAGTTCATTAATAACTTCAGGATTTACCGTCTTGTTCCTTTTTCCGGCACCAGAACCGGAACTGTTGTACGATTTTCCCGTAACTTCAACAACTTCAGGTTCGTCATCTAAACATGAAATGAGACTTGTCATGACAAGCCCAATACAGAGCACCATTAAAAGTGCTTTAATAATTTTTGGAAAAGTCTTCATCGTGGTTTCTACTATCTATAATCAGAAAAAAAATAAAACGTAAACATAAAAACAAGGGCGCAACCTGCCATTCGGCAAGCCGTGCAATCCGCAGCTTAGCTACGGACGGCACCGTGCCCTTGAACTATATATACTACTCGTAATCGAATACGCCAGCAGCGTCAGAAAGAACGATAATTGCAATTGAATAGCGAGTAACAAGGTCTGTGTAATCTTCAAGCTGTTCTTCTGTCCAGTTAGAAAGATCTATCTGATCATAAATGTCAAGGAAATCTGCATAATCAGAAATAAACTCTTCATAGTTCTCGATGTCGCCGTCTTCTGCAGCAAGTTCTACTTCAATAACAAGGTCCTCAAACTCATCAAGGAACTCATCGATTGTGATTGTCTGTGCGAACAGACTTCCCATGCAAAGTGCCAGAATGCATACAATTGCAATAATTTTTGTTTTCATGATAAACCTCCATATCACTTCATGAAACGATTATTATTTAACGCTCCCGCCGCTATACCATGCGGATTCTAATGAACACCGGGAGACGCCGTTGTAAAAATTGAAAACTGCGATCAGCTGTTTGATGAATCGACCACATTGTCGCAAATGACAGCAATAGCTATCATAAGGTCTTTGTAATTTTCGTCAAGTATTTGGATGCGGTAACAGTCTGCCCAGATTGTCTGTGCCGTATCAATGCGTCCTATACACTTGCCGCCGAGCATAACGTCGAAGTTAAAGCCCATAAGGTCGCCCTGCAGCTTGAATTCCTGTCCGTTGAGCGTTCCAACAAGCTCCGGGCTTGTAAGCTTAAACTTTTTCTTAAGCTTACCAATCTCGCTTCCGTTCTGAAGAAGAGTATATTCAGGCAGAATGGCGATGAGCTTTTTCTTTATCTCGGCGACTTCTGCGCCGGCGGAGTTTTTAACCTTGAAACCAAGGCGTGTAAGATTTCCGTCAACGTGATAAACAGGCTCGTGCTGCTCTGTGTAGATGTCGAATTTCGGGTTGATAGAAAGGATCTTCTGGTCCATGAAGTACGCGATCGCGCTTCCTGTAGAAGTATTTACAGAAGCAGTAGCGTTGCTTTCTTTTACAACCTCGCCGGCTTCCAGCTTCTTTATGATTTCGCCAAGCTCGTCAACTGCGCGGTCAGCCTTCGATGTACCCTCATCTTTTGCTCCGTCGAATGCGAACATATCGACCATCATTGAAAGTGCCGTTCCAACGCTGCTAACGCCGTCCGTCCCGATTTTTCCCATAATAACGTTGCTTCCGTCTACGCGTACAAAAACGTCGAATTTCTCGGAAACTTTCTTGTACATAACAGACTGCGTTCCCTTAATGTCGCCCATCTGTGGCTCGCCAAAGCTGACTTTAATGCCAGAAAGCTTGTCCAAAAGATCCTGATTCGTAAAATTCTGTGTGTTCTTGATTTTTACGAACCCCACACCACTGCCTTTAGACATGTCAAAAAGACCCATTTCTCTTCTCCTTAGTAACTGGGATTTTGATGATTCATTGAGTTTTTCTTATAGGTAAGATAAGTAAGAATTAACTTTTTTATTACAACTACGTATAAACTCCAAAAAGATATTATAACGCAGTAAAAATAGATTTCAGTTTTTTACAAATTTTTTTTACAATTTTTTTCTGGGAGGGCGGTCCGACGGGCAGGCAGCATGGACGCTACCTGTCCGTCCAGTTTACTCGACCATAGAAAAGTAGTTTTCAAAAACTTCGCTGCAATTTTTAGATTCGTCGTTAAGACAGATTGTAAGCGAACGTTTTGTGTCGCGGTTGTAGTAGCTGAAAAACTGAACGCCTGGGTCAAAGCCCTCAAGATAAACAATACGCGGATTTTTCTTCCTGAGCCAGAACCCAAGACCGTAAAAGTTTCCCTCGCCTTCAAGGCTCGGCTTCCACGCTTCTTCAATAAGCGGGGCAAACGGATTTCCGGCATTCAGTTCCGGGTCAAGGTTGTTCCAGAAATGCGCCATATCGAGCGGGTTTGTGTACGCGCCGCCGTCGCCGCCACCTATAACAGGAACGGAGTATATGTTGCTTCTGCCGTTCTTCTGATATGAAGTCGCGCGGACAATGCCAGATGGAGTTTGTTCGTCCAAACGGAAACATCCGCTTTTATGCATACCGAACGGCGAAAAGACGCGCTCGCTCATAAAAGCAGGGAACGCCATGCCAGAAACAGCTTCAACAACAGCCGCCAACAGCACAAAACCACCGTTTGAATACTTGAAAGTTCCCGCGCTTTTATATGGCGTTTCCTGCTTTTTCCACATTGCTTCCGCAAGTGGAAAGAACCGCTCCGGCGTATCGTATTTATAGTTTGCCTCTCCGCGCAAAGCACCCTCAAAGTCGTCAATAAAGTCTTCGTCAAAATAGTCAGGAACGCCGGACGTGTGGTTCAAGAGCGAGCGCACTGTCACGCTTTCAGAAAGCCATTCGAGCGAGCCGTATTTTTGCGTGGCTGCATCAGCGACCGCATCTGCGTCGGCGGTCTTCAGCAAAAGAGTTTTCACGCTGTCATCAAGCGCGATTTTCCCATGCGCGACTAGCGAAAGTACGGCGACGGCGGTAAAGCCTTTCGTGCCGGATGCCGTCTGATAGCTTAAATCAAGTCCGTTTGGAACTGAAAAGTTTTTGTCCGCAAGCCCGGAACTTCCGGTAACAAGCGGCGACGTGCGTTCATAAACACCGAACACGCCCGAAAAGTTTTTAAAATCCATATTTACACCTAAAAAATTATGGGAACCACGAAAAATCGCCAAAGGCGAGTTTTTCGAGATTCCCGTATTTCTAAAACAATTCGTAGCAGCGGCACGCCAAAATGACGCCCCGCTGTCTTACGAAACAAAAAACTGCGCTCTATTTGAACAACATCGGTATAAAGTGGCTGAATCCCCTGTACCAAACAGGGAAGTCGTGCGTACCGCCTTCGTATACTTCAGAGTCAAACTTTGCGATTTTGCCCCACTTGGAAAGAGAATCCACATAGCCAGGGAACGTGCCATAAACAAGACCGTCAGCGTCGCCACAAATCATGTAGAGCTGGTTAATCTTATAGTCAGGGAATTTTGCTTCCACGCCAGCAATAAAGTCTTCGGACGTGCCGAACAATGCTGCTGAGAATGCACCGAAATAGCTTACCAAATCAAGGCACTCGCCCATACCGATTGTGAACGTCTGTCCGCCGCCCATTGAAAGACCAGCGAGCGCAACATTTTCACGGCCGTCTGCGACGTTGAAGTTAGCGCGCATATACGGGAGCAAGTCGTTTCTAAGCTCACCGCCGAACACATTGAAACCGTTGAAGTCCATGCCGGCACCGTTCGGTCCCCAGCTTGCGCTCGCAATACCGTTCGCCACTACAAGAATGAACTTCTTAACGTCGCCGGAAGCCATGCCTCTGTCCATGTAGCCTTTTATCTTTCCGCCGCGGCCTTTGTTCGTAAGACCCCATGTGTTCTCATTCTGTGCAAAGCCGTGGAGCAGCACAAACACAGGATACTTTGTAGCCGTATCTGCCGCGTCGTAACCAGCTGGCAGATAAACCCAGGCGTGCTTCTCGTAAGAAGCGGCGTTTTCTCCTGCTGTATAGTCTTTTGTCGGGTAAGAGATTTCTACGACAGAACCTCTCTGCGCGTCCGTAAGCCCGTCGTCGAACGCCTTGTCAGCTGGGGCGGCGGCTTTTCTGTTGAACCTTACGCTCTTTATCGTTACAGCAAGCTTGTCGCCGTCGGTGTTTCCGCGCTCATAATCGTTGAACTTTATGCCAAAGCCAAGTATTGAATCGTAATCAGAACTTGATTTGATTCTTTCAGCGAAGTTTTCTGGAACTACAACAGTCTTTTTGAGCGTACCGGAAAGCGCGTCAGAGTCGAAATATTCCATGTCTTCGTATCCGCCGAAAATACCGGTCGAATCCCAGGGAAGGATTCTGAGCGCGAAACCAGGATTCTTGGCAGCCGCATTCCATGCGCCTTCTACAGGAGCATAATCAAGTTCAATATCAATTGACTCGTAGTTCGCAATGTTGATTTCTGTGTTGTCAGCCTTTACGTAGAACGCGACTCCACCGCCACCGCCACCGGCAGCCGTTGCGATATAACTTACAGAACCGTCTGCGTTCACGGTTACATCGGACGCGGAAGACTGGTCAAGGATAGAAAAGCCCTGGAAAGCGTCTCCAAGCACTACGCCACACTTCTTCGTGTTTGCGACGGCAGAACCAGCTGCGCCAGACTTTGTAGAGTTACAGCCTAAAAGCGCACTCGCAAGCATAAGAACAGCCGCAAGCACAGCCAAACATTTTGTTTCTTTCATAATTTCCTCCTAAAAGTTGTAAATGATGATACAAGCTAAAAGAATGATAAAAGAACAAAATGCAGCTGAGAATAAGGGAAAATCCGCACAAATCGTTTCGCGGCAAAAAGCGTGACGCGCGTTAAACGGCGGCGTAAATTATTTCAAGATCAGGTCTTATGCCGTAAAGAAGCTCCACAAGGCATGGCTCAAAATGACTGCCTTTTGACTCTTCGAATATCTCAAAGGCTCTGTCAATCGAATATGCTTCCTTGTATGTACGCGCGGAACAAAGCGCGTCGAAAACATCAGCGACAGCCATGATTCTGGCGCAAAGAGGAATCTCCTCGCCAGAAAGCCCGTAAGGATATCCTGTTCCGTTCCATTTCTCGTGGTGATAAAGCGCCATGTCTTTCGCGAACTTAAGATACTTCTCGTTCTCAATTCTGGACATTGTCTTGCTTATTATCTTCTCGCCCTCGACCGGGTGCGTCTTTATTATTGCGAATTCTTCTTCCGTCAGTTTTCCGGGCTTGGAAAGAATGGCGTCAGGAACTTTTATTTTTCCTATATCGTGAAGTGGCGCCGCCATTGCTATCATCTCATAATCAATAGGCTCAAGCTCGTGTGAATAAAGATTCAGCGAGCGAAGACGGCTCATAATAAGCACGACAATTTGGCTCGTCCTCTTTACATGCTGTCCAGTAAGACCGTCGCGCGACTCAATCATATCCGCAAAACTGAAAACTATGCGGTTCTGCATATCGGTCAAATACCGATTCTGCTGGTTTACTATGCGGTTCTGCTCGTTAATCTCAATGACCATCGCAGATTCCATGATGATTCTTGCGACAGGCGCGACGAGGCGGATTTCCGTACTTGAGAATATAGAATACTTTGATTTTTGACCGACAAAAATAAAACCGACAAGCTTATGCGAAAGATAGAACGGAACAGAAAATCCGTTTTTCTTATGGATCATAAGCTTTTCGTTCATATTCTTATTGCTTTCTCGTTCCTTTATCATTTCAGAAAGCATCGCATCAGAAAGCGGCTCATCAAGGGCTTTCCGGTACATTATATTCCCGACAGAATTCTTGTTATCGCTGAACATGCAGAAAGCAACAAACCCGGCGTTAATCATTGAAAAAAGCCAATCCGATGACAACGAAAGAATGTCGTTTACGCTTTTGCACTTGTAAACATCGCGCTCCAGATTGTCCAGCTTATCCTGAACATACACGATTTTTGGGAACAAAAAAGAAACAACAGGTTTTTCAAGCACTATATAAATTGCGACCATAAGGCACGCAAGAATTATCATTTCTGTATGGGTGCCCCTAAAAAAGAAAGTAATGGTAGAAATGATAACTGCAGTACAACCGCCGTTCATTAACCTTCCGGAAAGATTGTCCAAATTGACCGAAACTGTCTGGAAAAATGCGCAGAACACAGAGAACGGAATAAATACAAGCGGAAGAATCGTATACATCGTTTCCGTATCGCTGGCGACCCAGAAAGCGTCATTTATAACATTCTTTATAAGCGTAAAGGCTGGAACCATTGTAGAGAAACACAAGCCCAGGAAGAAAAAGCGCAGTATTACCGAAAGCTGCCGTTTAATCCTACGCATAAGAATGATGAAGGCGATTATCGGGAGCAAGAACGAAAGCCCGAGCAACAGCATCGGCATATAAACTAGGACTGTGTTGAAAATAGTCGTTGCCCCGAACAATATGAGCAGGAACTTCACGATGGAGATAAAAATCGGAATGATACTGATTTCACGCAGAAGCTTGTAAACCCTAGGCTTATCGGCAAGCATGAAGAAGTACGCAACCGACCGGAACATTGCGAAAGAAACAAAAGCCGTAGCAATCTCAAACGTTACAAGCATGAATTTCGAATACGAAAGCGTGTTGGCGGCTTCCGTGTAGCCGTTACTGATGCATAGTCCCACCGCAAGCATCAACCAGACGAAATCTGATGTTCCCTCTATATTGATGGCGAAAAGGCTCGTTATTATGCCGAAAACAATGAAAAAGAAGCCCGTTGTGAACGTAGTCCAGTTATCCATACAGATGCACTGAAGCCTGTCCCAGAAAGACATATCATCGGATATCGTGAATGTGCCTATAAAATTGTTGGTGCACGCTACTTCATATGTTTCGCCTATCTTGTATAACTTTGAATAACCCTCATACGAGTCGTAAAATGGTCTATCTTCATAACTATCAGCGAACTCTTTTATTTCAATGTCATTAATTCTTAGTATATTGTCGCCTACACGAAGGCCTGCCTTATAAGCTGGGCCTGCTGGGAAACACTCCGTAACGACGAATCTGCTGTTTTCTGTACGGATGCGAAAACCGGCGAGAGTGTACGGCAAATTTATATGCCAGACAAACTGCGCGACAAGGATCGCAAGAGCAACTATGCATAATGATATGTATGTTCTTAGCTTGTGCATTATTGCAATATTATAGCTTGAAAAAATGTAATATCCAAAGATTTTTTTATGCTGTTTAAGAAAAAGTTAATAAAGCAAAACGATTTGAAACTGTCGCTTCAAACAAAAAAAATCCGATGCTTGTTGCATCGGATTTTTTTTGGAGATAACCGGACTCGAACCGGGGGTTCCGGTCGCAACCTCCTGTTACTCCCTTCACCCCCGCCTACGCTCGCTGACGGCGGCGTCCATGCCGCCTTTTCGTGCGAATGCTCCGCACTGCTCGCATCCGCACGCGCTCGCTCCGGTAGCCGGTTCGAGCCGTAATTCAAACAAAAAAAAATCCGATGCTTGTTGCATCGGATTTTTTTTGGAGATAACCGGACTCGAACCGGCTACCTACAGATTGCGAACCTGTCGCTCTACCAGGTGAGCTATATCCCCATACCACGCTGTTGCGCTAAACGGAATAATAGCTTGTAAGGGTGCTTTAGTCAATAGAGGGGCTTTTCGAGCCTTCTTCGAATTTACCTTGTTTTTTCTAAAATTTGCTTCATAATAGTATTGAATCAAGGCGTTTCAATGCTGACAAAACACGGAGGCTTTTATGAAAAAACATTGTATCATCATCTTGTGTGCTCTTTTATGCACAATGCCACTGTGCGCGTGGTCACTTTTCGACTGGGGACCATCCCGCCCAGAATGCGTCACCGACGAACTGAACGAAATCCTTGAAAGCGGAAAGTTCGAACGCGACGCAGCAAAAATAAGCAACATGACATTGGGATTCTCGCTTGACGAACGCCAGTCGATATACGACTTTTACGAGCTCGACGGTAGCAAAGCCGCCGATGACAACTTCTGCTGGTACTTCCCTACTTTTGGATGGGGCTCATTTTCACAGGGCGACACTGCTGGCGGAACGTTCCTTCTTGTCTCTGACATACTTTGCTATGCCACATCAATTACAGGAACCGTAATAATGACAATCGGATTTTTCGATATGTTCGGCATAACGACAATATTCTTCGATGAATACAACATAGACAGAGCGAAAGATTTCTTCCTGGGCGGTATGGTAACCGCCGCCGTCGGAGTTACTCTGGAACTTCTTGCCGACTTGGTGTACGGAGGAATCAGGCCACGCACTTACGCGAAAACACAGAATGCCGCACTTAAAGACGCGCTCGGACTTAGCTCATCACAAACTTCCGTAAGCTTTATGCCGGTCATAAATCCGGTTCAGCAAAGCTTTGGACTCGCACTTTCCATGCAGTGGTAAGGCACTACTCGCGACGCAGAAAACCCAATACGCGGTTGTAAAAATCGGCAGCAGCTTCTTCGAACGGGGCATGACTTAACCCCTCGTAAACGTAAAGCTCGCTGCCTTTTATTTTTTCATGCAGATCATACGAACCCTGTATTCCTACGGTTCCGTCAATACTTCCGCCAATTACAAAAACCGGGCAGGAAATCTTCTCAACTTCCCCAGATGCATCAAACCCAAGAATTGCACGTGCGTTCTTAAGGAACCTGTCGTAGCTTTTTTGTTTTCCAACAAGCCCAATAACGGGATAATACTTTCTGTATTTTTTAAGATACGCTTCTGAATACCCCTTCTCGGCTGTATCGATCATAAGGCTTTTGTGGTCTCCGCGCTCAGCAAGCTCTATCCAGCTTGAAACATTATCGCGTATCATGTCGTTCACACACGGAGCCGTAACAGTAAGGATAAGCTTTTCCACAAGCTCCGGATGACGTATAGTAAGATACTGAGCTATCATGCCGCCCTGAGAAACGCCCATGACGCTTGCACGCTCAATGCCGAGCGAATGAAGTGCTGTCGCAAGGTCATCCGCCATATCCTGTATGGAATAGCCTTCCGGCATCTTGTTCTTGCGGCTGAACATGTAAACCGTATAATCATCAAAAAAAGCCTTGTACGGTCTTGAAAGGATAAACGCCTTTCCTTTTACGGTAGCAAGACCATCTGAAAGTCCCGGAATAATGATGAACGACTTTTTTCCGTTTCCGAACGAAACGTAGTACATCTCTGTATCATCAATTCTAACCGCTCCGTTTTTTGCATTGCTGAACATATTATCTCCTATTACGCCCCGCGGCGATGCGGAAGCTTGCCCATAGCTATGAACGCGAGTACGACACCTGCCGCGCAGACAATCGCTCCAGTTGTAAGCATTGGAACGATTCCAAAATTATCAAGGATAACACCGCTAATAAAATTCGAGAAAACCCCGCCCAAAGTGATTGCGCTCGTTACATAAGCCTGTCCTTTCACTTGGTCGAACTCATCCATTGTCTGGCTGACGTAATAAGCGGCGGCTGGAATGAACACCGCGTAAGCGAAAAGCTGGAACGACTGGCTTACGTACATCATCACCATATTAGACGCGAACAGAAGAATGAATATCTTTACAAAGAATGCCGTTCCAGAAATGACGAGCAGCCGCTGCGACGATATTTTCTTTAGTACAAGCCCGATAAGAGCCATCACTGGGAGCTCCAATATTGCCTGAAGAAAGTTCGAATACCCCAGTTCTTTTTCGCCGCCCCCTAAACTCCTGATAATCTGAATCATAAAATCGTTTATCATGTTGTGGGCAAAAAAGAAGCAGACCGTACCAAGCAAATAGAGCGCGAATGCAGGATACGCGCGGACAAACCCCGTAAAACTGCTGTGTGAAGTTCCGGAAGCGACGGGCGAAGCCTGATTATCTGCGGCAGCATCAGCAGTGACAGCCGGCTTTTTGAACGTGAAGATTATTATGGCTGATACAAGCATAATAACAGCCGTCGCTACCATAAGGATTGAAACGCCATGATTTTCGACAGCACTTCCTATAAAGACTGATGTGACGGCGAAACTCGCGGAGCCAAGACCCCTTGAAATACCGAACTGAATGTTGCAGCCGGCTTTTTGGTATTCAAAGCAGAGTGCGGTCATCACGGGCTGGTACGCGAACTGAATCATGTATATGAGCGCGTAAATTATAAAGACGACGGGTTTGCTGCTGTGGGCGAAAAAAAGGATAACCGTGCCCAAAAGGATTATCAGGACGGAAATAAGGATAAAACGGCGATTTGTCAGCGCACCCTGTTTATCGATTATTCCGGCTATAATTGGCTGGAACACAGCGGAGGCAATATTAGCCACGGCAAGCAAAACGCCTACCTGCGTGTTTGTAAAACCATTTGCAAGAAGATAAACTGCAGCGCACGCGTGTATCGTGCAGAATGCAGCAAAGTACGTCGCGTTGAGTAGTGTATATCTTATTGTCCAAAATCCCTTTTTGGTGTTTTTATCCATATCCTGTTCCTTGGTACAATATAAACATATACAATAATATGATGAAAGTCGATATATTTTCGACCCTGCGGTTTTTCGCCACACGAGCGCGAATTCGTAGGAAAAAACACGCATATATATTTTGCATTTTTAAGTTATAATATGCGTAGTGATGATTACTAAAAAGGATATATAAACTATGAACGAAAAACGATTACCGCCTTGGGCTGATGAAATACCCGAAGGCTCTTTCATATCATATGAGCCGACATACAAAGTCGGAGAATATTTTAACCGCTTTCACAAAGATTCCTGTGTCACAACAGACAAAGGTCAGATGGCATATTACTTCTTTGACCCGACTGAGCACGGCTTTCCAAAAGATAAATCCTACCCTCTTTTCGTTTTTCTGCACGGCACGTCGAACGCGCTTGTGGGAGACGTATGCATAAACTACGCCGGCGCGGAGTTTTACTCCACGGACGCATACCAAAAAGCTGTAGGCGGCTCGTATCTGCTTATCCCGCTTGCGAATGAGTATCGCGACGAAAACGGTGCCGTGCATGGCGCATGGGACGAAACGTACGTCAAAGCCGTTTACGAGATTGTCTGCGGCTTTATCGATGCGCACACTTATGGCAGTGCGAAAACTGCAGAGGCTTCGGTTTCGGCAACGGGCGTGAAACTTTCGGGAACAGCTTCCGTCTACGGCGCATCGGGCAAAAAAGTTGTGTTCGGCAATTCTTCCGGTGCGACGATGAGCTTCAGAATGGTGAATGCATACACATCGTTTTTCAACGCGCTCGTACCTATTGGAAGCGGTGATATCCCGGACGATGAAACTCTTGACCGCTACGATGAAAACGACGTGCATCTGTTTTATGCGATAGGAAAACGCGATGAAATAAACTCCTTCGCGGAATATGTTGAGCCCCGTATTCCACGTCTAAAACGCATGAAACACTGCTTCCTATACACACCAGAATGGGTCAGAAACGGCGACAAGGGAATAGCGTCCATTAACTTCGGGTTCGAGATGGGACAGCATTGCCTTATAAACCCTATGCACTGCAACTTGATGTTTGATGACGGAACAAATATGGACGAGCGACTCCCGAACGGCGTTACAGGATGGCTTGCAAGCTTCCTGAACGACGACTCATCTGCGGACTGTCGCGCCACCGGAAACGCCGCAAAAAGGGGAACCGCCACTGGAAACGCCCCCAAAACTGACGCCGCCTCGAGAGACGAAAAATGATAGACCTTGTCTTAGGGCGCATTCTTTCACAAGAGCCTCTTCCAATCTTTCTTTCGCTTTTTGTAGCGCTGTACGCCATTACCGTGTTAATCCTGATGCGAAGCGTATTCGGCGAAAAACCGCTCGGAATTCCGCCGGAGCTTATGCGCTACACAGACTGCAGCGCGGCTTTCCGGCGAAAACGTAAGAAGCTCTATATCCTTGTGTGCGCCGTTCCGCTCGTTGTCTGCATTTTCCACTTTATTTTCGCGCGTTTCAAAAGCTGCTCATGGGCGACTTGGCACTACTACGGCATCTTCTATCTAGCCTCAGCCTTACTTGCTTTACAGCCGCTCGCCGATTTCACAAAAATAACGCGTAAAATCTGCGCTCCGCTCATAACAGCATTTGCGATTGCGGCTTTTTTTCACACTATATCGTTCCCAATGGCATGGAGCTCAAACTTAAGAAACCACACTTACGAAACATACACAGAATCGTTCATTTCAATGACGCATGACATGGAAGAAAGCTACTCCCTCATAGACTGGAAAAAGCCAGACATCCCGGCTCTGCGCGAAAGGTTTCTTCCGGTCGTACAGCATGCGGAGCGCACGCAGGACAAGGGGCTTTTTCATGCCGCGATGTGCGCATACGCCTACTACTTTTACGACGGTCACGTAAAAGCGTTCGCCGAAAACACAGACGCATGGTACATGGCTCTTTTGCTTTTGTCCGGCAATGACTACGGATTTTCAATGGTCAGGCTCGATGACGGCAGGATAATAGCGGTCAGCTGCAACCCGGAGCTTGATCTTGATTCACTGGGGATTCACAACGGAACGCAGATAATCCGCTGGAACAACAAAGCCATTGATGAAGCCGTTGCAGAGGCGGAATGCATTTACGGCGGAAACACCTGGCCTGTAAAAGAGAACGAAGACTTTTTCCGCCCCGCGTGGCTTGCGACGATGGGCGTAAACGACTCAACTGACATAACAGAGCGTCTTATAGCAGCTGCATCGATAACCGATGACAGCGAACGTTCGCCTGCAATCGTCGGGTTTCTGACAGACGACGGCGAATACAAAGAACTTGAGCTTCCTGCAATTCAAGCCGGTATAAACAGGCTCGAATACACGTATCTCTCTTTGTTGCACTGGCTCAGCCCGAACGCATACTGGCTCGACACGAACCTTGAGACAGTCATGGTAAACGACGACACAGCGTATATGCTGCGCGACTCAGAAACGTCCAACATCCTTTTGGACAATCTTTCGTACCTTAATGGCGAACATCCGTACTTCAGGAAAAAGCTGACAAAGATTCTCGAAGAATTCCGCGAACAGGGCATGAAAAACCTGATTATAGACGCGCGCCACAACACGGGCGGTTTTTCCGCGATGGGAAACGAAACGGCATCGCTTTTTACGAACGAGCGTTATGAAATGGTTACTAAAGCCACAAACCGCAACGGCGAGCTCAAAAAGCTAACGACAGAATTTATTGAGCCAAACGGCTCGTTCAGCGACATAAATGTAGTGCTGCTTACGGACGCATTCTGCGTGAGCGCGGGCGACTATCTTGTATACGCGCTTTCAAAATGCCCGAACGTCACTGTTATGGGAATGACCGCAAGCAACTGCTCGTGCCAGACTACAGGCGGGCTGAGCTACCTTTCTAACGGAATAAACTACGTCGTGTACCCGGTGGGCTGGATGTACGAGCCGGACGGGAAACGCCTTATAGACACGGACGAAACGCGGACATGCACGCTTCCGCTCGACGTAAAGATTCCGCTTACATACGAGGCGGCACTTTCAATGACATCGGTTTACGATGAAGAGACGGAAGGCTTCAAAAACATTGACTATCAGCTCGATTACGCCATAGAGTATTTAAAACATCCGCGTCAGGGATTGTAGTTCAAATATCCGCAAAATTTACCTCTAATCCGCAAAAATATTTCTAAAACATCCAAAAAATTGCGTACTTAAATCTTTCATGATAGTATTGATTCAATGGAATTCGGGATTTCTAATTACTACATCATCGGCGAGCTAATAACTTGCTGGGTGTCTTTGCTTATCTGCACGAACATATTCCTAACTTTCTCACTCTACGACAGGCGGCAGCGTTTTTTCCTTTACGCATCAAGCTCCACGCTTTTTTCTTCGCTCCTCAACATAATATCCGTTTATTTGATTTCGCATTTCGACGAATCATTGCTTGTAATAAGCACAATAGTCACAACGCTCTATTTCCTTGCGCTGCTTGTATGTCCGTTCATAATGTCGTGCTACGTGTTTGACATTGCGTTCTCTGACCCAAGGAAACGACGTTTCCTCTTCTCTTTGGCAGGAATTATCCAGACAATCTACATGATTGTCGTTCTGATTAACATAAAGACAGGCTGGATTTTCCGCTACGATACTGCCGAAGGTTATGTCCGAGGCCCGATTAAATACATAACTTACATTCTTTCCGCCTTATACGGGCTTACTATAATCGTGACGATTATCATGCAGCGAAAATTCATGGCGCGTCGCATTTTCTACGTCTTTATGATTTATCCGTTCATCTCGCTTGTTTTCGTAGGAATTCAGTTCTTTCATCCGTTCGTCATACTTACCGGAGTTGCGTCGTTCACATCGGTTCTGTTCGCTTACATAACCGTACAGTCATACATGATAGAAGTCGATTACAGAAGCGGACTCACAAGGGAAAGCCGTCTAAGAAGGCGAATTGCCATGCGGAAAAACGGCGGCGTTTTTTTCGTCATAGAGATAGAGAAAACGAATATTCTTCAGGCAAATCTCGATACAAAGCAATTTGATCATCTTCTTCTTCAAATCGGTTCGATTATGCTTGCGTATTTCCCGCGCGACGCGTACATCCTGCCGGGAAACAGGTTCGCCGCTGTCGGAAAGACGATTGAGGAAGTGAAAAAGAAAAGCAAGAGTATCTCGACAGACTTTAACAGCCTTAGCTCCCTGATGCTTCCCTATCTTCCGATTCGGCTTGAATGCCGCTCAGCCGCGCTCGAGTTCACAAAAGAAGGAAGCGACTTTGAATCGATGATAGACGTGATCAACAACATGCTGAGCAAGGCACGCACGAACAACGACTATTCACTTCAGATTTGCGACGAGGCTGTTTTCCTTGATATGGAACGGAAGCGGCAGATTTTCCGCATTCTGAAACGCGAGCTCACGCTGGAATCGGAAAAGTTCCAGGTGTGGTTCCAGCCCATCTTCTCCATAAAAGAAAAGAAGTTCGTGTATTTGGAGGCTCTTTCGCGCCTTAAGGACACGGAGCTTGGCGACATTTCACCGGCGGAATTCGTCCAGGTTGCGGAAAACAAGGGTCTTGTGGAGCGGCTTGGGTTCATCGCGTTCGAGAAAGTCTGCAAGTTCATCGCCGAAAACCGCGATTTCGTTAACACTGTTTCCATAAACTTTTCCGTTCACCAGATGCTGAACCCGAATATTGTGGAGAACGTTCTTGGTACAATAAAGCGTTTCGGGCTTTCGCCTTCGAATATCGTTATGGAGATTACGGAAAGCATTTTCATAGACAACTACGATTTTGTCATGCAGAACATGCTCAGGCTTACGGAAGCCGGGGTTAAGTTCTACCTTGACGACTTTGGAACGGGCTACTCCAACCTTACGAACGTTGTGGCGCTTCCGTTCTCCACAATAAAGATAGACCGCTCGCTCGTCCTTATGATGGAGGAAAGCGAAAAAGGCAAGCGCCTTTTCAACGACCTTGTGAGCACGTTCAAAAGTGGCGGATTCAAGATTCTTGTTGAGGGTGTCGAGACAAACTCGCAGCGGGAGCACGTTGAGAAAGCGGGAGCCGACTATATCCAGGGATTTTTGTACAGCCGGCCGCTGCCACCGCAAGCTTGCGTGGATCTGTTACGAAGATATGCAGATTAACTGAGGGATTCGGGCGCCCCGGCGGCAAACTGGACGTTGCCGCCGTCGGGCTTTTCGGGGTTTCGGCTTTCGCCTACATTCCTCAGCAGCAAGCTGCTTCGGAACGGCTAACGCCGCCCCTACAATCCCTGGCGCAACGTAAATGAGGCTATTTAACCGATTCTAGAACCTTCTTAAGCTCTTCGATTTTTTCCTTTGTCGTCGCCCAGCTTGTCGCGAACCGCACGACAGTGTGCGTATCATCGTATTTTTCCCAAAAACTGAACTTCACGCTTTTCTTAAGCTCTTCCATCCTCGCGTTTTCAAGGATTACAAACTGCTGGTTCGTCGGCGAGTCGATAAAAAACTTATAGCCTAGCCCCGCAAAAAGCGATTTAAGCTCCTCTGCCCTGTCGATGGCATTCTTGCTTATCTTAAAATAAAGGTCGTCCGTAAAAAGCGTGTCGAACTGAACGCCGGTAAGCCGTCCCTTAGCAAGCAACGCACCATGCTTTTTGATAAGGTTCTCAAAATGAAGCGGCATATTCTTCTTTGTAAAGACGACGGCTTCACCGCACAAAGCGCCAACTTTTGTGCCGCCTATATAAAAGACGTCGCAAAGCCGCGCAATGTCCTTAAGCGTAACGTCGGTGCTCAGGCTTTCAAGACCGTAACCGAGCCTTGCACCGTCCATGAAAAGCGGAATGTTGTATTCGCGGCAGACTCCGCTCAGCGCGGTAAGCTCCGCCTTTGTGTAGAGCGTTCCGTACTCGGTCGGGTGCGAAATGTAGACAATTCCGGGAAAAACCATGTGCTCATTGTTCCCGTCCGCATAAAAATCGGTCAAAAAGGAACGGAGCTCACCGGCGTCCATTTTGCCGTTGTGAGCAGGCAGTGTCAGCACTTTGCGCCCCGTAAACTCGATCGCACCCGCCTCGTGCACGCTTATGTGACCTGTCTGCGCGGACACAACGCCCTCAAACTGGCGGAGCATCGTGTCTATTACAAGCTGGTTCGTCTGCGTACCGCCCGTTATAAACGCAATCTGCGCCTCTGGCAGACCGCACGCGGCGGCGATTTTCTCTTTTGCACGGGCGGTGTATTTGTCCGCGCCGTAACCCGACATGGCTTCCATGTTCGTTTTTATAAGCGCTTCCAGCACAAGCGGATGAGCGCCTTCAATATAATCACTTTCAAACGACAGCATATTTCCCCCGAACGGAGTATACACCAACCGACGATGAATGTCAGTCGCGCACCCCAACTGCAAACTCGCGTAAATCGGCGTTCTAATTGTACTTACCAGCTTGCGCTGCCCACATCTCTGAGTACTTTCCACCGCGGGCGAGAAGCTCCGCGTGAGTTCCTTCCTCAATAATGCGTCCGCGCTCCAGCATGATAATGCGGTCTGCGTCACGCGTCGTCGAAAGCCGGTGCGAAATATAGAAAACAGTCTTCCCTTTTGCCGCAGTCTCCATCGCTTTGTTAAGCTCATACTCAGCTATCGGGTCAAGCGCGCTCGAAGGCTCGTCCATAATAAGGATATCCGCATTTTTGTAGAACGCGCGTGAAATCGCTATTTTCTGACTCTCGCCACCCGAAAAGTCCATGCCTTTTTTGTCGAATTCTGTCGTCACTTGCGTAAAAAGCCCGTCAGGAAGCTTCATAAGTCTTTCGCCGAAACCGGCGTCTTCGAGCGCGCGCGTTATTTCTGGGGTGCGCTCCTTAAGCTCCTGCTCCGTCATATTGTCCGTGACGACATTCTCGCCAAGGTTGGCGCCGAACAGCTGGTAATCCTGGAAAACAACGCCAATCCGCTTGTGGTATTCGCGAGGACAAAGCGTGCTTACGTTCTTGCCATGATAGCTTATCGTTCCGCTCGATGGGTCGTAAAGGCGCATAAGAAGCTTTATAAGTGTCGTTTTTCCCGCGCCGTTGTAGCCTACAATCGCTATGTGCTCGCCCGGCTTTACAGTGAGAGAAATGTCATCAAGAACAGTGCGTCCTTCTTCCGAATACTTGAAAGACACATGGCTCAGCGAAAGCTCGCCAGCCCCTTCTGGAACAGCGTCGCCAACATCGTTTTTAAGGCGCGGCTCATACGCCAGAAATGACCGGATTTTGTCGATGAACATGCTGTTCTCGTGCGCCTTTGGTCCTAAATCAGCAAACTTACCCATGCTTCCGCGAAGGCTTCCGGTCCTGTTGAAAAGGATTACCGCATCGGAATAGCTTACCGAGTGAAGGACAGCCGCCTTGTACACAAGGTACGTGATATAAAGCCCGTCAATCAAGAAATCGCCTACGCCATAGTCCTTCAAGAACTGGAACCAAATGCGCTTTCCGGCAACCTTCTTATGCTCCTTGATAATCGCATCGTTCGCCTGTGCAAACTCTTCCTCTAGTTGCTTTCCTGCGTTTGGGTGAAGCCTAAGTTCCTTCGCATAATCCTTAAGATAAAAGACACGGCTCACATAATCGCGCTTACGCATTTCCGGGTTCACGGCGACACGGTTTCCGTAGTTCACTTTGTTCAGGCTCTTCGATACGAAAAAGCGCATGATAAACGACGTAAAGACGAACACAACGCCGATTGGGTCAAGCACAAGGAAGAAGATACCCGTCGTAAATAGCGTCGTAATCGCTTGGACAGCCATGTTCAAAAGGTCTAAGAAGCGGTCAATCGCGCCTTCAGATTCGGAAACGCTCAGAACAAAGTCGTTGTAGTAAGCCGGGTCGTCGTAGCAGAAAAGGTCAATTTCCGAGGCTTTTTTGAACATCTGTTCTTTGAGCGCGCGGTAAAGGCGCGGCTTGTATTTGAACTTCCAGCTGTAGCAATAAAAGCCGTCCGGGATAATCTGAATCATGTTGATAAGAAGGATTATTCCGATGTAAATAACGACATTTATGAACGGCTCGTGGAACTCCGCGCAGCGAAGAACGTAGCGGATTCCAAGCACATGCTCAAGGAAAATCATTCCCTGATAGCGGAAAGCGTCGTAAAGGTGATAAATCATAAAACCGGGGCAAGTCTTGAAGCAGAGCTTCCAAAGGAAAACCTGATTTTTCCAGACGGAGCTGCGGTTTTTCGCTTGTTTTGTAGTTTTTGAGGATGCGCCGGAAGCCTTACCGGGTGCGTCAGTCACACGATTCTTCTTTTTCATGCCCAGATTCCCTCCGTCTGCTTAGTCTTGTCGGCAAGATAATTTTCCGCCTGTTTCTGATACATATCCGCATAAAGCCCGCGCCGCGCCATAAGCTCGCGGTGTGTTCCCTCTTCAAGAACCTCGCCGTTTTCCAAAAGAAAAACATGGTCGGCGTTCTGAACAGAAGAAAGCCGGTGCGAAATAAAAAGCAGCGTATTTTCTTGGCATGCCTTAAGAATATTGTCAAAAAGCTTGTACTCCGCTATCGGGTCAAGCGCGCTCGAAGGCTCGTCAAAAACCTTTATCGGGCAGCGGCGTGCAAACGCCCGCGACACAACGATTTTCTGGAACTCTCCGCCCGAAAGGACAGCGCCGTTATCATCGAACTCGCGCGTAAGCGTCGTGTTAATCCCATCCGGAAGACTCATAACCTTCTCGTAAACGCCCGAAAGCTTAAGCGCATCCGTCACGATTTTCTCTCGTTCCTCTGGAGGAATATCCTCGCCAAGCGTAACGTTGTCCGCAACACTCATAGAGAACATCCTGTTGTCCTGAAACGCCGTCGCAAAAAGCGCGCGGTACTTTTGAAGGTTGTATTCCTTTATGTTGCGGCCATTCAGAAGAATCTCGCCTTCCGTCGGGTCGTAAAAGCGCAAAAGCAACTTTATGATTGTCGATTTTCCGGCTCCGTTATGCCCAACGAGCGCGTATGTTTTCTTTCCCTCGAACTTCATGTTAAGGTTTTTCAGCACAGGAACATCTTTGTATGCAAAACCGACGTTACGGAACTCAATCGAATCAATTTCCGTTCCCGGATCCGCGCCGTCGTAATCCTCTGGTATCTTTTCCTCGTATTCCAAAAATGAGCGCAGATACTCAACGAAAAGTCCGTTCTTAAAGCTCGCCGTCACAGAATCCGTAAAGCCGATAAGAATCCACGTCGTAGAAACCATCATGCTCGTAATAACCGCAAGCTGGGCAAGCGTCATCGTCTCGCTCACCAACGTCCTGTACGCACCGTAAACAAGAAGCCCCTCAAAAATAAAGGAGAAAGTGAACATTACCCAAAGCCAGTGAAGCCCCACTGATTTCATAATGTACTTTTTGCACACAGCCGCAACGCCGGTAATCGCATCAGTGTACTGCCTCTTAAGCAGGTTGAAAATATTCGTCAGGCGGATTTCCTTCGCATAGTCTTTCAGGTACATAATCCTGTTGATGTAATCAATTCGGCGGTTATGTGGCGCCATATCCTTCTGGCGTTTGTACTCAATGTGGTTTATCATCCTGCGGAAAATAAAGTTTCCGATTATCGGGAACAGAATGAACAGCACGGAAAAACCGTCAACCTGAAACATAAAAATAAACGCGAAAATACTGGCGATAAACCCGAAAAAAACGCTGAAAAGCTGGTCAACCGTCTCGTAAAGCCGGGTGTCCGCGTTTTTCATAGCGAGCGTGTATTTGTCGTAAAAGTCGGAGTTCTCAAAGCACTCAAGCTCCACGTTCCGCGACTTCTTGAAAAGCTTTTGATAAAGCTTCTTGTTCAAGGTCGCATTCGCAACAGGCGTGACATAACCCTGAATAAAGCTATTGTAAAGCGCCATCGTCGCGAACACCGCGATCGTAATTCCGATGAAAATCATAATCGATTGGAAAGTTTCACCGGACTGAAGCGCGTTGATAACGTAGCGCATGAAAAAGGCGCTGTAAAAAAGCCAGCCGAAATAAGACAGAAGCCTTGCGACAGCCATGCTGATTACCGGTCCCGGACACATTTTCCAGACGAGTGCGAGCGCGTAGAAATTGTTTTTTACTGAATTAACTTTTTTCTCTTTCTCAGCCATTTTTCCTCCAAGCATTTTTTTATTATGCCAAGCATTTTATACAACACCAAAAAAGTTTACAATAATAGAAACTATGTATGGATAACAAAACTTGACACCATATATAACACCACTTATACTATACTCATGTCACGATGGGATAAACTACTAGCCAAAATAAAATCTCTTGATAAAGACATGCGTTTTGCTGAGTTAAATAAAGTTCTGCAAAGCTATGGATATACTGTATCTCAGCCTAAACGGGGAAGCAGTCATTATACATACAGAAAAGCTGGGTGCAATCCTATTACCATTCCAAATCATGAACCGATAAAAATTGTTTATGTAAAAATGGTAAAAGAGATTGTAGAATCCGAACAGAATAACAAGGAGGAATAACATGAAAACTTTTGAAGAATATATGAAAATGCCTTACAAATTAGAAATAATTCCTGATACAGAAGAGTCTGGTTTCGTCGCTTCATATCCAGAACTTCCGGGTTGTATTACTTGCGGACAAACAATTTCAGAAGTTGTAACAAATGCAGAAGATGCTAAAAAAGAATGGATAGCCGCCGCACTTGAAGAAGGAATCCAAATAAATGAACCTGAGACCTCAGATTCTTACTCAGGGCAGTTCAAGCTAAGACTTCCTAAAACTTTGCACAAAACTCTTGCAGAGGATTCGAAAAAAGAGGGCGTAAGCATGAATCAATACTGCGTTTATTTGCTTGCCAAAAACTCAGAAAAAGAACATTTAGCATTGACGAATAAACACGTTGCTATCTCATAACTCTCTGAGAGTGACAAGAGAAACTATATAATTCACAGTGTATCAATTCCTATGCCATTTATATGTACGTCGATAACCCGCTTTTTCGGCTTCTTCCACAGTCATAAATTTTATACAATGCTTAATTTCATCATATCCTAAATCGAATGGCAGATGATAAATTTTCTCGTCTCTATCACAAGCTTTAATAGCAGGATAATCACCTAATGGAAGATTCTCAAAGTATTCGACTCCCAATAATTGTCCGAATTGTTTTGCAACATCGGATAAACTGTTATGACAAAATAATCTAGGAACAATATTTTCGTTAGGATGTTCTATCTTATATTTTACATATGTTCCATAAAGCTGGCATATATGATTTTCATGTATAGTCTTTTGTGTTGACCAATATTTACACTGTACTAAACGCGTTTCATTACCTTTTTTTGCAATTAAATCTATCCCCAGGTCTTCCAATCCTTTTTCTATACCATGATATTCAACTTTAAAACCTTGTTGTTCAAATTGATAACCTATAAACATTTCAAAATCACGACCTATTTGCCATTTTGTTTTATGACGATTTTTATAACGCTCTAAAGCCAGAGTGTTTTTTTCTATTGAAGATAAGTTTTCCCATTCTTCTTTTGTCAGCCAGTCTGTTTCTTCAAGTGGATCGATATGTTTATTTGAATCTTCTAGTTCAATTTCTACATCTTCAAGTTTTGGGAAAAGTTGATATATATACTTTAGTTCATATTCTAACATTTTATTGCGTTCTGTAAGCAATTGTATCTGCTTCTTTAACCCCTCAATTCTTATTGCTTTATCATGTTTGGTATAACTGTATGAATTAAATAGATATTCAATATTTTCATTAATTGGTAAAACCTCAATATCAGCAATCATTGCAGCAAGCCATTTTTGTGATTTTGCTTTTTCTTGAAATAACTGTTTTTCATACGATTTTACTTTTTCTAACAGTTGTTGCTCATAATTCTGTTCACGTTGTTCCAATTTTTTTCTATCTTCTTCAAGTTTAAGACGTTTTTGTTCTAAATCCGCTTCTTTTTTAGCAAAATCGTTTTGTATAAGTTCAACATTTTGTTTAAGATTATTATTCTTTTCTTCATACTCTTTTGTTAATTTTTTATAATCATATTCAGATATTTTTATTGTTTTAGATGCGTGTTTATTTTTATCAGTTTTAATGCCCATTATAACCCATAGAATGTAAATACCCAAAACAATTATTACACCTATCATTTTATACCTCTATTCATTATCGACAAATGTGTAAAAAACTCTTTACTTGGTTACGATTTAATTCTTTTCAGGTATGCATTTTAATACGAAAATCCTCATTTTTTAAGGACGAAATTTAAATACTTTCTGAAATTGGGTACTTTACGAAAGACAATAACAAATTAAAAAATAAAGTTTCGGTTCAGAAACCACTGTTACTAATGTGTTGACTTTCGTGATTTTATGCAATATATTGCATATATGCGTATTACAACTGATGATGTTTTGAACGTGATGCCGCCTCAGATGGGGCTGTTCGGTCTGCTCTTCTCTTTTATGAACAGACTGCAGGCCGCAGGAGACGCGTTCTACGAGGAAATCACCTGCAAACAGTTTTTCCTTTTGGCGTGTATGAACTTGTATCAGGATGAATCGCCCACCGCTAACGAAATGGCAGAGACGATGGGATGCTCGCGCCAGAACGTTAAGGAAATCCTCAACAGCCTTGCAAAAAAGGGCATGATCACTTTACAGCAGGACGAAAACGACAAGCGCAAGCAGCGGATAACCGTTACAGAAAAGACAAAAAGCATCGCGAAGAAATATACGCAAAAAGAAACTGAGTTTATGCAGTTATTGTACAAAGGAATCTCCGACGAGGAGATCCGTTGTGTATTCAAGATTATCTCCAGAATGGAGAAAAACCTAAAGGAGTCTTAAATTACTATGAACACTATCGTAATTTACAACAGTCAGAGCGGATTCACAAAACGGTATGCGGAATGGATTTCCCAGGCATGCGGCTGTGAGTGCGTCGAATTCAAGCAGGGATCAAAAAAAGACCTTTCCAAGTACGACGCGATCGTGTTCGGCGGCTGGTTCATGGCTGGCGGAATAACAAAAATCTCCTGGCTCAAAAAGAAGCTTCCAGCCCTTTCTGCAGCCGGTAAGAAAATCATCGTCTACGCTGTCGGCGCAAGTCCGGAGAACAGCCCCGAAGTTCCGGTCGCCATGCGAAAGAACTTTTCTGACGACGAATGGCAGAAAATCAAGGTTTTCTACTGCCAGGGCGGACTTGACTACGACAAGATGAAGCTGTTTCCAAAGCTCATGCTCAAAATGTTCGCAAAAAGCATTGCCTCAAAAAAGGATGCGACAGAGGATGACCGTAAAAAAGCAGAGATGATTTCCCATTCGTACGACATTGCCGACAAAAAGTTCATCGAGCCGATTCTAGCGGAGCTACGGTAGTGAAAAAAGCACTTATCATCATTTGTGCAATCTTCCTGATTCTGTTTT
This sequence comes from Spirochaetaceae bacterium, assembly GCA_017618015.1. Lineage (GTDB taxonomy): Bacteria > Spirochaetota > Spirochaetia > Treponematales > Treponemataceae > Treponema_I. Next base: position 28,003 of record JAFZVC010000109.1, read on the forward strand.
CTGGATGTATCCTCTTTTCTTCCCTTACGAAGAGCGATCTAGAGAACATTCAGAACGCAGAAATCGATATGAACAACGTTAATGACGGCGAATATGACGGACACAGCGAGCTCGGACCTGTCGTTGTTGACGTGCGCGTTGTTGTTCGAAGCCACAGAATCGAAAACGTGGAGCTTGTCCGCCATGATTGCGGGCTTGGCCATGGTGCCGATATCATTGTTAACAGGATGGTCGAGCAGAACACATGGAATGTTGATGCTATAAGCGGAGCTACAATTTCGAGCGAAATCATAAAGAACGCCGTAAACAAGGCTTTGCGATAGGATTGACGCCCGCGATGCCAGAAGCAGAAAAATAAAGTTTGTAAAATAATTCTTTTTATGTTAGTATCTCCGACAGAAAAACGTCTTTTATGGGACGCAGGAGAAAAAACATGAAAAAGAATGTTAAAAAACTTGTCTTAATCGCTGTTATGGTACTTGCGGGCGCGGTTCTTTTCGCCCAAACGGAAGCAGATTATACAATCCTTCAGGACCCAGAAGTTACGCATACATCATGGGATTCAGTAATCTACAGCCAGTCTTACATCGGTAGTGTAAAAAAGCTTACAAAAAGCACAAGACAAAACATGAACCGCGAGCGATACGCAACGGTTCCAGAAGAACTAGAACGCTTTTACGACGATGATGATGACCTGAAAAACATCATGTCTATCGATTCTCCGGAAGGACTCAGGGTAAGAACGAACCCGACACTAAGCGCCACAAAGATTTGCACACTTCCAGACCGTTTGAACGTAATCGTCACATGCCTCGGCCCGGAAGCGACGATTGACGGCATAAAAAGCGCATGGGTAGAAATCCTTCTGCCACAAGAGTTTTGGTCCGGATACGACCAGGAGTTCGGCTGGGTTTTTGGCGGCTACCTTAAGGACATGGACACTTCTTACAGATATTACACAACCGGAGCTCATCAGTATTACTACGACTCTTATAACTACGATGAATATTTCATCGACTCTGATATTCCAATTCCTTACGATACATATCACATGCAGGACATTCTGGACGGAAAATCATATTTCGACCTTTACTGCATGAGGGCACTGAAAAACAAACCGACATACTACGACGATTACGATTACAACACAGCGGCCGTCGAATATTATGAGTACGAGCGGACTACTGGATTAGAAAAGCTCAAGCTGATTCATGCCGGCGCAATTCCATTTAATACAAATGGTTATTATTTTGATTCAGAAAACTTCGCAATGTATTGGGATATGGTCCAGGATATGAGGCAGATGCATCCTGTCGCGCACGTTGCTTATGATTCTGGTATTTTTCTGGATGAAACGCTCAAGCTGAATCGGGATAAAACGACACTTACTTATACAAGCCCAGAGACAAACAAAGTTTATACGGCAAACATTCCGCAGAATTATTCAATGTATTTTAATATAGAGATTGGAGATAGAATAGATATCGCTTCTTTCGATGATGAGTATGCGGATCTTCCCGGCCCGATAATTTACATATTGAAAAAAGTCTACGAGAATGAAGTTATCTACCACTACGAAAATGCATTTTTCACAATGGTAGACGGAGCTCTTGTAAAGTGCTTTCAAATCATCTCCTGCCCGGATTTTATGGATCGTTACTGGAATTATGTTAATAACAGAATAGATTATGAGACAGCTGAGACACTTGTGTATTTCTCAAATACGTACATTTCTTTCTGTCACGGGATGAATCATGATGATTGCATATACTTCAAGCGATGCTCGGAATATCCGTATATCCAGATTGCAAAAGATAATTGCCACAATTATCATATTGTTCAGCTAGGTCCGTATTACAATTACTATTAGTTCTTGTAGATTAAGGAGAAGTCATGAAAAAGACAGCTTTCATTTTTATCGCAGTTTTTCTTTGCTTGGGAAACTTAGTGTTCGCCCAGCGTCACAAAGTACCGACTGAAAAAATCAACGTCATGACAGACGTTACATCAATGCAGATGGATCTTGTCTCATTTGGCAATATCGCTTATGAAGCCATCCTCTCCACCGATATATCCGACTTCTCCGAACTGACGCCTATCTTCATCAACAAATATGTGGACAACGTTTACGATTCAACGCTCTGCATCACTTTGGACGAATTCATAAACTACGAGTTTGACGAGTACTACAGCCACTATGATTTTCTCAAACTTTACGCGCTCGGTCCCGACGAATTGATTCTGACTGTCTACTATCCTAACTCTACGAACCGCTTCGTTTTCTTCAGAATCAAGAATGGAGAAGTCGTTTCGGCAAAAGGCTACAGCCTGCAAGATCAGCATGCTTACGAACAGCAGTACTACGCTTTCAACGGAAAAGACAGAGTCTACGTCGCTTTCAACGGAAGCAAAAGATCATCGGGAAGAGGTCGGGATCTTTATCTTATGGCTTTCGATTTGGACGGCAATCTTATAAACTCTGTTACGAATCATACTGATGAAAACGATTGGCTGTCAGGGCTCGCAGTCACCGGCGATAATGTTTACTTCAGCATGAAAACTGGCACTTACGCTGAGAAGCAGGCTTTCATTCAGTTCTCAAAAGATTTGGATAAGAACAAAATATGGGCGTACAAACACTTCAATTCAGACATCAGGGCTTGTGATTTGAACGCTTCAGAAAATAATCTCGTCGTAAGCATCCTAAAGGAAGACGACGACACGACACTTATAGCACGATATTCCGCGGACGGAACGTTTAAAAGCAGCTATGAGATGGACATCGACTTAAAAGGTTTCCCAAAACAGCATAGCTTTTATACCTATCCTAAATGCAAAGTTTCGTCAGACGGCATCGCTTTCTTTGGACAGATATTATCCCCAGATGAATACTGGGAGTATATCGATACGGATCATTATTACCTAGCCTTTGAGATGGACTGGAACGGAAACAAAATATACGAGCACAGGTTCAGCGAGTACGACTGTTTAGGACTCAGAAACTATGAGCTTATCAACGGAAAATACTTCTGTACCGCCGAGGATATTTACGAAAACTACGGCATTTCTGATTATGACACCGGAATTGGGCATATCGCCTACAATTATTTGGTGGAGGATATAGCCAGGGATACTGATTTTGTGACTTTCACCAAAACTGATATCGATCCGTTCGCACTTCCAGACGATGCAAACAAGACTTTCTGGCAGGATAACCTGACTGTTGAGCCGGAACCGATTCCTGACTGGGATTTTTCATATACTTTCGGAAAGATTCATATTAACTGGCAGAACGTGCGCCCCGACTCTGATGAAGTGACGAGCACCATTCCGCTTTTCTCGTTCTCCGAAAGATAATAGATAGGGGGGAAGTCTCCCCCCTCGACTCAACCCTGAACTGACCCCATTTTTTTAGACAGTTATTACGCACATTTTAGGCTGAAAGTCCTCGGAGATTTCCAGCCTAATTTTTTTTGTATGCGGTCTTTGTTATAGAACTGAATAAAATCTGTAATCAGTTCTTCCATCATTTGGTATGAAAGCAGACCTTGCCTATTAACATTATAATAGCCCGATTCAGCTTTCAATGTCCCGAAAAAATGTTCCATACAGGCATTGTCCCAGCAGTTGCCTGCACGGCTCATGCTCTGTATAAAACCTTTCTCTTCCAGCAGCCTTCTGTATTCTGACGCTTTATAAGTGCTTCCCTGGTCTGAATGAATCAAAGCATTGGAAATATTATATGTGTCACACAGACTGTTTATTGTATCAACAGCGAGATCTGAATCAGCATGATTTGACGTCCTGAATGTCAGTATCTCATTGTTGTATAAATCCATTACGGCACTAAGATATAACCAGCCGTTTTTTACTTTGAAGTATGAGATATCAGTTACAAGTTTCTGCAGCGGTTTATCTGCTGAGAAATCCCTGTTAAGAATATTCCTCGGCAGATTGGCCTCATTCTCCTTCAAGGTCTGATAATATCCCTTAGGGAACCGTCTTACACGGTTCTCAACATGAATCCCATACAGATTTGATACCCTCAGAATCCGTTTATGATTCATTTTCACGCCAAACTGAAGTTTCAGGTAATGTGCTTTTGCCTTTGCTCCTGCATAGCGTAATTGTTTTTCAGGCAGCTTTTTTATCATCTCCAGTGTTTCAAGGTCTTTGTCAGTTTTCCTTGTGTTATCCTTCCTGTAATAAAAAGTAGCCCGGCTTATGCCCGCAATCTTACAAAGAAGTTTTATTGCGTGTCCTCTCTTTTGCAATTCTTTGATCGTTTCGATTGCTGTTTTTTTTTACTTTCCGGAAATCTTATTGCTTCAAGCTTCTTTGCATAAGCCTTCCAGTATTCCGCTTCAGTCTTGTAGTACTCGATATCCTTCGTTTCCTCTGGAACAGACTCCTTGTTCTTTGTATCCATAAGCGCGCTTTTATCGGAATTTGATTTCAGAACCCAATACCTCACGGTATCTCGTTCCAGCCCGAACTTCTTAGCTATGGTTCTATATCCGACTTTTCCCTGTTTGTATTCTGATAGAACCTTTACCCTCAAGTCAATCGGGTACTGAGTTGTAAATCCCATTTTCTGACCTCCAAAAGTGTCTAACTTTTGGGGGTCAGTTCA
>JAFZVC010000014.1 GCA_017618015.1 Spirochaetaceae bacterium
GTCTGAAGCTCCTGCAAAGCAGTAACAAGCTCAGTGCGTTTGTTGTAAAGGCGCACAACTTCGTCTGCGTCGGCAGTCATGTTGCGGTTTTTTATGTTTGCCTTGACCGCATCAAGGTTATCCTTAATAAACTTATAGTCTAACATAATGTATGTATAATAATCATATAAAGATTTTTGTTCAAGTTGTGTAGTTTTTTATGTTCAACATTGAAATAGCTGTACTTTCGTGTTAAAATGATAATATGAAGTCAAAAACGTTGCGGAACATAAAAGTTGTAAGTTTTCTGGCACTATTGCTCATCGCATTTTTCATGTCATTCTCATGCGACAACCTTTTTTCCGACGTTGCGGAAAGCCAGGTCGCGCCCTGTGAGACAGCGGCTCCTTCAAACGAAAGTAACAGAACCATAACGGTTACGGGCAGAATTCATAATCCATACGAAACACGGAGCGCCGGACGCTCCGCAATGCCGTCACATGCCTACACCAACAAACAGTATATCGTTACAGCTACCGCGCCAGATGTGACAGAACCAGTGAGCGTAACCACAACCTCACCCTCATTCTCCATCCCTCTCACGCTCGGTAAAATATGGACAATTACGGTCGAACTACAGAAAAAAGAAGCTAGCGACACGAATTACGTAAAAGTAATGGATGGCTCTTATACGTTCAGCCAGCCGCTTTCGGAAGTAACTTCCGATATAACAATAGAGATAAAGCCAAAAACAATCAGAACCGGAAACATCGATCTAAACTTCACCCCTGTTGGTGATACGGTTATTTATGACAGTGTTACCGCTGAGCCAGTAAGCACGGAGCAGAAAACCGAGTGGAGCACCCATGTCACAACCAGCGCAAACGGCATTCGCGGAACCGGTATAAAGAGCGGCGTTTATTCGGTTACAATAAGCTTTTACTTAAGTAATGTGCTCGTGTACGCCACGATGCAGGAAATAACCGTCTACGACAACATGACGACGAACGTATGGGACGGCAGCGGCTCGAACAGCCCAATAAACAACGGAACTTTCACCGTCACGTCCGCCCTTACAGAAAGATTCAAACTGACGAACTACTTCGTCAAATCTGATGGAATCGACAGCAACAGCGGTACGCCATACTACCCGATTAAGACCATAGACGAGGCTTTGAGGCGCATCAACGTTACGGGTGAGAGCGACAAGGATTACATAATCTGGCTCATGTCCGACATCACGGCTTCAGTCTCTCTCGCAGAAAGCAGTTATCTCAGTGACAAGGCGTCATCTATTACGATAAGGCCGATGCGTAACCAAGTTACCGTCAGTGGTTCATCGAGTAAGGTTTTCGATATAAGGGTTCCAGTTCCTTTTACGTTCGAAAACCTTACGATAACAGGTGGCGCTCCTTCTGCAGGACTTGGGGGTGCAATTCATATTGAAAGCAACGCAAAAGTAACGCTTTCAAACTGCACAATCACCGGCAATGCCTGTCCGAGCAACAGTAACGGAGGGGGCATATTCAACAGTGGTACTCTCAACGTAAAGGGAAAAGTCATCATTTCCGGCAACACGAAGGGTTCCGGTTCAAATGCAGTGGAAAACAACATTTTCCTTTATGAGAATAAAAAAATAAACATCGTCGGCGCGCTCGACCCGGACAGCAGAATCGGCGTTATAACAGGAACCAAGCCTGGATACAATGCGCCTCACGTATTCACGAGTGGATTCGCCGCAAAAAGCGGGCTTGATTCTTCGTTAATCAGCAATATATTCACCTGTGATGAAGGCTACGCTGTTGTTGCCTCTGGTTCTGGCACGAACGTTGAGGCAGCACTTGAGGCGAGCGGTGGCAGTATAAGCAATGCTTTTGACTACGCCGTTACGCTCTCGTGCGAGGACGAGAACATCGTACCCAGTTCAATTATCACAGTTACAGCAGCCGTCACAAAAGGCGGAAACACGGTCATACCGGCTGCGGACGACATCTCCTGGAGTTTCGATCTGCTTTGCAGCGGCGATTCTGTTACGACATTGCAAGGTGTGTCGCTTGTCGGCTACGGTGCGGTCACCATCCCTTCTAACCTTAAGATTTTTGATGGTGTAACATATACGCTTCATGCGAAAGCCGTAGTAAACGGCGTTGCCTATGACGAAGATTTTGCGCTCA
>JAFZVC010000110.1 GCA_017618015.1 Spirochaetaceae bacterium
CATCAAATGAAATAATATCATTATAAAGAGAAATAAACATTTCTTCTGAATAACTGTCAGATACATTCCAATTTTTTATAAAATAATTCGATATCTCACAATAATGTTGTCCAGAAATTTCACGGCCACTATGTTCTATAATGTATTTTATTTTAAAATATCCAGAAGGAACTGTCATCTCAAATAAATATTTATCACCGTCTTCATAAGTATCTTTAACAGTTTTTACGAATTTATCATTAATATAGACAGAAATACAATCTTCCTCTAAATCCCATCTTCCTGGACCAAAAAAGTTTATATATACAAATGTACTTACAGTAGATTCTTTCACATTTACTACATCAAGGATTACTTCACTTTTGAAATCCTCTTTGCTTCCTTGAGAAATATTTATAGTTTTCTTTTGAAGAATAAAAGAATCTTTACATAAATCATCAGGGTAAATCAAATTACAAGGTGTTGAATGTCCTTGTGCAAAGCAAAAACTACCAATTGCAATTAAAATTAAAAATATAAAACTCTTTCTTTTCATTTTTCCTCCAAGCGCCCCAGTGGGGGTAGCGAAAGCCACCGCAGACCGCCGTTAACGGCGGTCGAGGAGGCTGAAGCGAGGGGGCGGCTGCCCCCTACTAACTCCTATTATTCGTCGTCTGCTAATGCGGCGGCGGCGGCTTTGTTCGATGCGTAGATATCGAACTCTTCCATGTAAGGCTCAATTCCGGCTAAATACTTCGGGATTGAGAGCAACACGTAATCGTAGGTAACAGGTATATTCACAGTGAACGTAACTGGTTCGGAACCATCGAAGAACTCAATGTCTATCGTGTGTTTCTGTGACTTAACAGGAAACTTGTCCCTGTCGCCCTTGTAGAACTCAACCGGCTCGCCTTTGTCCACAGAAACTACCATGCCCTTTACAGCTTTGTAAGTTCCGGCTTCATCGCCCTTGTTGTCTATAAGAATCGTGTGTGTGCGTCCTGTAAGGAACATCACGATGGCAAGCGTCAAATACAGCACGACAAGCGCGGAGCGTGCAATTATCTTTTTGTTGAATTTCATTTTGCTTCTCCTTCTGCGGCTGTGTGCAATGCCTCGCGGTTATGCTCAGCCTGACGTTTTGTGCGCCATGCGTGAATTACGAGCGAGAGTGCGATAACTCCGTAGCCGATAAACTGACGGAAGTATTCACCGATGTTACCGTCGCCAAAGATGTTCTGTCCCGCTCTTGGTACAACGATGTACATAAGGTGAAGCAACAGAACGCCGATGAAGCAGTTCGGGATTGTCGCTTTTGTGACTGTTGCACCACCAACAAGAATAGCAGCGGCGGCGAAGAATCCTGTCTGGTCGTGGGCGTTGTATGTGCTCATGTTACCCATGTTCTGCAGGAAGATAATCTGTCCGAAGCAGGCGAGCACCGTTGAAATGATAATTGAGATAACGCGTGTTTTCTCGACCGCGATACCGGCTGTGTTCGACACAACCTGATCCTGACCTACAGCGCGCATATCCTGACCGAGCTTCGTCTTTTTGAACCAGATGATAAACACGCACAGAACGCCGATTACAAGGTACGCAAGAAGCGGAATGTGAATCGGTCCGATGTTGAATGAAAGCGTGTTATCAAGAACCTGGCGGACTGATGAAAGGTCAACCGTGTTTCTTACGCCGTATCCGCGTGAAAGGTAAATTGCCTTGTTGCGCATCGGGATAACGGAACCGAACAGGTAGAGAACTACGAACTGATACAAACCGTTGAAGAAGAATCCGATGATGTAACTCGTGACCATTTCGCGACCGCGTGCTTTGTTCAGGATTGAACCCGCGATCCAGCCCAGGAAAATTGAGATTGGCGTACCGATAAGCGACGCAAAGACGAGTCCCTGAATGCCAGAAATACCCCAGTCCATAGCGAAGATAAGTCCGATCTGACCAGCCATTGCGCCAAGAACCATACCGAAGTTAATTCCCATACCAGCCATGATTGGCAGGATAAGCGAGAAAACGAGGAATGAGTTACGCGCAATGCGTGAGAGTATTTCGTTTACGATGTAGGTCGCGGAAAAACCGGAGACCGGGATTGAGATTATCGTAAGAATAAGGAACAGGACAGCGACAAGGTTGTTCGCAAGAAATGAGCCTGCCTTTCTTAATGGAGATGCTGTTTTTATCGTGCTCATTTTTTAGCTCCTGTTTTACGTGTAAGTGCGTAAAGTATCATACCGTTTGAAATTACGATACGAATAACTTCCGACATATCCGTCTGTAAAATACTGTTGATAACGGATGGCGTCATTGTAAGAATGCCCTGGAACAGAATTGTTCCGATGATGACATTAAGGATTGATGCCTTGTTGATTGACGCACCACCGATAAGGATTGCGGCTACTGCAGGGAACGCCATGTAAAGCGGCGCGCCGTACAGCTGGATAAAGCCGAAGCTCTGCTGATAAACAAGAATACCCATCGCTCCAAAAATCGTGGAGATGATGATACTCATCGTGCGCATCTTGTTGATGTTTACGCCACTTGAACGCGCGTAATCTGGGTTTGAGCCAACAGCCGTCATTGCAGTACCTGTCTTGCTCCGCATGAAAACCCACATAATGACGCAGCAGAGCGCGACAAAAAGAATCATTCCGGTTGGGAACGTGAAGTTTTCACCAATCTTTATGGCGAGGAAGTTGCTGAGCTGCTTGTTCCAGAAGCCGTCGAGCGTGATTGTTGTACGAAGACCCTTTCCGGCGTAACCCCAAACCATGTTCTCGCTTGAATACGGAAGGATAAGCCACAGGATAGACATAAGCATAACCATCGCGAAACCGACGTACATGGCGATTGTCATTTCCTCGCCTTTAACGCGGTTAAGCAGCAAGCCGTAAAGCCAGCCGAAAAGAACGGCGAACGGAATGGAAAGAAGCATTGCGCCGAAGATTCCACCCCAGCTTGTAAGACCAATCTGCATTGCGATTGTTGAGCCAAGCAGTCCGGCTATAACGCCGAGCGAAAGACCAAAGTTAAGACCGCAGCCAGACTGAATCATCGGAACCATTGCAAGAACAAGAAGCGCGTTCATACCGAAGCGGTTGAAGATGTCTGATATTGACGCTGCAATACTTACTTTGACGAACGGCGCGATTATAAAAAGCACGACGAGGAACAGCGCAATTATGATGCGTGGCCATCCGAAGTTCTTTACAAGCGCCTTGCATTTTGCAACAAATTTATTTTCGTTTTCAGTTTTTTCTGTAGAAATAGAATCGCTCATAATGCCTCCCTATATGTTCCCTTTTTCGCCGGACATATACAGCGCAAACTCGGTCGGGTTCTCGTCTGGTGAAAGAATACCCGCTATCTTTCCGTGGCAGACAACTGCGATTCTGTCACAAATAGAACGAAGCTCTTCCAGCTCACTGGAAACCATGACAATCGTAGTTCCCTGCGTTTTGTTACGTTCCTTAAGAACGTCAAGAACAATCTGCTTTGCGCCAACGTCGATGCCACGGGTCGGCTCGGAAACAAAGAGCAATTCCGGTTCAAGGCAGAACGCTTTTGCAAGACAAACTTTCTGCTGGTTTCCGCCCGAAAGCTCGCGTGCTTTCTGCTCCGGACCGTTGCACTTAATTTCAAGAAGGTCTATGTACTTTTGAGCAGCTTCTTTCATCGCCTTGTCGTCTCTTAACTTAATAAGCCCGCCAAGGAACGATTTTAAGAACATGTCCTTGCTCTGCATCGCTGTGAACGCGATGTTCCAGTCGAGGCTTTCGTCAAGCAACAGTCCTACGCCGCGCCGGTCTTCTGAAACGAAGGCAAGCTTGGAGTTAAGCGCGGCTTTCGGGTTGTTGAGCTCTATCGGGGCGCCTTTGAAAAGGATGTTTCCACCTGCGGGATACAAGCCCATAATTCCGTTTGGAACGCCGATTTTGCCTTGTCCGGCAAGACCTGCGATACCGAAAATTTCGCCCTCTTTTACTTTGAAGCTTACATCGCGCACTGTTTCGCCAGGCATATCGACCCAAAGATGCTCAACCGAAAGAACTTCCGGAGTGTCGAGCTTTCTGGCTTCAGTTTTTGTAGACTTTGAAATCTCGCGACCGACGAGAGATTCTGCAATCTCGTTGATGTTCGTGTCTTTTGTGGCTACGTCGCGTATTGATTTACCGTCACGGAGCGTAACTACGCGGTCGCAGATTTCTGTGACTTCGCGCAATCGGTGTGATATGAAGATTATCGCGATTCCTGCTGCGGCAAGTTTTTTTATTGCGTTAAGAAGGATTTCTGCCTCGGATTCAGTAAGAACCGCGGTCGGCTCGTCAAGAACGAGCAGTTTTACTTTCTCGCGGCTTATTTCGCGCGCAATTTCAACAAACTGCTTGTGACCGACCGGCATATCCGAAACTTTTGTTTCGCTGTTTATTTCAACGCCAAGCCGCGCAACAGATTCTTCCGCGCTTTTTTTCATTTCCGCGCGGTTCAGTGTGCTCAGTCTTGGACCGAATATATCCGCTATAATGTTGTTTTTTGTAATTTCCCGGTTGAGCATTATGTTTTCTGTTGTCGTGAAGCCGGGAATAAGAGAGAATTCCTGATGAACCATGCCGATACCAGCATCGAGGGCATCGAATGGCGAAGCAAAATGAACTTCCTCACCGTTAAGCAAGATTTTTCCGCCGAATCCTCCGGTTTCTGCAATAACTGGCATTCCGAAGAGAATACTCATAAGCGTTGTTTTTCCGGCTCCGTTTTCTCCGACCAAACCAAGAATCTCGCCTTTTTTAAGGGAGAAGCTTACGTCTTCAAGAACGACCGTTCCAGAAAAATCTTTGGTGATGTTCTGTAATTCAAGTAAAGGTTTTTCTTCCATAGTTTTAATGTTAGGGGCGTGCTAAAAGCCTCTTGTTAGAAATGTACACAAAAAGAAGGGCGACTGTGGCAGTTTTGTTCCACCGAAAAGTCAGCCCTTCCTGTTGCGTTTGGTGCGTCGTTCGCGGCCACCGGAAAGGCAGCCGCTGCACCAGCATTAAATTAGACTAGTCTGTGAACTTGATGTTGTAGTACTTCTCTGGTACTTCAACTTCTGTTGTTGGCAGGTAGCCCTGACCCATGATGTATGTATCCATGTAGATAAGAACGTGGTTCTTTGCGCGAACGCCTGTGTTAGCATCTATGTAGCTTCCACCGTTCCACTTTGCACCTGGTGTGTATTCACCAAGAGCTGTGTAGAAGTCGCTGATCTTGCTCAAAGAAGCTGTTCCTTCGATGATGCGCTTTGCATACTCACCAAGACCTGCTGATACAGAGAATCCGTATGAGAATGCCCATGTACCGAACTTGCCTGCGCCAGCTTTTTCAACAACAACTTTCTCTACCTTGCTGAGAATCTTCTGGAAGTCGCCAGCTTCTGCTGTAAGGTCGATACCGAAAGCTCCCGGATATCCCATAAGAGGAGAAGGAAGGTCAGCTTCTACGAACATTCCGCCGTAAGCTGCGAGCTGCTTAAGAAGTGGCTCTGTATGAGCATCGTTTGTACAGAAGAAAGCTGTGTCTTTTCCGTACTTCTGAACCCACTGTGGAACTTTCTCAAGGATGAACTGCTGTGCACCTGCAACACCAACGTCTGATGTTGGGTCTGGAGCTGTCTCGAAAGCGAATTCAAGACCGAGGTCCTTACAAGCAGCTTCCATGATCTTGCGGCGAAGACCAAGTGTCTCGTATGACATATGGCGTGGGAAAGAAATATGAACGAATGTCTTTGCACCCATCTGCTTTGCAGCCCAGATGATTGTGTATCCGCGTGAAATGAAGTCTGAGTTTACAGCGAGGTCTGCTGTTGTCTGGATAACTCCTGGATCCTCGTGTGGCTCACCAGCGAAGCAGAGAATGTCACTTCTCTTTTCCTTAACGCGCTTGAAAGCTTCTGTTGTTCCAGGAACAGCCTGGTTAACAACGATAGCCTTCATAAGTGGGTCATCAGCGAGAGCAACAATCTGAGAGATTGTTGTTTCCTGCTGTGACATAAAGTCATCTGGATAAGTGATGTGCTGGATCATTCCGCCTTCACTTGCTTTTCCATAGCGTTTGATGAGCTCTTCAGCACCACGAAGGTCATCTTCTGACTGAGAAACTGTACCGGTTACAATACCGATATGGAATGTTTTGTTTGTTGTTTCTGCTGGGGTTTCTTTTTTTCCGCCTGCAAAAACCAGAGAAGCAGCAAGCATAATGAGAACTGCTGCAATCAGAGTTTTTTTCATGATAAGTCCTCCAAATTACAGATAAACTGCAATATTCCTATATTAAGGAGAAAAGTCGAATTTAACAATAGGCGAAATGGAAATTTACGCGAAAAAGAGAAAAAAATATCGAAATTGACGGTAACAATGGACAAGCGACAGAAAGCGCGCGCGAAGTGCGTTCCTGTGCGAACAATCAGAACAGTCCGGAAATTACACCGTCGTCGTCAACGTCTATCGTGTGTGCCGCCGGAGTTTTCGGCAAGCCCGGCATCGTCATTATGTCGCCCGAAAGCGGTACAATAAAGCCCGCACCCGCATAAAGCCTTACGTCGCGTATCGGGAACGAATAGTTTTCCGGCGCGCCCTGCAGCGACTTGTCGTGCGAAAGCGAATACTGCGTCTTTGCCATGCAGACTGGCAGATTTCCATAACCCTGCGCCGTATAGTCCGAAAGCCGCTTTTTTGCTTCGGCGGAGAAAGTTACTTCAGCTGCATGGTACATTTCATGCGCAATCGTATAGATTTTCTCTTCAAGGCTCATGGAGTCCGGGTAGAGCAAGTGGAAATCCGACTTTCCTGCGTCACAAATGGCGCAAACTTCCGTTGCAAGTTCCACTGTGCCTTCGCTTCCTTTTCCCCAACCTTCGCAAAGAATCGCCTTAATGCCCTCTTTTTCGCAAAGAGAGATAAGCAGCTCCGTCTCTTCTTTCGCGTCTGTCACAAACTTGTTCACGGCGACGACTACTGGAACGCCGAACTTCTTAAGGTTTCCAATGTGCGCCTTAAGGTTGCAGAAACCGCGAGCCAATGCTTCCGTATCAGGTTTTGCTAGGTCAGGTTTTTTAACGCCACCGTGCATTTTGAGCGCACGGACTGTGGCTACAATGACAGCAGCGCTTGGTGTAAGCCCTGCTGTGCGGCACTTAATGTCGAAGAACTTTTCTGCGCCAAGGTCGGCTGCGAAACCAGCTTCTGTAACAACGTAGTCACCGAGGGCAAGCGCACATTCGGTGGCGTTAAGGCTGTTGCATCCATGCGCGATGTTTGCGAACGGACCGCCGTGAATGAACGCGGGGGTTTTTTCGAGTGTCTGCACAAGGTTCGGGCGGATTGCGTCTTTGAGCAAAGCCGCAACTGCACCTGATATGCCAAGCTGCTCCAGATATACAGGAGCTTTGGCATAGTTTTTGCCGATTACAATCTTGTTAAGACGGTTTTTAAGCTCAGAAATAGTACGTGAAAGACAAATTATAGCCATAACCTCGCTCGCTACGGCGATGTTGAAACCATCCTCACGCGGAACGCCTTCTGTCGCGCCGCCAAGACCGATGATAACCTTTCTTAATGCGCGGTCGTTCAGGTCGACACAGCGTTTCCAAGTAAGTGTGCGCGGGTCAATTCCAAGCTGGTTTCCCTGATGAATGTGGTTGTCTATAAGAGCGGCGATAAGATTTGTCGCAATTGAAATGGCGTGGATGTCGCCTGTGAAATGAAGGTTTATATCTTCCATCGGAACTACTTGCGAATATCCACCACCGCAAGCACCGCCCTTAATACCGAAACACGGTCCCAAAGAAGGCTCGCGAAGTGTAAGAATCGCATTTTTCCCGATGCGGCGCATACCGTCTGCAAGTCCTACCGAAATTGTGGATTTTCCTTCTCCAGCTGGCGTAGGCGTAATAGCAGTAACAAGAACGAGCTTTCCTTTTTTGCCCTTGCTCTGCAACTCGCGTATCTTTTTTAAGGTGATTTTAGCTTTGTATTTTCCGTACAGGTCTATATCGTTTTCTGTAAGCCCGATTTTCGCTGCGATATCAACAATCGGGTCCATTTTGTTTTGCTGTGCAATCTCTATGTCTGTCATAATGGGGAATTGTATCAGGTGTTCTTAAAAAAATGAAGTAGGGGATTTTTTGGGTGCGAAGCGGATAAAAGTTTTCCGGTCTTACGCACTTCGGCTCATCCGCCTCATTCCTGCGCGGATCGGTCATTGAACTGCCCGTTCCGCGCAGGAACTAAAGGTGCTACAGCCCGGCGCGAAACGACTCGAAACTCACTGCTGCAGCAGGTTTTCGAGCGTGATTGTTTGACCTAGCGCGGATTTAAGAGCATCGAGTCCTGTGGTTTCTGTCGTGTTTTGGGCGGACTGGTGAGCGTTTTCGCCGGTTTTTGCGTGCGTTTCGCGTTTTATGGCGCGAATCAACAAGTTCTTGGGAGTATCTTCCATGTCGATGAACTCTAGTATTTGCGTACTGTAGCCGCATTTTTCCAGAATTCCCGCTCGCATAACGTCGGTGGCGAGCGCGGAAAGCCTTTCTTTTATAATGCCATATTTGAACATCGCGGAAAAAGCGTCGTCCGGCACGCGCTTTTTTAAAAGGCTGTTAAGCTCATGCTGGCAGCATGGCACGGAAAGGATGCATTTCGCTTCATTTTTGACGGCATATGAAAGCGCATAATCCGTCGCCGTGTCGCATGCATGAAGCGTTATCACAAGATCTGGATGTTCGTCGCCCTTGAAATCGGCAACATCGCCACAAATAAACTCCATGCCTTTGTAGCCACAGTCTGATGCGAGCTGTTTACAGTGCAGTATAACGTCTTTTTTCAGGTCGATTCCCGTGATATGCGCTTTTAGTCCTTTTATCGCCGTCAGATAGTAATAAACAGCAAACGTCAGGTATGACTTACCGCAGCCAAAATCAACGATTTTAAGGGCGCTGGATTCTTGGCTTTCCGCGCGAGCCACCAGTTCCGGCAAAATATCGTCAACGTATTCAAGAAAACGGTTAATCTGGCGAAATTTGCTGTATTTTTGCGCGTGAACTTTGCCGTCTTTTGTCATTATGCCAAGCCGGACAAGGAAGTTTACGGGCGTGCCCTCTTTTAGCAGATAGTTTTTCTGTCTGTCATGCGGTTGTGAAAGATGCATTGCTCTGCCCGCCGCCAACATTTCAGCGGATGAAAGTGGTGCGTTTCCAAGCTTAGAGTCTGGCAAGGCGTTTTTCTTCTTCCTCAGAACGGTACATTTTCCCTTTTTGTTTGCAAGAATCGTGATTGTTTCTGTCGTTGTTTCTATTACAGCGTTTTTGAAAGCAGATGGAATGTTGGCGGCGAAAAAGTCTTCAAGCTCGGTGCGGTCCAGTTTTCCGTGAAAAACCTGCGTTCCGGCAGTTGTTTCGGTGCGGTAAATTTCGCCTGATTTTCGGATTTTAACTTTTGCGCGGACAGCTCCGTTTGGAACGCCACAAGAGCTTGTTGTATTGCCTGTTGGTTTAGACATGACGGCTGTCAGAACATCGTCGCTTTGCAAAAGAAACGCCATTTTTTGCCTTCGGTCTACAAACCAAGTTTGTTCAGTGCGATGCAAGCTTCGTACATCGGGAGAGGAGTCGCAAGCAGCGTTATTCCGCTTTCTTCGGCAAGAGTTTTCATACCGGCGGAAGGCAGCTTGTCATTTACAAGCAGTACGGCGACGGCACATGCTATATCAGCTGTCCGCACTGCCTGCTCGGTTGCTAAGCTCGTCACAAGCAGATATCCGGAACTTACGGAAACAAGAATATCGCTCATAAGATCGCCGGCTACGGCTTTGCTTATCTGAATGTCTCTGTAGTTTCCTGCGGCATATACAATGTGGGCAGGAAGTGATTCTACGATTGCCTGAATATCGGTCATAGAAACAATATATACTTAAAGAAAAAAAAATGATATACTATTTTGTATGGGAAAAATCTACGTTTTTGTAAACCAGAAAGGCGGAGTAGGCAAAACAACCTCTGCCATCAATATAGGTGCGTATTTAGCCGAAGCTGGAAAAAAAGTATTGCTTGTCGATTTTGACTCACAGGGGAACATGTCCTCTGGTGTAGGACTTTCAAAAGGAAAGCCCACAATCTATGAGCTTATGGCGGGACAGGCTTCTGTCGAGCAAGTCATAAGACATACAGCTGTTGACAATTTGGACGCAATTTCAGCTTCTATCGACCTTTCCGGTGCGGCAATAGAGCTTGTTGGGCAGCAAGAGCGCGATTTCTTCCTTAAAAAAAGCTTGGAGCCGATAAAAAATCAGTACGACTATATTCTTATCGACTGCCCTCCGTCACTTGGCATTCTTACGCTTAACGGCCTTGCTGCGGCAGATGCGGTTCTTATCCCTATGCAGTGTGAATATTTTGCGCTCGAAGGAATTACTTTGCTTTTGAAGACTGTAAAAAAAGTTCAGAAATCAATAAATCCAAACCTTACGATAGGCGGCATTTTCTTCACGATGTACGATTCACGCACTCGTCTTGCGCAGCAAGTCGTAACGCAGGTAAAAGCATATTTTGGCGACTCGGTTTTCAACACGATTATTCCGCGTAACGTCCGTCTTTCAGAAGCTCCGTCGCATGGAATCCCTATTTGTAAATATGACCCCAATTGTCAGGGCGCGAAAAGTTATAAGAGCCTTGCAGAGGAGGTGATTCTCCGTGGCTAAACAATCATTCGGATTAGGAAAAGGCTTGGACGCCCTTATGGGAGAAGCCGAAAAAGAATCTAGTACCGAAGTCGCTGCAAAGACAGCTGCTAAGGGAAATGTTTCTGGCGAAATTGAAATAGATGTAAATAAACTGTTGCCGAACCCGCATCAGCCAAGAAAAGAATTTGACAAGGATGCCTTGCAGGAACTTGCTGATTCAATAAAAGAGCATGGAGTTATTTCTCCGATTATTGTTGAAAAGGCAGACGGCGGAAACTATTACATAATCGCCGGTGAACGCCGCACAAGGGCCGCAAAACTCGCTGGGCTTAAGAAAGTCCCAGTCCGCGTACAAAGCTATTCGGAAGAAAAAAAGCTTGAAATTGCACTTATAGAAAACATTCAGCGTGAGGATTTGAACGCACTTGAAGAAGCGCTTGCTTACCGTGAGCTTATGGATATGTGCGGCATTACGCAGGATGAAGTTGCCCGACGTGTGAGCAAAAACCGCACGACTGTGACGAACGCACTCAGGCTGCTCAAACTCCCGGAAGATATGCAGACATCGCTTTCGAACGACGAAATAACTGCTGGACATGCTCGCGCGTTGCTTTCTGTTACGAACCCTGCAGACCAGCGTATTCTGTTTGCGCGTATTCTTGGGCAGGATTTGTCCGTGCGCGAGACAGAGCGTCAGGCGGCTGAATTGAACGCCGGTGGTAAAGCGGCTGTCAAAACAAAGCCCAAAAAGACACAGAAAAAAGACCCGGATATTTCTTCGCTTGAAGAACAGTTCATCGAGGCACTTGGAACGAAAGTGCAGCTGAAAGGTTCTTTGGACAAAGGTTCCGTACAGATTGATTACTTCAGCCGTGACGATTTAGACAGAATTTTCCAACTTCTTGTCAAATAAATGCGGATTTGTTAAAGAATTCGTTAGAAATTTACATTTTAGAGATATTTTTCCTTTACAAAATGCTTCAGTTATAGCAAAATTTAGCCGATAGTACAGGTGGGAAACTTTAAATTTCGAGGTATGACTATGCGAAAAAAAAGCTTTGCGCGCGTGCTTTTTGCCTTCGCGGTATCAACATGTGTATTATTTGCTTCTGGGAAGAAAGAGTCTGAAGAAATTTCAGTAGAAGATCTCGACAGTTGGCAGGAGTCTTTTTCAATAGAAGAAAGAAGCCCTGGTAAGTACAACATAATGGTCACTGCACAAGATAAAGGTGGAAACACAACAATTGTCGGACCATACAATATATATATAGATCCAGATTCAGATCTTCCTGTAGCTGGAATCACGAATCCGCGTGAAGGAATGAGAGTTCCTGGCAATCTTAATATTGTCGGTACATGTGTTGATGATGATTCGGTCGGCTATGTGGAGATTATTCTTGATGGCAATGAAGAACGCCCATTAAGAGCAGAAGGAAAGGAATTCTGGTCGTACTTCCTTAATACAGGAAAAATGGCTGAAGGTTTGCATACAATCGCTGTTACCGGTGTTGATATAAACGGTACGCGTGGTGAAACTGTATACGCCACATGGAACCTGGACAGAACCCAACCAGTTACGGAAATAACGAATTATGCCGTTGGCGAGCTTGTTTCTGGCAAGATCAAGCTTGAAGGTATAGTAAATGATGGTAACGGCATTAAGACGCTTGAATACTCGCTTGACGGCGGTACTACGTTTGAAGAAATAGATATAGATTACGATAAGCGTGAAGTTAAGTGGACATTCTCACTTAATGTAGATACAAGGGAACTGGAAGATGGCGCGCAAGTCTGCTGGTTCCGCGCTGAAGACACGCAAGGTTCGGTCGGTGTTACTTCATATTTGTTCTTCGTTGATAATACATCACCTGAAGTCGTAATCGTTACCCCGGAAGAAAATGAAAGCGTAAACGGCGTGTTCCAAATTGCAGGTTCCGCCTACGATATAATTGGACTTTCATCACTTTCATGGGAATTTGAAAAAGAATCCGGAGAATTCGAACTTATCCCTGGAAACCCATATTGGTTCAAAGAATTCGATATCCGTGAATCCAAAGAAAAGAAAGTTAAGTTTACGATAACTGTTCAGGATAAAGCCGGTAACATTACGAAAGTAAGCCGTGTTATCCCTGTTGATAGGGAAGCCGATCTTCCTGTCGTACAGATTGTAGAGCCGGAAATTATTCCTGAAGATAAATTAGGTCCTTCTTTCGAGGACGAATTCTATTTACGCGGTATTATTTCCGATGATGACGGAGTTTCAGAGCTTCACTGGTTTATTGACAAGGAAGGCGAAGAGCACGTCGTAAATACGGAAGGCGTTTTCTTTACTGACATATTTGCCTCTCTTTCGGAAGAAGAAGAACTTTCCGTTGGTGAGCATAAGCTTTCATATTACGCAGTAGACATAAACGGTACCGCTGGTAAAACAGAGAGCTTCCCGTTCTCGATTATGGGAAAAGCCCCTGCTCTTACAATGGATACTGTAACTGAGAAGATTTCCGGAAAGAACACAGATTCCGAATATGTTCCTGGTATGGAGCTTCATCCAGAAAGAAACGGTATTCTTAAAGGAACTGCGACAAGTGATTGTGGACTAACCGAAATCTCTTGGAAAATAAACGGTAATGATGCTGGTACAAAGCTTCTTAAGAACTCAAAAGGTACTACAGAGTACGATATTCCGCTCGATTCAGCACCATGGGGTCTTGTCGAAGTAGATGTAACCGCAATCGACGTTTACGAGCGTTCAGTTACGGAAAAATACTTTGTTTACAGGACAAACCTTACAAAGAACAGAGATTCAAGCGCTATAGTGTTCTCTGACTCCACCATTGAGGACGGAGCTATTTCGTTTGCCGACACAAAGACTGTCAGCGGTTATTTCACTGGCGGTAAGCCTGTTTCCGTAAGGCTGGAGCCGGATGAAGGCTTTGCGAAAGTGCGGCTTCAGGGAAACAGCATTGTTCTTACATCCACTGGAAAAGCAGGACTTTCTTCTCCGACGAAAGTTATTGTAACAACAGACAAAGACCTTGTTTACGAGTCAAAGAACCTTACTTTCAAAGTAGAAGTTCCGGCTCCAGAGATGATCATAGACCAGACGACCCTTCTTGACGGATTCAAGACTGTTTTCGTAAGCGGTCGTGTTGCTGGCTCCGGCGCAAGGCTGAACAGACAGAGCCTTTCTTCTGCCTCTATAAAAGATGAAGGCGAATACGAAGGCAGTATGTCTGTTGAGTACCGCATAATAAAAGCAGCTGATGAAATTGGTGGCTGGAAAAAGCTTACTCTGTACGGTTCAGGAGACTTCTTTGTAGAGCTTCCGTCTTCTTCATTTGATGAAGGCATAACCATAATTGAGTTTGCTTCTGTAGATTCAAGCAGTAAAAAGACGATAAAAGCGGCTGCGGTAAAGAAGGTATCTCCGCTTCCAGAACCAGACCCGGAAGACCCGAAAGCAAAACCGCCGGTAGCCGCAGCTCCGTTAATCAAGTGGATTGAAGGCGAGCAGCTTTACTTTACGTGCTACTATCAGGATGTTCTTTCGTTCACGTCACTTATGGCAGCAGGACAGAGTCTTGTTTCCACGGACGTTGACTTCCTTTACCCGGAAGCAGGTGCAATTCCGTTCAAATTGTTCCCAGCGGGAAAATCTAACGCGGAAGTAAAACTTGCGGACGTAAAGAACAAAAATGCCTCTCTTAAGACAGAAATTATAAGACCAGGAGACGTTTCTTTGGTCATCGATTCTGTTGACGGCAGGGCATATACATCAGGAATGCAGGTAGAACTTCCTGCACCGGGAACAAAGAACCAGACAGCAAGCATGAGAGTTCTTGTTTCAACCGGGCTTCCTATTACGTCGTGTACATACACAATTGGCGAATCTTCACCTGTTTCTGGAAAAGTGCAGAAAGTTATGGGTGATGACGGTGTAGCTATACCAAATCAGTTTGAGGTGGACATACCTCTTAAGGATATGGAAGCCGTTACAACGGAGATAACCGCTATATTCATAGTTGATAAAGCTATTACGACAAGCGTTTCTGGAACAATCTCCGTTGTTCGTGCCGCTCCAGAAGCTGGCATTGACGACAAGGAAAAAGTGTACTGGATAGACACTCTTCCAAAAGACAAGACATATAAGCAGATTCTTGGAAAAGGCGAGAATGTCTATGCTTATGTCAATGTTTCAGCGCCATACGAAGTTGAAGTTAAGTGTACACAAGACGGACTTTCGTTCTCTAAAACTGATAAGACAGTTTATCTGCATGCTGACAAAGATGGCTTCTACGAGGATGTTTATCTTTTAGTAACAGACAGTGAAGGTATTGAGTACGAGTCAGGCAGAATTTCGTTCCTGGCAGATTCGGCAGCTCCTTCCGTAAGGTTGCTTTCTCCTAAAAACCACGAATGGCTTCAGGAGACGGTTACAATCGATATAGAAGCCCATGATGATAACGGCATCCGTTCTGTTGAGTATTCTATTTATGACGGTAAGAACTGGAAGAAGATAGAAGAGAATGAGGATGGAGAATACAAGATTGAAGCGTCAATAAAAGCGTTCCAGGACGGACTTCTTCCTCTTGATGTGCGTGTTACCGATGAAGCCGGTAGAGTAACATTCAGACGGCTTTCAATGGCTAAAGATACTCAGGCTCCTGTTGTAACAACGGTTCTGCCAGAAAAAGGTGCTTCTGTAAACGGAAAGACGCTTTTTGTTGTCCGCGCTACAGATAACGGACGCATCTTAAACGGAAAGGCTGTTCTTCCAGTAGTTATGGAAAAACCAGCGGGAAGCGATACAACAGAAGACGAAGACATATTTGCTCCTGATACTGAAAGTGAACCGGTTATTCTGGACTTTGGTGACAAGACTGTTGATTCTCTTATCATCGGTTCAGATACAGCGCCGCTTTCTACAGGACTTTATTTCTCGTTCACTGATGCAGCTGGAAACGTCGCTGACTATAAAGAAAAGCAGTATTCTATCGATCTGGAATCGGATAAACCTAGGGTAGAAATCCATCTGCCAGAGGATGATACGATTCTTATAACCGATTTCTCTGTATCGGGTATTATCTATGATGATGATGGTGACTCTTATGTATGGTACAGCATAGATGATGCTCCGCCAGTACGCTCCAAACAAGCTGCTTCAAACTGGTCTTTTGACGTTGATATTGAGTCACTTGCGGACAATGAGCATACAATCACTGTATTCGCAGAAGATATCCTTGGTGTTCGTGGAGATCCGGTAACAAAGATTATCAAAGTATCTCGCGAAGAGCCGCAGGGTGCTGTTGTAACGCCGACACTCGATGAGTCGCTTTCTGGAAGAATCGCAGTTACAGGTACAGCAACGGACGGCAACGGCATTAAGCTTGTCCAGATATCAATTGATAACGGCAATACATGGCAGGATGCAGTTGGTAAAGAGGAATGGAGCTATTCGCTCGATACTCGCGTTGTTCAGGACGGAACGCACGTTGTCTTCCTTAAAGTATGGGATAACTATGACATTCAGGGCTTGTATTCAAGTCTTGTTAACATAGACAATACAGCTCCAAGTATCAATTTGGAGCTTCCTAAGGATGATTCGTGCTTCATGACAGGTAATCTGTCACTTTCCGGTTACACGACGGATAACGTAGGACTTGAAAAACTGTACGTAAGAATACGTAATATGGATCCATCTCAGCCAGAGATTCCGGCGGACCTTGCGTATAGGGAGCTTGATATTGATCAAATCCTTAACTGCGAAATTGACATTTCTGCATTACCGAACGGTGCGTACAATGTTGAAGTAACAGGAGTGGACGCAGCTCTTAACGTAACGCGTGTTTCAAGAAACGTATCAGTAGACACCCGCGTTGAGCCGGCTGTTCTTAACTTGCTCTATCCGCTTGACGGTGAGCATACAAGCGGTAATTTCAACGTCTACGGAAACGCAGAAACCGAAGAACAGATAACGAACCTTTCGCTTTTGGTTGATGGAAAAGAAGCTGCGGCAACAAGCATAACCGAAACAGGTTACTATATGTTCGAGCTGACGCCGGAAAAACTTACCGACGGTGTTCATACATACGTAGTTCGTACAGTTCTCAATTCCGGAGCTGTTATATATTCAGCGGAACAGCATTTTACATACACATCCGCTGGTCCTTGGGTTACAATTGACGGATTCACGATGGGTGATTTCGCAATCGACAGACCTTATATTAGCGGACACGCAGGCTATAACCTTTCCGAAGCTGATCTCGAGGCGCTTGAGTCCGATGAGACGAGCCGTTACGAACGGAAGCAAATCGAGAAAAAGTCGCTTGAAAGCATAGAGATAAGCTTGGATAACGGTAAGAGTTTCCAGTACATTGGCAAAAAGCCAGATTGGAAATACCGTGTAGAAACAAGTGAATTCGGCGAAGGTATGCATCATGCGGTTATCCGTGTAACGATGGTGAACGGAGAAACAGCTATAACGCGTACAATCTTCCAAATAGACAAGACTACTCCGTCTGTTAAGCTTATAACGCCTACAGAAGGTGGAAGATACAATGACGCTATTGAGTTCGCCGGTCTTTCATCAGATGATGTTGCTCTTAAGAGCGTTACGCTTGCATTAAGAAGCGGCGATAAGTCAAACTACGAGATTCCATCGTTCATCCAGGGCTTGTACCTTGATGCACATGCATGGGGTGTTACGCTGTTTGATGTAGGTATAGGACTCACGTTCTTCGATGATAACGTAAAACTTCAGTTCCAGTATGGTCAGATGCTGCAGAACCAGTATGACTTTATGGTCAATATGCTCGATTCTGAAGCAGAACAGATGAAGATGCGATACGGAGGACACGTTTTCGGAGCAAAACTTCTTGCAAACATTGCATCCATACCGTTCAGCTACTTCTTTGGACCAGATTTTGCATGGCTTAATGCATCGTTTGCATTGGGAGCGAACTTCTCCATGTTCACGGAAACGCAGAGTGGTAAGCCACAGATCCTTTCCGCTGTTCTTGGACAGATAGAGTTCCCGAAAGCCACATTCAAGGGAAGAACATCGTTTAGTGCGGTTTCGTTCTATACCGAAGTTCAGGTATGGTTCATCCCGACCGATGTTGAGTCAAGTAACGAAGCATCGAATATTAAATCGATTATTCCGCAGCTCAGCTTCGGATTAAGGTTGAACGTGTTCTAAGGGAAGTAAGAAAAACAAGATATTATTAGATAAAGTTAATAAGATAAAGAAAGCCTCCGGGGTATAAACTTCCGGAGGCTTTCTTCGTTTATGGGCTTGCTTGGTTAATTCATTGTGCTTTTGCTAAGAAGAACTTGAAGCTCTGACTGATTCTGCAGGAAAATATCGATGAGGGTCGGGTCAAACTGTGTGCCTTTTCCCTCTTCCATTATCTGTATAGCTTGTTTGAATGGCATTTGTGCTTTATAGCATCGTGCTGTTGTAAGTGCATCAAAAACATCGGCTAAAGCCATAATTCGTGCGCTTATCGGGATATGTTCGCCGGAAAGCCCGTGCGGATAGCCTGTTCCATCCCAGCGTTCATGGTGCGATGTCGCTATTTCAACTGCGATGTGTGTATATTCCCGTGTCTGAACAGGGGCTATAATCTCTTGAATAATTCGGCCACCTTCCGTTGTATGGCGCTTTATCTGTTCGAATTCTTCAGCTGTAAGTTTGCCCTGTTTTTTCAGAACGGAATCAGGAACGATAATTTTTCCGATATCGTGCATAGGGGCGGCTTTCCGCAGAATTTCAATGTACTGGTCTGTTAAAATGTTGCTGTTGTAGCCGCATGCCTGTGCTTTTTTCGCGATAAGCTCTACATAATTACTTGTGCGGCGAACATGGTTTCCTGTGTCGCTGTCACGGTTTTCTACAAGGTTGGAAAGGCTGAAGATTGTGTGCTCCTGAATCTGGAGCAGTTTGTCCTGTATTTGGTAAAGCTTTTTCTCTTCAAGAGCTTGTATGTTCTTTACAAACACGTATGCAAAAATGGAAACGACAACAACGCTGATGAACAGAAGAATCGATATCGCGTAAAAATCAGGTGATTCAAAAAAGCTTTTGAGCGGAGCAAATGTGAAATTCCACGGAGTAGCAAAAAATTCTTTCGCAAAAGTCATGCTAGCCGATTGAACGCCTTCTTCAATCGGAATAGTCGTATTGTATATTGTGCGTTCTTCCCCAGTGAGCGAATCGTTTTTCCAGACGCGCATGGCGAATCCCTGCTTGTTTATTTCCGAAAAATCAATCTCATAGAACACTTCTGGGAACTGCACGCATACAGTAATTGTTCCCCAAAAATGCTGAACGCCGAATGAATCGTAATCATTCAAAGGGATAATCGCTGCGAGCTCTTGTTTTCCGGAAGGCGTTGAATACGGTCCTAACATAAGCGGGCTGTCAATTTCTGCAAGGCGGCGTAAATCAACTTTGTCAGGGAACGTAAGCTGATAATTTAAACCCAGCTGCCACTCGTTTCCTTGTTTGGGGTACACTGTGGTTATTATCCCTGAAGGAGCAAATGCAAAAGCCGTTATATAAGGAGATTTAAGCCTTTCGAATTGAAATGAGTATGTTTCAGGGTTCTCAAGCAGAGTTTCTCCGCTTTTCTGCAAAAGGGATCGTGCCATATAAGCTTTTGACAGATGCTGCATCGAGTCATTGTACATAAGATTAGTAATCTTCTCTGAAAGAGTAATCATAGAGAGAGACTGATGCTCGTTATAAACCTGTTTGCTGTTCTGAATGATAAAAAATGAAAGTAGAGAAAGCAGAATAAAAACAATTGCAACGGTTATAACAGGCAGAGATTTTCTGAATCTTCTAGCAAAAGGTGTCATTAAGTAAGTATTATAACACTGTTAAAGCTATAAATCATAAAAAAATTATGCTTTGTATGGCAAATTTCAGATTTTTTTTGTATAGTTTTCCGCATGAAAAGAAATGCCTGTTTAGTTCTTGTCGTGATTTTTGCCTCGTTGCTTTTGTTTTCCTGCAAGCCACAAAAATATACAGAATCTTTTAACGCAATGAACACTTTTATGACGGTTCAGGCTTATGGCTCAGAAAAAAAAGCGAAGGCTGCCCTTGAAGAAGCCAAAAGCAGGGTGGCGTCAATAGAAGATGTTATTTCCACGACAAAAAGCGGAAGCGATCTTTACAAGCTGAATCACTCTTTCGGGGCATCTATGGTTGTGCGTGATGACACGGCGTTTCTTTTCGAGTTTACAAACGGCTTGTACAAAGCTACTAATGGTGCGCTGAACCCCGCGCTTTATCCTATTATTTCGGCATGGGGTTTTACGACAGAATCATACAGAATCCCGTCCGAAGAAGAGATAACAGCTCTCCTTTCACATACTGATTTTTCGCAGGCAGAGCTTTCAGAGACTGCTGGTGGTGCTGTAATAAAAACTACAGAAGGTATGAAGCTTGATTTTGGAGCGGTTGGCAAAGGTTATGCCGGAGACGAAATTATACGCATCCTTAAGGAACACGGCATAAAATCGGCTCTGCTTGATTTGGGCGGAAACGTTCAGGTAATCGGTAAAAAAACAGATGGTTCCAAATGGGTTGTAGGGATAAAGAATCCGTGGGGTGGCGACTCGGTTTGTACTGTCAAGATTGCTGATTTAGCCGTTGTTACGAGCGGTGGATACGAAAGATTTTTTGTTGGTGATGACGGAAAAAAATACATTCACATCTTTGATCCAAAAACAGGACATCCTGTAGAAAATGATTTAGAAAGTGTGACAATAATTTGTGAGCGTGGTTTGTACGCGGACGCTCTTAGCACATCTCTTTTCGTTATGGGCAAGGATAAGGCTGTTGAGTGGTGGTACAATAACAGCGGTTTTGATTTTATCCTTATAACTACTGATAACGAGTTTTATTATTCGTCCGGATTAAATGATGATATTCAGGTTATTTATCCGTTCAATGCGATTTATGCCGTCACCCGCGATGCGGAATGAGCCGCAGGTACGCGGGAGTTGTCGCGTGCTTGGCTCGGTGTGATTTGAGTTTCGTGCGGCTTGCTGGGGGCTCTGTTACAGCAGGCTGTCCGGATCACTTTCCAGAACTTTTTTAAGTCTTGCTACAGGATTGCCTTTTGTGTCTCTGAAGCGGTCTGAGAGCGTCCTGTAATATGCAAGCGAAAGTCCCAAAAGCGAGCTTTCCGGCGGTCTGAGGGAAGCTGCACATTGGCTCAGTGCGCTTACTGCAGAAAGCTTAAGAGCTTTTTCTATGCCGGTAAACAGCGCGCCTTCCGTTATTGAGAAATTCCATAAAGAAAACAGAACTCTTCCGTTGGGCGAAAGAAGGCTCGAAACAAGCACGAAAATCCACAAGGAAATATGCGGAATAATGAAGATTTTGCGTCCGCTGAAAAACTGCAGGACGAAAGAGATGACAAGAGCCGCACAAAGTATAGGAATGCTTTCCAAAAAGAAGATTCCAGCGCATGCAAGGATAATTGCAGCGGCAAGGCAGATTTGAACTGCGGGGTTGTATTTTTTTGCGGCGGGCTTGGAAGCGGATGTGTCGCTTGTCGCCGTGGCTGAAGTTTCTTGTGCGGCTGCATCGTCAGACACAACGTTCTCCACACTTTGTTCTGCCTTTTGTTTTCCTGCGCTCATAAACTCGGCTATAAGAGCCGTTATTATGCCGCTCGCAGTGTTGAAAAGCATCATCGGTCCTAAAAGCGAGAAAGTTCCCTTGCCAAGGAAAAGGCTGCATAGCCATATCTGGACAAATGCACTGAGCGCAGAACCAGCAAGAGAAATGCCGTACAAGCTCATCAGCTTTCCGCGGCACGCTTTATTCAGTCTGTATAGACCTGACATAAGGCATGCGCTTGAAACTGATTGTGCAAACGATATTATGAAAAACGGAGAGAAAAGCGTACCGCCCATAAGGCTTGCAGCTATCGCTTTAATTACAGAAAGCAGCAGGAACGCTGGGAATGGCATTTCAAAAGCCATAAGAATAGCGGCGTTTCCTAGTCCGAGCCGGAAAAACGGGACTATTCTGGGCAAAAGCAGCTCCGCATATGAAAAAAGCAACGTCAGTGCGGAAAGATACGCAATTCTTTTCTTATTGTGAAATTGCATCGTATCCTCCTTCTGGTTCTTGCAGCGTAATCGTAACGTTGTTCGGCAAACAGACGAGAGGCGAGCTCCAGCCCTGATTGATGCATATTTTGTTTTTACATGGCGAGTCGATTATATGGACTTTGCCTTCTTTTATCTCGAAAGTAGTTTCTCCTAGTTCTCCTTCCACAGAATATGTGCCATCAGTATCAGCGTCATATTCGTATTGAACTCCACAAGCCAGAACAACAACTTTGCTTCCTGATTTAGACAGACCGTTTATTGTGAGGAAAATCCCGGCAGCAACAAGCAGGCAGAAAAAAACGAAGTCGAGTGGTCTAAGAGAAGAAAACTTGAATTTCATGCGTATAAGTATACCATATCGGTTTTTTTAAGGAAAGTTATGCTTTTGGCGATTCTACAGCTTGCTTATAAGCGCGGGCAATTTCCAGAAAGTGTTCCAGCTGATTTGGAGAAAGCATATTAACAATCATGTTTATCTCTTTTTTTTGCCAGTCCGATTTTGTGTCATTTTTCGGCAGAGGTTTTTCGTCGTCAGTTCCCGCAACAAGATATTCCGTCGTTGTGTTAAGCACCTGCGCCATTTTTACCGCAATATCCGCAGACGGCATAGAACCTCTGTACAGATACATGTTCAGGGTGTTTGAGCTTATTCCTACTTTATTCGCGAAGTCTTTGTTTGAAATTCCTTGATAGTTCAGTTCATCAGTGAGGCGTTCTTTAAAAGAAATGTTTTTTCTATTCATGACTTTATTTTAGTCGTGTTGTGTAATTGAGAATTGACAGATTGTGTAATTGCGTACATAATTAGTGTAATTACACAATATAAAGAGTGTAATTGCATATTTCATGGAAGGAGTAGTATATGAAAAAGAGAATTACGATTGCGGCAGTGCTGCTTTTTGCAGTGATGTTAGTGTGTGTTGGTTGTGGAGAACTTAAGCTTAAAGGAAGTTGGGTTACGTATCAAAATGGTGTACAAGTCAGGATAACATTTGCCAGTGGTAGTTTTACAATGACATACTCATCTCAGAGCCAGTATGAAACGGTTACAGGAACCTACACTATTGACGGATCGACTGTGACGATGACAGCATATGTTAATGGCTCTCCACAGGTTTTGATAGGAACGCTGTCAGGAGATACTCTTATTATTCAAGGTATTGTTTTCACAAAACAATAAAACAACAAGAGCATAATCAAAAACTGCCGGTTGTCAGAGTACGTTAGTGTGCTTGTTGACGGCAGTTTTTTTATTGATTAGCATTCTACAGCTTGCTTATAAGTTCGTAGCTTGTACTGCGGCCACCTGCTTCTCCTTTGCGGATTATTCTTGCCGTAATAAGCTTTTCTATATCGCGGGTAGCTGTGTCTTGTGAGCACTTGCATATCTTTGCATACTTTGTAGAAGTAAGCTTTCCTTGAAAGTCGTCCAGCAGCATTGTTAGAATTTTTCTTTGCCGGTCGTTTATATCACAAGTTTCTGCATATTCCCAGAACTGCTTTCGCGCTTGGCTTTCTGCAATTTCTTTAAGAACGTTCAATATGGCGCGATTCATGCACCCTATATACCATAAAAGCCATTCGGTTATGTCCATGGAGCTTTGCTTTTGTGCATGTTCCAGCTGAGCGTAGTAATCGTGGCGTTCTTTGCATAGCTGTGCGCTCATGGAATACAGGTGGTCAAAGCGTAGTTCTTGCCCATAAGAAGGGGTGGCTTCTCCAACGACCCATACATCATTGTGATCGAAGTTGTCTCCCCTGCACAAGGCCATGTCAGCTATTGCTCTTGCGAGCCTTCCGTTTCCGTCTTCAAATGGATGCAAAGTGACAAAATAAAGATGAGCAATTGCGCTTTTTATCACGCTGTTTATATGTGTTTCTGTATCTGAATAATTGAACCACTTCAAGAACATTTCCATTTCTTTTTGAAGAATTTCTGCGGGTGGCGCTTGAAAATGGACGGTATAATTTTTTCCAGTGCCGCTTATTACACGCATTGGGCCTTCTTCGTCTGTACGAAGTTGCCCTGTTCTTATTGTGTATATTCCATTGAACGCCATTCCGTTTGCGTTTTGCGGAAAAAGCTTTCTATGCCACTGAAAAAGGCGTGCTATTGAAAGTGGCGTATGGCAGTTATGTACAGCATCTGTAATTACGTCGACTATTGCGTCAATTCTGGGACGGGGCTTGTCCAACTGTCCGTCACTTGCAAGTATAATTCTTTCTATTCCAAGATGACGCGCAATGGAAGAACGGAGCGAATAGTCGCTGACATTCTCGCCTTCTATTTCGAATGATTTTTGTATTTCCTGTGTAAAACGCCTTAGAGTAGTTTCTGACTGGACTGCAAAGCCTAGTGAACGCATTTGTCCTTCTAAAATACCTTGGTTTGTATGAACTTCAAGGAGCGGTGAGATAAGTTTTTGTGGTTCCCATGTGAAGTGGGGCCATTTGTTATTTTGCCAGATATACTCTTCCATGCATTTATTTTTTATCATAGTGCGGAGTTTGTCAAGTTATTCTCCGCACAAATATGTAATTTATTGCGGAGAATAATATCGTTTTCTCCGCAATTTTTCTTTGGAAAGCTTTTGGCTTTGTATTTTAAGAAAGGAATAGGCTGAATTTGCCGATAACAAATTTATCTACGTGTTGAAAAACAGGCATTTCTGTGTAATACTATATTATACAAGGAGAGAGTTTGAAATCGTCGAGTTTTTAAACTCCTGAAAATGTCCTTTGAAGTTTTAAGGAGAAATTATTATATGAAAAAATACTATAAGCTTTTAATTGCAATAGCTGCGATCTTTGTAATGCTTTCGGTTATTGGCTGTGATCAGCTTACGGATCCGGGTGAAACACCGGCTGCCGAAACTTTTACGGTGACGTTCGTATCAAATGGTGGAACTCCGGTTACAGCAGCTTCTGTAGAAAGCGGACATAAAGCAACGAAGCCAACGAATCCTACGAAAATTGATTATACATTTTCCGGTGGTGCTGACCCAAAAGAGACGAAATATATTTTCATCGGTTGGTATAGTGACAGTGAGCTGAAAAATCGTTTTGATTTTAATACGGAGATTACAGAGGATACGACTTTATATGCTAAATGGCAGACAGTTGCAAAATCAAAAATAGAAATAACTGTTAGTTCAACGACTACAGAATACGAAAAAACAGAAGAAGTATTCATCATTCCGGCTGACAAAACAGGTGATGATATTACAAGGATAACGGGAAGTTTGCCTCCTTTCCTTGACGAAGATGCTGATGACATGGATCTTGGTGTATTTTGGCAGGGACGTAATGTAACAATCAGTCCGTTCGTAATGGGAAGATACGAGGTAACCCAAGAGCTTTATGAGGCTGTTATAACAAATGCTAGTGCTATTTTAACAGCTGCAAGTGCGTCTTCTGCTTTTATAAATAATATGGAAGACGGACCATCTACATGTACAGGTAGTAGTTTTGCGTTACCGGATGTTGATGGTGATGAAAATCAGGAATATCGTCCTGTAGATACAGTAACTTGGTATGACGCTTTGTATTTCTGTAATGTTTTATCTTATGCACTTGATCTTGAGCCTGTATACACATTTACCGGAACACCCACAGTAACATCAGGTCATATTGTCGGCGGTATAACTGCAGTAGCTTGGGATAAAACTAAGAATGGATATCGTCTTCCTACAGAGGCAGAGTGGGAATTTGCTGCTCGTGGCGGTGATCTTGAAATGGATACATGGAATTATATGTTCAGTGGCGCGGATACAGCGAGCGATAGAACATATAGTGACGATTATAATTCTGGTTTGGATGCTGTCGGTTGGTATGGATTTAACACGGCAAGAGAGAACGGTGTAACAGCTCAGATTATCCCTCAAGCTGGTAGTACTGATAGAAAATCCTGGGGATCACACGAAACTGGAAGTAAGGCATGTAATGAGCTTGGTTTGTATGATATGAGCGGTAATGTTGCTGAATGGTGTTATGACATACCGGTAGCTTGTGTTGAAGAAGACCCTGATGGAGCTGGATCGGCTGGAACTAACAGGGCTGTTCGTGGTGGTTCTTGGTATAGTGCGGCATCTGATTGTGTCGTAACGAGCCGTGCTGAAAAAGCGCCAACCGCAAAAGAGCAAAACATCGGTTTCCGTCTTGTTCGGAGCATTTTTGAAGACTAGTAATTATGCGAGCGTGTAGCGCATAATCGAATAAAAAAAATCCCGTGGAAAAACCACGGGATTTTTTTTGGAGATGATCGGACTTGAACCGAGGCATCCGGTCGCAACGTCGTGTTGCTCCCTACTGCCCCGCCTGCGCTCGCTGACGGCGGCGTTCCTGCCGCCTTTCCGTGCGAATGCTGCGCACTGCTCGCATCCGCACGCGCTCGCTTCGGAAGTCGGACGTTAGGTCAACTTCCATGTTGCCCTAACTTATCGAGATTTTGCTTGCGCAAAACTCGTCAGTTTTTGCGTACATCCATGTACGCACACTAATAACAGATATAAAAAAAGGACTTCCGCAAGAAGCAGAAGTCCTTTTTATGGAGATGATCGGACTTGAACCGACTACCTTTTGAATGCCATTCAAACGCTCTAGCCAGGTGAGCTACACCCCCAAATTGTTTTTATAGTCTAATGTTTTTTTTTGAGTTCATCAAGAGGAAAGGTATCATCCTGTCAAAAAAACGTTGATTATCCTCTTTTTTTTTGACATACTGTCTCATCGGAGTTAAAAACAGAGGTAATACTAATGAAGCTAATGAATTTCTACTACAAACCGTATGCATGGCGACCCGCTGGCAAATCTTTCAAAACAATTGTTTTCGCACTGATTTTCTGTGCATTTTCGGTCTTGTGTTTTTCTGCCACATTCAACGACAAGACATTTGAAGAGGTCTTTACAGAGGATATTGAACAAGCCGTAGAGTATTTAGAGCTTGACGTAGAAACCCTGAAAAAGGATTTTTATCCCCAGAACGCTGTAGCAAAAGAGTTCATTCTGTCTCTACCAACAGATTTTACGGCATCTCCAATGTTAAATCCTGTACAAGATGAGAATGGTGATTATCAGATTGCATACACGCTTCTTATAGAAACAAAAGATTTCCTTGCGCTTGTTTATAACTTACACAAGGAGGAAGACGGATTACATTGCGTAGCGCAGCTGTACATCAATTTGGATGAAGAAGATTTATATCTGTATGTTATTGGTAAGCCTTATGCTGTATTTAGTTTTAACAATTTCATCATGCATAACGACGGAACGGTGGAATCAGGATTATCTAAGGAAGGAGTAGGTCAGTTCGATATCGGTACAGATATGTATTTTAGCAATACATATCTTGAAAAAGCAGGTGACAGCTATATCGTTGTTTGTGAAGAACCTTCACTTATAACCCAGGCCTTTTTCGAAATGGAGTTAATCCGTGTGGGAAAAACCGTTTTTGACATGGGCGTAAATGTTCTTTCTTGTGAGCCATATAACGAATCACAAAGCTTCTATACAGATGTACTTGGTTATGGAGCGACTTTTACGTCTGTGCGCTGGGATGACGGACAGTTTTACGCAAACGGTCAGCTTAATGCACCCGGCATTGATTTGTACGCAGATTTCACCGATTACGCTATTATCATAGGTCCAGCTGATTTTTTGGTAGAAGATTCAGAGGGCGAATACAGCTTTAGATATATGGACTATACGTTCTTTGGAAAGAATATTCAAATGAGTCCGCTCGAAGTAGTTCTTAATGATGCCGGTATTGTGTGGAAAGACAAAAAAATCCCTTTTGGAAAGATGAAGTTCGAATACAACAGTGATGATGAATGGGAACTTCTGAATGAGTGTTATTCCGGTTCTGTTGATGAGGAGCACGATATTGTTCATATCCTTTGTGATGACGACAAAGTAACGAATTATTATTTTGATGATGAAGGGCTGGCAGTCACGTTTTCTACAAGATTCCCAAAAGCAAAGACCGAGTTTTTCCCTTATGCCGAGTCATACTTTGCTCATGTGGACGCTGATGGAACATTCCATTTTGATTTGCATTATTATTATGATTATCCGCATTTTGCATTCGAGGATATTATCATCAGGTCGGAATATGTGTCCGCGAATACCGAGAAATTCCACTGCAATTACGCGAAATTCGATATGCCAAAAAACAGCTGCCTTACGGGGGTTCAGGTTTATGATCTTGATATAGGTTTTGACGGTACTGTTGATTCCAGTGAAAATTATAATTTCCCAACCTGCTATTTTTGCGGAATCCCTTATAAAATCGATGAAATGGAATTTGTCAATGACGGATTTATGACATCAGGAACTTTGCAGCTCCCCAGCACATTACCAGACAATTATTCTGGTATGAACCTGACGGTAAATTTGCTTTACGTTGGATTCGACGGTTCTGTAAAAGAGCTCGTTACAGGCAGCAGTACTGCTCGCGGTTGTAGTCTTGGTGATGATTTCTGGCTTGTAAGCAAAGGTTGCCATATTGAATTCGAGCAGACACGGAATGATGTCGGAAATCTTAACCCTGCGAAGTGTTGGCTCTGTTTAGAGGACAGCACTTTGGAAATGCCAAATGGTTATAAGACTTCTTCTGCAATTTCAATGGACAATGTGAAATACGAGCTTACGGCTGCAAATGGTGCGGGAGGCTTCGATTTTGATGATTGTGTTGTTTCGGGCGGCTTTGATTTTGAATTCTCCGGTATGAAGCTTAGCGTTGTAGACGGAAAAGTTGTAAGCACGGCGAATGCGAACAGTAACTTTATCCAGTTTATAGGTACATTAAAGCTGCCGGATAACGAAGCAATGCCGCAGTTCCTGCGTGGGGTAAAGGCTCCTGCGATAATTGGCATTGGTTTTGACGGAAAAATCTGCAAATCCGATGTTGCGCTTGGCGCGATAGAGGGAAATTTTAGTACATCACAAGATGATATTTCGGCGTTCACGCTCGGCAGTACGGCGGCGCACTTTGAAGTTTCCGAGCTTAATGGAAACTGCCTTGCTCTTGTGGCAGATTCCGGCGCGTTCGTCTTTACGGATGCACTTCCAGCCTGGCTCGCGGGAAAAGAAGTCAGAATCGGGTCATTCGTCTATGATTTCAGCGTATCGCGCTACACATCGCTTTCTGGAATGCAGTATCTTTGGGATGCGCCTGCTATAACTCCAGAAATGACGGGTGTATACGCAGCTGTTGATTACTCTTATGTAAACCCGGAAGAAGACAGCCTTATTGCAGTTTCTGGCAGCCTTGTTTCCCCCGCGCCAATCACTTGGGGAGACGGAACACTTGTCAGCAAAGAAGCTACTGGAACATTTGCATTTGACAATGCCGGAAGCCTTAAGAACTTTATCATAAAATATGGTGAATAATTCATGGAGGTAAAAATGAAATCTTTTAGAAAAAATCTATTTATCATTGTTTTGTGTGTAATTTCCCATCTGTGTTTTTGCGGTGTTTTCCATGACATAGCGCTGGAAGAATTCATCTATGGGGGTGGTGAAAATTCCATTGACCTTGAGGAATATAAAGAAGATCTGGATGAAGAAGAAATCGAGTCTTTTGAAAAATTAATGGAAGATATGATTGAAAGCTATTCAACTTATCATCCTGTTGCTAAAGCCTTTTTCGAATCAGTGCCTGTAGATTTTGAAGTAACTCCAGTAGTTTATGATGTTGGCTGGGAAGATTATCAGTACACTTTGAGTTTACAAAAAGATACGCTTCAA
>JAFZVC010000111.1 GCA_017618015.1 Spirochaetaceae bacterium
AAAGCTTTTCCGCTCAAAACTGGAGAAGCTTCATATCAAAACATATTATCACTACCCTATTGAAGGATATCCGTCAAATGTCGCGCTGATTGACAGCGATGACGGCTACGGAAAGAACGACTACATTGAGACTACTCGCCCGCTCGTTGTCATAACGGCTCCCGGGCCCGGAAGCGGAAAAATGGCGACTTGCCTTTCACAGCTTTACCACGACCACAAGCGCGGCATAAAAGCAGGCTACGCTAAGTTCGAGACGTTCCCAATCTGGAATTTGCCGCTCAAGCATCCTGTAAACCTTGCTTACGAAGCCGCCACAGCCGACTTGAACGACGTCAACATGATTGACCCGTTCCACCTTGAAGCTTACGGTGAGACAACTGTTAATTACAACCGTGATATAGAGATATTCCCTGTTCTTAACGTCATTTTCGAAGGCATTTACGGTGTGAATCCGTACAAGTCGCCGACGGACATGGGCGTTAATATGGCGGGTTACTGTATAACCGACAACGACGCGTGCTGCGAGGCTTCAAAGCAGGAGATTATCCGGCGTTACTACACCGCGCTCAACCAGCTTGCGACTAACGAGGCTGACGAAAGCGAGGTTTACAAACTTGAGCTTCTTATGCGCCAGGCGAAGATAACGACGGAAGACCGCAAAGTCACGACTGCCGCGAAGAAGCGCGGTGCGGAATCTGGCGTTCCGTCGGCGGCAATCGAACTGCAGGACGGTACGATTATCACGTCGGAAACTTCTGATTTGCTTGGTACGAGCGCGGCTCTTATCCTGAACGCGATAAAGCACCTTGCTGGCATAGACCACGAGCTGCATCTTATTCCGGCTTCGGCAATAGAGCCGATTCAGGAAATGAAAGTGAAGTATCTTAAGGGCAAAAACCCGCGTCTTCACACGGATGAGGTGCTCGTCGCGCTTTCGATGGTATCGCTCCATGACGAGAAAGCACGGCTCGCGATTGAGCAGCTGCCGAAGCTTCAGGGCTGTCAGGTACACACGACGGTCATGCTTTCGGAAGTGGACAGGAAGATTTTCAAGAAGCTCGGCGTTGACGTAACGTGCGAACCCGTCAACAAAAAGACAATGAGTTTGTAGTTTTTCGCGAGATGCGCGGTGTTGCTAGCATTTGGCGCGAAAGCTCGCGTCTGGTCGCGTGCCGACTTGCGTTTGGTGCGGGTTCGCCAGCTTTCCGTGGGTTGTCTGCCGGCATTGCGCAGCTGGCACCCAGTGTAGAAAGTATTGACGAACGAAGTGAGGAACCTACTTTCCACACTGGGGGAGCAGCGAGAGCAATGACGGCAGAAAAACTGCCGCTCAGAACAGCCCGATATGCCGCAATAACGCCGTCTGCGCGAACACCGTAAACGCCGAGAACAGCGTCGTCCACACAAGAATCTGCCCCGCAAGCTCCGAGTCACTTCCCATCTGGTCAGCCATCGCCACGCTCGCTATTGCAACTGGAGAGCCGAAAAGCGCGAACAAAGCCGCATAATCCGCGCCAGAAAGCGGCGTAAAGTTAAGCCAACGCGGCAAAAAATACGAGAGCGTCATTCCCACAGCCGGCGCGAACAAAAGCCTCGCAACAACCGCGACAGAAATCTGCGGCAAAAGACGTTTTATCGCAGAGAAACGGAAACTTCCCCCAAGAATGACAAGCGAAAGCCACGGCGCAATTACGGCGAGCGAATCCACAGCCTTGTAAATAAAGCGGAGATTGCCGGTAGAAAGCCGCCAGTCACCGCAATACGGGCGCACCGCGAGACATGCCATGCCGCAAGCCGTTCCCAAAATAAGCGGATTCGTAAGTATCTTTTTGATGATAGACACGACCTGCGCTTTTGCAGGACTTTTCTCATCACGCGTAAAAAGCACGAGCGAAATGACCGCGAGCACGTTGAAAAGCGGGACAGAGAACGCTGAAATAAGCGAAGCGGCTTGCTGGCCCTCGTCGCCAAAAATATTCGATGCGAGCGGAATCCCGATAATAGCAAAATTGGAGCGGAAAACGGCTTGCAGAATAACACCTTTCTGCCTTTTGTCCTTCACAAAGCTAACAACAAGCGCAAGCCCAACCGCGAACAGTAGCAGCACGATAATCAGCGCGGTCACAATGCTGTTCCATCTGATTTCCGCGAGCGAGTCTATCTTGTAGACGTTGCAGAACATCATCGCGAAAAAACAGTATTTGAAGCAGAATTTATTGCCTGTTTTAAGGAATTCATCAGTTACCGTGTTGTTCTTCCGGCAAAAAAAGCCGAAAGCCGCCACAAGGACGATGGGAAAAACTGCATTTATAGAAAAAAGAATCGAATCTGCCATCTTTCAACCGCGCGAAACTGAATCGTAAACCATCTATTATCTTTCCTGTTCAAGATAACCGAGGAAACACCAACCTGTAGTGCCGCTTGCCAAAGGTTTCCCTTCGCTGTCAACGCTGCCTGGCATCACTTCAATTTTGACCCAGCATGAATGAATATCGTCGATAATCTGCATGTCATCTGCCTCAAGGATTTTTACCCGCGTTCCTTTTTTCATCGCCGTAATCGTCCTGCTTGAAAGCCCGCTGCCGTTTCGTATCCTTAGGTTGTCTGTCGCAACGTAAATCTTATCCTTGAAGTATTTTTCAAGCCCTCTGTATACGGCTTGCTCGTTGTCATAATCGATATTCTTGTTGACGATAGAATATGTCTGTTCTGCACCGGCCCAATATATCCACGAAGTCCATGTTGCGAAAGGATTTCCGCCGTATTCTACGAGCAGCTCGGCAATTTTTTCGTCACCTTCATTGCATCTGTCTGCTGTAACCGTAAGCCCGGAATCGTTGTCCAAAACAGCATTCGGGTCAGCTCCTGCTTCAAGAAGACACT
Organism: Spirochaetaceae bacterium; assembly: GCA_017618015.1. Taxonomy (GTDB): domain Bacteria; phylum Spirochaetota; class Spirochaetia; order Treponematales; family Treponemataceae; genus Treponema_I. The sequence continues at coordinate 2,884 of JAFZVC010000111.1, forward strand.
TTGTTAACTCATAGCTTTTGTCGCCATAAGCGGCTTTCGAAAGCACCGTATCTCCTTCAGAATACCATTCGCTTCTGTAATGTTTGGAAAGATCAGGCTGATATTTGAGCAGAAGTTTTACCATATCCAAATTTCTGTGGTCAACAGCAAAATACAATACCGTACTGCCGTATTTTCCCTGCGTTTTGTCTATATCACAGCCTTTTTCAATAAGAGCTTCCACAAGGTCATAGTTTTTGTTGAAAACCGCATAATAAAGCGGCGTATAACCGTTTGAATCATAATCATCAAGACCTTCGGGATTTCCGTTCCTAAGCATTTCCATTGCTTCTTCAGAATAGTTGTATTCTACAAGCTGAACGAACGAATAGACTTTTTCTTCTTTCATGTTTGCTTTAAGAATTTTTATTGTGTCTGTGAGCGAAGGATTATATTTTACGGATTCCTCACAAATATCAAGGCATGTTTTTCCATAGCTGTTTTTAACGGACACATCCGCTCCCGAATCTATAAGGAACTGAACCATGTTCGGGCATGAGCGGCAATAAAAGATTGGCGTGTAATTATAATCATCAGGAGCATTTACATCTGCTCCGTTTTCTATAAGAGACTCCAGAATCTGCGTATAATCAATAGTAGAAGAGGCTGCTAAGTGTAAAACTGTCTCTTCATCGTTCGTTTTGGCGTTGATGTCACATTTTGAAGCATAAAAACTGATGAGCTCAGCGATTTCATCTTCTCTTTCCAAACGCGGAACGTAATAATTAAAAAAATCTTCCCTTGAATCGCACGTAATGGCGGAGATGAAATGATGAAAGGGATTTTGTCCCTCGTCGTCGCAGGCGGTAAAATCAAAGCCGTTTTCCGCAAGGAATTTGCAGCATTCAAGATTTATCAGCCTTGCGCTGGACATTCCCACGTTGTATCCGTCCTCGTCTTTCGCGTTGATGTCCGCATTCTGGCTCACAAGGTACTTAATCATCTCAAAGCCGTTGCCGTCTTCCCAGTAATTGCCATTATCCCAGCCTGCATAAATAAGAGGTGTAAAGCCTCTCTTCGTTCTTGCGTTCACATCCGCTCCGTTTTCAACGAGAAGCTTTACAATCTCTATATTTTCTTCTGAGTATGAGTATACAGCGTAATGCAGTGGAGTCCAGTTATCCTCATCTGTAACAGTGACATCCGCACCTTTTTCGAGCATTAACTTTACAAGGCTCAAATCGCCTGTATCGCAGGCAGAATTCAGCGGATAGTGATCATCGTTATCTTTAAGATTGACATCCGCACCGCTTTCGATTAAGAGTTTTGCAAGCTCAACATTATCGTGATAAAGGGCATAAGTCAGAGGTGTGAAACTGTATTCCGAGCTGATGTTTATAGGGGCTCCCCTTGCGATAAAGTCCTTGATTAATTCAATATCCACATCTGACGTGCTGCAAAGCTCGTATAAGATTGTCTCGCCATCGTTCGTTACGGCATTTACATCGGCACCGTTATCCAAAAGAAACTGTATGATTTTAGTATCTCTTTCATAGCCCATGTAAGTTACCGCATATAAAAGCGGAGTCATGCCATCCTCATCGGGGATGTTAGGATCCGCGCCGTTTTTTATAAGGAATTCCGCAATTTTTATAAATATTTCCGGCTCGTATGTATATTGTTGGAGCAGCTCAAGCAATAATGTTTCACCGTATTCGTATCTGTAATTTACGTCGATGAATCCTTTTTCTATTCCTTCCTTAAAGTCTTTGTCTTTTGAGTAGAGCAGGCTGACGTTATTCTTTGCGTCATAAGGACTTTGATAACGTTCCACATAGTATTGCTCATCTTTTTTCCGCTGGGCAAAGCAAGTCAGCGAAACGACAGCAAGAACTGCAATTAAAAGTAGCTTTTTCAATATTTCCATTTTTTTTACTCCTAGCCGGATATTAACAGATTGGCAGATTCGTTTCTATAGTGATTTTCCCGCAGATGCCCGCAATGCGCCGCGCAAGCCGGTGTGCGTATTTTGGCTGTCTGCATTGCCCGGCCGTTGCACAAAACCGCCCAATCTGATATTATGCGCCTACTCGACCGACAGTTCGAAGTCCTTCCTGTCGTTAAACAAAACCAGGTCAATTCTTTATCAGAGGTCATTTTAAATGAATGAACTTTTACTCATCATCACCCTGTTGATTTCTTTCGGGGGAACGCTTCTTTTCCTTAAAGTGTTCGGAAAAGGCGGATTATTCGCATGGATCGGCATCGCAACCGTATTTGCAAACATTGAAGTAACTATCGTCGTACATGCATTCGGAATGGACCAGACGCTCGGCAACACACTTTTCGCCGCGACATTCCTTGCGACAGACATTTTGAGCGAAATCTACGGCAAAAAAGAAGCGACAAAAGGCGTCCTTGCTGGAATTTTCACAAGCCTTGCTTTTATCGTGCTTTCATTTATGTGGGTTCATTACATCCCTGCGGAAAGCGACTGGGCAAGCGATTTTGTCCACGGACTTTTCTCGAATACGCCGAGGATGCTCATTTCAAGCCTTCTCGCATACGCAATCTCCGAATGGATCGATGTTTTCCTTTACCACGCATGGTGGAACCTCACAGAGAAGAAAACCGGCAGCCACACGAAAATGCTCTGGTTCCGCAACAACTTCTCCACGCTGATTTCTCAGTTCGTGAACATCGTGATTTTCAACTTCGGTGCGTTCTGGGGAATCTACACATTCAAGGAGCTTGTCGGCATCACAGCGGCATGCTACGTCATCTACGTAGCGACAAGTCTTCTCGATACGCCGTTCGTGTACATCGCAAGGAAGATTGCAAACAAAGAAAAATAGGGGGCATTTTTGGCTCTCCAGCCTCAGCTGTCGAGCCAAAAACCGCGCTATTCGCACTTCGCTACGCTCATTCTGGCGCGACACGCGCCAGAACTAAAGGTGCTACTATCGCTTGCCCGGATGTAAGACTAAATCGACTGGCAAACATCCTTTACAGTTTTTTCAATGCGTGAAACAAGTTCATCTTCCAGAGTTTTGCCAAACCGCTCTGCAAATTCCGCTTTTACGTTGTCCGGGCTCCCCCGCTCCTCAAAAAGCGCAGAGGAAGATATCCCCAAAGCCGCGGCGATCTTATCGACCATTTCCGGCTGCGGCCATGAATCCCGGTTTTCTATTTGATTTATATAAGCAATGCTTTTATCTACCGCATAGGAAAGCTTTTCCTGAGATATTCCTTTTTTGTTTCTGTAGTATTTTAGATTATTCACGAACGTTTCTCTAATTGCATTCATATTGCAAGAATGACAGCTAACGAAGAATAAACTTACACAAAACTCTCAAAAGATTAAAAGTTTTACTTCTCAATTTTGATTTTATACAGTATTATTACTGTATAATCCTAAAATTTTCATCGTCAGTTGCGCATTTCATTAGGAAATATACAGTAACTAGGAGTTTAATATGAAGAAAACTTTTGTGGCATTAGCCTTTCTTGTTTTGATGACGTTGGTATTCACCGGATGTGGTGATAAGGCAACAATTTTCGTAGGGCAAAATGGTATTTGGACATATACTTATATTTTTAACACGGATGGAACTTGGGTTGGTCACATGAAAGGTACAAACGAGGGCGTAACATTTGATTTGGATATAATGGCTGGAACATATACAGGTGATCCAAAAAAAGATGGATATTTGTCTCTTAAACTTACCAAAATGGTCAATTTATATTCAATAATGGCAGCAGCATTGCAAAATCCATCAATAACTTCAGTAACAAATGAAACAGCGGCCCTTGTTAGTCTTCCTGAAAATGAACAGGAAACCGGTACAATAACAATATTAGGTGGAAGTTTTACAGCTAGTAACGGTATTGTCTATACTCGTAGATAACTCTTAGCTATCATTTGAAACGACACATAGCCGAAGTCCCAAACGGACTCCGGCTTGTTTTTTAAACAGCGACAGTTTTTTGTGGCATAATTCCAAGTTTTTGGAACAAAGATTCCTGTAATGTCTGGCTGAAATTGATAGATGCCTTTTCTGCCCTTCTCGACAACCATTCAGGAAGCGTCACATTCTTCCTTACGAATTTTCCGCTGTTTGAAATATCACAACTTACATAAGTAAGAAAATCGTCTTTGCCGGCATCAAGGCTCTTTATCGCGCTTGGCTCCGGCAAATCCTCATTACGTTCAAGAATTGAAATAATATAACCTTCAAGTGCTTCTTTCGCGTTTTCCACGACCTCAAGATCAGAATCTCCTTGCGTGAAGCAGCCGTCAAGATCAGGAAACTCGCACCAATAACCGCCATCCTCATAATGGAAGATTGCTGGATAAATCAGATTCATAGTATGTTCTCCTCGCAGGTTTTTACCTGTCTTTCTTTCATTTCAAACCGGCTTTTTTCAGAATTGCCAGTTCCAGACCTTTTTTCATGTCCTTTCCATGTATGGGCAGAGAAATTGTTTGTCTGTTTTTTGCAAGTATATAATGGCTGCCATGTATTCGATCCAGTTGCCATCCATCCTTTTGCAGAAGCCCCAAAAGCTCTTTGTCCTTCATAAAAAAATAATAATACGTATTATACGTATTGTCAATCAAAAAAATCTCAACCGAGTTGGTCGGGATAGGGATTGTAGGGGTGCGCGACAAGCGCAAACACGCGCCAGCGTGTTCGGAGGCGAAAGCCGGAGCCCCGAAAAGCCCGACGGCAGTTTACTGCCGGATCCCCCAGGCGGTTTCGCGGGGGCTCAACCGAGACTCGCTGGAAACAGTCCACTGGACTGTTTCCACCCGGCGCATTGAAACGCTACGCTGGCAACGCGTCGGGTCGCTCCCTATTAGGTAATTTTCTGAAGAACCAAATCATATACGGGATGGCGGTCAGCGTACTCAGAAGGTCGGCGACCGCCTGACTGATTTCCACGCCCAAAAGCCCGCACATCATTGGCAAAAGCAGGATTGCCGGGATAAAATAAACGCCCTGACGGTTCATCGAAAGGAAAGTCGCCTGCTTGATATGGCGCGTGGACTGCATTAACATGTTCGTTCCGACGATGAGCGAGTGGAGCGGCAAAAACGCCGCCTGCCAGCGGAGCGCAACCGCACCGACTTCAATAACTTCAGGATCATCGCGGAACGCCCGGATAATCTGAGGGGCGAAAATCACCGCAATTACCGCAAACACCGACATAAAGCACGCGCCGCTTATCACAAGAAAAACGTAAGCCTTGCGAACACGGTCGTATCGTTTCGCGCCGTAGTTGTAGCCGCTTACCGGGCTGAATCCCTGACCAATGCCAATCATCATGCTAGCGATGAACATCACGATTTTTCCGACGATAGCCATAGCGGCGACCGCGCTGACACCGAACCCAGCCGCAGTTTTGTTGAGCATTATCGAAGCGACGCTTGCCAAGCCCTGGCGCGCCAAAGACGGAAGTCCTGTCGTAACGACTTTGCCAAGAACATCCGGTGTTTTAGCGACGTTTTTCACGCTTATGTGGCAAATTGATTTTCGCCGCAAATAGAACGAAAACAAAAGCCAGAAGCTTGTGAACTGAGTAAGAAGCGTACAAATCGCCGCGCCGCTTATTCCGAGCCCGAATCCTTTAAGAACAATGCTGGAATCTGCGCCAAAAAGCGGAAGCTCGGTGAAAATGAAGAACGGGTCAAGGATCATATTCAGGATGCCGCCGATTGTAAGCGCAATCATGCTGAAAAATGCTTTTCCTTCAGCGCGAAGGTCGTTGTTCAGGACGAACGAGGCACACATGAACGGCGCGCCCCAGAAAATGTAACGCGCGTAATCTTTCGCATAAGGAAGAACCGTGTCGCCCGCGCCGATAAAGCTGAGAACGCCGCTTGCAAAGACGTTTCCGAAAATTGTTATAAGTATGCCGATTCCGAGTGCGGCGAAAAATGCCGTTGAGCTTATGACGCTCGCTTCTTCGTTACGTTTTTGCCCAAGCCTGATTGAGACGAGGCTGCCAGACCCCATGCCAAGCGTAAAGCCGCAAGCCTGAATTATGGACATTATCGGGAAAACGATGCCGACAGCCGCGCTCGCATCCGTTCCAAGCTGCGACACGAAAAACGTGTCAGCCATGTTGTAAAGCGAAGTCACGAGCATAGAAGTGATTGTCGGGATGGCGAGCTTCGTGATGAGCTTCCACACCGGAGTGTTCACCATCTTGTTATATTGTTCGTCTGCAAGTTCTGTTTTCTGTTCCATGTATAATCCTCTCCGGCTGGGCGTCGGCGATTGTCAGCAGTTTCGCGCGTATCGGCTCTTCGCGGCAAGTACGGAGCCAGCAGTTTCGCGCGGGTTTCGCCTTTGACGCACGAGTTCGTCAACTATTCCTTCAGTTCCAATTCCGTATGATGCAGCTCGACGTTTATTTGCGGAAAAGTCTCGCGTAAAAATGAAGCCATTCTCTCTGCGGAATAGACGCTTCTGTGCTGACCGCCGGTACAGCCGAAATTCACTTCAAGATGCGTGTAGCCGCGCTTAATATATTCGTTTAAGGAAAGCGCAACGAGCTTTTCTGCTGAATCCAGGAACGCCTCTATCTGCGTTTTTTCCAAAAGGAATTGCTCGACGGCTCGGTCTTTTCCTGTGAGGAGTGCGTACTCTTTTTCGCGCCCGGGATTGAGTATAGCGCGGCAGTCAAAAACGAAGCCGCCGCCGTTGCCTGATGTGTCTTCCGGGATGCCCCTGCGGTACGAAAAGCTTTTGACAGAGACAGTCAGTTTCTCACCGCTTTCTGCGTGTTCAGACATATCAAGCCCCCTTTGAACCATTATTACCGCGGCATGGCGTTAACGTCAATCGCGATGAACGGAACGCGCATTTCCTTTTCGGTAGCTCCGGCGTGGTGGCTCCTGAAGCGGTGCGATTTGTGCGAGTTGACGAGCGCTTTGTCGCCTATAGCAACCGCGACAAAATCACCGAGCGAGCTTTCTAAGAACGTAGGGTGCAGCCTGTCTGAGCCGAGGTTTCCGAAAAGCCCTTCCTGCAATATCTCGTCGCGTGAGTAAAGACGGAAATCGTCCTTGAAAAGCGCGTTGAAAACTGCCGGAAACTGCTCGCGACATTCCGGTTTCACGAACAAATTACACGCCCTTGGCTCTATTGTTGCCGGGCGCAAAAGCATATCGTGGATTTCTGGGATATCTTCCAAAATCACGTTTTTAATGGGGATGTGGCCGTGGTCGGCGGTGACGATGACGAGTGTGTCACGCGTTTTTTCGTTGGCGGCGAGCGTTCTGCAAAGGTTTCTGACGCTTCTGTTTATACCTTTGATTGTCGCTTCAACGGTGCGCGAGTATGTGCCCATGACGTGCATCATGTTGTCGGGATATTCCTGATATCCGTAGATGTATTTGTTGCCCGCCTCGCCGCAAAGCCGAATGAGCTCTTTGTAGTACTGCTTTTTGTTCCGCACTTTCACGGAACCGTAAAGCGAGACGCTGTAGGCGCGGTATTCGCCACCCTCGCTGATAATGTCGTAAACGCTTTTGTAAGGCATGAAGCGGGTTGCCACACGATAGTCAGCCGCCTGTGTTTTTGTATCTTGCAGTACGTTCGGAAAAAGCGCGACGTTCGTGTCGAGCTGTGGAACGTAGAGTGTCCAGCCAAGCCAGCCGTGTTCGGCGGGGGTAAGTCCGCTTTCAAGAGATGTCGTGGCGGCGGTCGTTGTAGGCGGAAAAACTGATGAAATCTCTGCAACAAGGTTGCTGCGCAAAAAGCTTTCGGGCTCAAGGAAGCGTGTCATTGTGTCGATTCCCATACCGTCGAACAGCATGAGCACGACGTTCTTCCATTTTTTTGAGTTCGCACTGGCAGGTACATTGTTTTCTTGTTCGACGCCGGATTGTTCCGAAGTTTCGGGCAGTATAGCCTTTTTGCCTGCTTTTTGCGCGAACGTCTCAAAGGCTTGAAGCCCGGTGTGATATGGTTTGCCGCCGCAGTACCCGATAACGGAAGAAATCAGGTTCACAAGCGACGCTGAATAGTCTGGTTTAGTCATGCGGTTATTTTATCGGGAATCCAGCCCCCATGCAACAGTGAACTGAACCCATTTTATTGGACATTATTATGCTACCATACTTTGTAGCCGGACTTCAAACGGAGTCCGATAGTCCAAAACACTTGAGTCACGCTCATAATTGAAATAATGAATGTAAGACTCAAGCTGCTCGAAGAA
>JAFZVC010000015.1 GCA_017618015.1 Spirochaetaceae bacterium
ACGTCATTCCGATAAACGGACACAGCGCAAGAAACTGAATAAGTATTACGTTATCAACAAGCCATGATTTTATAAAAATCTTAAGTAAATCATTCATTTTGCAGCTTCTCCGTTATTCTGAGCGACAGATTTCTTTGATTTCTGAGCCAAAGCACGGTTGGCGCGAACATTTTTCAACGCTTTTGTAACGGCAATAAACATACCGAAAACAAAGAAGCCACCCGGCGCTCTTGCAAAGAAAGTGATTACGGAATCTTCCGGGATTACCTGAATCCCGAAGAAAACGCCGGAGCCAAGAAGCTCGCGGACAAGAGAGATTCCGCAAAGAACCCAAAGATAGCCGAATCCCATTCCAAGCGCGTCACACGCTGATTCAAGCGGGCCGTGCTTGGACGCATAAGACTCGACACGTCCCATGATGATACAGTTGACTACGATAAGCGGGATAAAAACGCCCATCGCTTCGGAAAGCGAAGGAAGATACGCCTGCATAAGAAGGTCAACAATCGTCGTGAAAGACGCGATTACGATAATGAATATCGGAATACGTATCGAATCAGGAATAAGCTTTCTGAAAATGCTGATGATAATCTCGCTCATCAAAAGAACGAATGTCATTGCAAGTCCCATTCCAAGTCCGTTCGCAACTTTCGTCGTTACGGCAAGAGAGGAGCAAAGACCTATCATAATTACGAGCAGAGGATTCTCTTTCAAAAGGCCATTTACAAATATGTTCCAGTACTTTTTCATTTTGCCCCTCCAATTGACTCAAGATAGCCGAGCCCCGCGGCGGACGCTTCTTTCATTATCGCGGCAAAACCGTTCGTCGTGATTGATGCACCGGAGATAGCGTCAAAATCAACTTTCGGAACGAATTCGCTCACAGCTGATTTCCCGGCGAACTGCGTATAAAACTGCGGCTCGGTAGCTCTCTGGCCAAAGCCTGGGGTGTCGCTTATCTCAAGAATCTTAACCCCTGAAATCACTTTCTTTCCGTCTATACCGACGATTACAGTCGCTTTGTCGTAAGTAGGACCAGTTACCTGAACGACTACGCCGGCTACTTTATCGCCTTTTATGACAGAGAAAATGCCGTCAACAGTTACGGCAGAAGATGAAGTATATTCATAATCGGTGACAGGCTTGAAAGAATCAGCGTCACTGAATACATCCCTAAAACCGCCGTACAGTTTTTCTTCTTTTACAGCAGCAATTGCCGGAGCCGTTACATTATTCACGAGTGCAAGGGCTACACAAGCCACGCCTGCAAAAATGGCAAGGACAAAACCAAGTTTGAGCATTTCTTTCATTATTTGCCCTCCTTTGCGGCCTTTTTCTTGCCGTATCCGTATTTGCGCGGAACTATGCGGTTAAGGAACGGAACAAGCACGTTCATTATGAGGATACTGAACATAACGCCTTCCGGGTATCCGCCGAAGTTACGGATAAGGAACGTTATCAAACCGCATCCGGCTCCGAAAAGCACGCGTCCCCAAGGAGTAACCGGGCTTGTGGCATAGTCAGTTATCATAAAGACAGCACCGAACAAAAGTCCGCCTGTCATAACAGCAGCAAGCACGTCGCCGCCGGCTATCAAAGTGCAGAGCGCGACGGTCGCAACCATTGAAAGCGGAAGCCGCCAGTCAATGATGCGCATTGCAATAAGGAACAAGCATGCAAGCAGTATAAGGAGTACGGAAGACTCACCGATACAACCGGCTTTGTTTCCCAAGAAAAAGCTCATGTAGTCCGTGCCACCGGCAACGAGCGGGGTCGCTCCCGAAACAGCGTCAGCAAACGGCGTTGACCATGTCGTCATTGCTATAGGGAAGCTGACGAACATAAAAGCGCGGCCTGTAAGCGCTGGGTTGAACACGTTCGCACCGATACCGCCGAAGAATCCTTTCGCAACGACAATCGCGAAGAATGCGCCAAGAATGACCATCCAGAACGGAACAGCCGGCGGCATAACGAGCGCAAGAAGAAGACCCGTAACGATGCAGGAAAGGTCGCCTACACGGACAGGCTGCTTAGCAAGCTTCTGGAAAAGAAACTCGAAAACGACGCAGGAAGCGACGGAAACGAGAATCGTGATAAGAGCGCTCAGCCCGTACAGAACAATACCGTACACGCAAAGAGGCATAAGCGCGATAATCACCGCGAGCATTATCTTTGCCGTGCTCCAGTTGTCCGCGAAATGAGGGCTGGACGAGATATTTATTTCATTCACATCAGATGGAGCTGCCATTATTTATCTCCTTTTGAAGCTGCGGCTTTTGCTGCTTCTGCGGCCGCTTTAGCCTTTGCTGCCTCTGCGCGGACAATGTTCTTTCCAACGCGGAACCGCTGAACAAGCTTAACATGCGCCGGACAAACCCATGCGCACGAGCCGCACTCTACGCAGTCCATAAGACCGAACTTCTTCGCGTCCTCAATGTTTCCGGCAGCCAATGCCCTGTTCATAAGAACAGGCGTAAGACCGCACGGACAAGCCTTAAGACAGCGTCCGCAGCCGATACACGGATTCTCTTCGTAAGCAGGAGCTTCCTTAGCCGTCAGGAAAAGAACGCCGGAAGTGTTCTTCTGGACAGGGAAGTTCGCGTTTATCATGGCGAATCCCATCATCGGGCCGCCAGAAATTATCTTGGCGACACCGGGCTTAAGCTTAATCACTTCAGGAATAAGGTCGCCGACGAGCGTTCCTACAGGAACCTTAAGGTTGCACGGATTCTCGCAGCTAAGACCAGAAACAGTGAAGCTTCTGTCAATCAAAGGCTTGCCCTCGCGGAATGCCTCTGAAATAGCGACAAGCGTACCGATGTTGTCAACGACGCAGCCGGCATCAGCAGGAAGCCCGCCAGCCGGAATCTCGCGTCCTACGGCAGTCTGAATAAGGCTTTTCTCGCCGCCCTGCGGATACTTCGTCTTACATACAGTCACGCCAAGCTTGTCTTTCATGGTATGTTTGTCTATGGCACCGGAAAGAACTTCAACAAGGTCAAGCTTGTTGTCTTCCAGTACAATAATGCCGGATTCGGCACCAGTTATCTTTACGGTTATAGCAAGCCCGTCCACAACTTTGTCGGCGGACTCAAGCATCGTCCTATAGTCTACGGTAAGATACGGCTCGCATTCCGCCGCGTTCGCAAGAACACAGTCTATCTTTTTGCCAGCCGGAGGATTAAGCTTTACGTGAGTCGGGAAAGCCGCACCGCCCATACCGACAATACCGGCTTCTCTGACGCGGGCAAGCGCCTCTTCTTTCGTGCAAGCAAAAGGATCAAGCGGCGGAAGATACGCTGTCTTGTCGGAACCGTCAGACTCTATCACAATACACGGAGCCTCGACGTTTGCCGTCACAAGCCTGTTCTCTATCTTCTTTACCGTTCCTGATACAGAAGCATGAACAGGCGCAGACATAAACGCATCGGAACGGGCAATAACCTGTCCTCGAAGAACATAATCTCCCGGATTAACAAGGCTCTGGTTCGGAGCACCGCCCTGAGTCACAGGAATACACACAGACTTTGTAGAAGGGAATGCACACTCAATTTGTTTATCTTTTGAGAGTTCCTTCATTTCCGGCGGATGAATACCGCCCTTGAACGTGAATTTTCTCATACTATCCATTTTATGAATTGCCGTAAAAAAGGCAAGTTTTTTATGCGTAGTTTTTATCTTTTTATGGAAAGATTTTTTAAGGCGACGAAACTACGGGCATATACCCTTCAGCGCAAAATCTGCTATAATGCACGTATGACTTACGGTGAAAAAGCAAAAGACAATTTCCTTAACGGATATACATGCGCGCAGGCGGTGCTCGCCGCGTTCCAAGACGAAAAATGGTTCAAAGAAAGCGGACTTTCCGTTGAAACAGCGATGAAGCTCGCATCGTCGTTCGGGGGCGGTATGGGAAGACTCCGCGAAGTTTGCGGTACTGTCAGCGGAATGTTCATGGCTTTCGGGCTTGCGCACGGCTTTTCCGCGCCGCCGGAGTCACAGGACGCAAAAACGGAGCATTACAAATGTATCCAGGAGCTTGCCGCCCGCTTCCGAGAAGCAAACGGTTCCATAATATGCAGGGAACTTCTTGCCGGCACTGACGGGAATCCAGGCTCACACGTACCGGAAGCAAGAACGGCAGAATACTACAAAAAACGCCCCTGCCCCGACCTTTGCAAATGCGCCGCTGACATTCTCGCGAAATATCTGGCTGAAAAATCGTAACCGCCCCGCAATCACTCAAAAAATCTGACACTCTCCCTTGAAAACACGGATTAGCGTGCTAAAATTTTCATAAGTTGTATATCAGCAACGAATACATTTATTGGGAGATTTTAATATGAGTGTTAGTGACGAAGACCTTGACTGGGGACTCCATTTTATAGTTGGAACATGGCAGATAGATTATCTGGTGAATTTTTTCTCGAACGACCTTGCGCACATACCGGCAAAGAAATTCAAATCGGACGACGGAAGAGACTTCAGTTCAATTACATTCGAGTTTTTTGAAGACCACAAGCTGATTATGAAAGAAAGCTCATCCGGCAAGCAGGAAGAAGGAACTTGGGAACAGACAGGCAGCTATGAATTCCATTACACGCTCAACAACTTCTTCGATGTGCCGGAATCAGAGACGCTCAACCAGGCAGAAACTCTTTCTGTCACGGACGGAATGCTTACTTTCACGCTCGGATTCCTTGCCATCGCTATGAAAAAAATCGCCGAAGGCAAAATAACAGAACTGCCTGATATCGGTGAAATGGAATCCGATCCTACCATGACGGATATAATCGGCGATTACGAAATCGCTAAAACCCTTTATTATCCGGTTGACAGCGACAACTACAAGACAAAGGATGAGGCATTCGCTATCCTCGATGCGCAAAAAGCTTCGGGTGACATCGATGCCGAAACGTATGAGTTCTACAAGTCAAATTTGATGATGAGCTTTAACAAGCGCGTTGAGTTCACAAAAGAAGGAAAAGTGAATCTTTGGCAGATTGATGATGGAATACTCGACGAGTTCAGAGAATCAGCCGGAGAAGAGGCTATCAACGAAGCCATAAAAGCAGGTGACATCGGCGTAAAAGACGGATATATCTGCATGTACGAGGAATCAAAGGAATGGAAGGCTGTTGACGGAGTTTACTACTTCAACACGATGGAAGGCGACGATGAGTGTTCCGACTACAAAAAATCACCGTGGAAGAAAATCAAGTTCACCGATGACGGCTTTATGGAATTAAGCTGGATGATGGCAGACTGGTATCTTAAGAAACTGTAACAAAAAGAGTGCGGCGTCCACACGGATTTCCGCACTTTTTTTCAGCTATGCCCGACCAAAGCCCAGATAAGCCGGAAGATAACATCCCTTACGACATGCCTGATTGCAAACACAATCATAACGCCAAAACAGGCTCCCTCATACGTACCGAACTTAAGGTACCCGACGAGCGCACCAATCGGCAAAAAAACAAGACCGCTTCTGAACGTGTTGTAGCCTGACAAAAGCTGTAATACAAACACGATAAGGCTTATCGCCGTAACGACGTAAAGCACTTTTGACAAATTCAGGAAGAAAGCTATTATTCCAACGACAGCGCAAAGCATATAGAAGATATATACGAAATGGAAAACTTTCTGGAAAATGGACCCTATTTTTGCGTCCATGTTGTCATCCTCAACAGGCTTTCGGCTGTTCTTATCTATTTTTGCGCCACATTCTGGACATATAAGAGAATCAAGATCTGTCATGCTTTTGATTTTGAAATCAAAGCTTTTGCAGCAGTTTGTACAATAACGTTCCATATCCTACATTATAACGTGACATTTTCAAAAATCCAGAAAGATTTTTCGTAGTATTGCGCTCGTTTACCCCCTGTTGATTTTTCACCGTAAAATGATAGAATCAACGTACTATGTTCAACCTCGAAAACATTTCAAAGACTTACGCAAAAGCGCACAAAAAAGCTGTGTCAGACCTTACTCTGACTATAAACAACGGAGAGATTTTCGGATTTCTTGGCCCTAATGGAGCCGGAAAAACAACGACAATAAAACTTCTTACCGGCATTTTGACACCGGACGAAGGCTCTATAACTGTAGACGGATTTTCGCTGAAAGATGACCCGATCAACGCAAAGAAACAGATTTCGTTTGTTCCTGACACGCCGGAGACATTCTCCAAACTTAAGGCAAGCGAATACATCAACTTTATTGCCGACGTATACGGCGTTCCTACAAACGAAAGGCAAAATCTTATAAAAGAGTACGCGGAGATGTTCGGCATCTCAGACGTTCTTAAAGCACCGATATCGAGCTTTTCGCACGGAATGAAGCAAAAGCTTTTTTTGACGGCGAGCCTTGTCACTGACCCGGACAACTGGATTCTTGACGAACCGATGGTAGGACTCGACCCGGAATCCGCATTCAAGCTTAAAGAACTGATGAGGGCACGGGCAGCCGCCGGAAAGACAGTTTTCTTTTCGACGCACGTAATGGAAGTCGCAGAAAAACTTTGCGACAGGATTGGCATAATAAAACAAGGAAAAATAGTTTTCTGCGGTACTCAGGAAGAGCTTAAAGCCCAGCACGGCGGAGCTGAAAAAACGCTGGAACAGATTTTCCTGGAGCTCACGGCAGAGCCGGCTGAATCTGGAGAATAAACATACATGAGCATAACCATAAAACTTGCAAAGTTGTATCTTAGCCAACTCCTCTCTTTCAGCAGCATAAAAGATGGCTTTACGCAAGGCGGCAAAAAAGCTCTTAAAAGCGTGGGATTAATCCTTCTGTTCTTGTACTGCGTGAGCGTATTCGGCTTCTTGTACGTAAGCATAGCCAATATTTTGTACAGCTCGACAGCCCAAATAGGAATGTCACACCTGTTCCCGCTTATGCTAGGATTCGTAATACTCGTAATAACGTTTGTATTCGGCTTTTTGACGACGCTAGGCACTTATTCGTCCGCGCAGAATGAGGAAATCCTGCTTTCTATGCCGCTGACGGACAAGCAGTTTTTCCTCGCAAAGTTCATAAGCACATATATCTGCGAGCTGCCCGTATCATTTGCGCTTATCGTAATCGGAGTCGTGATATACGGCAAAAACGAAGGTCTGCTCACCAATCCGCTGCTGTACCTTTCCGTTCTTGTGAACACCATAGTAATCCCGCTCATCATTCTGGCAGTTTGCTATGTGCTTGTAATACTTATACTTAACATCTTCAGCTTTCTCAAGAACAAAACACTTCTTATCGGTATAAGCACAGCTTGTCTTCTTATAGCTATTCTTGCGCTTAATTTCTCTTACCAAAACCTGATGATGTCCGCAGCGACAAACGGTATTTCGCAGGAAATGCTCACTTCCGTTACGAACACAATTTCAAGCGTTGCAAAAATACTGATGCCAATTCAATGGTTTGCAGAGAGTTTCACCAACATTAACACATCAGTTGGCAGCGTGCTCCTAAAACTTCTTCTTTTGACAGCGCTTGGAGCTGTTTTTTTGTTCCTGCTTCTGCCGTTGCTTTCGTCGCTGTACAAAAAAACAGTCATCGGTTTTAACGAGATTTCTGCGAAAAGAATCTCAAAAGACAAAATCGACACGTTTATACAGCACGATATCAAGTCGACTCCGTTGCTTAAGGCAGTTTTTGTACGTGACGTAAAAAGCCTGTTTCGTGAACCGACTTGGCTCACTAACGGACCTCTCATCATTTTCCTCATGCCGCTCATAATCTTCTTTTCAATGTACGTAAGCATAAAAAGCAACGGCAGTCTTGAAGGGTTTAAAGGTGCAATCGAAGGTTTCCGCGCTCAGATTATTATGTACATGGCAACGAGTGAATCATCGAAAAACACAATTCTTTACGCTGCAGCCGGAATAACATCGATATGCGCAATATTCTCGGGCTGCAACACTTTTGTAGCCGCTTCAGCAATCTCACGCGAGGGCAAGGGGCTTTCAAACCTGATGGCGCTGCCTGTCTCCTGGAAGACAATCTTAACCGCGAAAATGATTCATGCGATGATTTACTGCGTGCTGACGACGATTCTTGGGGTTGCAGTAATGACAGCTGTGATTGTTTACCTTGACGTTCCGCTCGCGGCAAAAGATATCGTGCTTACTTACGTCGCAACAATCATTCTCTCGATTGTGTTCAGCTTTATAATCCAGATACTGAACATGCTGATCGATGTGGTTAATCCTAAACTGAGCTGGGAAAACCCTTCCGCCGCGATGAAAAGAAACACGAACACTCTTCTTGCGATGCTCATAACGATAGGAACAGTCGCGCTTCTTATAGCAGCGGGGG
This sequence comes from Spirochaetaceae bacterium, assembly GCA_017618015.1. Classification (GTDB taxonomy): domain Bacteria; phylum Spirochaetota; class Spirochaetia; order Treponematales; family Treponemataceae; genus Treponema_I. Next base: position 8,320 of record JAFZVC010000015.1, read on the forward strand.
TATTACTGCTTCCGATGAGGATAGAGACTATTCTTGTGGTTTCGGCAGTCCTTACAGTTGCGGCAATTCTTTTATGGAAGTGGTTCCTGAATTACGCACCGAAGGCATTGCATCGTCGATTTTAAAGAAGTCGATTACTTCAAGCAGGCCGTGCGACTGGGCAGAAAGCTCTTCCGCCATTGCCGCAAGCTGCTCCGAGAACGATGCATTCTGCTGTACGACAGTACTAAGCTCATCTATCGTATGGCGGATTGCCTGCGTTCCGGATTCCTGACTGCGGTTTGATTCCTCAATTTCGAGCATCAGTTTCTCTGTCTTATCGACTTCGGTAATTATAGTGTCAAGGACGGAAACAGCAGAGTCCGTCATTTTGACTGTATGAGCCGAAAGTGCGCTTATGTCCGCGGCGGAAGCACGGCTGTTCTCCGCAAGACGGCGGACTTCGCCGGCAACAACAGCAAAGCCTTTGCCCGCCTCGCCTACGCGAGCGGCTTCTATAGCGGCATTAAGAGCGAGCAAGTTCGTGTTCGAAGCGATTTTCTCTATAACCGTTATCTTCTTAGCAATGTCTTTAATTGAGTCGACAGCCTGCGTAATCGTTTCGCCGCCGCTACGCGTATCCGCTACGGCTTGGCGGGCAAGGCGGCTCGTCTCTTCTGCATTGCGGCTCGTCTCTGTAATTGCGTCAGACATGTCCGCAACAGCCTGCGCAATGTTCTGCGTCGAAGCAGCCTGCTCCGAAGTGCGGCTTGAAAGATCCATACTCGTAGAGCTTATTACGCCGGCTTTGTCCGCCAGCTCATTGGCGCTTGCGCTGACCCTGGAAATAACGTGGACGAGCTGCCCGGAGAGCGTCCTTGCCGTCCGACCAATCTCGCCAATCTCGTCGTTGCGGCGGCAAGCTTTGTCCATGCGGGCGATATCGTTCGCATCATCAACAAGGTTTCCGGAAGAAATTTTCGCAAGATAATCGCGCAAAGCCTTTATCGGCCCTACGATGTGGCTTACATAAAACAGCGTTATTATAAACGCGACAATGATTACAGCGGCTGTAATTCCAATAAGATAGTATGTAAGCGTAGTTCTGAAAGCGAGGGCTTCATTCTCAAGGACTTCAGAGAACAAGTACCAGCCGTAATCAGCTACAGGCGTATAAGAGATGATATAGCGCAATCCGTCGGTATATACATATGAGGAACAACCAGAAAGCCCGGCGAAAGCATTGTCGAAAACAGTAAGGAAAGCAGGATCGACGCCGGCTTCTGCAGACTCAACATAAACGTTTTCTTCTGCCTCTATGACAGAAAAATCGGGGTCGGCTATAGTTTTTCCTGAACCGTCCGTAACCCACAAATTAGCCAAATCCTCTGTCTTAAGCTCAATAAGCACGTCGCTCATAAAATGGCCGTCCGCCACCGCGAACAGAACGCCGAACATCGTTCCGTCCTCGTAGTACGCGGGCTGCGAATATACGATAATCCAAGTACCGTCCGACTTTGCGAGCATAGGCGTTGTAACGAAGCTTTCACCGCGCATTGCAGCCTTAAAATAATCGCGCTCGGAAACGTCTGACGTATTGCCGTTCGTCATAATCGTGCGTCCGTTCATATTAGCAATACCGTAGCGCAAAATACCGAACTGAGCATCCGCGGTGGCGGACACTTTAAGGGCATCGACTTTTTCCGCTATCGTAAGGTCTTTGTTGAGCATAGCCTCTCCGTGCGACACAGAGTCGAGTATACGCTGCTGCGCTGAAACTCTGGCAGCCACGACATCAGCTGTTTTAATGGCGTTATCCATCAGCCTGCCCTTCACTTCTGTCTCAAGGGCATTAACGGAAATGACATTGAAAATGGTTCCTATCAGGACACAAGAACATAAAGCAATAAGAGTAACAATAACGATGAGCTTTATTCTGATACTTCCAACCGACACTTTCGTACTGATTAACTTCATAAAACCACTCCTTTAAAACACGCTGTAAAAAAACAATGCCTCAAAGAAATGATAAATCAAGTTTTTTGGGAAATATACAACTGATTTACAAAAAAAAGTAAAAGTTTATTGTGGGAAAAAGCGGATTTGCAAAAACTCCATTTCCTACAATTTAACGTAAAACCAGAAATGTATGCCAAGTGGGGGGTCTTAGGGGGCTTCCTGCCCCCTAGGAGAAAGGGTAGAGCGCAACCATGTGCGCTCGTAGGGAAAGGCTTTTCCCTGCCCTGCCCTACTCTATTCCGTCACAACTTACGCCAACCATGTGCAGCGTACCGAACCGCGTGAACTCCGTTATGTTTTCTACGAACTGCACGGCATCCTCGCGCCGCATCCTGTGGAAGATAATTTCCGCGAAGGCGTTTATGATTGTCGATGCTATTACGTGAACGGTCATCGAATCGATTTTTTTGGGGATCATTTTATGCTCGTACATCCACGCGAAGGTGTCCTCGCAGTTTTTGGTGTACACGTCGCAGATATCTTCCAGAAAGTTTTCGTGCGTGCTTCCCGCAGCTTTTGTCAGAAGCAGGATGAACGCATCAAAATGGGCGTAAATATAATCGAGAAGCTCATGCGTCGTTTTTTGCTCTTCCTCGTAGTGCTCTTTTGAGACTGGATGCGGCAGTTGCGAGTGGGAAACGACATCGGCTTTCATCACGGCTTTTGTGGTCGCTTCGATGGCATCGTCCACAAGCGCGCAGAAAAGCGCGTCCTTGTCTTTGAAGTGGCGGTACATCGCGCCCGTAGTAAGCCCGGCGTTTGCGGCGATTGTGCGGAGAGAGGCGTTCACAAAGCCGTTTTCGAGAAACTCTTTCTTTGCGCTTTCAAGGATTTTTTCTTTTGTTACTGAAGAAGATTCTGCCATTTTTTCTCGTCATTTCTATCTTTTTTTCTTTTGGTGACAAAGTATTTAATGATTCTTGTAAAAATCACACAATTGATTATTGATTTTGTTTTAGGCGAGGCATTTTTATAAGCCACAATCAGGACGATAATCAAAATTATCGCTAACATCAGTTTGCTCCTTTCTTATAACAAAACGGATTGCCTTTCACAAAGCTGTCAACTACATATAATTGTATAATCAAAAAAAACTCTGTGTCAACGAATAAACTCGCGCATAAACTGGTTTTCACTTTTCGCACGACAAATCACTCCATATGACAAAAACCTATTGACACGATAACACTGTTACCGATATGATAACGCTGTTATCGTAAAGTTAGGCGAAACTAACTTCGCGAATAGCTAAGGAGAAACTACAGTGAAAGTTACAAAAATCAATGACTGGTTTGAAAAGTTCGGGCGGTTCGAAGTAAAACACCGCTGGGGCTTCATCATAGGACTACTAATAATCACAATCATCGGCTGTCTGGGGCTTCCGCGCTTAAAACTCGACAACTGCGAGGAAGATTGGTTTGACAACTGGGAAGAAACTAAAAAGAACCAAGACCATTTCGAAGATATTTTCGGCTCAACGGACATGCTCGCGGCTCATATCAAAGCGAAAGACGTGTTCGACCCGGAAGTTCTGCAGATGATCGACGACCTTGGCGATGAGCTTCTTGCAAAAGTTCCGTATGCAGACAGCATCACCTCGCTCATGGAGCTTTCAATCCCAATAGGCACCGACGAAGGCTTTGAGGTTTCAAGCCCGTTCGAGGACGGCGTACCAACTGACCCGGCGGAGCTTGCCGCAAAGAAAGCGTTCATAATGAGCCGCGAATCCTTGGTAAACAACCTTGTAAGCGAAGACTGCACCGAAACATGGCTCATCGTGAATCTGGAACAGTATTCAGAAAGCTTGACGGACGCAATGCAAAAAATCGCCCCGCCCGCAATGGAAATCTTCACCTCAGAGAAATACCGCACAAATGACAAATGGGAATTGCGCGAAACAGGCTTGTCGTACACCGAGTATGAAGAAGAAGATGCCACAATAAAGCAGTGCGTCTCCCGTATCGGAATAGGCTTTGTCGTAATGCTTATCTGCCTCATCATTTTCATCCGCTCCCTGCGTGGCGTTATCGTTCCGACAATCGCAACAATCGGAGCGCTTGGCACGACGCTTGGCATTTCAGCTTGGCTCAACATCAAGGGCAACAACACGATGTTACTCGTGACCGTCCTTCTTTCCATGGCACTCGCCGTCGGTTACGCCGTGCACTACATCAACAGTTTCAAAATGTATTTCCGTAAAACAGGCAACCGCAAAGAATCCATCGTCATGGGTATCCGCGACTCTGGCTGGGCACTTTTCTTCACCGTAATCACGACGATGGCAGGAATGCTCTCCTTCCTTGCAGCCGGAATAAAACCTATGCGCTGGGTTGGCGCAATCACAGCAGCCTCTGTCTTTGCGGTTTTCGTCTACACAATGATTCTTCTTCCATGCTTCTACAGTTTTGGAAAAGACAAAAAGCCGGATAAGGAATACGTCAGTTCAGAAGGAAGCACAAAATCCGATCTTCGCGTAGAGGCAATGGGTAAATCGATCCTCAACAAAAAGTGGGTCACAGTCATCATCGGCGTTGCGATAATGGTCGCCTGTATTCCGGGCATCTTCAAAATCAACGTGAACATGGACTATACCGAGATGATGGGCGAGCGTACTCCTTATGTAAAGCGCCTTCTCGAAATAACACGCAGCCAGCTTGGAAGCCAGTACACATACGAAGTCCTGCTCGAATACGACGAAGAAGATGCCATCAAGAATCCGCAAGTGCTCAAGAACATGGACGAGCTTAGCCGCCGCATCGGAACGCTTTCGATGACGAAAGTCTCCAACAGCAAAGAGCGCGTTTCGTCTGTGACAAAAATCATAAAAGAGATGAACCGCACCCTTAACGGCGATGACCCGGACTACTACGTTATCCCTGACGACCAGGACCTTGTAAGCCAGATAATGTTCCTTTACGAAATCTCCGGCGGAAACGACCTTTACAACTACATCAGCGAAGACTTCAAGGCAACGTACCTTCACGTAGAGCTTTCAGGCTACGACGGCGAGCAATGCGTACAGAACATGGATGAAGTCGCAAAGTGGGTAAAAGAGCTCTTCCCGGACGCAACTAACGCAGGCGTAGTCGGCGAAGTCATGCAGTACGCCCAGATGAACGGAAAACTTGTCCGCGGCTCTCTCACATCAATCGGAACATCGCTTATCATCATCTGCCTCATGCTCATACTAGCGTTTACTTCTATCCGCACAGGCATTATCGCGATGATACCGAACATCGCACCAATGGTTTTGATAGCCGGAGTCATGGGCTACTTGGGCTGGAACCTCGATATGATAACAGCGATGATCCTTCCAATGATTCTCGGAATCGCCGTCGATGACACGATTCACTTCACAAACCACATCAAGTATCATTTCGAGCTGACCGGGAACTACCGCAGCGCCATAGAAAACTCATACCGCGAAATCGGCAAGACAATGATAATGACCACAATCATTTTGTGCGCCATGTTCGTAATCTTCCTGACAAGCACAATGAGTGTCCTCGTACGCCTGGGCTGGCTTTCAATCCTCGGACTCGGAGGCGCGCTCATCGCCGACTACACCGTAACCCCGGTACTTTTGTACCTGACAAAGCCCTTTGGCAAAGAAAGAAAATAAAGGGAAAAAGAGGGGGATATGGCGTTCCCGACGGTCTGCAAGCAGCCCACCGGTCGCTACGTCCGCCCTTCGCTAACGCTCATACCGTCAGTTTTGCTCACGCCAAACTGACGGTACTTCGGGGCTCCCATCGCTAACGCCCCAGGAATATAAAAAGTGACAGCAAAATAGTTTTTTATAGACTTCTGTCGTTTAGAATTTTATAACTTCGGTTTTTATTTCCGCCCAATGACTCCAGATAACCAAATTCTGTAAGCTGACGCAGATAGCGTTTGGCAGTTGTTGGCGTAAAATCAAAATGCTGTACAATACGTTCTGTAGTAACCGTATTGTTATCGCTCATAAAAATCAAAATATCGACCAATTTCTCTGCTAAACTCGGCTTTATCGACCATTTATCGGCCATTTCTTGTTTTACGACTTGTTTATCGACCAGTTTCTCTTCACTACCATTAATAGATTGTTTATACTTTTCTATATCTTCTCTTAAATGTTTAATATGCAGATTAATCATACATTCTATAAAAAGGCTTGCATCGTCTTTTTCTCGCGCATCCACAAGCGCCTGTATATATTCTGCCTTATCTTCTTTTAATACTTTTGAAGGAATGATATCAAACTCCCACTGAAGCAGATTCATCAAAAGCCGGCTCATTCTGCCGTTTCCATCTGCCCAAGGATGGATTGTTACAAGCTCAAAATGAGCCCAGAAACTAAGATTATATACAGAGATAAGGTCTTTTTTAATAATATTTTTTCTTCGTTTATTTAATTCCTGACAAAATGCTTCAAGTTTTACCGGAACTTTTTGATATTGCATATAAGACGCACCATCAATTCCAGCTGTAACATTGACTTTTCTTAATTCTCCTTTTGCTGCAGAAAAATCACCAGCTATAGTGTGATATTCACTTCCTGTGTGCTCCATTACTTTTGATGAAAGATTTATGAGAGATTCGGTCGTAATTTCAGGATGCTTCTTTATCCACTTTATTCCAAAGTCATACGCATTTTTCAAATCAAGGTTCATCATCTGCTCAGTAATTGTTCGTTTGCTCGAAGTAATTCCTTCGTCAAATAAAAGCTGTGCTTCAACTTCTGTTACAGTAGAACCTTCAATTGCAGTTGAATGAGTAATGATTGAATACAGATAGAACTTGTCGTAATCAAGTTGCTGATTAATACCAAGAGAATTATATTCATTTAAGACTTGTTCTAATTCCGTCATTTTAATAAATATAACCTATTTTTCTTGAAAAATCATCAAATAAGAAAATGAGAATTATCATTTAATAAATAATCTCATACGTTTATTCATTTTATTCTTCTTTCACATCAGGAATATAAACTTTCTTTAGAGGAATTAGTAGCCTGTAAGTTCAGTAATTTTGATTTTTTCGCACATATTCTTTTTTTCCGTTGGAATGAAGCAGATATGCAGAGTTTGTTTGTGAGTCATAGCAGGAAATCGGTGTTCCCATTGCTTTTTTTATTTCGTTATCAATTCTTACGGCTTCGATGAAGCGTTTTGTAAGCTCATCATCTGAAATACCACAAAGTGAATCTAATTCATTCTCTTCCATGAAATCACCTCTTTAACTATTATAGTTGATATCTGATGAAAAATACAGTAATATTTGAGTCGTAAGCCACGGGATTCCTTCCCCCTGTCTTTGAACAGGTGGTTGTTGAAAGATGACGTAGGGATCGCGGACGGTTTTTAAAGTCCGAGTTCTGATTGCGCTTGATTTTTTTTAGCAAGCGTCAAAACGGCTGAGTCAAGGCTTTAAGCGAAGCGTGCCTTGACCAGACGTATTTATTCAGCCTGGAGCAACCTAAAACCTTGGAATTTTTCCGAGGCTTTTTAATTTTAAAGCCAAACTGACGGTACTTCGGGGCTCCCATCGCTAACGCCCCCTGGAAACTCCGCACAGTCGCATAGTCACACTCGTTGCGAATCCCCCCTCTGATAAGTTGCTTTTAGTAAATAATCATTATATCATACCCATGCTTGCCTTTTCCTAAAACTGGCAACTTATGTTCGATTACCGGCAAGTTATGCTTTTTCATATTCTGTAACTTTATGTCTTGGGTTATAGTCCAATCATCAAGCAATTGATTAGGAGGACGTATATGAAAAGCGTAAAAGAAATGATCAACCTTATTTTTAAGGCTGTTGGCTTGGCGATGGGAGTCGCCGTTACTGTTTTGAGCATTATCAACAAAGCAGAAGCCAGTTCATCTTTTATTTTGGTAGGCATTGGACTTACCTGCATAGGGATTTCACAGTTTACTGCTAAATGCGAATAACGATTAATGTTGATGAAACCGTAAATGAAACTTCTCTGCTTCTGACATGCAAGGAACTTACGCCCGAAGTAGAGAAGCTTTTGTCCACAATCAGAATTATTGACAAACAGCTCACCGCAAAAAAAGGCGATTCCATCCATCTTCTTGATTTATCACAAATCTATTATATAGAGGCGTTGGAGCGCACAACTTTTATCTACACAGCCTCTGACGTTTATGAATCCGAACTTAAGCTTTACGAACTAGAAGCCCAACTGTCACAATACAATTTCATCCGTGTCAGCAAAAACACAATCTGCTCGTTGCTGAAAATAAAATCCTTGAAAGCCGAAGTTGACCGCAAAATAAAAATCACTATGGAAAACGGTTATCAAATAATCGCATCAAGGATGTATGCAGATGAACTAAGAAAAAAATTGGGGGTAAAAAAATGAAAAAGGTTTTTGAATTATCCAAAGACGTTTTGTTTACTTTTGGAATCCTGATATTGATATTCACTGTGCTTGCGCTTGCTGTCGGAAAAAAGGCAGCAGACATCTCAACATTGTTCATGTACGGCGACAAAGCTATCTCACTGGGGATAATCTTTCAGCTTTTCGGGCTTTCCCTCTGCGTAAATCTCCTTAAATCATTTTTCAATTCAAATTTCATGATAAAAAGAATATCGCGCACAATCCGCCATATCATTCTTTTTATCCTCGTTTTCATATTGCTGGTCGGAATGATTCTCTTTTTCAACTGGTTCATTTCTGATGATAAATTACCATGGATTTTAACGTCAGTTGCATTTATAATTAGTTTTACAGTTAGCACTGTAATAACAGAACTGAAACAAAAAAGCGAAACGAATGAATTGCAGGACGCTTTGATTATGCACCTGAAACATCAGGAGGAAATAAAATGAAAAAAGCCTTTTTAATAATTGTTGCGATATTTGTTTTGGCATCTTCCGTTTTTGCAGCAGACAGCACTTTTGAAAAAGATTTACAAGATTTTGTCCAGCTTGTAAAAAACAATGCCGGTTGGTATTTCTACGAATGGGGCAGCTATAGTTATATGGACATGTATTACATCGATATCGGACAAGCCTCTCAAGATTTAGCCTACTATGTAATGGAAAATCGTTATACTATCAATAATTACAAAACAAAAACCTTACGACTTTCTAGTAGTGGTGGAAACCCATACATCAGGAACGAAAAAACTCTTAATGAAGAAAAGAAGCGGTTCACAGTTGAAAACGGCAAAGTGAAATCTATCATGATGTATGATTCCTACCTCATTAAGACAGACTGCAAGAATGAAAAAGAAGCCGCAGAATATCTTTACAAAAAGATTGATGAAAGAATGTCTTCAATTGCCGGAAAATATTACGACCAGGAAAAAGGCGTTTCAATTGAAATTTCAAAATCTGGCGAAAATTTCATCGTTACCGTAACTGATAAGGCAGGCACTTCAAATACTTATGAAATGTTCTATTGGGATTCAGCGACTTTATATGGTTCCAAAGACAATACAGGGCATTTTCTTAAATTAAGCAACGGAAAATTCTCATTTTCCGACATGGATGAATATGAGCACGTCACGATTGTCGGCAATTTCAATACTTCGGCAATAAAGAAAGCAGAAAAATCAATTGAAACCGAACTGGACGACTCCTTTTACGATATTCTTTCCACGACACAAAAAAGCGTTTCGTTAGGAACATGGTCATTAAAATATCTGGAAGCCGGCAAGCCCGAACAGACAGAAACTGTTTACAGGGTCTATGAAAAAGACGGCTGGAAGCGCATCGATTTTAACGACATAAAGATACAGATTATCGACGGTGAATATAAAAGTATCGCCTTTCAGTTCACGGCTGACAGTTTGAAAAACGACAAATCTTTGGAGAGCGGCATTTTTGTGAAAAATCCGCAGAAAGTCGATGAAACGAACGGATATCTGATAAAGAACCTGAAAGCGTCCTCAACGTTAACAGACAAGTATCATACGTATTCCGCGGATGGAATGCTGAAAGTCTACGCAAAGAATCCGAATTCAGAAAATCTGTACTATCAGCAAGCTTCTGCGCCTAAGTTCTGGGTAAGGGACAACATCCCGTGGGTCGAAGGAAAAACAGGCGATGGAATAGGAGAATACATCGAGTTCGATTTGTATCCGTCAACAGATTACCGCCACGACAAATACAGAATCAGAATCCTAAACGGCTACGTAAATCCGCTTTTGCCGCACTTGTTCAAAGAAAACAACAGAATAAAGACCGCGACGGTCGAAACAGACAAAGGTTATAAAGACACCATTTCTTTTGAGGATGTCGTTGAGTTCACCGATTTCTTCATTCCGATGAAAAAAGACGATCCGACACATGTAAAAATCACAATCGACGAAGTTTATAAAGGCAGCAAATATAGCGACACATCTATAACGGCACTGGAAGCAAATTACCAGCTTTGGGAAAAGTAGGAGTGTAATATGAAAGGAGCGAAAGATATGAAACGTATATTAATTTTTTTGATGGCACTTTTAGTGTCTGCGAATCTTTTTGCAGAAGATGTTTTCCCATCATTCCAGACATGGGTTGAAGCGGGCAACGATTTCCAGATTTATCACGGTATCAACAGATACAAAAACACCCAATATCTTCAGCTTTACCACAAGAATCTCGATTCTCACCCAGCGGAGATTATTGCCGCAAAATCAAAGAACGCAAAAATGGAGCTGATTGTTAGATTCAGGCAGCTTGGAGCAACAAGAGATTTCCCGGAAAACTTCTGCGATTATTATTTGATAACGATTGATAAAAACGGCAACGCTTCTTCCAAAAAAATCATAGGTATACCAGATTTTGAAGGCTTTTATTGTTTCAAGGGAACTGTAAACGACAACAAAGTGAATTTCCGTGACGCACCTGGTTTAACAGGAATAGTAAAAGGTCAGTATCAGGATAAGACAGAAATCGAGTTCATGGGAAAGGTTTCAGGATATACAACGATAGCCGGAGATCCCGATTACTGGTATTGCTTTAATTACAACGGAGCAGAAAGATGGATTTTTGGCAGATGGCTGACATTCCCAAAATTGTTTATGCTCGATGCTGATCTTTTTACAAAACCTCAAGTCTTTACAAAAGAGGAAGTATTAACCGTCTCAAATACAAAGAATATAAAAGATCTCCCTTTTGAGAACACGACAGAAGACATAACCCACGTTGATGTCTATAAAGCAGGCGATTCAGAATTACAGATTATTTATGACTCAAAGACAAATTCTACCACATGTAAAATCATAAAGAACAACGAGATAATATCTACAATACAACATCCTTTTAATCCGAAATATTCGCCAATATCAAAATGCCTTTATTATGCAAATTGGAATTCACGAACTTTACAAGCAATAAGCATAGAAACTGGCAAAGCCGTCAATATAGCTGACAAAGATTTGGGATACATGCAGGAAGATGTATATCTTAATGACGTCTCGGATTTTAATCTAAGCAGAGAAAAAGATAAGTTGTTTTATTTCGCTGAAGAATGGAACTGGGATTCGGAGATAGCAACTCCTGTATTGAAAATCCTCGATTTACAGACCATGAAATATAATAAAATCAGTCTTCGGTCCGTTAGGGATGACTTTCCTGATTACGCTATTTACGATTGTTTAATGATTGATGACAACAATTTCTTCTTACAGGTTTATAACTATCATGAGAATCAAACATCAATTTTTGCCTGGTATAAAGTTACTGATGGAAAACCTCTTTTGATGGACAGCATAAAATTCTCAGGTCACTATAACGATTATTATACTTTCTGCTATGTAGGAGATAAAATTCTTCTCAACACTAATGGAATCGATTATAAAGATTATCTTTTAAGTATTGAAAATGGTGCTATCAAAAAAGAAGAATTCGAGGGTGGTGATTTACTAAAAACCTTTGTTTATGACGGCGTAGAGTACATTGCCACGCTTTATGCTGAAAAAGAATATGCAGATTCTTATACCGTAACAATTTACGAGAAAGACACCTTAAAAGAAGTTCAGAAAAAAACATTCAAACCGTTGAATCATCTTTGGGGTATCACAGCTGTTGGTATTCAGGACGGTAAAATTCTTGTAGAGGACGAAATCTGTAAATAGGATACAGCGTCTGAGGGCGTGTCCGTAAGTTTACGCGATGCGCCCCGTTTTCCCCACAAAATCTCGCGCGCACAAAATCTCCCACGCAAATTTCAAAATTGCATAAACGTACTTGACATGATAACACTGTTATCACTATTATATACCCATAAGTTAGTGAAAGCTAACACAAGGAGATTACACTTATGAAAAAGATACTCATAACACTCGCAGCGTCATTGGTGCTTACCGCGACGCTTGCTGCACAGACACTTACAGGCTACGACATCATGAAAAAAGCGGACGAAGTTCCGGAGCCAAAAAACTCGTCATCGACGGCAACGCTCACGATCCACTCAAAAAAAGGCTCAGACCGCATCCGTGAAGTCATTATGAAAAGCAAAGATTACGGCGACGTAAAAAAAGACGTCATCGTTTTCACAACGCCAAAAGACGTCGCCGGAACAGGCTACCTTATGTTCGATTACGCCGAGGACGCAAACGGCAACAAGCAGGATTCAGACAACTGGCTCTACATGCCGGCGATGAAAAAGACGCGCCGCATCGCATCAAGCGGCTCTGAAAGCGAAGGAAGCTTCATGGGCACAGACTTCACGTACCAGGATATGGGCGACCGAAGCCTTTCAAAATACGACTACAAGCTGCTCGGCGAAGAGTCCGTTGACGGCGTTGCATGCTACAAAGTCGAGTGCGTCAGCAAAGCACACACCGAAAAAGACCCGCGCTACATCACGTACATCTCTAAAAGTGACTACAGCATGAGAAAGTGCGAGTTCTACGACAGGCAGGACCAGCTTCACCGCATTCTCACATGCACCGATTTCGTTACGATAAAAGGCTTTACGACAGCTCAGAAAATGAAGATGGAGAACGTCCAGACGGGCACATGGTCGCTCATCGAGACTAAAAACATCGCATACGACGAGGAAGACCTTGACGACTCACTCTTCACGGTCGCAGCACTGGAAAAAGGACGAATTAGATAACTATGAAACTTAAAACAATTATAGCCGCTCTGTTTTTCACGGCGATTATAGTACCGCTCGCCGCACAGGACGTTATGTTCTCCGGCGATGTCGAGACAAGCTGGGGTGCCGGCGCGCCGTGGACAGACAGCGACACAACCGCCGGACGCTTCACGCTTGGCGACACGGCATTCACAGGCAAAATTGACGCGTGGATGGACAACAGTTCCGCATACGTCGAAGGAACCGTCGGCTACGATGCGACTCGCGCAGGAAACTCCGGTTTCGGCGCGGACGGCTTAAACCTGTCGCTTAACGAAGCGTGGATAGACTACACAGACTCTTTTTGGGGAATCCGCATTGGGCGGCAAAAAGACACATGGGGAGCCGCCGACGGCATAACAATAACGAACGTCATCTGCCCCGACGATATGTCGAGTTTTGCCGCCATGACAGGAGACAACTCAAAGCTCGCCGTAGACGCAGCACGCTTTTCTCTTAGCGGCGACACTTTCACCGCAGACGTTTGGTGGATTCCGTTTTTCACGCCGTCCGCGCTGCCACTCGACGAAGGAAACGCTCTTCGCCGTTTTGTAGTGCCAGCTACAGTACAATTCCCTGTCGGCGGAACAACGCTGACGCTCCCAATCAACATCGGCACGCTTTCAAAGCCAGAAACTGCAATTTGGAACGGCGAGCACGCGTTTAAGGCTTCCGGCTATTTCTCCGCGTTCGACGCCTCTTTTTACGCTTTTTACGGCTGGGATGACACTCCCCTGCTCGATTACACCATTACGTACTCCGGCTCGGGCGGAACACCGACACCAAACGGAATCACCGTCAGCGGCGGCTATGAGCGAATGGGCATGATTGGCGCAGATGCTTCTATTCCGCTTGGAGAAACTGTTATTCGCCTTGAAACAGCTGTTTTCCCGCAGCGCCGCATGCAAAAGTCAGCGGAAAAGATTATCACGGAAAAAGTGACTGCCGCCGCCACTGCTGCCGCAACAGGCACGACACCAGCAGCCGTAGCGACTTTTGAAAAGCGTACTCAGCTTTCCGCCCTCGCCGGCATCGACTGGATGCCCTCCGGCTGGACGATAACAGCCCAGTATTACTGCGACATTGTTTTCGGCAATCTGGACGCACTGGAGCGCGCCGACGCTTACAACCACGGCATGACGCTCAACGTCTCAAAAACATTCCTTGACGAAACGCTTGAAGCGTCACTAACAGCCATCGTCGGCTTCAACGCTTTTGACACGATGATTTCACCATCGGTGAAGTACAGCCTTTCTGACCAGATAAGCGTAAGCGGCGGCGCGTACATCTTTACGCCAGGTCCCGACAAAGACGGTCAATACGGCGCTTACAAAGATCTGAGCACGTTCTTCATAAACGCAAAGTTCAGCTTCTAAGTTTTAGGGTTTGGTGCAACCACACCAAACCCTAAAACATCAAATTGACGGCTGCGGTACATTCAGCGCAATTACTTCACTAATGCATGTATCGTTGTATTTTGTTCCTGGATACACTTCAAGAATCTCAATATCAAATGAAGTTACACTATCAAACGATTGCCTTCTCCCTAAATCAATATAATCATTAAGAAGGTCAGCT
>JAFZVC010000112.1 GCA_017618015.1 Spirochaetaceae bacterium
TGGATTGATACGCTTAAGAAAATGACGGAAGAAAAAGTCAGTGACGCGGAATTCGCGCGCCGTGAAAACCGCTTCCCGGTAAATCCTCCAAAAACAAAGGAAGAATACTACTACCGCGAGATTTACAGCCGGCTTTTCCCAAGCGACAGTGCCGCCAAAGTCGTTCCGCACGAAGCGGGCGTCGCATGCTCGACGGCAAAAGCCCTTGAGTGGGATGCCGCATGGAAAAACATGGACGAGCCGAGCGGCCGTGCAATCGGCGGCGTTCACAACGACGCGTATAAAGGGTAAGTTTCCTCCATCTGCGTCGCGTGTTTCCGCATCACGCGCGCAACTCGCCCGAATCGCCGAGCGGCACACAATCACCTCATCGTGACAAGTTCGTACTGGCGCGTGCCTATGCCAATTTTTTCGGCGTGTTCGAGCGTTTCCTTCCAGCGGATATTCGGGTTTGAATCAAGGAAGTGGTCGTGATGATGATGCCAATCCGGCTTTGAAAGATTGTCCGAAAGCTGGGAATTCGGCATCGGGTCCGATTTAAGGCACGCGTCTACGCAAGCCTGATCAAGCGCGACCGGGTCGAAAGACGCGAACATTCCCACATCCGGCAAAATCGGCGCATCATTTTCGCCGTGGCAGTCGCAGTTCGGCGAAATGTCGCAAACCAGGCTGATATGAAAGCTCGGTCTGCCGTAGACGACGGCTTTTGTGTATTCGGCGATTTTGCATCCAAGAACTTCGTTCGCGTTGCCGTTCGGGTTGTAGATTGCGTCAAATGAACATGCGCCGATGCATCGTCCGCATCCTTTGCATATATCCTGATTGATTACAGCTTTTCCAGTTTCATAAGAAATCGCGTCCGAGCCGCATTCTTTTGCGCAGCGTTTGCAGTTTTTACAAAGCTCCTGCGCAACGACTGGCTTTCCGTGGCTGTGCTGGTGCATTTTTCCGGCACGGCTTGCGCAGCCCATTCCAAGGTTTTTGAGTGCACCGCCAAAACCGGTTGCTTCGTGTCCCTTAAAGTGATTGAGCGATATAACGATATCAGCGTCCATAACAGCCCGCCCGATATATGCTTCCTTGCAGTATTCGCCGCCCTCAACAGGAACAATAATGTCATCAGTTCCGCGCAAGCCGTCCGCAATGATGACGTGGCAGCCTGTCGTAATTTCATTGAAGCCGTTTTCCTGGGCGCAGCTCAAATGTTCAAGCGCGTTTTTCCTTGAGCCTGGATAAAGCGTGTTGCAGTCCGTAAGGAACGGCTTGCCGCCGCATTCTTTTATTACATCTGCAACGGCTTTTGCATAGTTCGGGCGGAGATACGCGACATTTCCAAGCTCGCCAAAGTGAATCTTGATGGCGACGAACTTGTTCTGCATATCAATTGAGGAAATGCCAGCCATACGGCAGAGCTTCTTAAGTTTTTCTGGCAGACTGATTCCGTTCGCCTGAACTCTGAAATCAGTAAAATACACTTTTGATTTTTCCATATCTTTTTCCTTATTCAATAACAATGCAATTCCTTCCCTGCGATTTTGCCTTATACATTGCGCTGTCAACGCGGTCAAAAACAACTGCGGTAGTGTCGCCTTTTTTCAGCTCCGTAAGACCGATGCTGCACGTAAGTTTTCCGACTTTCTCAAACTCAACCTCGACAATCAGATCTTTAAGAAGCTTAGAAAGGAATTTCAGCCTTTCCATATCCATATCGTAGCAGACACAGACAAATTCCTCTCCGCCCCATCTTCCGATCTTGATGTCATAATCCTTTATAAAGTCAACAATTGTATTGACGAACTGCTTAAGGACTATATCACCTGTGGAGTGGCCGAATTTATCATTCACAGTCTTGAAGTGGTCTATATCAATCATCATGTACGAAACAGGTTTGCCTGTCGAATTAGCTGATTCAATCGAATTGGTAATTTCTGTCTCGATTCTTCCATGATTGAAGATAGAAGTAAGCGGATCTTTCGAGGCAAGCTCCTCGTAATCTTTAAGCGTATCGAAAAGCTTCAGCGAAGATTCATGAATGTTCTGAACCATGAATACGAACCTGAAATCATCATCGTTCGTCGTAGCGGCACGGCTGAAAATCAGTTTTACCCAGATGAACACGCCGTTAAGGTTTTTCATCTGGCAGTCGAACGAAGTAGTGCGTCCCGGCTCAAGGTTTTTCTTAAGATATTCGGGATCAGTCCGTTCCATGAAAAGCTTCTGGTCTTCGGGCCAAATCATGTTCACAATCATCGTGCGCCAAACGGTATATTTGACGTCGTAATTCTGCGGATTGCTTGAAATTTCTGTTACGTTGATGCTGTATGCAATGTCCTTTATCAAATCGACATACATTGAGAAAAGGAATGAGCTCTGTATTGTGTCGACCTTTTTTCCTGTCAGGAATTCCCGGATATATTCGCTGTTGTCAAGCTCATCAAGAATGAACATATACCTGTTGCTTATATCATCAACAGGATAAATCGAAATCTGGACAAGATGTGTTTGTTCCTGATATTTCAGCTTGATTTTATCTACATACTTACCTTTGAATTTGCCTATCATCGGAACGAAGACATGATAATCATCAGCGATTTTCGTTGAGTCGTCATTAAGATGGAACCAAAGCATTTCAACGAGTTTTTGATAGGGGCCTTCATCGTCCAGGATGTTTTCAAAAAGACCAGTTTTCTTTACTGTTTTGTATGTGTCTTTTTGCGCATCAACAATAATGATAGCGTCAATCTTCTGAAACAATAAATCAGAGACGGTTTCTTTTGTGTAATCTCCCATTAGTCCCATCCTCAAAAAAGTCTAATTTCATTGTTACATCTAATTAATAAGATTTCAATGACTTTGTTGAGAACAGTAATTTTTCCATAAAGATGTTAGATTTTTAGTGGTTTTTCCCGATGACAGCTTTCGCTAAAGCAGATAGGCATCTATCTGCTTCGCGCACTCACGACCTTCGGCAATTGCCCAGACGACGAGCGACTGACCACGGTGCATATCGCCGGCGGTGAACACTTTCGGAACGCTTGTCGCATAACCGTTGGGGCTTGCGCTTTCCGGCGTAGCGTCACCGACAGAGGCAACAGTGCCGCGAGGTCCAAGTTCCGCGCCAAAAGCCTGCGCTGTGTATTCCTCGCAGCCGGTGAAACCCGCCGCGACGAGCAGAAGATCGCACGGAATTGTTTTTTCCGTTCCTTCGCGCTCGCAAAGAGTTCGCTTGCCGTCTATCATCTTGAACTCGACTTCTATCGTGCGGACGGCTGTTATGTGTCCGCCCTCGCTTATGACTTCTTTTACTGTCGTTTCGTAAACGCGCGGGTCGTGACCGAACTTCGCAATGCTTTCTTCTGCGCCGTAGTCAACTTTGAGCGTTTTGGGCCACTGTGGCCACGGGTTGTTCGGAGCGCGCTCAACGGGCGGACACGGCATCATCTCGATTTGGGTGACGCTCGCCGCGCCCAAGCGGATTGAAGTTCCGCAGCAGTCGTTTCCTGTGTCGCCGCCGCCTACAATAACGACGTTTTTGCCTTCAACTTCTATTTCAAAATCTTGCGTGAGCATTTGGTTTATCTGCTCGTTCGCCGGCTCTATGCCTATTTTTTCGAGCGCGCTGCTTGTCGCAATAACGCACTTTGTAACAGCTTTCAAAAAGTCGACCGCGAAAAGAACACCGCCGGCTGTAGCGTTAAGCGCATCAAGCCCTTTCGCGGCAAGGGCGCGGGCCTTTTTCGCGCCGCAGCACAAAGCCACAGCGTCAAATTCGCTAAGAATATGCTCGGCAGAGGTGGAGCGGCCTACATCGGCATTGAAAACGAACTGTACGCCCTCGGCTTCCATGAGCGCGATGCGGCGCTCAACTATCTTTTTGTCGAGCTTCATGTTCGGGATACCGTACATCAAAAGACCGCCGGCTTTGTCCTCGCGCTCGTAAACAGTTACGCTGTGCCCGCGCCTGTTAAGCCAGTCAGCGCACGCAAGCCCGCTTGGACCCGCCCCAATAACGGCGATCTTTTTCCCGCTGCGCACCGCCGGTATCTGCGGCTTCATGTAGCCGGATTCGAACGCTTTTTCAATGATATAAAGCTCGTTCTCGTGGACTGTAACAGCACCGTCTCCGCACACTGGATTGCCGCAGTTGCATGCTTTTTCGCAAAGCGCGGGGCAAACACGTCCTGTGAACTCTGGAAAGCTTGAAGTTTTTAGAAGCCGCCATGCCGCCATGTCGTACTGACCGCGGTAAAGGGCATCGTTCCACTCCGGAATGTAGTTGTGGAGCGGGCAGCCCGTAACCATTCCTGCAAGCTTTATCGCACTCTGGCACATCGGAACGCCGCAGTTCATGCACCGCGCCGCCTGTTCGCGCCTAGCCGTATCGTCGAGCTTCGGATGGAACTCCTTGAAGTTTTTTATTCGCGCCATCGGCTCAAAACTTCCGTTATCAATTCGCTTATACTCCATGAATCCAGTCGGTTTACCCATTTTTGCACCTCGAAAAAAAAAGACGCCGTAAAAAAAGCCCGAAAATCAGACTCTTTCTACGGCGTCTTTGCCTTAGATGTTTATATTATCGCAAAATGCGAGGTCGATGTCAATACTTTACACCGGCTGCATCGCATTATCTGCAACAGTTTTCTTTGTCTCTTTTAACTTCCGCTTGCGCTCGTACATCTTTTTGTCGGCGCTGTCGAACAGTGCGGAGAATGTATCTGTACTGCCGGAATGGTATACTTCAATTCCGCTCGAAATGACGATTCCGCCTTTGCGCTGGTTTTCATCCATCGTGTCTTCAAAAACTTTAAGAAGCTCGTCGCGGTTCAAAAAATCTTTTCCTTCAAGGAAAGCGACGAATTCATCACCACCGATTCTGTAAACAGGGCTGTGCTTGAAATTATCGCAGATAATCTGACATGAATCCTTTATATAAGTGTCACCGGCATCGTGACCTTTTGTGTCGTTTATGATTTTAAGTCCGTTCAAGTCAAATACGATGATTGCAAAATCTTTTTGCTGTCCGCTCGCAATACGGTCTTCAATAAGCTTTTTATCTTCCATGTAGGCATGTTTGTTTTTAACGCCCGTAAGAGAGTCGGTATAAGCGAGCTTCCGCGCGGATCCAAGTTCGAGCCGTTGCAACTCTTCTCTTGATATATGCTCTTCAAGGATACGGCGATAATCATCTTTTTCGTCTTCCAAAACGAATGTATGAAGCAGACATGTGCCCAATAGATAACCGATTGAATACAACGGAAGAAGCGGATAAAAAGTCTGTGCTATAACGAACAGCACCATCGCAATCCCGAACGCACCAATCATAATGTGGCGACGGTTCTGCCTGTCTTTTATTCTTACGGCATAAATAAAAACGTATACCGCGGCGAACAAGAATAGAAGGATTTGTATAACAAGGGCGATATATCTTGTTATACAGGCGTGATATACGCCTTCTTCATCAAAATAAAACTTAATAGGGATAAAGAAATTGATAATAAGCGAAACACCGTCGAAAAAGAGATAAAGCCAGCCTATTAATGAAATGAGTTTTTTGAAAAAGTTTTTTTCTTCAAGATAAGTTATTACGTAGCGTGTCCACAAAAAGACAGAAACGGCCATAGCCACATAATAAATAACAGTATCTAAATAAATTGCTTTTGCAAGTTTAGCATCGTACAGAATTCCCCATAAAGAGTCGGTGATATAATACGCCATTACTCCGTATAAAAAATAACGATATATTTTTTTTGAAAGCTGGGTTTCTGTCTTGTCGCTCCGTTTTAAAACGTCGTAATTAATTATGATATGGACAACAAGCGCAAGTATGGCGGTGCTAGAATACTCCATAACTCAATGATAAATTGTTTGGCTCGTATCGTCAATAAAAATCAGATACGAGATTTGTTGCGGGGCGGGGCGCGCCGGGCGTACTGCGTTTTTGGCGGCATGTCCGCGTCTTGCAGGGGGCGGGGCAGCGTGGCGCAGCTTTTTCTCCTTGCGCGTTTACGCGGTGCACTTTTTGAAAGCCGCTAGAACAGCATCATCGTGTTCTGTTCCGCGCGATTCTTCCGCGTAAATCTCCGTCATAATCCGCAGGTAATCGTTCGGGATAATCTTCTTGAAGCAAGTTTTGTAGTGCTCCCAGTTACCGATTATCTTTTTGCCGAGTTCGCTGCCTGTTTCGATCGCATGCTGTTCAATGAGCTCGCGGAGAGCCGTTTCATCCGTTGTGCCACGGAGCGTCGATACCTCATCATCAAGATCGTAGCTCTTTACAAGCTCGTGGTTGAGCCGCTTGTAAAGGTCGTGATTCTCGTCGAGTACGTAAGCCACTCCGCCGCTCATTCCGGCGCACAAGTTGCGTCCTGTGCCGCCAAGGATTACTGCAGTTCCGCCTGTCATGTACTCAAGTCCGTGGTCGCCGCAACCTTCCGCTACGACAGTCGCACCGGAGTTACGCACGCAGAAGCGTTCGCCTGCAACTCCGTTTATAAAAGCTTTTCCGCTTGTCGCGCCGAATAATGCCACGTTTCCTACGATAATGTTGCTGTCCGCTTCGCCAGAAAAGTTCGTCGGCTTTGTTACGACAATCTTGCCGCCGCTCAGTCCTTTGCCGAACGCGTCGTTTGCGTCACCTGTAAGCCGCAGCGTAAGGCCTTTCGGGATGAACGCGCCGAAGCTCTGGCCTGCGCCGCCGGTGACTTCTACGCAGAAAGAATCGTCTTTGAGCGTGTTGCCGTATTTCTTTTGGATTTCGCTTCCAAGAATCGTGCCGGCGGTGCGGTCTGTTGACGAAATGTTGACGAATATTGTTCCATGCTCGGATGTCGCGGACTCTTTCGTGATCCACGGCAGAAGAGTTTTTTCGTCGACCGTTTTTTCAAGGTTGAAGTTGAATGTGTCGCGCGTTTTTTTCCATTCATCGAAAACAGCCGCCAAACTCGAACCAGCCACAGCACTAGCCGCCGGAACGCTACCAGCGTCCGCTTCAGGACGTGCGAGTACGCGGCTCAAATCAATCAGTCCTGCGCGCTTGAAGCCCTGCTTCTCCTTCATCTTAAGAAGGTCGCTGCGTCCGCACATCTCGTCAATCGTGCGTACCCCAAGCTTTGCCATATACTCGCGAAGCTCCTGTGCAATGAACTTCATAAAGTTCTCAACGTACTCCGGCTTTCCGGGGAAGCGCGCGCGAAGCTTCTCGTTCTGCGTCGCGACACCGAACGGACACGTGTCAAGGTTGCAGACACGCATCATCGCGCAGCCCATAGTGATAAGCGGAGCCGTCGCGAATCCGAATTCCTCGGCGCCAAGCAAGCATGCAATCGCAACGTCGCGCCCGCTCATAAGCTTTCCGTCAGTCTCAATGATGACGCGCCCGCGAAGTCCGTTCTGAATAAGCGTCTGGTGTGCCTCGCTCAAACCAAGCTCCCATGGCAAACCCGCGTGATGAATCGACGAAATTGGAGCCGCTCCAGTGCCGCCGTCGTGACCGGAAATCAGGATAACCTGCGCACCGGCCTTAGCGACTCCAGCCGCAATCGTACCAACGCCAGCCTCGCTTACGAGCTTTACAGAAATGCGTGCATCGCGGTTCGCGTTTTTCAGGTCGTAGATAAGCTGTGCCAAGTCCTCAATAGAGTAGATGTCGTGGTGCGGTGGCGGAGAAATCAGCGAAACGCCGGGAGTTGCATACCGTGTCTTTGCAATCCACGGATAAACTTTTTTGCCTGGAAGGTGACCGCCCTCACCGGGTTTTGCACCCTGCGCCATTTTTATCTGAATCTCGCGTGCGCTCAAAAGATATTCCTCAGTAACGCCAAAACGTCCTGACGCAACCTGCTTAATCGCGCTGTTGTATTCTGTTCCAAGCCGCTCCGGTTTTTCACCGCCCTCGCCGCTGTTGCTCTTTCCGTGAAGATGGTTCATCGCCGCAGCCATGCATTTGTGCGCCTCTTCGGAAATTGAGCCGTATGACATAGCGCCCGTCTTGAACCGCTGGACAATCTGTTCTACCGGCTCAACCTCGTCAATCGGGATGCCGCCGTCAGCCGCAAAATTAAAGTCGAGCATCGCGCGGAGCGTGTGCGGGCGGGAATTGTCATCAACAAGAGCCGTGTATTCCTTGAATCGCTTGTAGTCGCCGTTCCTCGTCGATTCCTGAAGAGCCACAATCGTTTCCGGATTGTAAAGGTGGTCTTCTGCGTTCGGTCCGCGGCGGAACTTGTGGTAGCCAACGCTGTCCAAATGCGTGTTCACCGTAAGCCCCATATCGTTCCAAGCTTGCTCGTGGTGGTAAAGGATATCTTCCTCCATCTCTCGTAAGCCGATGCCACCAACGCGGCTGACAGTGTTCGTAAAGTATTTCTCAACGACGTCTTCAGCAATGCCGACCGCCTCAAAAATCTGCGCCGACTGGTACGACTGAACCGCGCTAATACCCATCTTTGCCGCGATTTTCACGATGCCGCCGATAATCGCCTTGTTGTAGTCGTCAATCGCTGTGTGGTAGTCCTTGTCCAAAAGCTTCTGGTCAATCAGCTCGGCAATTGCCTCGTGCGCAAGATACGGGTTTATGGCGCGCGCACCGTAGCCAAGACACATCGCCGCCTGATGAACGTCACGGACCTCGCCGCTTTCAAGGATTATCGAAATCTTCGTGCGCTTTTTCGCGCGGATAAGGTACTGCTCAACCGAGCTTACGGCGAGGAGAGACGGAATTGCCGCATGTTTTTCGTCAACGCCACGGTCGCTCAAAATTATGATGTTGTAGCCGTCAGCGTAAGCCGCCTCGATGCTTGCAAAAAGGTTGTCGAGAGCAATGGCAAGGGGGGAAGTCTCCCCCCTAGGGTTCAGCCCGCTTGTTTCGCAAGGCTCAACTGGCGCGGTCTTCACCACACCCCCTTCTGCGGGGGTACCCAGCAACGCCCCGTTGTCCATCTCCATAAGGAGCGACAATGTTTTTGCGCGGAGCCCCGGCTGATTAAGCGCGGCTATTTTTATAAGGTCAGTTCCTGTAAGGATAGGGTTGTTTATTTCGAGAACGCGGCAGTTCGAGCCTTTCGTGTGGAGCAAATCGCCATCCGTACCGACGTAAACTGTCGTGTCCGTTACGATTTTCTCTCTCAGGCTGTCAATCGGCGGGTTTGTGACCTGCGCGAAAAGCTGCTTGAAGTATGTGTAAAGCGGTGGATGCTTGTCCGAAAGGCATGCGAGCGGCGTATCCACACCCATAGAGCCTGTCGGCTCAATGCCGTTCCGTGCCATAGGAAGAACCATCTCGTTCAAATCCTCGTAATTCCAGCCGAATGCGCGGTAAAGTCTGTTGCGCTCGTCCTGTGTGCTTGTCGGAATCTTTTTGTTCGGAATCTTCAGGTCAGCAAGATGGATAAGGTTCTGGTCGAGCCATTCTCCGTACGGGTTTTTCGTGGCATAAGTTTCTTTAAGCTCTTTGTCGGTTATAAGCCGCTTTTGCGTCGTGTCCACAAGGAGCATTCTTCCCGGCATAAGGCGAGATTTTGTCACAATCTGGCTTTCCGGGATATCAAGGACACCGACCTCGCTTGAAAGGACGAGCATGTTGTCTTTCGTTATAAAATAGCGGCTTGGGCGCAGTCCGTTCCTGTCGAGCGTCGCGCCGACGACGTCACCGTCGCTGTAAAGAATAGCTGCCGGACCGTCCCACGGCTCCATCATTGTTGCCCAGTAGTGGTAAAAATCGCGCTTTTCCTGCGTAAGGCTGTCATCGTGTTTCCACGGCTCCGGAATGCAGATCATAACTGCAAGCGGAAGAGGCATTCCGTTCATTACGAAGTATTCAAGCGTGTTGTCGAGCATCGCGGAGTCGGAGCCGGTCGTGTCGATTTCGCCGTCGCGCGCGAGCATGCGGTCAACGTTTCCGCGGATTGTGTTTATCTCGCCGTTATGAGCGATGAAGCGGTTCGGGTGCGCGCGCTGCCAGCTTGGGTTTGTGTTTGTGCTGAAACGTGAGTGTACGAGCGCAAGTGCGGATTCGTACACTGGCGATTGCAAGTCGCTGTAGAAGGTACGCAGCTCGTGAACGAGGAACATTCCCTTGTAGACGATTGTGCGTGATGAAAGTGAGCAGATGTAAGTTTTTGCGGGGCTCGCGTTTTTCGCGCTGCTTGAGTTTGCCACGCCGTCCGCGCCTTCGCCCTTCTCAAACGACAGTCGGGCGGCGTAAAGAAGCTTGTCGAACTCAAGTCCGCGCTCGCACTCAGCCTTTCCGCCTTTGCCATCCGGTCTCGCGATGAACGCCTGCCAGATAGACGGCATGCAGTCGCGCGCTTTTTTACCGAGTACGTCAGCGTTCACAGGGACTTTGCGCCATCCAAGGAATTTCAGGCTTGCAGCGGCAACGCATTTTTCAAAGCGCGCTTTTTCCGCTTCGCATCCAGCACTGTCTCCCGGAAAGAAAATCTGCGCGATGCCGTAGTCGCGTTCGTCGCCGAGCGTCTTGCAAGGCTTTCCGTCAGTTCCGACAATCTCACCGCGCTCCGCAACTCCCTTAAAAAAGTCGTGGCTTATCTGCAAAAGAATACCTACACCGTCACCTGTCTCGCCGCTCGCGTCCTTTCCCGCGCGGTGCTCCAGTTTCTCAACGATGCTCAGAGCATTGTCCACTATCTTGTGAGACTTGCTGCCGTCAATGTTGACTACTGCGCCAATACCGCAGGCATCATGCTCAAAACTTGGTTCATACAATGTCCTTTGCTCGTTTCTTGAATTTGTTCCGGTTAAATTTTCTTTCTCATTCATCATAACACCTTCCCGCAAACTGTTGCCTAAAAACAAAAGCCGCACGCATAAGAACACCGTTCCTGTGCATGCGGCTCCGTTGCGGACTTTGAGATCTTATAAAACAAAAGAGGCCGTAGATATAACTTCGTCCAAATACGAAATTTTATCTACGACCTCTTTGCCGTGATTTCTTTAATAATACTGAATTTCTGCAGAATAAGTCAAGAGTTTGTTTTTCCTTTATGAAATTGTACAAATTTAATGAATGTGTGGTATATTAAAAATGCCAAAATGCCTCTGTTGTGATACAGAACATTTTTTGTAACTTCACGTATATCTCTTAAAGGAACAAGAAAATGAAAAAAGTTTTAACAATCATTTTAATGACTTTTTTTATGGCATTAAGTGTTTATTCTTTCAGCAAGCAAAATGAAGTTATCACTGGACTACAACAAGGAAACTATGAAACTGTAAAAGAGCTTCTTTTGGAATGGGAAAAAGAATCTCCGGATGATCCTGATTTAATGACCGGATGGTTTAATTACTATCTGCACAGAAAAGCCGAATACAAAAACTTTGATGGTTATATGAAAAACGGACACTACGGAGGGTATTCCAGGCTTGTATATGATAAAGATGATTTCAAAACTGCAATCTCATATTTGGACAGGGCATTACAAAATCATCCATATCGTATGGATATTCATTTCGGAAAAATCAACACTTTTTTATCAGATGATGATTATACAGAAGGAATAGAGGCAATTATCGATTTCCTGAAAATATATGATGAAAACAAAACGGAATGGTACTGGTCTTATAATCAAAGTTTTACCGCCAATAATTGGAATATTGAAGGAACTGTTATAGACGCATTAACCGATTATTGCGATATGTTCGATTATTTGGTTGAGCGGGATTTTATAAAAAATGTCCTTGATGAAATATTGATGCGTTTCCGGGATAATGTGATTTTTCTGAATTATTTGGCACATTATTATTCTGCGGGACAAGATTATGATAAAACTATCGAAACTCTTATAACTGCATATCAGATTGATGACACTGATTATGTAATTGTAGCGAATATCGCGGCAACTTATGAGAGAAAAGAAGAATATGACGAGGCTGAAAAATGGTTTACAGTGCTGGCTTCTATGGAACCCGATGCTGCTAAACAATACGCACAGAAAGGTTTAGAGCGAATAAAAAACAGATAATCGAAAGGAATATAGAAATGAATAACGAGATTAAAAGCGAATCGCGGCTTACGTTTATGGAGTCAACGAGCATAATTGTCGGGCACGGAGTTGGTGCCGGAATCCTTGCGGTGCCTTATCTTGCATCGCGCGCGCCCTGGTGGGATTTCATCTGGATTCTCGCCGTCGCGTATGTGGTGAACCTTTTGCTTCATCTTATGATTGCGGAGCTTTCGCTTAACAACAACGGCGCGCAGTTCGTCAAATGCTTTGAGAACGAGCTTTTTACGGGTCGTTTCAAGAAAATCGCCACATGGATAGTTTTCGGTTTCCTTGCGTTTAGCGTTCTTTGCAACGTCGCGAGCTTCATTACCGGTTCCGCCGCGGTTTTCACAAGCTGGTTCAATCTGCCTTCGTGGGCGGGTATGCTTATCTACTATATAGTTGCGGGGCTTGTCGTTTTCTTTGGTATGAAGATTGTCGGTATTTGCGAAAAGTTTTCCGTATTCGCGATGATAATCGTTATCGGGATTCTGTTTGTAGCAACCGTAATGTCACAGACGAGCGCGCTTCCTTCAACTTTTATTGCGTCTACTAACGCGATGGCTTTGTACAGCACCGTGGCGTTCTCGCTTTCGGCGGTTATGAGCGTTCCTCAGGTTGTAAAAGGTGTTGCCGGTGACAGGAAAAAGATAATCGGCGCGATTGCCGCCGGAACAGGAATAAACGCTTTCCTTATAGTTGTCGTTACGTTCATGACACTTCTTGGCGCAGGACAGGCGATAACAAAAAACGGTGCCCTCGTTGATTTAAGCGCGGCTCTTGGCGGATGGGTAAGCATCGTCGGCTATGTGTTCTCGCTTCTTGCGCTTTCAACATCGTTCTGGGCGAACACGCTCAACATGCGCGACATCATCGCCGAGCAGACGAAATGGAACCTTAAGATTTGCTGGCTTTTGGCGACGCTTCCGTGCCTTATCCTTGCGCTGTGCGGAATGACGAGCTTCGTCGGATTCGCGCGCCTTGCGGGAATAATTCAGGTGCTTACAGGAATCGGAATAATAATAGCGTACAATCGTTCTCGTAAGCGGACGGGACAAAGCGCGATATGCGGAAAATACGGAAAGCTTCCGTTCCAGATTCTTATCATCCTCGGTTCGATAATGGCGACCGTCGGTTCGGTAATCGCGGTTAAGTAGCAGGACATTGGGGGCGTGAAAAAAAATGGATAACAAAATGATAATAGATAAGAACTATGGACTTGATGGCTTCAACAAAATCTGTATAACGCAGGTCGCGACAACGGTGCTCACGCTTTTGGGCGCAACTCCCGATGCGCAGATGGCACCACCGATCCCCGACGTGCTTTCAAAAGCGCACGAAAAGTTCGGCGACGAAAAATGCGACCGCGTTGTTATGTACAACCCCGATGCAATCGCATTGTGGATTTACGGAAAGTACTACAAAAAGTATTTTTCGCGCCTTGAAACGAACACCGACCTTATGCTCCCGATGCTTTCCGTTTTTCCGCCCGTAACGCCAGTCTGCTTCGGCTCAATGTATTCGGGTTTGCAACCGGCTGTTCACGGCATACAAAGCTATACAAAGCCGGTTTTAAAATGCCTGACGGTTTTCGACGCTGTTCTTGGTGCTGGTAAAAAAGCCGCGATTGTCTCTACGGAAGGCGACTCCATCAGTTTGATTTTTTTGGAGCGCGATATGGATTACTTCATATATAAGACGGTGAAAGAATGCAACGACAAAGCGGCAGAGCTTATTAAAAATGACGAGTACGATCTTGTAGTGCTTTACAACACTGATTACGATTACTGGATGCACCGTTCATCCCCGACAGGATTGCCAGCGAAAAACGCGCTCAAAAAAAATGTCGCGGAGTATCTTGCGCTAAAAGAGCTTATCCAGTCTGAATGGAAAGACAAGCATCATACGGCTTTGGCGTTCGCGCCCGACCACGGCTGCCACCGCACCGCAGGGATTTTGGGAACGCACGGCATCAATGAACCTTGTGACATGAACACAGTCCATCTGTGGAGTTTTGTATAGAAAAAGGAAACTCGAAATGAACAGCCTGTTTCCTCATTAAGACATTGGAGTTGGGATGTTTTTTTAATAAAGCAGAAAAGAAAGCTCGTTGGGAAGATAAAAAACGTAAGGAAACTAAAAGAATTACTTACTAGGATTAAGAAATGAATAATAATGAATTTAATCAAATCATTTTAAGTTGGAAGAAATATGCTGAATTAGTGAATCAGGATTTTGTTTATCATTATACAGATATAGATGGTCTAATTGGAATAATACAAAACAATGAATTATGGCTATCTGAGCGAAACTATATGAATGATGTAAATGACGAGAAATTTATAGAAGCCTATATAAAAAAATATTTTAATAATTCACTTAATTGGGAAGGCTCTGCAGTACAGAGACATCTTACTCCACCTGAAAATCAATTCATTTTTTCTACTTCGCTTGAGAGTGATTCTGTCCATAATTGGATTTGCTATGGTGCCAACGGAGCATTCAGTATTGAATTTGACAGGAACAAACTAATTGAATTTTTTAGGGAAGTTTCATGTGCGGATTATTTTACATATGGAAAAGTATTATATACAGACGATGGCATAGAACAACTTTTAGATGAAATACTAAATACTTTTAAAGAATTATTTTTCGAAAAAATTAATAGTGTTGTGTTTGACAGAGATAATTCAACTCAACAAAAAGAGTTTCAAAAATTTTATAAACATTTTTATTCTATGATCAAACAGAAAGGACATGCGTGTGAAGCTGAATATCGCTTTCTAATAAAAAAGGAAAAAGAACTATTCTTTCGTACAAAAAATGGTCGACCGGTTCCTTTTATCAAAGTAAAAGTTGAAGATCAAAAACTTCCTATTACAAAAATACTAGTGGGGCCATATGATAAAAGTGATATTACGATTAGAAGTCTTGAACTTTTACTAAAACAAACAGGATACAACAATATTCCGATTGTACAATCTTCACTAAACATGAGATGATATTTTTTTACTTGTGTGGTAGATTTTAACAAAGGAGTTGCTTTATGAGCATAAACGTAAAGAAATTAAATTTACGATATTACCAAAGAGATCTTTCTAAGGTTTTATGGATTGGTAGACGATTTGGAGGACAAGGGTATAAAAACTCATTTTTCCTAATTGAAGATAAACGATTAATAACAAAATTGGAGAAAGATGGAAAGTTAGAGGGATTACTCTCTGAAAATTTTTCATGTTATATTATTAACAATGAGGATGTTATTAATAATCAAGTGTTTTTTTTTAATAAAGAACCTGAATTTAGGAATTCCTCCAGAGTTTATTTAATTCTATTTAATGATGTTGTTTATGAAGTGTCTCTTTCAAGTCAAGAAAACCAATATTCATTGGACGAATTATCTCTTCTGATAAAAGAAAAAATCTACAAAGAAAATAAAAAATTTTTACAGATAAAAAAAGAGATTGAATTATATGAAAAATTTGATATAGAACAAAAGCCAGAACGACGTGAACCTATACCTGAAGAAGTAAAATTTGAAGTTTGGCGACGAGACGGAGGAAAATGTGTTATCTGTGGTTCTCAAAAGAACTTAGAATTTGATCACATTATACCTTTTTCTAAAGGTGGGGCGACAACAACAAGAAATCTTCAGTTATTGTGTCAAGAATGCAATAGACATAAATCTGATAAGATTTGAAAGAGTTTATATAGCTTATTTATGGCATTGTATCGGTTGTATAGCAAGTAGAATAAGGATGGTATAAAAATGAAAGAGGAGAAATTACGTTCTTGGTCAATAGGCTTTCTTGTTTTTTCTGTAGTTTTATTACTTCTTGGAGCAATAATTACATTTATATTAAGCAACTGCGATTGTAAAACAGCATGGTTATCAGAATGTAATAAAAATTTGATAATAACAATTGTATGGATTGTGATTGTCATTTTTATTTGTTTTTTTTCAAGAACATGGACGTTATTCTTATTTCGTGAATTTGAAAAAATGAAGAATTATCGGAAATATGCAGAAAAAAATCTACCTAGAATGATAAGTATAATTCTAGGATTGTATTTTATTTCTCTTCCTATACTTATTGGAATTGGATTCAAATTTTCTTGTTATGTTAATTATGTAACGGTACTTACAAGCATTCTTGGATTAAACGGTTTGATTACATACTTCATTGCGGAAAATAGTTCAAAGAATTCAAGAGAAACAACTGCTCAGCAAAAGTGTAATCCATCAACAGATGGAAAAATATACGGTTTTAGAATAGAAATAGATAAAGCAAATTTTAATGGAAAAAGATTTAAAGTTGAGTCTGGAATATTATTAGTAGCAAATTATCTTGGAAATGGTTCTGGTGATAACTTATGGTTCAAAATGAACAAATGGTATGAAAATTTTGGAAATAAAAAAGAAGATTATCCATTGTTCAATGCCAGATTAAATAACTGGGAAGGTAATGAAGCCTGGTATCGTCAGTTAAATGATTTTGTAAATTATTTGAAGCAAAACAATGAATTGGCTGAGGACGATTCCTCAGACCAAAAACAATAAGAAAGGAATAAATATGAATAAAGATATTGATATAGATGCAGAATTTCAAAAATTCAAAAAAATAAGCGAAGAACTTAATCGAATGGCAGAAGAAATTGATTCTGATTGCGAAACTCTAAATGAAGCTCAAAAAGAAGCTGATATAATAGAACAGTTGGAAGAACTCATTAAAGAAAACCTTCTGATGCAGAAAAAATGAAATTTGAAATCGATGATTGTTCAGCTAAAATCGAAAAACTTTTGGCAACAATTAGGCTTGTAGAATAAGAAATATATTGTAATATGAAATGCCGTTATTGTGGAGATAATCTACATTCAACAAATCGAAAATTGTTTTCTTCTTTAGGTGAAAAATGCCTTGGAAATCCAGCTGGAGTTCATATCGGTGTTACTGATGGTGTTACTTGTGTGTATTGTGGGGATGTTGCAAAGTATAATAATGGCAAACTAATTACACGATTAGGGTATGAATGTCCTAGATCACCTACAGGGAAGCATTGTTTACAGTAAACACATTTTTCAAAATTTTTTTCACAGGCTATTGACAAAAAATTTTAGAAGCGATATAACCGAAATATCGAACGACAATGGGGTCGCAGGAATAATGTTCTTGCGACCTTTTTTCGTTTAAACTGCATTATCAAACGCGATGTTTGCGTAGCAAACTCGCAAAACTAAAATGCGAAAGCATTTTTGTTTATGGCAATGGCGCTGCATTTTTTCTGGGGGACGCCCCGGAGACTTTGTGGCGCCTTTTGTTTTTTAGGAGTTGAATATGGACGAAGTTACACCTATTTTTGGCGAGAATGTTTTTAACGAAACTGTTATGAAGGCACGGCTGCCAAAGGAAACATACAAGCAGCTGATGAAGACGATTGAGGGCGGAGAGAAGCTTGACGCTTCTGTTGCTACAGTCGTTGCGAATGCCATGAAGGATTGGGCGATCGAGAAAGGTGCGACCCATTTCACTCACTGGTTCCAGCCTCTTACGGGCATTACTGCTGAGAAGCACGACAGTTTTATCACGCCGACAAACGACGGCAAGGTAATAATGGAGTTCAGCGGAAAGGAACTCGTTCAGGGTGAGCCGGATGCATCATCGTTCCCAAGTGGAGGAATCCGTGCTACGTTCGAGGCTCGCGGATATACGGCATGGGATCCGACATCGTATGCGTTCATCAAGGACGGTACGCTTTGTATCCCGACGGCTTTCTGTTCATACACGGGCGAGGCTTTGGACAAAAAGACACCGCTTTTGCGCTCAATGCAGGCTATCAGCAAGCAGGCAGTGCGCGTCCTGAAGCTTTTCGACGGCAACGAGGGCGTAACATCAGTTAAGACGACTGTAGGCCCTGAGCAGGAATACTTCCTTGTAGACAAGAGCGTTTACGACAAGCGCGAAGACTTGATATACACCGGACGCACGCTGTTCGGTGCAAAGGCTCCGAAAGGTCAGGAGCTTGAGGACCATTACTTTGGTATGATTAAGCCACGTGTTCAGGAGTTCATGAAGGACTTGAACAGGGAGCTGTGGAAGCTTGGTATTCTGGCAAAGACTGAGCACAACGAGGTTGCGCCGGCACAGCACGAGCTTGCTCCTATCTTCAGCACGACAAACCTTGCTTGCGATCATAACCAGCTTACTATGGAAATGATGCGCAAGGTTGCGGCTCGTCACGGTATGGTCTGTCTGCTCCACGAAAAGCCTTTCGCTGGCGTGAACGGAAGCGGAAAACACAACAACTGGTCAATTTCGACGAACACCGGAAAGAACCTTCTTGATCCGGGCGCGACTCCTGACCAGAACG
This sequence comes from Spirochaetaceae bacterium, assembly GCA_017618015.1. Taxonomy (GTDB): domain Bacteria; phylum Spirochaetota; class Spirochaetia; order Treponematales; family Treponemataceae; genus Treponema_I. The sequence continues at coordinate 18,369 of JAFZVC010000112.1, forward strand.
CTCAGTTCCTGCTTTTCCTGTGCGCTATCATCAAGGGTGTCGATGAGTATCAGGATTTGCTCCGTATCTCCGTTGCGTCTGCCGGAAACGATCACCGTCTTGGCGCGAACGAGGCACCGCCAGCGATTATCTCTATCTTCCTGGGCGACGAGCTTAGCGAGATTCTTGAGTGTCTTGAAGCTGGAAAGCCTTACGGCAAGCACGAGAAAGAGAAGATGCAGATTGGAGTTACGGTTCTGCCTGACTTCAACAAAGACACGACGGACCGCAACAGAACTTCTCCGTTCGCGTTCACCGGAAACAAGTTCGAGTTCCGTATGCTCGGTTCAAACGAGTCTATCGCCTGCGCGAACGTGTTCCTGAACACTGTTGTCGCTGAGGAGCTTTCTCAGTTCGCAGACGAGCTTGAAAAAGCTAAGGATTTCAAAGGCGCGCTGCACGACTTGATTCTTAAGACAATCAAAGAGCACAAGCGCATCATCTTCAACGGAAACGGATATGATGATTCCTGGGTTAAGGAAGCCGAGAAGCGCGGTCTTTACAACCTGAAGTCAACGCCGGAGGCTCTGCCACACATCCTTGACGAGAAGAACGTCAAGATTTTCGAGAAGTTCGGCGTTTACAGCAAAGTTGAGCTTACGAGCCGTTTTGAGATTCACAACGAGAACTATTCGAAGATTATCAACATCGAGGCAGAGACGATGCTAGAAATGGCGAAAAAGGATATTCTGCCGACGGCGAGCAAGTACGCGAACAAGCTTGCTGAGACAATCGGGCTTAAGAAAGCGGCTTGCAGCGAGTGCGACACGACTTATGAGAGCGCGATGCTCAAGAAGGTTTCTTGCCTTACAAGCTGCATCTTCAACAAGACCGAGAAGCTTGAGCAGGATGTTCTTGAGGCGAAGAAGGTTATGGAATCTGGCGATTCAAGCAAGACAGCGTTCTTCTTCCGCGAGCATGTATTTGCGAGCATGAACGAGTTGCGTCTGTGCGCTGATGAGCTTGAGACGATTACGCCAAAAGAGCTGTGGCCGTTCCCAAGCTACGGCGACCTGCTGTTCAGCGTAAGGTAAAAGTTGTTCGAAATAAACTGAAGTTTGCGTTGCAAACTATATTCTAGGCAATGGCGCCGTAGATAATTTCCGTATGGAAAAGAAATCTACGGCGTTTTTTTTTGTGTGCTAGGGATTGTAGGGGCGATCGTTCGTGTACATCAATGTACACGAATGGAGGTCGGTGCGAAGCACCGTACCGGAACCCCGAAAAGCCCGACCGTCCGCTTAGCGGGCGGGAGCACCCATATATAAAATAGCATATAAGATGTTTTGGAGGTATCTATGTCTGAAGTTTGGAGTGTTTGGTTCTTGATTGGAGCCGCACTTGTATTTTTTATGCAGTGCGGTTTCGCCATGGTTGAAACAGGTTTTACGCGTGCAAAGAACGCGGGAAACATCATTATGAAAAACCTGATGGATTTCTGTATCGGTACGCCGATGTTCATGCTGCTCGGTTTCGGGCTGATGATGAGCGAGAATTACTTTTTCGGGCTGATTGGAAAGCCGAACTTGCAGCTTTTCACGAACTTCGCCGAGCTTGATTGGTCGAGTTTCGTTTTCAACCTTGTGTTCTGCGCAACGGCTGCGACTATCGTTTCAGGCTCTATGGCGGAGCGCACAAAGTTCAGCGCGTACTGTATCTATTCTGCAGTAATTTCAGCTGTTGTTTATCCAATTGAGGCTGGCTGGGTATGGAACTCACAGGGCTGGCTCGTTCAGCTTGGGTTCGTTGACTTTGCCGGAGGTGCTGCTATTCACTCTGTTGGTGGTACAGCTGCTTTGATCGGTGCGATTTTCCTTGGTCCGCGTATCGGAAAGTACGATTACGACAAGAACGGTAAGGTTACAAAAGTACACGCTATTCCAGGTCACTCTTTGACACTTGGTGCGCTCGGCACGTTCATCCTTTGGTTCGGTTGGTACGGCTTCAACGGTGCGGCTTGTGTTCAGCTTGAAGGCGTCGGCGGTCTTGCTGCAGTTTTCACAACGACAACAATCGCTCCGGCAGTTGCTTGTGTCACCACGATGCTTTTTACATGGGTAAAGAATGGCAAGCCAGATGTCTCAATGACACTTAACGCTTCGCTCGCAGGTCTTGTTGCAATTACACCGACATGTGCCACAGTTGACGCGCTTGGTGCTACGGTTATCGGTATTGTTTCAGGTATCCTTGTAGTAGTAGTAGTTGAGTGCCTTGACCTTAAGCTTCACATTGATGACCCAGTTGGTGCCGTCGCTGTTCACCTTGCGAACGGTATTTGGGGAACATTGTCAGACGGTCTTTTCAACGTAGAAGAAGGTCTTTTCTACGGCGGCGGCGTAAAACACCTTGGTGTACAGGCTCTCGGTGAGTTCTCGATTCTTGCTTGGACGACGGTTTGTATGCTTATCACATTCTCACTGATAAAGAAACTGCACGGTCTTAGAGCAAGCCGCGAAGAAGAGATTATCGGTCTTGATAAGCTTGAGCACGGCATCGATTCAAGTTACGCAGGCTTTATCATGGCTCCGCAGGTCATGACAGAAGGCGAAGCTGGTGCTTCTGGCGCAACCGAAGCGAAAGGCAGCGTTCCAATGGACAAGGCTGTTCCAGTTGCAAAAGCAACAGCGCGGCCTGACGCGAAGTTCCACATGGTTACGATTATCACACGCCAGAGCAAGTTCGACGAGCTTAAGGCTGCCATGAACGACATAAACGTAACTGGTATGACGGTAACGAATGTTCTTGGATGCGGCGTACAGCACGGCAACACGCAGAAATACCGCGGTGTCGAGATGGATATGACGCTCCTGCCTAAGATAAAGGTAGACATCGTTGTAAGCGAAGTACCGGTTGATTTGGTAATAACTGCCGCTAAGGAAGTCCTTTACACAGGTAACATCGGCGATGGAAAGATTTTCGTATACGATGTTCAGAATGTCGTAAAAGTCCGCACTGGCGAAGAAGGCTACGAAGCCTTGCAGGACTAAGTTTGGTTTAATTACAGGGCGAGAATACTCTGTTTGCCACAAGGTGAACAGAATATTCTCGTTAGTTCGCGTTAGCGAACGTCTGGTTCTTCAATTCCTTCCACAAGAAGCCCGATTTTTGTTATAACATCGTTCTCGTCAAAATAAAAACCGATTGAAGTGGAAGCGTAAAAAGTTCCGTCTCCGGCATATAAATCTTTCATATACATTGAATAGAAATAGTCGATGTAGTCTTTGTTGTTTTCTCTTATTAAACGGGAAGGAATCCCGAGCAAATCGTACACATCAGATTTCGTCATCCCGATTTTTATAGGCGCATCTTCAAGAAGCACATTGTTCACAAAAGAAGTATTTCCTGCGATTATGCCGTTTGATTTATATGTGAAGGACCATTCGTAATCATATTCTCCATCGTAATCGATTTGGCTCAGAGTTTCATACAAATCGTTGTTATCTCTTATGAACTTGTTTTTATCCCATAGGAAGTTCGTGAAATCTTTGTAAGCAGCCTGATTCCTTTCATTTGAAAGAGAACCATTCGCGCTCTGGACTATTCTAGCTTTGTCGCGCAGGTTTGTAGCTGTTTTTCTGAGGATTTCTGTGTTGTCTGTCTCTCTTATGTTTATTGGGATTAACTCATCTGCGTTGGGGTCAAAATCGCATTCATATATATATTCATGGAATGTAAGTCTTTTTTCAGCATCGAATTTAACCGTTATATCGCCGCCTAAGCCACCTCTTCCATCAATCGCGTTGTAAAATAATACTTTGGAGTATATGTCAGCGAGTCTTACATTGACGATTTTCGAGTTGAACATCGGGTAGTTCGTTTTGATGCGGAACATCAGGTTGCCCCAGCTTTCGCCAGTGTTTTCAATCGTCACAAAGTATTCGCCTTTTTCATCGAGGTATTCGCCCTCAAGTTGTTGGATTATATCGATTGTTTCAACGGATTTTTGCAAATATCCACCAAAGACGTAGCCTGTTTTGTTGTCGCTCGTTTTGATTTCGTACCAGTTGTCATAGAGCGAGCCTATTTGGATTGATGTTGAAGATTTCGATAAAACTTCGACTTGTTCTTTGTTTTGGAGTATGCCTATAACTTCACTGTCAATGAACTCTGTTTTCCTTAGGGGCAAGCCTTCTATGGCATTTACGAAACGGATGTCCGCCTGTGCATCAGTTCCTGTGCGTGAACTTGGTTGTGCGTTCGTGCTGGTTTGTGCAGCTGCTTTTGTCCCGATGTTTGCCGATATTGCCAACAGCAGAACCATAAGTAACACTGTGATTTTTGTAATTCGCGTTCTCATAAAAGCCCCCTGAACTTTTTGCATTGTAATTATGGAATGGTATTCCCGTTTCGTCAAGTTTGCGGTCCGGTGGTGGTGGGGTCGTCATGTTGGTGCGCCTGTTATGAGCGGATGTTTCGTCGCTGGCGGTGTTGCCGATGGGAAGTCTTATAACGTCATTCATTGACACCGCATTCTGTTAGTATATAATTGTGAGGTGTTTATGAAAAAGAGTATTAGTTTGATTTCTTCGATTATATTTATGATTGCAATTACAGGTTGTTCCAGCAAGCAGAAGAACGTAGAGGCGCAACAAGCTGAAAAAAACATGGTTGGTATTGCGAATCCTATTCACGAATCATCTGCGGCAGAAATCCAGAGTTTAATGAACGTTCAGTTCGGAGTTCCTGATGGAGCAGAGAAGCTTCGTTATTCCATTATTGCAGGTAAGCTTGCCCAGTTTGATTTTGAGTGGCAAGAAGCGGACTGTACTGCGAGAATCCAGCCAGACCTGATTGATGAAGGGGAGCCTGTCACTGACATTTCCGGCTTTTATTACAACTGGTCTAACGAAACATCTGCAATGGTTGGGAATAATCCGGCTCAGGTAAAATGGACAATTACAGATTCTGGCGAAATTATTGGAATCTGTCTCTGGCAGAATAAAGCTGCAAATCTTACTTACAGCGTAAGCATGAAGCAGAATGCCGATAGTGAAAAATTGGTGAAATTAGCAAACGCTGTTTATCTTGATGTTTCTGATAGAGAGGTGCCTGTGGTTTATAAAAATGTATCCATGACAGAAGGACTCCAAATTGCAAAGCAGAATCCTGATGCGATTATTGTTGATGTCCGCCGTGATGACGAATACAAAGCCGGTCATATCCCAGGTGCAGTTCTTCTTACGATGGAAACTATCACAGCTGATTCTGCAGCCAAAGTTCTTCCGAATAAAAATCAGCAGCTTCTTGTTTACTGCCGAAGTGGTCGCAGAAGTAAGATTGCCGCAAAGACTCTGCTCGATCTAGGCTACACAAACATTATTGAGTTTGGCGGCATCCTTGATTACAAAGGCGAGCTGGAGTATTAACTTATCATTATTTCGGGAGAAATAATAACAAACGCTCTCTTCAATATATAGTAGTTCCAATAATGATTTAGTTAATACAATTAAAAACTTAAAAACTAAAAAAACTAAAATTATAATTTGAATCAATTAAGTGATAAAATTATTAATGAATATAATAATAGACCAAGGATATCTAGTATTTAGTTGTTTTTTTTCAAAAGTGACATAAAAATGAATGATGTTATGCTTTATAGTGTAAGTAGGAATTAAATTTTCTTTGATTTTATCCAGAGAGATTGTGTTTTTACTCATTTTTATTAGTTAGATTAAAATGGCAGTATTAGGAAATTGCTATGATATAATAAATGAGTCGGTCGAACACCTTGAGTTTAAAAGTTTGAATTATAATTTAACCAATTCAAATCTCTAATTCTGATGGAATATTCATTTCTATTTCTTTTTTCTGAATTCTTTTATCTGTAATTCAAAACGATAATACTTTTCTGCTTTGAAATATATCCAGCCATCTTTATCGTAAAACTTGTCGATTAAAGCATCTTTATCAAGATTACAAAAGGATAACTCTTTATCATATTTTTTTAGGATTTTATCGGTAACCATGTCAGGTGTAATCTCAAAAACTTCTATATCTTCTGCAGAAGAGTTAACATACCAAGAAGAACCAAGATCATTCATAAAAAACTCCTATTTAATCTTTTAATAATTCTGGGATTTTCAGTTTGTATTTTAGAAAATCACAATTTGAAATCTTGTAATAAAGCTGACCTGTAAAATCACAATATATATCATCTGTCGCTAAATTGATTTCATTTGAATCAATTTTAGATTTATATTTTGCAATAATTTCTTCTGTAAACATTGACTTTGGAACTTTATGTAAACGTTGTGTGGTTCTGATACTCTCACTTGTTGGACCAATATTATTGCCAGAAGTATATTTAACTGTTTTTTCAATAAGGCTATTAAGTTTTTTAAAACGATTATCAATATTATTTTCTAGTTTTATTTCAGATGGAGAATGAAGATAAAAATAATCCGTGTTTTCTTTTAATTTATCAGACTTAATCAGATTCTCTTCAGAAATAGTTTTACTGTATCCTTTAATTATCTCATGTCCAGACGGATAGAGACATGAGGAATAAATATCTGCAAAAGTTTTCCATTCAATTATGAAAAGATAATTATTTGTAAGAGCAATTAAAAAATCTGGTTTCTCCGTATTATTTTTGAACCAGGTATTATATTGTTGTTTAGTAAAATTTATTTTTCCATATTTTACTTCGATAGTGAATTTTGGGTTCTGGGTTAAGCCATATGTAGCAAGTGCAAGCTTTTTGTTTTTTATTGTTGTTTTTTGTGTTGAAATCGCAGGCCCTTTTCTTTGAGAAAATACAATGTCTCCGGCAACACCTTTAGTTCCATCTGGATTTATGTAATCAGGAAAACGATAAAATTTATTTAATAAATATATGCTACAAAAATGATGTTCTCCTGGAGTTGGATTAGTAAAAGAATTAAGGAAGCGACCTCTATAACATTGAATTGATAACTCTTCTCTAAACATAATTAAACCTCTTATTTATACAAATTACATTCTATGTTGATGTTATTGTTTCTTTTTATTCCTTGTGGATTTAATCATACAAGCCCTGTGTGTTATATCATTATAAATCAAAACTTAATTTTTTCCATAAATATTTTATACACGGCACATTCTCAATATCCATCGTTGCATTCGAATTAGAAATTCATGTTCCGCAGAATAGTTGGGGGGTGTTGCGGGGGCGAAACTGTCGGTGATTTTCTGCCCCCGCTAGAAGGGGTAGCGGACAAGCAACAAAGCGGAGAGAAGTGGCTCTGCTTGCAGAGACGCTTCGTGTAGCGACTTGCTTGGGAGCGAGGGGAATTTCGCAACGAACGCGTAGCGTGAAGTTTCGAGCAAGGCTTTCCCCTCATAAACTTGCATGAAAATTATCGGCAAAATAAATGCTCGAATTTTGTAGGTAAATTGACTTTATATTTTGCCGATAAAGTGTTATAATATTTCCTGTGAGTAAGATCAAATATATATCTGTAGAAGAAGCGGCTCGGAACTGGCAGATTAGTGAACGCAGTGCTCGTAATTATTGTGCTCAGGGAAGGGTGGAAGGGGTTCTTCTGGAAGGAAAAACCTGGAAGATTCCGTCAAATGCCGAAAAACCGGAGCGAAAACCGCGTCATTCTTCTAAAGAGGAATCTCTTTTAGCTTTTCTCAAGCGGGAAAAAGAAGCTGGGCTTAAAGGCGGAATCTATCATAAAATCCAGATTGATCTTACTTATAACTCTAATCACATTGAAGGTTCAAAGCTTACTCACGACCAGACACTGTATATCTTTGACACGAAAACTGTTGGTATTACTGACAAAGCGGTAAAGGTTGATGATATTGTAGAAACTGTAAATCATTTCCGCTGCATTGACCTTATAATCGAAGGTGCGCATACAAAGCTTACAGAAAGTTTTATTAAGCAGCTTCATTTTATTCTGAAATCTGGAACAACGGACAGTCAGAAATCGTGGTTTAAGGTTGGCGACTACAAGATGCTCGAAAATGAAGTCGGTGGTAGTGAGACAACAAAGCCTGCAGAAGTTGCGGGCGCGATAAAGACGCTTCTAAAAGAATATAACGCAAAATCCAAAATCACTTTTGATGATATCCTTGATTTTCATGTTCGGTTTGAGGCTATTCACCCATTTCAGGATGGAAATGGTCGCGTTGGTCGATTAATCATGTTTAAGGAATGTCTTAAACACAATATAGTTCCATTCATAATTACGGAAGAATTGAAGTTATTTTACTACAGGGGGCTTAAGAACTGGAAGGATGAACGTGGATATTTGCGCGATACTTGTCTTACCGCGCAGGATACTATGAAAACAACATTGGATTATTTTGGGATAAAGTATGAATAGTGTCGCTCATTATCATTTGCAGCAGCTGTCGCCCCTATTTTGAGCGCGTTTTCAGAGCATTTCTTTTAGGCGCTGTGCGTTTTTTGCCCCGTTGCCGTTCGGGTGATTGTTGAAGAATACGTGTACTTTTTGCATTTTGACAGCCGCATTTTGTATGACCGGCACAAAAGACTGCAGTTCCTGTTCGGAATAATCGTAGCAGTATCTTGCGCTGCCGTTGTTCGCGCTGTTGTTTGAGTACCATGCATTTGCGTTTCGCCCATGCAATCGTATGTAGGCATTTGAGCCTGTGAACGGAGTTTGAAGCGTCATCCCGTCCGGTAGATATTTTAATTGCGGCATGTCGCAAAAAACTATCCCCGCGTTGCGTTTATCAAGCCCTTCAAAAACTGATTCTTTTATCCAATCTTTGTGGCGGAATTCTATAACGACAGGGAATCCTTCAAATTTCTGAATCAGTTTCGAAAGATATATCCTGTTGTCGTCCGTATAATGAAAAGTCTGCGGCAATTGGAAAAGCAATGCGCTTAAAACGCCTTTTTCAGAAAGAGGAGAGACGGCTTTTATAAAATCATCTGCTGCGGTCTGCCATTGTGCGCCAATTTCGTGCGTCAAAAGCCGGTTAGCCTTCACGCTGAAGCAGAGCTTTCCCTGCGACCGTTCATAAAACGAAAGCATCTTGTCGGCAGTTGGCATGTTGTAAAATGTGTTGTTCAGTTCGAGTGCGTTAAATTGTGTAGCGTAGTAGGCAAGAAAATCAGCGCGCTTCAAATCCGCTGGATAAAAAACACCTTTCCATTCGGGATAGTCATAACCGCTTGTACCTATTAAAATGCTTGCCATACTTCTTCCTTATTTATTAATTTTATCATCATTCGAAAAATAATTCAGTGTCTTATGCGTCATTTTCTGTTATAATAGAGATAGGGATAAAAAATGAAAGACGGAAAGCTCCCAGACCCAAATGTGATTCATCCGATTGCGGGATATGACAAAGAGATTTATGTAAAACCGACTCTTAAGAACCCAAACATCTTCGTTGGGGATTTTACGTATATTGCCGATTCCGATTTTGAAAGCCATGTGACTCATCTTTACGAATGGAACGGCGACAAGCTGATTATCGGGAAGTTCTGTCAGATTGCAGCCGGGGTGGAATTTGTGATGAACGGCGCGAATCATCAGATGAATGCAGTGAGCACATTTCCGTTTTATACGCTTGAAGGATGGGATATGGCTCCGCCGGCACCAGCTGATTTGCCGCTCAAAGGCGACACAATAATTGGGAACGATGTTTGGATTGGTCAGAATGCTACGATTATGCCGGGTGTACACATTGGAGATGGAGCAATTATCGGTGCAAATGCTACTGTTGCCTGTGATGTCGCGCCATATTCGATTGTTGCTGGGAATCCTGCCCGGTTAATACGAAAGCGTTTTGACGACGAACTGATTGATTTGCTTGAAAAGTTTGCTTGGTGGGATAAATCAATCGAAGAAATCAATGCGCTTATACCAATTCTGACAAGCAGTGATTTGGAAATGGTCAGAAAAAATCTGAAAGGGGAATAAGATGTCGTCATCTAAAGAATATCTTGATTTTGTGTTGGAGCTTCCATACGAAGGGGCGAAGGAAATGCTCCTTGTCGAAGAGGTTGAGGACAAAGACTTTTTGCGCGACCTTTTGGAAGCAATGTACGATGAACTTCCTGCCCCGAAGGAAAAGAAATGAATATCAGAATAGCAACGAAAGAAGACATTAAAGATTTACAGAAGCTTTATAACGAGCTTGAAAAAGATGCCGTGCGTTTTCAGCCTGAACATTTTGTTATAGGAAATAGAGATGAAGCTTTCTTCGACGGTATTTTCAAAAGCGGGAATCAGGATATTCTCGTCGCAGAATTGGATGGCAGAGTTGTCGGATTCGCTCATGTGATGATTTTGGAACAAAAGAAAGTTCCTTGTTTGAAGCCGGAAAAAGTCCTTTATCTGCAAGATTTGGACGTGCTTGAAGAACTTAGAAGCCAGGGCATAGGCGCAAAACTGATTGAAGCCTGCAAGACGTATGGTAAAGAAAAAGGTGCCGATTTTATGCGGACTCAGGTATTTCCGCAAAATGTCAGGGGCATGAAGTTCTATGAACGGTGCGGATTCTCAGAAAAGATGAAAACCATAGAAACGTATCTTTGATGAAAGGTCAAACTGCTAAGAAATATCTGTGAATCGGTAAAAAATATTCAGTTCCGGTGAATTTCGGATGTAGTCTGGAGAACGAAAAAAATGAATAAGTTTTCAAAAACAACAGGATTAATTTCATTTTGGACAAGAGTGATAATATTCTTAGGTACAATACTTATTACTATTTTTCAAAAACAAATTATGAAAATCTTTTATTCTCCTACTCTGGATATAACTATTTTTCCATTAATAAACTGATAGTAAAATGGTAAAAAGTCCTAACGACAGTTCTTTGCCCGATAAAAAATTGTTATGTAAACTTTGCTCTGGACGCAAATGTATTTTTATCATGATTCAGCAAAACATTTGAATGCATAGTATAATCAAATTATAAGCTTATATCTGAGTGTGATTTTTGAAAACTCGTGATATACTTTTAACAGGCGGATTAGAGGCACTTGGAGTCGCAAAATGAAAAGTAAAATCTTAATTATTTTATTGATTTGTCTATTTGTTTTTGGCTGTACTAAGAAAGACTCAAAGAATTCTGATGATGCTTTTACTGTCCAAAACGAGCCAGAAACCGAAGAAAAACTGGTGCCCGATGTGGATATAGAAGAATACCGTTATTATCGAATCAATTCTCCGGAAGGAATAAGTATTAGAGAATCAGCTTCATTGAATTCAAATATCATTAATAAATACCCAGATAATTTCATTGTAATAGCCAGTGAAGTAGATCCTTATTTAGTCGAAATAGATGGTATCAAAAGTTATTGGGTAAGAATTAGTCATATGAACAATCCAAGCGGATGGGTTTTCGGAGCTTATCTTAAACCGATAGAAGAACATCCTGAAGATTCCTTGGGCGTGAATGAATATCGCTATACAGACTATAAATCAGCATATGGAGAATTAACACCGTCTGTTATAGACGCTAATTGGGAATCATTTTATGTTTTTTCTAAAGATTATGTCGGAGAACCACAACAATTTGAATTAGATGCTTATGATATGTATACAAGTATCACTTATGATGATTATAAAATTTTTACCGGATTATATAAGGATAAACAAGGAGACGAAGGATATTTTATTGTAAAAACAGACTTGTCAGAAAAAACTGTATTAGACAAACTTGTACATTCCTCTGATAACAGTCATCTTATTGTTTTCCTAAAGCCTTGGTCTTCAGATTCTGAGTATATATCAGTCGGTAGATGGTTTGAATCAGAAGCATTCTATTATATTTCGAGAAACAATATCTCAGAAAAAATCGAGTTTTCTGATTTTTAATAGACAAATAACATGCATTGCTGGAGGCATAGAATGGCAGAAAAAGGGAACGCAATCAACATAAAGCACGTTGATGTTGAGGATCCGATCATCAAAAAGCGGAACTTGTGGTTTTATCCGCTGGGAACGGTTGGCAGGGACATGATTTACACCATGTTCACCAGTTTCATTTTTCTCTATGTCTTGTATACAAAAGAACTTACAGATGGTCAGGTTGTAGCAATCACTATGATTATGGTAGCTGCTCGTATTTTTGACGCGTTCAACGACCCGATTATGGGCAACATCATAGAGCGTACCCGCACGAAATGGGGCAAGTTCAAGCCATGGCTGCTCATTGGTTCGCTTTCCACTTCGATTGTTGTTTACCTTGCGTTCAACACAAAGCTGACGGGTTGGGCTTTCGTAACCTTCTTTGGCATAATCTACTTCCTGTACAGCATCACGTTCACAATGAACGATATTTCTTACTGGGGCATGGTCCCTGCAGTTTCTAGGACAAGCGATTCTAGAAATCAGTTTACATCCCGCGCCACTTTGTTCGCTGGTGTAGGAAGCACGCTCGCAGGCTTGATGATTCCGATGCTAACAGCCGGCACACTGCAGATTAGCGGCAACGCCTCTACCGCTTATGGAATAATCGCACTGGTAATTGGTATATTGTCGCCGCTCTTCGTTCTGTTCACACTCTTTGGGGTCAAAGAAAACCGTGACGATATGGAAAAGCCCGCCGACAAGGTTTCGTTCAAACTGATTGCAGACACGATTTTCGGCAATGACCAGTTGCGTTGGATGGTGTTGATTTATCTGCTTCACCAGATTGGCAACAATCTCATAATCGGCGGCATTGGGGCGAACTACGTATACTTCCGCTACGGCTACGAGGGTGGACTTTATTCGCTCTTTTCAACTGTCGGAATGGCAGCCACCGCTTTTCTGATGATATTCTATCCCTCCATTTCCAGAAAACTGAGCAGAAAGACATTCTTGAAAGTCCTGTTGTATGTAGCAATCGTGGGATGCATCCTCATGCTTGTTTCCGGGCTGGTTATGCCTGCGAACATGGCAGGATTCTGGGTTCTGACAATTGGTTACATGCTCCTTGCGTTTGGCTTGTACGGTTATCACCTTGTCCTGATGATTTCAATTTTCAATACGGTCGAGTACAACGAGCTTAAAAAAGGCAGCCGCCGCGAAGGAATTATCACCTCAATCCGCCCGTTCATAACGAAACTTGGCTGTGCATTGGTTGTCGTAATCACGTCGCTTTGCTACTTGCTGTTCCGTGTAACCGATTACACAAATCAGATTGCCGGTTTTGAACAGGCTGCGAACCAGAACTTGATAAGCACAGAAACGAAGAACGCCGAAATTGCGAAGGTGATTATGAACGTCGGGAAAGGGCAGTCCATCGGTATGCTGCTGTTTATGGTCATCGTGCCATTCGCATTGTTGTTGATCTCCTACTTGCTGTATAAACGCTTTTACAAGCTGGACGAAGCAAAATACGCGGAAATTGTAAGTGAGCTTGAGAAACGGAACAAAACCGTCTAAACAACGAACGGAGACAAATCATGGGAATTACAAAACTTGCTTTGCGGATTGCCGCACCTTTCCCAAAGGTTAACAGCTTTGACCGCTATCTCTTTGTCGGACCGCATCCAGATGACATAGAAATCGGAGCGGGGGCTACAGTTGCGGCGTTGGCAGCACAGGGTAAGAGCATTTGCTTCCTGATTTGTACCGATGGTCGTTATGGCACCACAAACATGCCCGATACCGTTTCGGAAGAAGCCCTTATTACGACTCGTAAGGAAGAAGCCATCCGTTCGGCGGCTGCCCTTGGCGTCAACGATGTCCGTTTTTTGGGTCTTTCTGACGGCGGTTTTTATGATCAAAACGAACTTTTAAAGGGGATTGCAACCGTTATCGCGTCATTCCAGCCGGATATCATATTCGCACCGGATCCGGCACCCGCATCTGAATGCCATATCGACCACCTGAATGTCGGTAAGGCTGTTCGTACGCTTGCCGTAAATGCCGCCAACCCTGGCATCATGAAAAAACTTGGCGCAGAACCATGTCCGCTTAAAGCCGTGGCGTTTTATATGACGGCAAAGCCTAATGTATACATGAAAACTACCGGGTTCCTGAAAAAACAGCTCGATGCAATTTTTTCCAATCACTTAAGCCAGTATCCGTTGGGATGCCCTGACCGCGACTCTATCCGGCTTTACCTGAAGCTTCGCGCCACGGATTTTGGCATACGCTCGTTCCACATAACTGCCGAGGGCTTCCGTATACTTGGCACAACCCATATGCACTGTCTGCCGGAAGCAGGCGAATAAAAGCCGCGCGCAAAAGCCGTCGACGCTTTACTGATAAGAGCCGCACACAAACGCCAGTGCCGCTTTCCAACAAACCTAGCGAAACAAAGGTGTCGCGACAACTCCCAAAAAGCTACATTTTCTCGTGCGACTTGACATATGCGCGATTTCATTTTAATATAGTTTGTATGCAAACTAATTTTATGGAGAAATTAAATGAAAGATGTTATTTCAATCATTAAGAAATCTGAAGCGGCTTATCTTGCGACTATAGATAAGGAAGGACGGCCTGAAATCCGTGCGTTGTTGAATCTTTGCAATCCGAAAAAGTACAAGAACCTTGAGGACAAAACTCTTTTCGTCGAGGGCGAGACTTTGACGATGTATTTCACGACAAACACGTCTTCAAAAAAGGTTGAGAGAATCAGAAACAATCACAATGCGGCGCTGTATTTCTGTGAACCAGAGAAATTCAAGGGAATCTGTGCGACAGGGACAATCGAAGAAGTAACCGACCAGAGTATCAAGGAAAGCTTGTGGCAGACAGGCTGGCTTATATATTATCACAAAGGAAAGACAGACCCAGACTACACAGTCCTCAAGTTTACTTCTACAAAAATTGAAGGCTGGTACAATGCCAATCCGCATTACTTTGGGAACAAGGACTGATGATACAGAAAACTAGGGGCGGAACGCTTCTGTCGCAGGTGCATCAGGTATGCGGAAGAGTGTGGAATAAAATCCTGCGCGAGAATAATATGGCAGATTTGGAGGGTGCGCGTGGGCGCATAATTTTTGCCTTATGGGGAAAAGACGGTGTGCCTATCAAAACTCTCTGCGAAAAGACGAGTCTTGATAAATCAACGCTCACGGGAATTATCGACAGACTTGAGCGCGACGGGTATATTGAACGTAAGCAGTCAGAGACAGACAAGCGTTCCACACTCATATTGCTCACAGGCAAGGAACAGGAGTTCGCAAATCATGTTCAGAAAGTTTCGGATCAAATAAACGAAATTTTTTACAAAGGCTTTGATGATGAGGAAATCACACAGTTTGAGAGCATGCTCGAACGAATCCTTGCCAACTGCAAAGAAGCGGAATGATTGAAGGAAGACACAGATGGATAAAGAATGGTCAGAAAAAAACAAGAAAATGCAGACGCTGATTTCAAAGGAAGCGACTTTCGACGAAGGAATAAAGATTCTTCTGGAATTGCGGGCCGAAC
Source organism: Spirochaetaceae bacterium (assembly GCA_017618015.1). Classification (GTDB taxonomy): domain Bacteria; phylum Spirochaetota; class Spirochaetia; order Treponematales; family Treponemataceae; genus Treponema_I. Next base: position 33,755 of record JAFZVC010000112.1, read on the forward strand.
TCTTTGAACAGATAGCTTCCATTGTAAAAACTTTCCCGTCAGTAGCTTTTTATCAGCTGCCGTTTGGAGAAGGGGAGGGAAATCATCATGCAACTCTTGCTTGGTCGCTCTGGCACATTTTTCGCATTGAAGATATTGTTGCGCATACGTTGATCCAAAAAGACAGCCAGATTCTTCTTACGGGCGCGTGGCTCAAAAAAACAAACAGTCCGATTATCACGACTGGTAACGAGCTGGACGGTGAGGCGATGAAAGATTTTTCAAAAAATCTTGACATCAAAGCGACGTATGATTATTGCAAAGCTGTGATGGAATCAACAAATGAAATGCTGGGGCAGTTGCAATTTTCGGATTTGAAGAAAAGTTTTTCGTCGGCGGACAAGGAACGGGTTGCCGCCAGCAACTCTGTAAGCCCTGAAGAATCCGCCGTCTGGCTGATTGATTTCTGGTGCGGCAAAAATATCAAAGGCTTAATACAAATGCCTTTCTCACGCCACTGGATTATGCATGTCGAAGCAATGCGCCGCATCAAAAACAAACTGTGCCAGCAGGCAAAAAAAGGCGTGGACCAGATTGCGTATTGCGGACTTTCATGCGGACATTGTTTTCTTACTGAATGGTGTGGTTCCTGCCGGACAATTTACAATACCTGTTCTTATGCGACTTGCTCGCCAGATGGCGTGTGCCCGAACACAGCATGCTGCAAGCAAAAAGACCTCGATGGCTGCTACGAATGCAACGAGCTTAATGATTGCAAAAAAGGCTTTTATTCACTTGGCAAAGAAACAAATGCCATAAGGGTGATGGCGCTGTTCATTCAAAAGTACGGCAAAAAAGAATTGCTGCGTGTGCTCGATACCTTGCATTCTAAAAAGAAATTCGAAAAAATCCAGGAAGTCCTTGGCGATGAAATTGAAGAAGGTTTGAGGATTTTGGAAGAGTGGAGATAAAATTAACTGGTCACAGTCTGTTGACAATACCCAAGCCTCATGTTTTAATAAAAACGACAACACTGTCGTTTTTAGGGATTTCTTATGCCAAAAGTCAAAGACGGATATTTTGAAGAAAAACGAAACGAAATATTAAAAGCCGCGTTTGAAGTTTGTAAACGAAAGCCTGCTTATGAGCTTACAATGTCAGATATTGTCGCAGAAACAGGTTTGAGTCAGGGCGGTGTTTATAAATATTTTGATAATATCTATTCTGTTTTTTCCGCGCTTATTGATAAAGCAAATCTTGAAGGGAATCATACATCAAAGATTGATGAAATTATGAACGATGATATTCCCGCCGAAGTCAAATTGGAAAAACTGTTTTTGGAATCAGAAAACTTTTTTTCAAAAATGCTTTTGAGCTATAACAAGATTCTGTATGAATTGAGCACCTTCTGTTTACAAAATCCTGAACTCGATAAAAAAATAAAAGAGAAGACATCCGTAAAACCTGTTTTTCCATATCTGGCTCATTGCCTTGCCGGTTTAATCATCTCGCAAGTCAAAGCCGGAAATTTTAAACCTATAATTCCTGTGGAAGACATATTATCTTTTATCGTTTCTTCTTTTGACGGAATCATCAGGGATGTAACGCTGAATAAATGCTACAACGTGCAATCAGAAGATATAGCCGTTCTGGATGAAAAAAAGCTTATCCACAGTTTATATGTAAGCACTGTCAAACTGCTGGGAAAGTAATTTGTAAATAACTTATTTTGAGAGGTTAAAAATGAAAAAAAATCGGTTTGTTAGTTTAGTTTTTCTTTTGATGATGTGTATGTATCTCGTTTCTTGCGGAGATAATTATTCTGCTGTTTATTTCCAGAATGGTTCGGCAGATTTTGATTATTCCGGAAATGGTGTCGATGAAAACACTGTGTTCGAGCTAGGTTCCTGTGGTAAAACCGTAGCAGCATATACTGCATTGGCTTTAGTTGATGAGGGTAAGCTGGAGCTCAATCAGAAAATCATACCTTACCTTGATTCTAATCTGATTACCGACGATCCAAGCCTTGATGAGATTACGCTTAAGCAGTTGCTATGTCATACGGCAGGCTTTTCTCCAAGCTATGAATTTGGCGTAGATAAAAAAATATATTCCGATCCTGGAAAAGAATTCCGCTATTCGGGAGTCGGCTACATTTACTTACAGAATGTTATAGAAAAAGCAAGCGGAATGAGTCTGGAACAAGCTGCTTCTCATTATGTGTTTAAACCTTTAGGGATGAATAACAGCACTTTTGAGAACACAAAAACGATTACTCCATATATGAATGCAGGAAACGCTGTGCTTTATGCGCTTGTAGTTTTTGTTTTGGCTTTTGCTGTGCTGTTTATTGTATCTTTCATAATCGGAAAAGTGACTAAATACAAATATTTCAAATTCCGCACTGCCTATCTCGTTTGTTTTTTTGCAGCTGGAATAATCAATGTAATTGCCTTGCTTTTGATTATGTCTAAGGTACTCGTCATGTTTGTAATCTGTTTTGCAATAATGGGAATAGCGCTATTAATCACAAGAAAGAAAGCAAAAATCTTTATCGCCTGTGTGCCTGTTATCGCTGTCGTAATTCTCATTCTGGGTTTTACACTAAAGGTGCGTATTCCAGTTACAAACGAGCTTGTTTCAAAAGGACCAAACTGTGCTTACTCGTTGAAATCTACAGCTAAAGATATGTCGCTCTTTTGCAACGAGCTTATGAAAAAACAAAAGTCCTCGGATAAGGTTTTTGCCCAAATGTTCATTCCTGCAGTGAAAATCGACGAGAAAAACTCTTGGGGCTTGGGCATTGCGATTGAGGCTTCCGGTAAATCTGGAACAACATACTGGCATTCAGGAATCAATCCCGGTGCGCAAAGCCTGTTTGTTTTGTATCCAGAGCAAAACAAGTATGTCGTCATCCTTACGAACAATGATGACGGCTTGAACTTCGCCAAGGACAAAGCGCATGCATTCCTTAATGTTGACGGCGAATGGGATATAAAAAGATAGATATGGAGTTAAACTTAAAAGAGGTTTGTGAATGATTGAGTTCAAAAAAAAACAACCGACTTTCCCAGAGGCACGTTATACAATCAGTTAGTTGATGCTTGCTCTTTCAACGCCGACTGCCAGAAAACTTGGGACACGCCCAACTTGCAGAAGCTGTCAGAAGAATCAAAGAATATGAAGGCCTGAAAAAAATAGTTGTCACAACAAATGGACTCTTTATTCCTGCTCAAAAAAATTTAAGTTCTGTGAATTAAGTTAATGTTGTATAATAAAGTTATAAGGTTAAAAGAATGAGAATCGTACTTATCCGTCACGGAGATCCAAATTACGAAAAGGATTGTCTTACAGAACTTGGACACAAACAGGTAAAGATTGCGGCACAACGTCTTTTGAAAGAAGGCATTGAAGAGATTTATTGTTCTCCGCTTGGAAGAGCCCGTCAGACCGCGCAGGCGTTTTCAGAAGTCTCTGGAATAAGCGAAATCAAAATCCTCGATTTTATGCAGGAAATTCGTTTTGGATGTGAAGGAGAATTGTACGACAATAAATGGAATCCCTGGCTTGGTGTGAATTCACTTGTGCGTGAAGGAAAAAATCTACAAGCTCCCGAATGGCGCGAATATCCTGTTTTCAAAGGCAATTTTGCAACAGAAGACGCAGATAAAATTACTGTTGAAGCAGATAAATGGCTTGCTGGACTCGGCTACCAGCGCGAAGGTCTTTACTATCGTAACACCCGCAAGGATGATAAAGAAAAGACGGTTGCAATTTTCTGTCATGGTGGTTCAAGTACCGCTTTTATTGCACATGTTTTGAATCAGACTTTCCCGTATATGTGTGCGATGCTTTTGCAATATGGTCATACGACAATTTCTGTTTTAAAATTTGATAAAACGCCCGGAGAATTGACGCTTCCAATTATTGAGCTTATGAATGACGACCGGCACTTGAAAGAGTAAAGAAGAGGAATCAATTAGTATGAAAGAAGTTATTAAAATCAACGAAAACACATGGCGTATTGAAGACGGAATGGTCAGATTTTATCTGCTTTGCGGAAACGAGAAAGCGGCTTTAATTGACACCGGCATGAACTGTCCTGATGCAAAACATACGGCTCAGGAGCTTACAGATCTTCCTCTCATTTTGATAAACACACATGCGGATCCTGATCATATTTCTGGCAATGGCGCTTTTGGTGAATTTTATATGAGCCCGAACGAAGAAGAAAATCTTCATGCCCATAATGCTCAGGGAAAGGTTCTTCCGATTCACGAAGGCGATGTTATTGACCTAGGGGGTAGGGAACTTTTGATTGTCGATATTCCGGGTCATACTCCAGGAAGCGTTGGAATCATCGACAAAAATAACCGCGTTCTTATCAGCGGCGACAGCGTTCAGGACGGTAATATTTTCATGTTTGGTCCAGGTCGGAATTTGACTCAATATATTCAAAGCCTCAAGCATCTTTCTCAATTCGAAGACCAGTTCAACGACATTTACCCAATGCACGGAACCTTTCCTGTTCATAAGGATTTGATTCCAAAGCTGATTCAAGGCGCACAAGCCATCCTTGATGGAAACGCACAGGAATATGCCCAGCCCGTAAACGTATTTGGGAATGATGTAACCTTGTATAAATTTGATTACGCAGGATTCTTGTATCAAAAATAAATTAGGCGTTCCCGCAAGGGCTTATTCGGAGTGAAAATGAAGAAACATATATGGGTGTTGATGTTTTCAAAGAACTAATCAATAGGGGGATGTTGGTTTACTCCATCACCGCACGCCCGGCCTTGCGGATTTCTATAACGCTATATCCGCCTTCCTGGTAAATCTTTTTTGGAGTTTCTCCGTCCGGCCAGATATAAACATTTTCGATACCCAGCTTTTTACACCATTCTACATAATAATAAAACAGTGCGCGACCTGCACCGATTTTTCTATATTTTTTAGACACAATAAGATAATCCACCCGGCAAGCTTTTTCTGAAATATGCCCGTATAACAATCCGACTGGTTTGTCTTTTAAATATGCCGCGAACATCCAGGCTTTTGGATATTCCAAGGTCTTTTGTGCCACTTTGATTTCCCAAGGCTCTTCCGCTTCAAGAAAAACATTTTCTATAGCCACATTCCATTTTTCAACTTTACTAACTTGTATTTCCGGATTTGGAATAATAGTGTTCTTTCCTGTAAGAAGCATGTATTCCTGATCTTCAATCCAGCTTTTAAAACCGGCGGCAGAAAGCTCGTCTTTTATTTCATCAAACCAGTTATCATCAAGCATGGACTGATAGATTATCGGACGGCTTCCTTTTGATTTGTAAAAGTCAGCAATATCAGAAAGTACATGTTGAAGATTATGAATCTTATCTTTATAAATCACTGCATGATTTGAATCAAAAGAATCTTTGTTCTCGGTGTTATAGAAAAGGATTCCATAATCCCGCTCTTCGTAGTTTGTAAAAATCTTTGGAAAAAGATCTTCTTCTAAATAACAGTTTGTAAGGTTCATCTCTAAATAGCATTCCAAAAAAACAAAAATATAAATATGCAGCCCCAGGCATTATTCGTTTTCTCTTTAATCATTAACATCCCATAAATTATTATAAAAGTAGTTAATGCCTCAAAGATTGTATGTAAATCGAAACCTATCATGCCATGAATTAATACACAAACTAAACCGCAGACAATAGCACCATAATTTAGCCAAATATTTTTGCTTTTATATCGTTCATTTATTTTTTTAGATATCACTACATAATTAAATCCTTCGAAAAAGCCCCAAACAATAACGATTAACATATAACCTAAAATATTAGTAGGAAAGTTTTCAGAAAGAAATATATTTGTAAAAAGACAACCTTTTAATGGCAAATATGAGTTTACCTCATTATTTACTAACAGAAAGATTGTAGATGGAATACATACAACTAATGATAACAGTATTGTTTTAAAAAAGTTATTTTTTACTAGACTATATTCTTTTAATTTTTCTTTTCTATAACAAATAACAATCAAACTTCCAAACCCGGCTAAACCAAATTGAATCAACATAACAGGGAGAAATCTTAACCATATATTTGCTCCGCTTGTTTTAGAAAAATTTATTATATCATTACCAAAAAACAAATAGACAATTAGTGGTATTAAAGTTGCAACTATAAGAATATCTAAGTCTTTATCTGCTTTTTTTTGTTCGATACTAAGTTCTTTTCTCATATTTTATCCCTTTCCATATTTAATGTATCTTATCGCAAATTAAATAAAATTGATATTATGATGTCCCTCAGTTTAAGGTTACGAAACTACCAACGGGATTGTCCTAACGACAATTTTCACTTCTTCACATTCCCAAAACAGAAAGTCATGGCGGCGGCGTAAACCAGATTCCGTGCCATGATGACAGGCATTTTCATTGTATTCATTTTCTGCTCCTAACCATTCTAACTATTGTAACTGGCGTGCCGAGATTCCATTCCTTTTTGCTTCCGTCAAATTCAAAACCAAGTTTGTGATAGAAACGAATAGCCCGTTCATTTTTTTCAAACACCCACAAAAAAATGGTATTGTATTCGCTAAGCCTGGAGCATGCTTCATTCATCAGTCGATATCCAATTTTTTTGCCGTAATACTCTGAAAGGACATAGATTGCATCTACCTCTCCCGCATCCGGCAAATCTTCATCTCTCGATTTGCTATATACTGCAAATCCTACAACTTTATCTTTATCCTTAGCTACAAGAGTATTTTCCGGGAACTGCCTGGCACGAGCTGTCGTAGCCTCAACCGTCATCGTATCAAGATATCTGTCGCATACAATACCTCTGTACGCTTCCTGCCATGAAGTATAATGCACATATCCAATACCGCACAGCTCATCATCAGTTTCAGCTAATTTAATGATTATTGAATCATTTTCTTGATTCTCACATTTCCTCATAACGCGGCATACCGTCAGCGCATCCGAGAAATCTTCGTCTGAAATTCCTGCAGTAAAAAGATCCTGCTTTATAGCCTTCATATATTGATCCAATAATTCTTTTGCAGATTCTTCAATTATTACATAGGAACGTGCATAATCGAATACTGCCGGTGCAATCCTTGCATTGATCCAGTCAATGATCACACAATCAGCAGCCTCTTTTGAAACCATCATATTCAAAAAATGCATATCCAGATGGCATATGCATTCCTGCATCTTTTTAGAAAGACGTTCTATGATAGGAAAGATCACGTTTTTGCTTTCATCATCCAGTCCCATACCTGCTGTTTCAATGAAACGAGGCATGTTTATGCCATCAATATCGGCAGCGTGCACCTTTCGAAAAGCTTCCGCCATCAGCTCAAAGCCGCTTTGAAAACCTTCCCTTACTCTCTTTTCCAAAGTGTCGCCCTCGATCAGATCCATCTTTATAACGTGCGGATCATCCGTGGCGTAATATCGTACGGGGCTGATACCGGCCTTATTCACTGCCTGTTGCTGCTGCATTTCAAAAGAAATCCATTCTGCCGGATAAGAAGGCTGATACACTTTATAAGCACAGCCATAGTAACTCAGAACCTCCGCCTGAGCACCCCTGCCAATGACTATCTGACTTCCATCAAAATTCATATTTTCCCCCCTTACTGCCAAATTGTTACCCTGCCATTATTCCCAGTACCAAAAATGCACCGCCTGTAATATGTATGACCTATTTTTTTAAGCCATCATACTCAGGAGCCTTTTCCAATGCCCGTTTATAAAACTTTGTCCGAGTGACAATAAGATAAAACAATACATCCATCAAAATCTCTACAGGAAGCACCACCACGCTATAAGTCTCACTAAAAGGATAAATCATTGCTCCAGTAAGAATTATATTCTTAAACATATGCAAAAAGAAAATCGCAAATACTCTTCTGTTCGCAATAACGTATATTGTTGTATATACCAAAGCAGCGCTCATGCAGCTTATGACAAAAGACAATCCCAAAAGCGGATTTATCAAAAACCAGTCATGCTGAATCTGCGCAGGATAAAAATACAAAGGCAAATGCCAAATTCCCCAAACAAAACCAATGAATAAGGACATCTGCAGTAGTTTCTCTTTATTAAACAAGCGGTCTGTCAGAAAACCTCGCCATCCGAACTCCTCCGAAAACGGTCCGGATATAATTCCCCAAAACAAGAAATAAAAGAAATACAGCGGATTTTTGGCAATCAACTTCAAGCCTTCAAATCCCAAGGATTCTGCGCCAAGCCCCTTTGAAATCAGCTGTGTGACCGTTACTTCAAAACATATCAAGCCAAGCGATATCAAAATTGCCACAATACACTCTTTGTTGGGAACAAAGCATCTTTTTAAGAAATCCTTTAAACCTTCCTTTGTATAAAATATGAAAACAAAGATTACACCAACCAGAGTCGGCATGACTCCACCGATTCCAAAAAAGATTGATGAATAATCAAAAGATGATATCGACGTATTTTCCACGTCCATTCCCATCAAAATTGGCATAAACTGGCAAAGCCATGTCAGCAATACTGTAATTATCAAATACAGTATTGTGATTCTTTTTTTATCAATCCGCTTCTGTTCCATTTTTCCTCACCAAGTCGAATATTACTGTTCTTTTGACTTTAAGTACTTTTTTAGAGTTGACACATGCATAGGATAAAAAGACGTCTCATTATCTCTCAGCATATTCCTTAATTCACTTAGGGACACCCACCTGATGTTTCTCGATTCATCTAACTCATTTAACTCTTTTCCACTGGCTCTGCAAATGAAAACTTGAACCATTATTGGATAATCGCCTTCAACATTCTGAGCACATGCAAATGGTGAATAATTCAATACTTTATAGTCTTGATGCTCAGTTATTACAGCCTCTTTCTCTCCTTGAATATATGAAACTTCAAGGCCAGTCTCTTCAAATACTTCTCTTCTCAAGCAGTCATAAATGTTCTCGAATTCTCTGATTTTACCTGCTGGGATTTCGATTAATCCCTCTTCGCGCTTATTACCTTTGTCTCTCTCTTGTAGAAGAATATATTCTTGTCCATCAACAATTCTTTCGATTATCCCACCTGCCGCAGGTTTAGAAAATAACTCTGTCAAAGTAATCTCGCCTCCATAAACTAGAAATTATCAATTACCTATATAATCATCTAACTCAAAAGGTCTTCCAATTCCGAAAAGCTATTGACTGTGGTACCTTCATATGTTTCGCCGTCTCTGTTGAACAGAATCGTTTTAATTCCGAGCTTGGCTGCGGCATTGAGGTTGTTTGCGCTGTTGTCGATAAACACGCAATCTTCCGCGCGACATTTCAGATGGGAAACGGCAAGGGTAAACATGTCTGAATCAGGCTTTTTAACGCCGACATCACCACTTACGATTTTGTCGTAAAAATACTTGTTAATATCGTGGAAATCCGTCAGGTATTCGCTCCATTCTGAAACATCGTTTGAAAGCAGCACGAGTTTGCGCCCTTTATTGATTTTCTCCGCAAAACTTTTGAACCCTGCGTCGAGGGTCAGATAGTGTTCAAGGTAGTCTTTCATGGCACCTTCCGGGTCATCATATCCGAGATATGCCAAAAAATCATGTGATGAAAGTTTGCCTGCCTGCGCCTTTCCAAAAATCCCTTCCTCTCGGAAAGCTTTTGTAATTCTTTCATATTCCGACTCGGCAAAGTGCTGGTATGTATACGGAATAAAGTTTCCCTTGCTTTCCTCTATGATCACTCCGTACATGTCGATTAAAACATATTCTTGACAATACATAATCTTATCCCCTGATGACGAACGTTTATAACCTCGCGGGTCTTTAAGTTCTTTAAGTATTTATGATTTGAGTATAACGTGCTTTTTCAATAAATACAAAAACACGCGCGAAATGTTAAAAATCGTGCACGAGATGCAGAAATACATTTAGGATAGTCCAGTTTTCGGGACTGATGCTCGAAACTTCACGCCCGATGCGGTGGCTGGCTTCGCCGCACCTATAGACGCTTGCACGATTCGTTCTGGAAAGTTAAACTTTCTGTAAATCATATATGACAGACTCAGGAGTTTTTTATGAAGAAATGGTACGATGAAGAATACGAATTCACTGTCGATGTTGTCGGGTTTTTGCGCGGTGACCACACCGAACGTTATTGCCGTAACGGAGAGGAAATAGGCGACAAATACACCTGTACGTACGGCTGTCCTGTGAACAAAGACGGATACGGAATCTGCTCTAAAACAATGATGATGCTTTATCCGTTGATGGAAGCTGTTAGAAGCGGCGGCGACCTTGAGAACGTCGGCGGTGACAGTAAGTACACAAAAACTGTTGTCTGTCCTGACGGCTGCGTGATTTTTAGGCTTACTGCAAAACCTTTGGGAAACGAAAATTTCCACAAAGGCAAATTCTGGGGCGATCCAGCCGAGTCAAAATAAGGGCAGTATTATCACTTTGCGAAACGGCTGCCGATTTACTGCTTTTCAAAAATCAGGTGATTGAAAAACGAAACTTTTTTGAAGTCGTCAATTGTGCCGACTCTTGTTTCAAGCTCAAGCATTGAGTTGTACCATTCATCAGTGAATTTGATTTCGTTGTTTGATGAAAGTCCGTAAAAGGCGCGGACTCCGTAGAGCTCTGCAAGTTTCATTTCTGTGCCGAAAAACTCTGAAAGATACTCGTTTGTGTATACATCCCTGTTTCCGAACATGCTGTCTTCGGGTTTTTCATCCAAAAGGTCAAGCGCTGCCTTCGGGTTGTCTGTTAAAACTGCACAGCCAAAGACTCTGCCGTAAAGATTATGCTTAATAATTGATAAACGTCCGCCCTGTTTTAAAACCCGCTTCAGCTCAGTAAGAACCGTCTCTTTATTTTCCACATATTCCAGCACGTTGTGGCAGATAACAACATCGTATGTATTGTCTGCGATACTTTTCAGATATTCGAGCCCCTGTGTTATAAGGTTGTAGTCGTCGCTTTCAAAGCGAAGCTTGTACATTTCTTTATTTGGCTCTAAGGCTGTTACATCATGGTTTTTGGCATAGTGTTTTGCGGTGATACAAAAGCCCGCTCCAAAATCAAGGATTTTCAGCCGTTTGCTGTCCGTGAATTTAAGCTGGTTGAAGATTACATCGTAGAATATTTTGCCCCAAGGCTTTTCTACCGTCGCACGATAGTTTTCAATTGGTGTTGGCATTTTTTACTCCAGCGAAAAAGTTCTATATTTTGTAATCGGCTCCTTCAAAAGTTTATGTGATGATTTTAGTAAAGTTTAGATTGTGATTCTTGATATTATTTGCCATAATTGAATTGGAGGCAAGCATATATGAAAAAGACTGACTTAGAAATTATCTTATTGCCAAAAGAGCAGTGGAAGGGAACTCGCATTCCGCTCACGACAAGAACAAGCACTTATTATGATTTTGATATTTCGCCTCTTGATAACGATGGCTGTAAGATTGAGCTTGTGAAAAAGAGTTTTGATAAGGAAGTCGTTCACACTCAGGAAGAAAACGATTTTCCGGACGGATTGTATCAGGATTATTGGGAAAACGCAGAGGCTTACGGCGTTGTCGGTGATAACGGAGAGTTGCTCGCCTGCATACAATTTAGCCCGGAAGAATGGTCAAACAGAATGATGGTTACAGAGCTTTGGATTACAGAAGAGCTTCGCGGACAGGGGCTTGGAAAGAGGCTGATGGACAAAGCGAAGGAAGTCTCAGCTGCTCAAGGTCGCCGCGCAATCATTTTGGAAACTCAGTCATGCAACACGAACGCTATTGGCTTTTATCTCCATCAGGGATTTGAACTTATCGGGTTTGATACATGTTGCTACACGAACAATGATATAGGCCGTCAGGAAGTCCGAATAAACCTGGGCTATTTTTTCCACCGGGATGCCACAAGAAAGTAGACAAAAAAGATGCGGATTATAAACCTTGTGGAAAACGAAACAGGTTCTTCTGGGTGCGAGGCGGCGCACGGGCTTTCGTTTTATGTCGAGACGGAAAAGCATAAATTGCTGTTTGACGCAGGTCCGACGGAAGTTGTTTTTCGCAATGCGCAAAAGCTGGGCATTAACCTTACGGCTGTTGATACGGTCATTTTGAGCCACGGACATTACGACCATTCGGGCGGCATACTGGCTTTTGCACAGCTTAACCCTGCAGCGCGGATTTACATGCAGCACAACGCTGGCGGGGAATACTATGCGTTCGACGGAGAAGGGAAGGGCTTCCGCTACATCGGGATAGACAAAAAGATACTGTCGCTGCCGCAGGTTCAGCTTTTGCGCGGCGACACGAAGCTTGACGATGAACTTCAGCTTTTTACAGTTGATGTTGAGCGCCGTGCCTTTCCGCTTCCGTCAACGAACGCGCGCCAGAAACGACTTTCTGCCGGTAATTATTTGCAGGATGATTTTTCGCACGAGCAAAACCTTTTGCTTACGACAGCTGGCAAAAAAATCTTGTTTTGTGGATGCGCCCACAATGGCATTCTAAATGTGCTCGATGCGCTTGAACGAAAGCTTGGTACAGGCGCGCTCCCCGACGTTGTTTTGGGCGGCTTCCATCTGATGGGTCGCGCCGAGTTTTCCCAGACGGACACAGCTGAAGTCACAGAAATCGCAAACCGCCTCAAATTCTACAAAGCGCATTTCGCGACCTGCCACTGTACGGGGCTTCCAGCTTTCAATCAGATGAAAGACATCATGGGCGACCAGCTTAGCTATGTTTATTCTGGCGATGAAGTTGAGGTGTAAAAAAATTACGCGAGCTGGCTTTCTTCCTTCTTAAGTTCGCGTTTGTTTTTATACATTTCTTTATCTGCGCGATTAAAAATCTCTGATACCAGAGCATCAGTTTCGGGAGCGTATTCAGCCATTCCAGAAGCCAGAATCGGACCCGATTTTGATTGCAGATTTTCCCGAACCTGAGCGCGCAATTTCTTTATCAGGTCTTCCCTGTTCGCAAAATCATCGCCACCCAGGAACACGACAAATTCGTCTCCACCAACTCTGAATACTGGACTATGAATAAATGTATTACACAGAAGTGATGCAGAACTTTTGATATACTCATCACCTGCAACATGGCCTTTTGTATCATTTATCTTTTTCAGGTTGTTAGTATCGCACACAACAAGCGCAAAAGGCAGATAATCCATTCCGCTTTCGAGATTCGTCTGAATTGTTTTTTCCAGTTCATTATATGCGGTTTTATTTTTCACGCCTGTAAGATCATCACGTCTTGCAAGTTCTTTCTCGGTATTAAGTGCTTTAAGATGCTGCTTCTCTTTTTTGACCTCATCATCAATATTTTCGATACCAATTATATAGTGAGTGTCATTTGTCGTCTTCCGTACAGTCATTCTTACATAGTGCGTTTTTTTGAATGCGACAATCCGGTAATCGATGCTGCAGCTTTTTTGATCCATAAGAGTGCTGATTATATGGTCTTTGTTGACAAACCCTAGTACAAGATCACGATCACCCTTGTGAACAATATTTGAAATATCAGTTCTGGATTCTGCAAAAAAATCATCACCTGATTTTTGAACATCCAATTCACCGTAAATATTTCTACATTCGTAACTTATATAACTTGAGTCTTTAGCATCAACGTAATATATAACGTCATAATTGACTGCAAGGATTTCTGCGATCTGTGTGAATGTGACGTGCTTCTTCTGGTTTTCAAGCCGCATATTCTCAGCTGTGATTTCATCTTCTATATCTTTTTCATACAGAACAAAATGCTTGTCATCATTGGCTCGCATCACAGTGAATTGAAAATGCCTTGGCTGATCGTCAATCATCAGTCTGTATTTATAGGAATATGATTTTTTGCCTTCCAGATTCTTTAACATCGTCTCTTTGCGGTTAAGATCCTTAGCAAATTCCCTGTCATCAGGATGCACGTATCTATCAATATTCATCCGGGTTTCATCATAAAAATTCCGCCCTGCTACAGGAACGTTCATCGAATCATATTTCTGGCTTGTCGAGAATTCCATGAATTCTCCCGTCTCTATATTGATGTAATACATCGCTTCGTAATCTTCTGCCAGACTTGACGCAATGTGATTATAGATTACTTTTTCTTTCATCTCTCGGGCTTCAACAAAGGCGTGAATCACACAGATGCCGATAATAAGTCCCATGGCGTAGGAAGGATATTTTGGATTGAGTATCTGCAATATCAGAAACAGATCCATAACGAAACAGGTGAAACCTACAGCTCTATATCTTACTTTTGCGGTGCCGGACGATTTCCGCGCCAGATAAAACATATAACCCGTAGTCACCATATAAAGGGCAATCTGCAGAATAAACGCTATATGCCTGCCAGGTTCCGTTACGTATTCATGTTCCGCATTAAACGAAAAAATGAAGGGGTGAAAACGGTTGATCATCAGATATATAAGTCCGAGCGTGAACATAGTCCATACGACACCAAGCAGGAATTTGGTTCGGGGCCCTTTTTTGTCCAAATAAGCGACGATATAACGCATCCATGTCAGCATCGTCATGAACATAAGCAGGAAATACAATAGACAATCAATATATAATGCAGGGAAAAGAGCTTCTATGTCGTGAAATTCGTACAGTATTCCCCAGCCTATGTCAGCGATAAAGTAGCAGTTCGCAACGTTGAGGAAATGACGGTAGCGGATAATAGACTGCTGTTGAGTCTTCGGCTCGCTGGAGCGGACCCTTATATTCTTAAGAGTCTCACGGTTTATTATTAGATTGAGTATTAATGCCAGCAGACTTATGAATGAGTAAGACATTTGTTAACAGAGTTCTCCCGAGCTATCCATCATTATATAATACTTTGCAGGAAAAAGTCACTGATTTTTGATGGGGGAGTACCGCTCTTTGTCGTGGTGAAGCTCGCCGTGCTTTCCGAATTTCGCGAAATGATTCATCTTAAGTTCGTGCGGAATTCGTATTTTTCATATTGACAATCATCTATGTATCATGTATTGTATAACACATAGATGCTTGTCAATATGAGGTGATGTATGAATGAATCAGAAATAGCTGTTATTTGCAAAGCTTTGGGCGATGAAAACCGCGTCCAGATTATTAAAATGCTGGCAGACGGCGAATTGTGCGCATGTAGAATCCTTGAGGCGTTTAATATTACCCAGCCGACGCTTTCTCATCATATGAAAACACTCACAGACTGCAATCTTGTTAAATCTCGCAAAGCAGGGAAGTGGACTTACTATTCAATAAACTGCGAAACAATCTCGGCTTTTAAGGATGCAGTCTCGCAGTTTACGTGTAAAACTACGGCAGGCGAAATATCAGCCGGAAAATGCTGCTGTAAATGTTAGCGATTATGGGGAATGAAATGGATCACAAACAAAAAGCATTGGATTATTTTTCGCAGAAATTGCATTGTTCACAGTCTGTTCTTGGTGCCTATGCTGAAGAGTGCGGAATTACAGAAGAGCAGGCTATGAAGCTAGGCAGCTGTTTTGGCGGAGGTATGCGCAAGGGCGAGGTATGCGGAGCTGTTTCAGGTGCCCTGATGGTATTGGGATTATTGTATGGTCAGAAAAAAGCTGGCGACACGGATGGCCGCCAGAACTCGAATAAAGTGAATGATTTAATGATGGACCGTTTCAAAGAAAAATGCGGTTCTTATATCTGTAACGATTTGTTGGGCTGCGATATTACTACGGAAGAAGGTCATCAATATTGCGTAGATAATAAACTATTCACAGAGTTCTGCCCCAAAATGGTAGCCGCCGCCGTTGATGTGATCGAAGAGATTATCTCGGAACAGAAAGAATAGAAGAAATAGGGCGTTCCCGCCTGCTTCGCAGGCGGTCGGGCTTTTCGCACTTCGCCGTCTACCGCGGCTCATCCCTCACTTCGTTCGGGACTAAAGGTGCTCCAATCCCTAACGCAGTTTTTCCTCTAAAAATATTTATGGTTGACAATCTAACAACTGTTAGATATAATTCTAACGAGTGTTAGAGAAAATGAATCAGACAAAGCAAGCAATTTTAGATGCAGCATTAAACCTGTTTTCACAAAAAGGATTTTCCGCAGTTTCAATTCGTGATATTTGTGCAGTAGTGCAGATTAAAGAAAGTACAGTTTATTATCACGTAAAGAATAAGGAAGCAATTCTGGATGATCTTCTGGCTGAATTTCAGGCAAAATCTGAAGCGCTTATAGCAAAAATGTTTTCTGCTTTTCCAAAACTGGCTGGTGGAGTTGAAGCCGGCGAAGAGCTTTTTGCAAAAATTTCAAATGAATACGTTGATAATTATCTGGCGGATTCTTTTTGCAATAAAGTAATGCGAATCCTTTGTATTGATCAATTGAACAATCCGAAAGTTCAGAAACTTTATTCTTACTGGCTTTTTGAAAAACCATTGGAAATTCAGAAATTCGTTTTTTCAATTTTCCAAAAAGAAGGAATTATCTCTTGTGAAGATCCTGAATTTGCTGCAGAAAGCTTTTATTCACCAGTTTTCTTTTGCCTTTCACGCTATCTGCTTACAGGCGAATTAACTTCGGATAAGATCGACTGTTTTAAAAAATCTGTTTTCCGTCACTTGGGAGAATATTTGAAATGAAACAATTTTGTTTTTTGGGATTGGTATTTATTATGTTCTTTAGTTTTAACAGTTGTAGCAGTGTTCCTCAAAAGGAAGTTTCTGCTGATTATCGTTCTTTAATTATAAATGCAGACGATTTATGTCTGGATAGAAGAACGAATGATGCTATTTTGAAATGTTATATTGAAGGAATTGTAA
Source organism: Spirochaetaceae bacterium (assembly GCA_017618015.1). GTDB lineage: Bacteria > Spirochaetota > Spirochaetia > Treponematales > Treponemataceae > Treponema_I. The sequence goes on from JAFZVC010000112.1 coordinate 50,515, forward strand.
CTTCCACTTCAGCTTTGGTAAATTTTCCAGATTCCATTGAATTGCTGAAGGAAGTCTATGAGCAATATCCGGAGTTTCCAATTGGAATCCATTTGAATATGACTTTCGGAAAACCAGTTTTACCGCCGGAAGAAGTTCCTACAATGGTTAATGAAAATGGTGAGTTCTGGAATGAAGATCAGATTTTGACTCATATTGCTGATATTGATTACGAAGAAGTAAAAAAAGAAATCCGTGCACAGGTTGAGCTTTTTTTGAGTTCCGGAGTTCCATTGGATCACTTAGATTATCATCATCATTTACTTGCTCTTTATACGCCTTTTCACCAGATTGTTCGTGAAATTGCAGTTGAACAAAATGTTCCGATTCGAAATCCTGTTCCTGTAAGCACTTATAAAATAATCAAAGTTTCTTCAGGTGGCGGAGATTCTGTGGCAATTTCAAAACTGATTATTTATGGAATGCTGCATCCATTTAAAGCTATTCCGATGATGAAAAAAGTTGGAGTTGAGGCTTTTATTGAACAGGAACGGATAACAAATGAGTGTGGAATAAAAACTCCGGACTGGTTTATTGATGTTTTCTATGAAAATTCAGATATAGAAACTTTCCTTTCAATAATCGATCAGCTTCCAAACGGAGTTTCAGAAATTATGTGCCATCCGGGTTCATCAGAAAGTGAAGTTCAGATTCTTACAGATCCTGAAGTAAAAGCAATACTTGCAGAAAAAGGAATTGTATTAACTAATTTTTCGAAATTTTAGAACTAGTGATTTCAGCTGGCGATGAGGAGCCTTTTAGCATTCACAAACACTTCAGCAGAGATACTTGTAAAAGGAATTGAGTTCCCACCGCTTCGCGGGCGGTCGGGCTTTTCGCCCTTCCGCCTTCTTGTAACCACATCATCATCTCTCTATAATATTCTTTATGAATACATATCAGTTTGCGAGAACTAGGCTTACATTCGGAAAAGACAATATGGAAAAGCTCTACAATGCCCGTGTTATTGTTTTTGGCATCGGTGGGGTAGGTAGCTATGTCGTTGAGGCTCTGGTTCGTTCTGGAATCGGCGCGATTGATATTGTTGATGATGATAAAATCTGTCTTACAAATCTGAACCGACAGCTTTATGCGCTACGTTCGACAATCGGCAAGGATAAGGTTGATGTTGCCGAAGAGCGCATTCATGATATTAATCCGGACTGTAAGGTTACAAAATGGAAGACATTCTACATGCCCGAAACAGCCGACCAGTTTGATTTTTCGCAGTACGATTATATCGTCGATTGTATTGATACGGTCAAAGGCAAGCTTGAAATTATAATTCGCGCCAAGGCTCTTAAAAAGCCTGTTATCAGCTGCATGGGGGCTGGAAACAAAGTTGACCCGACTAAGCTCAAGGTTGCGGATATTTCACGCACTTCTGTTTGTCCGCTCGCCCGCGTTATGAGAAACGAACTGAAGAAGCGAAAAATCAGACGGCTGAAGGTTGTGTTCTCTACTGAAAACGCGATTCCGCCACATGATGAAGATCTTGATGTAAGCTGTAAGGTGAACTGTATTTGTCCGCCGGGAACGAAGCGCACCTGTACTGTCAGAAATCAGGTTCCAGGAAGTAACGCTTTTGTTCCTTCTGCGGCAGGAATGATTATTGCAGCAGAAGTTGTAAAAGATTTAACTCAGTTCCATGTTACGGATTTGTTTAAGGAATAAGATCCTTATATGATGACATCAGTTTTCAATTACAGGTGATTGAATGAAAAGAAAAACACCAAAAGAAATCCTAACAGCTTCTTTTCAGGAACTTGCTGCGAAAAAAAGTATTGATAAGATTACGATACAAGAGATTGTGGACAACTGCGGATATTCACCGGCAACCTTTTACCGCCATTTTAAAGATAAATATGATCTTATAGCATGGGAACATACCAGGGCTGTTGCAGATATCGTAGATCAGGTTGGTTCGGATGGTTATCCGTGGAAGCAAACACTTTATGACGGAGCCTATTACAACTTCCCGGAAAGCCAGAAGATTGCAGATGGAGTCTATTTCATCAAAGCGAAAGGCCACACCAACGGAAATAGCATTATAATCGTGGAAAATGAAGGATTGTTCTATATGCTCCACGGAGATATCACCTATATGGATGAGGCTCTGTATCAAAACAAGCTTTCAGTTGTATTTGAAGATATTTCTGCTGCACGTGAGACGCTTGATCGCGTCCGTGATTTTGTTCGCAATCATCCCACTGTTTATTGCGGAACTCACACTCCGCAGGGCTATGAAAATCTTGAGGCAAAACGCGTAATCGATCTTGATAATCCTGTGCCGACAGTGCTTGCCGAAGTGGATTTCTCTGCTCAGGAAGCCAGCGGGAAATACGTCTGTTCTGTCTGCGGTTATGTTTATGATCCAGCAGAACACGATAGTGTTGCATTTGAGGATTTACCAGATGATTGGAAGTGTCCTCGCTGCAAGCAACCGAAAGAGAAGTTTAATAAGGCATAATCGAAAGCACGGCTGTAACATTGCCTTGCCCCAGGTTTATTTGGGGCTTGCCTTTTGTTACGCCGTCGATTTTTCCCTGTGGAGTGAAGTTCCCCTCCTACGGTCTGAATGTTCGTAATGCTTTGATTGTGCGGTCTATTAAGTCTTCCAGACTCCAGCCGAGTAATTCGGCACCACGTTCAATTACTTCGCGTGAACAACCTGCTGCGAAGTTTGCAGACTTATACTTTTTCTTTACAGATTTTACTTCAAGATCCTGAACACTTTTAGAAGGGCGCATAATAACAACAGCCCCAATCAAGCCGGTAAGTTCATCTACAGCGTAAAGCACTTTTTCCATTTCGTGCTCAGGTTTAATATCGACAGTAATACTCCACCCGTGGCTTGCAGTCGCATGAATCAGTTGTTCAGAAAGACCGGCTTCCTTCATCAGCTCCTGCTCTTTGATACAGTGATGCTCAGGCCATTGTTCAAAATCAAGATCGTGAAGAAGACCGACAATGCCCCAGAAATCTTCATCCTCGGCATAGCCAAGTTCACGCGCAAAGTATCGCATTACGCCTTCGACAATCTGTCCGTGCTCCAAATGAAAAGCATCGGAATTATATTTTTTGAGAAGCTCCCAAGCTTCGTCTCGTGTAATATTTGCGGAAAATGCCATATAAATCTCCGAATTTTCATATTTACCTATTGGTATAGTAGGGATATAATATCAATCAGGAGCGTTATAGTCAATTGAAAGACTACCAGCAGTACATCGACGGCAAAAAAGAAATCGCTCAGATCAATGCCGAATACCGCGCAAACACTATTATTGGGCATTAAAATTTGGTATGTTGGAGGTATATGAATAAAATGAAACCCGTATACGAAGAAGTTCCAGTATTTGAAAATGATGATTACTTATTGCGTTTTGTAACAGTTGATGATGCAAAGGATTTGCTGAAAGTTTACAGCGACAAAAACGCGCTGCCTTTTTTTAACAGCGACAATTGTCATGGCGATAACTTTTATTATTCTACAATTGATCGAATGAATGAAGCAATTCAATTCTGGCTGTATTCATACAAAGAAAAATATTTTGTGCGCTGGGCTATCGTTGAAAAAAAGAGCAATACTGCTATTGGCACAATAGAATTATTTCATCGCACTGCCGAAGATTATTTCAATCACACAGGCGTTCTCAGACTCGATCTTAGAAGTGACTTCGAAAAAGCTGAGGTCATTCAGAATATTGCAGGCCTAATTGTTCCCCCGGCTTACGATTTATTTGACACAGATAAAATTATAACGAAAATCCCTTTGTATGCTATCGAGCGCCAGAAAAGCTTTGAAAAATCAGGCTTTACCAAATCTGAAGAATTCATGATCGGCACTAATGATAAGTACGCATATAAAGATTATTGGGAAAAAACAAAAAAAGCAGAAGAAATGAAATGATTGGTGAGCACATCGACCAGGTTACATAAACTTTGACATTGCAAAAGCCACTTATCGTAAAGTTTCTGATGACTGGAAACTGTTCTGGATGCGACGGGATATGAAATGGCATGGTTATGAACTGGCAATGTTCCATGATGATATAGAAAGTGTTTTCCGGTTTGTAGATGAAGATCAAAGCGGAGCTTTTTGGGGATAATATTAGAAATGAACAGATACATTGCACTTCTGCGCGGAATAAATATCAGCGGAAAGAACAAAATCTCAATGCCGGATCTGAAAGCTGCTTTGATAGAGAAAGGCTTTTCAGAAGTTTCTACTCATCTCAACAGCGGAAATATCATTTTTTCGGATGTTGAAACTGATACAATCGTTCTGGCTGAAAAAATCAAAACGCTGATTCAGGAAAAGTTTACCCTTGATATTCCTGTTTTTGTAATTGCCCAGAGCGAACTTAAAACATTGCTGACTAAAGCTCCGGACTGGTGGGGAACTGATAACAAGGACATTTACGATAATCTGATTTTTGTGATTCCACCACATCGGATAGAAACTGTAGCAGAAAAAATCGGGGAACCGACAGCGGAACTGGAAAAGGTTGAAATCTGCAGGAATACTGCATTCTGGTCATTTGACCGAAGGCTATATGCAAAGGCAAACTGGTGGAAAAAAACGGCTGCGGCAGGAATTGGGGAAATGATTACCATCAGAACTGCAAATACTTTGAGGAAGATTGCGGAGATGTGATTATTCTTCCCACCCCTTACAAACATCGCACCAGCCACTCGCTTCGGAGGCTTGTTCGAGTTCTGCAGGAGTGAGTTTTACAGATGTGAATTCATTTCCGCCGGCAGGGTAGACATATTCAAATCTTTTCATTGATACATCAAGCCAGACTGGAATGTCTTTTGAAATATTGAAAGGGCAGACGCCGCCAGGTGCAAAGCCGGTTATTTCTTCAACTTTGTCACGGGCTATCATGCTTGGTTTTGTGTGGAAAAGGGCTTTGAACTTTGAACTGTTTACGCGGCCGTCGCCAGCCATAA
>JAFZVC010000113.1 GCA_017618015.1 Spirochaetaceae bacterium
GCTTTCACTAACACATCAGAAGGTGTTTGCGGCGACTACTACGATGTCCTTCCATCAAGAAAAGACCGCGTATCGTTCCTTATGTCCGATGTTGCCGGTAAAGGTATGAATTCGCTAATAATCATGATAATGATTCGCGCGATTCTGCGCCTTATCGTCAATACAACTCAGTCCGCCGCGACAATTCTTTCTTGGGCGAACAGAGGTATCTCCGTCGAGAACAATATTGACCACTTTGCGAGTCTTGCGCTTATAAACTACGATACGACAACAAAGAAAATCCAGTTTGCGACAGCAGGCAGCACCCCGATTCTTTACTACAATGCACAAACAGATGAAATATCAAAAATTTCCACTTCTGCAGACCCGATTGGAGTGGAGAAAATGACGGAATATACCGATAATGAAATGGAAGTTCATTCCGGTGATGTGATCGCTCTATATACAGACGGTATAGTAGAGGCTGTCAACGACAATGGAAACCAATATACTACCGACAAACTTATTGAGACGATAAAAAGTAACAACAAGTTGTCAAGTAAAGAAATAGCAAGCCTTGTCAAGGCTGACATAAAAGATTTCACGGGCACAACCCGGCAGCATGATGATCAGACACTGCTGATAATAAAGGTACTATAAAGGAGATTCTTATATGGAACTTAAAATCCGTAAGAACGGAGAAATCTATATCATCGATGTTAATGGTGAGATGGATTTGTACAATTCATATAAGCTGAAAGAGTTAGTTATGAAAATGCTGGAGAAAAACGTCCACAGTTTCATTATAAATCTTGAGCAGGTCGATTATATCGACTCATCCGGAATCGGTGCTCTTATTTATATTTGCTCTACGATTAAAAAAATGAACCTTAAGCTTTCCATAGCAAACATTCATGGTTCCGTAAAGAAAGTTATAGAGCTGACGAAACTGATGGGCTATTTCCCTATCGCGAACAGCGTAGAAGAAGCCTTGATGAAAATAGCTAACTAATTTTTCGGCTTGCAGTTTATCATTTTTTCTAAGATAAGGAACTTTTTTTATGAATGAAATTAAAGAATTGCGGGCTGACGGTAGCGACCCGCTTTTTGACAAAACGAGCATGCTGTTCAAGGAGTTTCCGTCAGACTTCCGCCAGATAAGGTATTTCACGCTTCTTATTGTTCAGTCTGCACCGTTGGAAATTAAAGAGATTAACCTTCTTGAACAGCAGATAAGCGAGGTTATTAAGAACGCAGTAAAGCATGGAAATGAGTGCGATACGAACAAAAAAGTACGCGTTTGGTATTCTTTCAGCCCGACACACGCTCACCTTATCGTAGAAGATGAAGGAGAAGGATTCAAGGATCTGGAGAAATGGAACGAGTTCAACAGAAAGAGGCTTGAATGTCTTCACACACAGAATTTTGAGCAGCTTGCCGATTTCGTCTCTTTCCGCACGAACAAAAGCGATGACCACGACGGCGGAAATGCGCTTTTTGCCGCGCTTGAATATTGGAATGGCGGTTTTGTATACAACGACAAGAGAAACGGCGTTGCTATGCTTAAGCGTTATCAGCAGAAACGTCACGGCGTTGCGATCGACGGCGAATAAAAAAATCTAGCTGACAAAAAAACGGCTTGTGAAATGCTGCAAAAATGCAACAGTTCACAAGCCGTTTTTTTATAACTTGCCGACTTGCACCGTGCAGTACGCGCTGTTCGTTGCTCGATTCGCAGTGACAAGCGGCTATCCACTTATCTTATCTGGAAATAATACCGATCCAAATACGTTACACGTTTTGAGGCCTTTGTCCAATATGCGCTTTCTGGATAATAGTCAACAATCGTTTTATAAAGACCATAAGCTTTGTTCACATCAAGCATATCAGAGTTTGTTTCGTATACTTGGGCTTGTATATAATAAGCCTCATCAGAGAAATAACTTCCGTCATCAATTACGATTTGGGCTTTATCTATGGCTTCCTGCCCTCTTCCAGCAAAGAAAGCGTCGTTTGCTTCGTCAATAAGCTGCTGGTAGTATTCATCGTCGTCGGAACTGTCGCCAAAGAAATCGATGCCGTCACCAAACGAGAAAATAACGTCAGGTTCGTCCGCCAGCGACACACCGCTGCTAATAACATCCTCAACCGTTGGTTCCCCGATTTCTTCGGCAGATTCTTCCTGAGAAATTTCAGTTTCTGTATCCGAGATGCCTGTGAACAAGTTTTCCGAAGAAGCAACATTCTCGTCCACTTCGGACTCATGACTGACCGTCGCTGGCGGAACATATTCGGGAGCTTGTATATGCTGCTTGTTGCCGCTTGTTTTCTCAATCGTTACAAGAAGATAGTCATGAATGTACGTATCAGTTAAAATATCCTGCTTGCAGAAATGAAGCAAAGCTTCTCCCGCTCGGTCTGAATAAAACTTAAGGAGCGTCGTGTTTCCTTTTTGCTCGCGCCCCTTGAACGAAAGAGCTTTTGAGTTATTCTCATCGCCCATGTAAAGCCAGCCTTCACCCGGATATGTTACATCGAGATACTGCTTCTTTTTCATAGTAACCGTTCTGGACGGGGTTTTCTCATCGACAGGAGCTTCCTCCGTAAACTCTTCCTCTTCTATAGACGAATTCTCAACTGATGTTTCGTCAGTTTCTTCCTCCAAAACAGGATTGCTGCTTACAGAATTCTCGCTTACAAGGTTTTCATTTACAGGGGTTTCAATCGCGACATCGACAGATGTAACAGCAGAAGGGGAAGCAACCGCAGATACAGGCTCCGTTACGGATGATTCAGCTGGAATTATTTCTTCAACAGGATTTTCAGCTACAACATCAGACTGAGGCAGAATATCCTCTTGTTCAGAACTTTCTCCTAGATTTTTTTGTTCTTCAGACGGTAATTCCTGAGTTTCTTCAATCTCCGCATAATCTTCCGGCGACACAACTTCCTCTGTAGACACAGCTTCTGATTCTGACACAACCTCGGTTTCATCTTCTGAAACAGGTTCTTCTACAACGATGAATTCAAAAAAATCATCATTCATATCGTCAGATATATCATCATTATAAGCTTGCGCAAAAATCATATTTGCCATGCAAAAAATGATTACCACAGCACTTAAAAATATTTTCTTCATCTGGCTTTTCAAGGTACTGCCTCCAGTAAGTCATTTATGAGTTTATCATTCACGGCTCGTATATCATCCATCATTTTTCCGTCCGGCTCAACGAACCATTTTCGGGCTTCTTCCTCGCTCCATTCAGGCTGCTTGTTCCTCGAAAGGATATAATCCTTGCCCAGTCCGGGCTCTTCTGGAAGATAAATATAATCATCAATGGTAACGCCATTTACAACCGTATCTGACTCTGATTTCCCCATTCCTATAACAACAATAAGTATCAGAGGGATACAGATAATAAGGGCGCAACCAGCAAGAAGCAGGGTTCTGTTCGTTTCCCAAAGATCAGCAACCCAGTTAACGGCATTGTCGGAGAGGTCTCTTATCTTGTCAATAAAAGCGGCTATCTTCTCATTCATCGTGCGTTTCGCCCTCTTCTACTCCTGTCTCATCGCTTTCCGGCGCTGCTTCTTCGGACGCAACATCTGGCGCATCCGTCGAAATTCCGCCAGTCAGCGATTCCGGCGAATTCTGCACAGCATTCTCGCTCATCGCAACATCGCTTTCTGGCGCAAGCGCAACTTTCTGCGCTGTCTCAACTATAAGACCGCGCGTAAGGTTCGCACCAGTCCTTTTCGGCGGATGCGGCGGTATGTAAACATCGGACTCCGGCGGAACATCCTCTTCCTCGAACGGCTCCGGCTCCGGCAGAATAATCTTTCCGTTTTCCTCAAGTTTAATCGTAATGACTTTACTTACGCCGGATTCCTCCATAGTAACGCCGAGCATCGTGCTTGCGCCGGCAACAGTCTTTTTGTTGTGCGTAATAACGATATACTGGCTCACATTGCCGAATTCGCGGAGGGTCTGCACAAAGCGCAAGACATTCTGCTCGTCAAGCGCGGCATCTATCTCGTCAAGAAGACAGAACGGCGACGGACGCACCATATAAGTCGCGAAAAGAAGCGAAACTGCCGTCATCGTTTTTTCACCGCCGGAAAGAAGCGCGATATTCTCCAGTTTTTTTCCGGGCGGCTGCGCGAAAATCTCTATACCAGATTCAAGAACGTTCTGCGGATCAACAAGACGGAGCTCCGCGCGTCCGCCGCCGAAAAGCCGCCTGAACATATTGTGGAAGTTTTTCTTTATCTTGTTGTAAGTCGCAAGGAACTGCTCCGTTGACTCCGCGCGAATCTCCTCTGTTATGCGAACAAGGTCGTCGCACGCTTTCTGCAAGTCGGAAAGCTGCGTTGAAAGGAAATCGTAGCGTTCTTTCGCCTCGGCAAACTCTTCCGGTGCCATAAGGTTAACGGAGCCAACTTCGCTCATCGCCTGCTTCGCCGTTGAAAGCTGATACCGCAAAGTACCGGGAGCGGCGGTTATCGCTTCCATTCTGTCCGCGAACTCCATAAGATCGCGCGAATGCGTCTCGCGGAAGTTTTCTTTTGTGGCGCGAATCTCAGTTTCTGCTGTCGCAAGCTCCAGATTGTATTTTTCTATCTGCGCCTGGAACGTTGCCATAGCCTCTTTTTTCGACTTAAGGGCTTCCTGTTTCTCTACGACATCGGAATTACGTTCCTTAACGGTCGATTCAAGATCTACGAGCTCTTGCGTAAGCTTCTCGCCTTTTCTATCAATCGACGCAATTTCGCCTTCAAGCTCAAGAATCTGCTCCTTAAGCTCATCGTAACGGCGGCTTTCCTCGTATATCTCGTTTTCAAGGTCATGGAGCGCGGCTTCCTGCCCAGAAAGCTCACGGCGCAAAAGGCGCATTTTCTCTTCTGATGCAGTAACCTGTGTTTTCATCTGAGCCTGATTTATGCGCATATCCTCCAGCGTCGTGCGGTACTCATCAATTTTTTTAACAAGGTCGGATGTATCGCTTTTAAGCGAAAGTATCTTGTCGCGCTTTTCCTGAACGAGCGCACGGTTTTCATCGATTTTTCTGTCTATGCCGCGTTTTTTTGTGATAATTCCTTCTGGTGAAAGGAATTCGTCTATAAACTGCGGAGTTGTCGCCGCATATCCCTTGAAAACGTTCTCCAGCTCCTGAACAAGCTTTTCTAGTTCCGTAAAAGAAGAAACCGCGTTCGCGCCGAATTTCTGGACATCGCTTTCAACAGGCTCGTGCAGTTTTGAAAAATCCTCGAAAATGCTTTTACGACCGGAAACAAGAACGCGAATCTGCCCGATAACGAACTCAACATTTTCCTGCGCTTTTTGCCGCGCGGCAGATGAATATCCTGCGTCACGAAGTTTGGAGTCAAGCTGCGTAACGATGTCGTCCGTTATCTCCTCCAGCTCGGATTTCAGTTTTCCGCGCTCAACATCAAGCTCCGATATCTGATTTTCATATTCCGCGCTAAGCTTGTCGTTGTCGCTTATGCGTTCTCCGGCAATCTTTATGTTATCCTCGAACGACGTGATGTTCCGCGCTATTTCCGTAAGACGCTTGTTCAGGTCGTGAAGAGACGCTTCCTGACTGTCAACGTCCTCTTTCAGCGTCTCGATGCGGTCTGCCATCGTAATTTTGCGGCCTTCAAGCTGATTCAGCTTTTGTTTCAGCTCGCTTTCCCGCTCGTTAAGAAGCTTTATCTGATTTTCCTTGCCGTTTTTCTCAACAGCAAGTCCGTATATCTCTTTTTGGAGCGAGTTGATTTTTTCTTCCATCTCGTTGACTTCATCAAGATGTTGCTCCAAACGGCTGTTTATCTCGTCTATCTCCGCTTTTACGGCATCGCGCTCTTTCTCGGCTTTCTGGATGTCGTAAGTCCGGTTTTCCTTGTTCTGAACGAAGTTTTTAAGGCGCAGAAGCTGAATATCAAGCTCAAGGTTAAAAATCTTTTCCTTAAGCTCGCGGTAATGGTTCGTCTGCTCTGCCTGAATCTTAAGAGAGTCGTAGGAACGTTTCACCTCGCCAAGAATGCCCTCAACCTGGCGCATATTCTCCTGCGTCCGCTCAAGTTTGCGCTCCGCC
>JAFZVC010000114.1 GCA_017618015.1 Spirochaetaceae bacterium
TTCGCACGAAAGCGGCAGATCAGATGTCTGCTTCCCGGGTAACGGCAAGCTCGGAAAATTACAGCCATTACAAGCACTGTCGTTTTTCCGGAACGTGAACCACCAAAAAGCAGAATGTGTTTTGCTCCAGAACTCAAAAGTTCCAGAGCCTTTTTCTGTACCGCAGTCGGCTTAAAGAGCTCTCGCATTACAAGTCCTTAAAGCTGTCCGCAAAAGTAATCGCCAGTTCTCCCTGTACCGGCTTTGCGTTTTCTTTGTCCGCTCCTGTTATGAACGAATCAAGCTTTGCAGAACGTTCAAGCAAATCCATTGCGCCGTCTGCGTTCAAGTCATCAGGATTCAAAGTTTTTAATCTCTTTGCTACAAGTCCGTCAAACTCATTAAGCATTTCCATCTGGCGCTTCTTGCGTTCTACACGCTCATTTATTAATTCTCTTTCAGTCTCCTTTGCCACGTATTCATCGTACTTCGCAGCTCTTTCATTCCAGTTGAACATTCGGGCGTAACGCGCCCAGGAGCCGTACTTCTTCGGCTCAATTCCATTCAGCTCAAGGCAGGCTTTAATGCTGCGCTTGTAGCCCATATTCCTGAACATGCAGAAAGCCTTAAATGCCTTCGGACTCTCGGCTTCTAAACGAGTCTCCCAGCATTTAGGCTCTGCCTGTTCACCAAGATTGCCGGTTGGTATGTCAGCAACTTGTCCTCCCAAAAATTCCGCCTCCTATTTTTCAATAACTATTTTTTCATGTTCATAACGAACAAGATTTTCTCTTTCAGATTTCTGAAGCTTTACAGGTCTGCCGTTGTACATAGTTACGGAAACTGTAAACTCGCCAAACTCTCTGGTTTTAAGACAATCGCTAAAAAGCTCGTTTATCTTATCCAGCACATCAACATCATTTTTCAAAATCATCTTCCACCTCACATGTCATAGAATGTTCAGGCATAACTACGTTCTGACCAATCCACTCAAATAAATCCTGCTGGCGGAAAACAATCCGCTTGCCAATCTTTGCGTAAGGTACAAAGCCACCTTTTACAAGCGTATACAAAAAGTATTTGCTTATAGTCAGATAGGCCGCAGCCTCACTAATGCTCATAATCGCCGGAAACAAAACACGATGCTCAGTTTCCGAAGTATCACTTTTTTCTTCCTGCATAGTGCTCCTCGTAACAGCTAAAAAGAATCTGGGCTTTCTTTTTCTGTAACGTTTTTCGTTCTTGAGAAAATAATAAACTTGTTTGAGTAACGGAATTTTCGTTAAAAGTTCGGGATTATAAAATTAAGTTCGTTAAAACCGAACAAGCAAAAAAAAGCCCTCGCAAATTGCGAGAGCTGTAAGTCCTATGCCGCAGCCTGTATAATCGACATTCGGCACTGTTCAAAGATGTCGCGTATAGAATCAAAGTGTTCATCCGTCATGTGGTTAGCATAATGCTTTGTCATTGCAGGTGTAGTGTGTCCAAGTACAGCCTGTACATTTCTCATGTCAGTCATATTAGCAAGATAAGTTGCACAGAAATGTCGCAAGCTGTAGAAGTCTATATTGCGTTCCTTTCGTTCATCTTCCGAAACTCCAATCTTGTGCAGAGCTTCAAAAAATCCGTCATCATAATACTGAGGCAGGAACGGTTTATAATCATTTGCCTTAGACCAGAATACAAAAGTTTCTTCGTTCGCACCTGGGCAACGCTGAGCCTGTACAAGCAGTCTTAATATAATGTTGTGAGCAACCGGAACTTTACGAATCAAATTTGTTTTCGTACTCTTCAAAAATCCTGTGCGGTGCCAGCTATGGCGAATTGTAATCAGATCCTTTTCGCTATCAATATCTCGAACCTGTAAACCGGAAATCTCACCAGGTCTCAAACCACTGAACGCAGACAGATTAAATGCCAGGTACATAACTTCGTTATTCCAATCCAATTCATAAAGAGCCTTAATTTCTTTTTCGTCTGGTATTCCGCGAGGAGTAGCATCGCTCTTTGAAAAGGCCTCAACATTTGCCATCGGGTTACTGTGTATAATTCCTTTATTCTTAAGCCACTTCAATCCGGTTGCGCCACAAGTGCGCGCGTGGTTTATAGTCGCACCTTTAAGACATCTAAAGTTTGCTAGCTCCTGCAGAAAGTCTTCGAGGTATTGTTCTGTAAGTTCGCCAACAGTAAACTCTTCGCCAAAGAAAGGCAGCCAGTAACGGTTAACCATACCGCGCATTTCTTTACAGTGGTAATCTCCAATCGTCTTTTTATGTGCGCGTTTGTTTTGTATGTATTCAGACTTTTCAGGAGTCCAGAAGTTCACAAGGAATTCACAAAGCTTCATTGTGCATTCAGGATTCAAAGGCTCGTAAACTTTTGCGGCAACATCAGCCGGAATCATACCAGAATCAGAAAGGGCGTTTTTCTTGTGAACTACAACAACCTTTTTCTTCGGAGCTTCAACACTCGGAGTAGGAGCAACCACAACGGCAGGAGCCGCCACCTGTGGTGTCGGATCTGCCTTTGCTACAGAGATATTTGTATTTAAATTAAACTTCTGGGAAATAAGAGAAACAAGTAAGACGGCTTCAGCTTGAGAGATGCGTTTTACAATACCGTCCAAGTTCAGACCAGAAACAGAAACATCATCGTCAGCTTTTTTTCGGCTATTTGTATAACCGTCAGGCGTACCGTTCTTATACCATTCGGCAGCCAAAAGCATCGCTTCCATCTTGTCTTTAGTGTGCGTACTTTTTGTTTTTACACAAACTCCAGTCTGCTGGTTAAAGAATACCGCACGGTAATATCCCTGTGCGTTTTTCGTAAGGTAAAAAGGTTTCATGTTTTCCCCCAGGATAAGTCAATACAGACCAAAACCATCAAAA
>JAFZVC010000115.1 GCA_017618015.1 Spirochaetaceae bacterium
CCGTAATTTCATTCTCTTTTGTAAAAACTGAACTCAGCAGATATTGTTTGCCTTTTGCAGCATACAAAAGCGAATCAACATACTCTGTTTCAACCCACTCGGAATTATGCTGGTCATAAGCTGTCCCACCCTCAAACCTATTAAAATTATCAAATAAAGAAACAGCACAGGAACGATTTGGTTTTCTGACTTCGACCATAAAATCTTTTATACATTTAATTCTTTCCAAAATAGGAATAGTACGAGGGTGACCTATTTCAGAAAAATACACAGGAATTTTCTTATTGAAGAAATATTCATCCAGAGCGTCAAAACAGTCTGTAATAAAGAATTTCTTTATACCTTCGGTATATATCGTTCTGCCAAACGGCATTGGATAGTTATGTAGTGACGGTATAATCTTGTTTTCTGCCTTGTCTTTTGGAAGCTTAAAAAGCTTATTCTCAAGAAGCCAGTAGCGGCTTCCTGAAAATGCCTCAACCATAATGAAACGGTTAGCATTGTTTCCTCCAGTAGAACGGATTGTATCAACAATCAGCTGGTTATATTCGTTTAGAATTGCCAAATTCTTTTTACATGTGGCACAATTATCGTCCGGATTCCACGCATGCTCATGAAAAATAGCAGCGGGTTCATCCATTGTTTCAAAAATAAGATGCTCATCATAGGAATTATTAAATGCCTGGGCATACTGCAACCAGACGGCTTTAAGAAACGCTTTTGATTGGGCTTTGTCTTTTTCGCTTACATTATAACAGGCATAGTGAACATCCTTGCCAATTTTTCCCTGCCATTGCGCTTGTTGCAGGTGATCATCTCTTGGACCTGCAAGAATAACATACAAACCCTCTTCTATTAACCAGTCAACACACTGTTTAAGTGCTTTTAAATATCCTGGATCGATAGTATACTTTTCATCCAGCATGTATGCTCCGGGAGCGTTCTGCAATCGGACAGTTGTAAAACCTTTTTCTTTAATGAATTTTATTCCTTCCTTAGACGGCTTTGGAAAATCCCATAACAAGTAAGCATCCAATCCATAATCCAGCGACGGGTCATTCGCAAGGAATTGTTGATAATGATAACCTACGCCAAGCTGTGGAACAAAATCCCAGGCTGTAAGCTTTTCATTCATTGTTACCTTTGTTGCAGTGTCGATTACTGGCGGTTCATTACTCGCCCAGATATTTGTTTTTACAGGATTTGAAACTTTCTCAAGAGTTACGCTTTCTATAATAAACTTCTCATCCTTTACGCAATTCATAGAGAAAAAGCCTATACTGTTCAACTTTCTCATTCCATTTTTTAG
The DNA here is from genome assembly GCA_017618015.1 of Spirochaetaceae bacterium. Lineage (GTDB taxonomy): Bacteria > Spirochaetota > Spirochaetia > Treponematales > Treponemataceae > Treponema_I. The sequence continues at coordinate 1,310 of JAFZVC010000115.1, forward strand.
CGGAATAACCATCTCTGTAAGATATGAAGGACAGTATATGTTTCTGTCAAACCAAGGATTATCATAATCATCAAGATTATCATTTGCATATTCTGTGAACAGACAAAATCCTGCATCACCAAGAGCTTTGTATTTTATTCTAAGAATATTTAATTCCGAAATATCTTGTCCGAGCCAGAGATTAAGCCCTGCTTGCTCGAGATAATCTTTTTTAACGGTAAAGGTATTAGTCGCTTTGTCGAATGTAACAGTATTATCGTTGTTAACAACAGGCATCCTGCTTAAATCAACTGGGAATGATATTTCGGTTACGTTTGCGGGTTCTGTTGGAACTGGTGCAGGGGCTGGTGTGTAGGCTTGTGCCGATTCATCAGTTGTTAAACATGCGGTAAGGACACAACACGCTAAAATCAGAAGAATTAAGAATTTACAGAGAGGGAATGCCCCCCCCCGTACGTTTGTTAAGTAGTTTCATGAAAACCTCTCTTTTTTCGTTTGCATAAAATTATAGCACAGGTTTGTGATTTTTGGGAAGAAAAATGGTAATTAAAGCTTGCAGAAATCTATCATTGTGCGGATGGCTTCTGCTTCGTCCTCGCCTGAAAAGCCGTGGTCCGCGCCTTCAATCTCTTTGTAAACAAGATTTTTGTAGACGCTTTTTGCTTTGCGGGAGTATTCAATGTTTACAGCTTTGTCTGAAGTACCGTGAATTATCAGCGTCTTGCCGGAAAATCCGCTTATCTCTTTGTACGGGTCGAGCTTTTGGGCTGTAAGCGCGTAATTCCTGCCGATTATCATAGGGGCTTGGCAAATAACTGGCGGGATGTTTTGCGGGTCAAAGTCCATAAGCATCATTTTTCCGCTGCGGGCATCGTCGGGGATGCAAAGGGCAGGGTAGAAAAGCACGAGGTTTTTAATGCGATTTGTAAGCTCCGCCGCTACGAGCGCGCTTACAAGCCCGCCCTGACTGAATCCTACGAGCGACATGTTGTTTGTGTCTATATTTTCAAGCGATTCAGCGTATTTGATGACGGCAAGCAAATCGGCTTTTTCGGTGAGGACCGTCATATCGACGCTTTTTCCCGAACTTGTGGATTCTGGACCGCCGCCGTTAAAGTCGAACGTGAGCACAACATAGCCGATTTTTGCAAGAGCTTCCGCATACGTTACAATATGGGTGTCGTTGCCAAGAAAACCGTGACTAAGGATGATAATTGGTTCTTTTTCGCGGGATTCAACGCATTTTCCAGTTTCGGCGGCGGTTTCCGTTTGTGCCGCGCGGTAAATATGTCCGCGTATTGTTAAGCCGTCTCTGGTGCAAGAAAATGGCGTTTTGTCTATGTTAGGCGCTATGTTGTGTTCCATGAAGCGAATGGTAAGCAAAGAGACGATTAATGTCAAGGAACACAGCGTATTTCAAGCGGAGCAGCGATTCGCGCGGACTGCGCTGATTCTTTTGCTGCTGTTTCGGTCGCGCCGGAGAACTCTATGCGGATAGTGTCGCTTGCCGCTTGTTCCACGATTTCCGATGGAATCTCGAAAATCTGCGTGTATTTTTCACCGTCACATGAACTGCTTTGTCCGCGCGAGTCGAGCGTGAAGGACGCTATCGTTTTTGCGCCAGCTGTTATGCGGAGCGTTTTTCCGTCGTCGGCTTTTAAAAGCGTACAGATAAGGAAGTTCCGCTTATTCGGTACGATTTTCATCATGTAACTGAAGGAACCGCCCGCGTTCGCAAAGCGGGTAAGCTCGTCCGGGTTACCGACAGAGCCAGTTCCGGTTTCTTGCATGAACGGAAAAAGCTCCTTGCCGCCTTCTGTCTGCGTGCCGTATCCAACGCCTATGCTTTGGAGAAGCGTGCCGTCTGAAAGCGGGTCGGGGGCGCAGGCAGCTCTGTCTGGAGTGGCTGACCCGGAGGCGGATTCGCGCACATCGTGGGCATCATTGCCATCGCGGGCGGCGTCCGCGAAAAGCCAGTAAATGCCGTAACGCTGCTCTGTTATCTGATAATACGGCACAAAAACGAACGGTTCTTTTTCATCATCAAGATTCGTGTCGTGCAGAACAAAACGCAAAGTTCCCGGAACTCGGCGTAAATGCTCGTTTATGTTGCGCATAAAGTCTGCCACGGAGCCGCCCTTAACGCGAATCGTCTCTGCGGGGAGTGTTTTTAACCCGCTCGTGCTGCCGTAGTTTCCTGTAAGCGTCATCTCCTGCCCGCGAATGTACTTGTTTCCGGCAACATCACACATAATGCCTATCTGATAAAGATACTTCTTTTCTGTGCCAAGTTCTGCCGCAAGAACGACAGGTCCGTACTTAAAAGCGAATACATTCGGGTTGTCTGGTAGCGTGTATGGAACGATTTTCGCGGGCAGAGAAAGTTCTACAGTGTCGCTGTTTTTCCACTCGCGCGAAATAACGAGGTAGCCGTTTTCTGCCCGGCATGTGGCATCCGCGCCATTCAGCGAAACTCTCGCCGGTTCCGCCAGCCAGTCGGGAAGTCTGAAAGCAATCGCGAAATTGTTGCCAGTCGCGCAATCATCTACCGACAGTGTGAACGTCACTTTCTCCGTCATCGGCAAATCCGCTTCCTGCGTCAGCGTAATGCCTTTTTCCACCCAGCGCACCGACGAACTTGCGTACTCATTAACGATAAGCGTATCTTCGGTGTGAAAATAAAAGCTATCGCCAAGCTTCGTAAAGTTCTCTAGCCCGGTGCCTGTGCAGCACCAAAAATAGTTTTTGTTCACGTCCGGGTTGCAGTATGTCTTGAAAAGTCCGGTCGCCATTGGCTGAAAGTAAAGCGTCATTCCCGTTTCCGCGTTCACGGACGCAAGAATCGCGTTTATAAAAGTGTTTTCGTAGTAATCCGCATACCGCTTGTCGCTGGTCGCCATAAAAAGCATGCGCGTAAGCTTAAGCATATTGTGCGTGTTGCATGTCTCGCAGTTGCTGTTGCTCCGTTCCGCGTCCAGCACATCCGCCAGCCCGAAATGTTCGCACTCGCTGTTGCCGCCGGTGATGTATGTGTGGTGGTTCACGACGATATTCCAAAACGATTTTGCGTAATCAAGATATTTCGCATCGCCCAAAGTGCAGAAACGGTTCATCGCACCAACAAACTTTGGTATCGTCGTGTTCGCATGTCGGTTGTTGAGCACATCTGGAATCGCGCCAGCAGCCAAGCCGCACTGACCTCGAGCGATATCCCATTCTCGCACCGCGTCAAAAAGCGTCACTTCATCGAACGCTTCCGCTGCAACCTTAAAATGCTCGCAATCATTGTATCCATCGGCCTTCGCGCACTTATAAAGCTCGTAAAGACAATCGTTCATTCCGCCGTATTCAACAGATAAAACTTTCGTTTTTGTCTCCGGCGACCACTGGCTCACCCGCTTATAAATCCACTCGCCAAACCGTTCCGCAACCGTTAGAGCCGTCTTTATCCGTGCGCTTTTCCACGTTTCAACAAGACCGTTCATCAGCTTGTGCGCTGTATACCACGGAACCCAGGTGTCCGCCGTCGTACCGGCTTCAATCAAATCAAACTGAAGCTCCGGCTTTGTAGCGTCCGCCATCGTTGCGCCGAAAATAAAGCCTGTTCCAAGCGCGTTCTGGCATTCCGCGAGCGACTCCACAAGGTACGAAAGCCGCCCGGCTAACGAAATGCCATCCGAACCTTTCGCGTCACCAAAGCCACGCGCAACTGCCTGCGCGGCGGCCGCAAGATAATGCCCCAAAGTGTGCCCGCCAATCCGCGTATTTTCCCACCCGGAGTAGGACGATTCCGCTTTTTTATCGGGAACTCCGGCTGTCACTCTGAAATTGTACAGCAGCTTGTCCGGGTTGAATGTGTTCAGAAAATCAACGTCTTTTTTGGTTGCGCTCGCCATGAATGCGTCCAAAACTTTAACATCGGACGGCGCGAACTCTTTAATGGTGGCAAAATCTTTGTTCATGCGGATATTTTAGCACAAGACTACGGGCAACGAAAGCACACAATTTCGTGCCCGCCGCGAAAAAACTCTTATCCCTGTGACTGTTTTTCTTCCATCTTTATCATCAGGTTGTCAAACAGCTCGCTGTACTTGAGCGCCTTGAAGTCGTTCTTTCGCAAGACGGCGTAAAGGCTCATCGGAACATCCTTTTTGTCATAAGGAAGAAGCTTGCCGTTCAGGGAGAGAATCTTTTCCTGTATCGATTTTGCGTACTCTTCATCGCTCGAATTCGTAAGAATCACAAACTCGTCGCCACCGATGCGGAAAATCAAATCCTCTTCGCCAGAAGCTTTTTCCATTCTGCGCATCGACTCAAGAATCGCTATATCCCCGACATCCCTTGAAATCTCGTTAATCGGAATTAAATTCATTATATCACAGCTGATAAACCAACAATCTTTTCTTGATTTTATAAAATCATAAAGTTCACTAACATCTACCGCTTTTCTCATAAAATCTTCTCCTTGTACTTGGAAAATCCCAGTAATGCGCGGAAACAAATCGAGCGGAGAAAGGCGTTTCTTACTGCCAGCCTTAAACTCCGACGGGGTGCATTTCCACACTTGCGTAAAAGCCCTTGTAAAGGCTTCGTGGCTTGAATAACCGTACATCACGGCTATATCCAACAGGCTCAGTTCAGGCTTCTGGAACATCAGTCGGGCAGCTTTTGTCATCCGCCGTCTGATAATATAATCGCGCACAGAAAAATTAAGGGAAAACTTAAAAGTCTTTTCCAGCGAAGACTTTGACGCGTAACATTCCTTCGCGATAGTTTCCGTGTTCAGATCATCTTCCAGATGGTCCTCTATGAATGAAAGAGTCCGCACCAGAAGTTCCATGTTTGCCATAAATCGAATCCTTTTATCAGCTGATGTTATGAGAATAGCATATTATTTTACACCGGATTTGATGTTTTGAGTAATTTTCATCGATTGCGTTATATGCAATTTTACATTATCTTGATTTTGTCAGAGGTTCAAAAATGAAAGTTTTTATAGTTTATTGTCATCCTTCAGAAGACTCTTTTACAAGAAATGTGCGCGACTCATTTATAAAAGGCGTTGTCGATTCCGGGAATGAATATATCCTTTCCGATTTGTACAAAATGAATTTCAAAACCGATATGTCGGAAAAAGAGTATCTTCGCGACGCAAATTATAACGAGGCTCCTTCCCTTGCTGCCGATGTCATCGCAGAGCAGGAGAAAATCAATTCATCGGATGCCATAGTGTTCATTTATCCTGTTTTTTGGACGGAAGCTCCCGCCAAGCTTGTCGGTTGGTTCGACAGGGTTTTCACTTTCGGGTTCGCATACGGAAACAAAAGGATGAAGAAGCTTGATAAAGCACTTATTCTTTGCACCGCCGGAAATTATAAAGAGCGGCTTGAAAACTTCGGGCTGCTTTACAGCATGAAAAAAGTGATGCTTGGCGACAGGCTTTTTGACCGCGTTAAGAAAACTGGTTTTATCGTTTTTGACGGAATGACGAAAGAATACAAATCGCGCTTGGAAAACTGGAACAAGAACCTGGAAACAGCTTACGAAACCGGAAAAAATCTTTTTAATAATGATACGGAAGCATTCTCGGTCGATGACAAGCTTTTTGTCGCTGTTGAAAACTCGGAATCCGGCGAAGTTTCTGCGGAGACGGTGTTCAGCTATCACCAGAAAGGGGAAAACATCTGGGCGGAATATTCAGGTGGAAAAGTGTTGAAAGGCTTTCTTATCGGGAAAATCGACAAGCAGAACAATCTGCATTTTACGTACCAGCATATAAATACGGATGGTGAGCAAAAATCAGGTTCGTGCGATTCCGTTCCGAAAATTGAAGGCGGCAAACTGCGGTTTTACGAAAACTGGCAGTGGGCTTCTGGCGAAAAAGGTTCTTCGGTAATTGAAGAAATATAAAAAAGAAAGAGGCTTTGCGGTAGGCGTATGCGTTCATCATTATTGGTAATTCTTGTTCCGGCGTTACTTCCGGTTATTCTCATCCTGCGTTACATATACAGGCTCGACAAAAATGAGCGCGAGCCGTTGAGCCTCGTCGTCATTGTGGCGGTTTTAGGCGCGATTTTCGCACTTCCATGCAGCTTCGTTGAATCTTTCCTTCTCGAAATTCTAGCGGCTGCCTACAGTCCAGAAAGCGTAAAATATGCATTGATTGAAAATACGATTTGTGTCGCACTCGTCGAGGAACTTTTCAAGTGGCTTGTCATTATGATTTTTGTGTGGAAAGACCGCAATTTTGATTATCGGTACGACGGCATTGTTTATGCGGTTGCGGCTTCGCTCGGGTTTGCCGCGCTTGAGAATGTCCTTTACATAAGCCGATTCGGTATCGAAGTTGCGTTGGGACGCGCCGTCTTCGCAATTCCAGGCCACACGACTTTCGCAGTTTTTATGGGCTTTAATTTAAGCAGGGCAAAGGCTTCTCTTCTTGCGTGCGATCCGCGCGGCTTGCGTCGGTACAAGCTTCTCGCGCTCATCATCCCGATGCTTATCCACGGCTTGTATGATTTTCTGCTTTCGGATCAGGCGGATGCAGCCGGGTACGGAAGCTGGTTCTTCGTTTTCGTTATCCTGCTTGATATTATCGCGTGGATTGTTATAAAGCACGAGTTCCGCACTGACCAAAAGCTTGATAAAGCTGATAATTCGCCGGTTCCGCCGGGAGTGTAGCAACTCTGGTTTCCCGAGCGCGGCAAGTTTCGCGCCTAAATCCGTTTATTATACGGCTGGTCAAGGCACGTACGCCTACGGCTATCTTAAAGCCTTGACTCAGCCGTTTTTTAACCCGAAAAAATATTATCGGTTTAAAATACAAGGGGCGCCTTTTTTGGCGCCCTGTATTGTGCTCTCAGTCATCTTTGGACTGGCACTATAATTTAACCCAGCTTTAAGCGGCTGGTGGCTATATTGTCTAACGTATTATAACCTCGTGCAGGTTATGTGTTTCTGTTTGTAATTTCATCAACGCCTCCTGTACGTGCAATCGGTGTACGCTCCCAACCCGTTCCTGATTACATCTTCATCGTACCACACATTCAGGATAATGCAAGCAAAAAATTACGGATTTCGACAAATTTCTTGATTTTTTTTCGGGGCGTTCGGCAGGTTCCGCCGCTCGCAAACACTCAAAACGCCATTTCGTAAATCGCGAGGATTTCGTCGTAGCCAAGCGGCTTGTATCCTGCGAGCGTCCGCGTCTTGCCACGGCTGCATTTAAGCGCAAGCTCCGGCAAGTCTTCTTTTTTCACGTTGAGCGAACGTAAGTTCACAGGCATGTTTATGGAACGATAAAAATCTTCCTGCTTGTCGATTGCCTTTTCTATTGAAACTTCTGGATGCTCAAAATCGATGTCCACGTTCCAGACACGCTCCGCATACTGAAGCCAGCGCATCACGTTCGCTTTGTACACGAAACGCGCCCAGCTGCACCAAAGCGCGGCAAGTCCTGCGCCGTGAGCCACTTCCGGGTACATCGCAGAAACTTCGTGCTCCAGCTGATGCACCGTCAGCTGAAAGCTTCTTCCGCACTGAGTAAGTCCGTTGTGCGCCAAAGACGATGCCCACATCATGTTCGCGCGCGCTTCGTAGTTCTTTGGGTTCGCAAGGCAGTCAAGCCCTGCTTTCATGCTGCTTTTGATGACGGCTTCGGCGATGGAGTCCGTAAGATACGTGTCGTCTCCTGGGCAGAAGTACCGCTCTATCGTGTGCATCGCGATGTCAACCGCGCCGCAAGCCGTCTGGTATGCGCTTACGGAATATGAAAGCTCAGGGTTTTCTATCGCGAAGTCCATTCTGTTGAATGGGGAGTTGTAGCCGCGCTTTTCTTTTGTCTCGCTGTTTGAAATAACGCAGGAGTTCGACATTTCAGAGCCGGCGGCGGCGAGCGTCAGTATGGCTCCTTTTTTTGTCGTCTTTGAAGGGGCTGCTTTTCCAAGTGAAAAATCCCACACGTCGTATTCTGGGTTGGCAAGACCATTGGCTATGTCTTTTGCGGAATCGAGTACGGAGCCGCCGCCGACGGCGAGCACAAAATCAACGCCTTCTTTTTGGCAGAGCGCAATGCCCTTGCGCACAAGCGAAAGCTCCGGGTTCGGTACAACGCCGCCAAGCTCCACAAACTGAAGATTTTCTGCGGAAAGCGCGGATTTAACGCGGTCTATCAGTCCGCTTTCTTTTGCGGACTTGCCGCCGTAGTGAATAAGAACTTTTTTCGCGCCATAACCGGCGATTATCTTTCCGACATTCCGTTCTTCGTCTTTTCCGAAGTAAACTTTTGTCGGCGTGTCGTAAATGAAGTTATCCATATCAACCACCTTATATGGCGCAAAAAACTATTCCGCTCTGAGTGACGTGTTCTTTACGATTACGTCGTGTGCGGAGCCTTCTGCAATTGAAGCCTGAGAAACAAGCGTAATCTTAGCCTTGTCCTGAAGCTCCGGTATCGTAAGAGCACCGCAGTTGCACATCGTGTGGCGAATTTTGCTCATACTCATCGCTACGTTGTCGTGGAGCGGACCTGCGTATGGAACGTAGGAGTCAACGCCTTCCTCAAAAGAAAGCTTGCTCGCGCCGCCCATGTCGTACCGCTGCCAGTTGCGGGCGCGGTTGGAGCCTTCGCCCCAGTATTCCTTAACGTAGTTGCCGTTTACAATCAGTTTGTTCGTCGGGCTTTCATCAAAACGGGCGAAGTAGCGTCCAAGCATAACGAAGTCCGCGCCCATCGCGAGGGCGAGTGTCATGTGATAATCGTGAACAATACCGCCGTCCGAGCAAATCGGGATATAGATACCTGTGCGTGCGTAATACTCGTCGCGAGCCTTTGCAACCTCAATCGTCGCAGTAGCCTGACCGCGACCAATACCCTTCTGCTCTCTTGTGATGCAGATTGAGCCGCCGCCAATACCAATCTTAACGAAGTCTGCTCCGGCCTCTGCCAAGAACAAGAAACCTTCGCGGTCAACGACGTTTCCGGCACCAATCTTTACTTTGTCGCCCCACTTTCCGTGGATATCCTGAAGCGCGCGTCTCTGCCACTCGGTAAATCCTTCCGATGAATCAAGACACATAACGTCAACGCCAGCCTCAAGCAAAGCCGGAACGCGGTCCATGTAGTCGCGTGTGTTAATTCCCGCACCAACGATATAACGCTGCTTGGCATCAAGAAGCTCAAGAGGATGCTCCTCGTGGCTCGCGTAGTCCTTGCGGAAAACCATGTATTTAAGGTTGCCGTCTTTATCAATTATAGGAAGGGAGTTGAGCTTGTGCTTCCAAATAAGGTCGCTCGCCTCAGAAAGGGTAATACCGTCCTCGCCAGTAATAAGCTCTGCGAACGGAGTCATGTACTCGCTAACCTTCGATTTCATGTCGGCATATCCGATGCGGAAATCGCGGCTTGTGATAATACCCTCAAGCTTTCCGTTAGGAGTGCCGTCAGCAGTTACGGCGACAGTTGAGTGACCTGTCTTCTCCTTCAAATCGATAACATCCTGAAGAGTCGCATCCGGGCGGACGTTTGAATCAGATGTTACGAATCCTGCCTTGTAGTTCTTTACGCGTGCGACCATCGCCGCCTGATTCTCAATTGACTGAGAACCGTATATAAAAGAAATCCCGCCTTCTTTCGCAAGGGCAATCGCAAGCGTGTCGTTAGAGACAGACTGCATTACCGCGGAAACAAGCGGGATATTCATCGTAAGCTCCGGCGTTTCGCCTTTCTTGAACTTTACGATAGGTGTTTTAAGACTGACATTTGTAGGAATGCAGTCCGCTGATGTGTAACCGGGTACCAAAAGGTACTCTCCAAATGTGTGTGATGGTTCATCGAAATAAAAAGCCATATGCACTCCTATTTTTGGGAAAAACTTCTTCTTTTTCCCTGTCCTAATAAAGTAATTAATCGGAAAGATTAACAGAGTTGAAATATCCTGTCAATAGGCTTTTTTTAAGGTGTTTTAGGGCGTTCCCGCCGCGGTTTTCGCAAGCTCACTACCGCAGCGGTCGGGTCTTTCGGGGTTACGGCTTTCGCCTCCATTCGTACGTTCGCAGCTTCGCCGCTCACTTCCGAACAGACCTACGGTCTGCCCCTCCACCCCCTAACGCAAATAGTAATCAGATTTGTTCTATATCCTTGCGTTATTCAAAGAAGAATCCATTCCACGTACATTTAACAGATAAATCTAGAATACAGAATCTTGTTCGTCTTCAACAATGCTCGCATTCTTAAAATAGTAATACAGTATTACAATACCTTTACCATAGTAAATTAATCTATCATCTGGTGCACAATTTAAGACAACGGAATTTAAATTATCAGCAAGCTGGACATTTTCTCCCCACACAGCAGAAAGAACCCTTGCTCCTTCTTTTAGAGCTGTAAACCAATCATTATCATCTTTCCAAATCGATTTTTTATCAATTTCATCGATTACCCTAGGCTTTCCATATGTTTTTGAAATCCTATCCTTTATATTATCAAAAGCGTTTTTTAATTCCGTTCCGTACTTATTAACGGTTATTGCTTGGGAAATAGCACAAATTTTGTACAAACCAGCTGTCTTATTAACAAAGACAGCATACTCCTCAAATAAAGGATGGCTTTTTATTGGAGTGACCAAGTAAATATCATCTTGAACAAAAACAGGCTTTCCTTCACATTGATTTTCTATTTCTGTGAGAGTCATTCCCATTTTCAAACCGAATGGAGCTGCAAATACACTTGTTATTAACATCGATATTATGACAAACAAAAAAGGCTTTCTCATTTCTATCCCCTTTCTAAAATAATATACCATAGATTTCAGCAGAAATCATCAAAAACATCTCCTCTTGTCCATTCTTTGTCTTGCAGAATTGTAAAATACTTTTGAGCGCTTTCTTCACTAAAACATGAACTATATAATTCATGTACAAATGTATTGTTTTCTAGAGTTATTACGGTAACATGATATGGCTTTACTGCTTCTACAGCGGACTTTGTGCGAATTATTATCTTGTCGTTGTAGATAACGGCTTCTTCAACCAAAGAGTGAGAATAGTTTGTTTCAAAGAATAAGGCACCAGGTTTTAAGTTGGCAAGATATTCTTCTAAACTATGCTTGTGTTCACCAGTAGGGCAACAAGGGTATTTCGAAGGCAGCTTCATTCTGGTTTTATCGTGCACAGCATTTTCAGATAGAGTGTAGACCAGGTGATTGTCTTTATTGCGCTCCGAAAAGAACCGCTTTTGATAAATCCATTCTCCTATAACGCCTCTTTTTTCTGTTGGTGGAACAGAATCTTCCTTTGCCCAATGAAGTAAGTTTTCATAGCAGTTTTTGCTTTCTTGAGGTGTAACAGTTCTCATCCATTGAATATCAGGAGAAAGATTAATATTGTGTAGGATTTCTATATGTTGAAGAATATAATCAATTGTTTTTCCTGTCATCCACATTATTTTTTTACAAGTGATTGGATTTAAGATTATATTCTCCAGTTTAGTTATCCACCGTAAGTTTTCTGGTCTGTTATCCTGTTTGTTCGTGTTTATGTGGTCTACTATATGCTCTTTTGAAGGAACCTCGCCGATAAAAGCGGTAGCAACAATTCTGTGAACCCTGACATTCGCGTGTAGAAGGTAACCATTTTGCTTATTTACTGTTCCGAAAGTCCAAATATTATCAAGCCGTCTTTTCCTTGAGTCCTTTGAATGCCGGAGAATTGCACCGTTGTCGCGGACCGAATACAGTTCACCTTCGTATTCGCAAATAACCTCTTTGTTATATTCATCGATTAATTCATTCATACGAAACTCCCTTTATTTTCAATGTCAGGATTTGTCAATTCTTTAGCAATCAATTCTGCTTTTTCTTTTGAGTTTTGAATATAAAGATTTTGTGCTAGAATCGCCCAAGTCCATTCTGGTTTCTTGTAATTCTGGTCGATTAAACTAAAAGCTGTTGCATTTGCAAATGTTTTTGGGATTTTTCTTTCATTAAGTAATTCAATACCAAGAAAACGCATAACCTCAGCAAGAGCCGCTATTTGGTCCGTCACTTTTAATTCTGATAATTTCAATGTTGATTTTATATTACGAACAACTTCAGCTGCTTTATATTGAGCTCTGTGTATTTCATCAGGATTGAAGTTGTCATCAAAAAAACTTCTTGCAGCACTGATGTCGTTATTCATTAAGTGTGGATTTGATAAAACTGCGATATTCATATTTCGAATTTTTTGAACAGCTATATTATAATCTTCATCTGTCCAACCTGAAGGGAGATTGACTATATTTTCAATTTCACCTTTTATTTCCTCATTTGTTTTATCTATTGGACGAGGAATGGCACTGTTCAAAAATAATAACTGAACTAGGACTTCATTACCATATTTCTTTAATGCTTCAAGTCTCTTATGTCTGATTTGTTTTTCATTGTTTGTTAATGCCATACATTCCTCCGGTTATAAACCAATTCAATTTAGTTATTAACTAAATATAAGATAGTTAACTAACCGAAAAATGTCAATATTTTTTTCATTTAAGTAAAATAATAGTTTATTATATGTATAGGGAACACTGTATTTGGTGGGCTGTCTCCTAATCTTAATATGGTAGGAGACAGTGCTTATGACGAAATATGAAAAAGCAATGCTTGTCGTTGCGATTCTTGATTTAGTTATAAATGCACTTGCTCTCTTCAAGTTAGTCTTGTAGAAGCAAAAAAGCCTACCCAGGCTCAACCAAGTAGGCTTTAAACAATAGCTTAAAGGAGATAGCCGCTTATACGGTGTTCCCTTTGTGTTTTCACTATAACATACAAATTGTAAAAGTCAACAGCTTTTCATTTTCTCTGAGCTGGGAACTCTCAAAACAGCGACAGAAGTGTGGGTATTTATATCAGTTGCGTATCAATAAATCTCAGAGAATTCTGTCATCAATAAAACCAGTTTGCCATCCAGGCCCATGACTCCATAAGCCATCAAAAAATCCATATCATCTTGCAGATAGGGCAAAAGGCTTTCTTGAATATAAACAGTGTATTCTTTTCCTTCAGAAATCGCCGTAGATTTACATTTGTATAAATCAACCATGTTCGGATTTGAATTTGCAAAAGTGTATCCAAAATAACTTATGGCTTCAATTTCATCATCGTTTAAATCTGAATAACCGCCTTTAAAATGAACAAAAGTTCTGGCAAATTTATATTTGGCACTTATTGAAATTGCATGTGTATCACTTAAATCTAACATTCCTTCCAAAAACGACAATGAATACAGAGGATAATTCAGAGTAAATGAATCCACGCTCGTTCTTGCGTATCCATTTCCATTTGAATACAAAAGCTCAGTTGTCTCTCCCTGCGCGTCCAGTTTTTCAATTATTTCTTTAACACCACGTATTTTTGCGGTTTCCTTGGAATAAATCATTCTATACGCTGTTATTTTGCCATTCTCATAGAATTGTTCCTGAAATGAATATCCAGTTTCCTTTTCTACGCTTGGTGAAAAAACATAAGCGGTTTTGCGCCTTTTGCCGTTCTCATCATAGGAAAAAGAAATCTGCGTAAATTGTTCATAATCCCTTTCTGAAGGGTCAAGGATGTAAGTTTCTGTGATTCCGCCAAACTCGTTCTTGGTGGAACTAATCTGTTTATCAGCGGAATACATATCCGAACATATCAAACATACAATCATTATTAATAAAAAGGACTTTTTGAATTTCATAATGATCTCCAAGTGCTAAGCTATAAGCAATGATAAGTCTAAACAAGCAAATTGACAATGTAGCTCGCTATCCCTTTATAAAGAAACCATGTATAATACCGATTATAAGACTATGAGTTTAAAAAGCATTTTTGACATGGTTAAAGCCGTTGTGACGAACAAATATGTCATTATCACATTTGTAGGTATAGCTTTATACATAAGCTTTATAAACTACATAATCCATTATAAAAAACGCAGCCCTATCAAAAAGGCAAAACTTAAGAAAGCCATAGCAGCTGTACAAGAGACTCCAGCCCCAGCTCCGGCACCAGCTCCAGAAAACGCAGAAGCTTCCGAGTAAACACACCCAAGAAAACCTGAAAAATCCTTACAAACTGAAAAGAAAAGATTTTTTGTGTTTCTTGTTAAAAGCTCATTTTTTTGTTTGTTTATTAATTGCTTCTGAAATCATCGAAATTATTTCTAATACACTTTTACTTGTGATTTGAATTATTTCATTAATCATTGGCACGACAATGGTCAGCTACGTCTGAATGAAAGGAATATATCTGTTTATGATGTTATTAACGCTATAGACAATGGTGAGATTATAGAGCAATATCCTAAGGATTTTCCTTTTCCGAGTTGTCTTATACTTGGAATTTCGATAAACAATACTTATATTCATGTTGTTGTCAGTATGAACGACGATAAGATATATTTGATAACAGCCTATGTTCCTAGTTTGGATATATGGGAAAAAGACTTAAAGACAAGAAAGGAGCTGCCAAAATGAAGTGTATTAGATGCGGAAACGAAACTTACGAAAGCACTACTATAGAAGCGATTGAGCTTGATGGCGGTGTCTTGGTCATCAGAAATATTCCTTGTTACAAGTGTGAAACTTGCGATGAGATTCACTTTACGGGTGATGTCGTACAACGTCTTGAAAAAATCATAGCCGCAGCCAAACAGCATATCCAGGAACTTTCTGTAGTGAATTATGCAACCGCGGCATAACCTCCTCTTCTGTTGCAAAGGTTCTTCTATCGCTGTATACTGACCGTCACACACGGGGCTAGTTTCAGAATCGGGTGATTTTGGGACCCGCCATACCTACCATACTATAAAGAGGTTTTTGCCATGAGTGATAATGCGTCATGCAGCCACGACTGTTCTTCTTGCAGCTCAAACTGCGCATCCAGAACAGCTCCTCAGGATCTTCACGAGAAACCGCACGAGGGAACTCACATAAAGAAAGTTATCGCGATTGCCAGCGGAAAGGGCGGTGTCGGTAAGTCTTTCGTCACTTCCATGCTCGCCGTTCTTATGAGCCGCAAAGGTTTTAAGACTGCCGTGCTCGATGCGGATATTACGGGTCCTTCCGTTCCGCGCGCTTTCGGACTTAAGGAGAAGGCTGTCGGCAATGACAGCGGTATGTATCCGGTAATGACAAAGACGGGTATCGGCGTTATGTCGCTCAACCTGCTTTTGGAACAGGACACTGATCCTGTCGTGTGGCGCGGTCCTGTTATCGCGGGTGCGGTAAAGCAGTTCTGGACGGACGTTATGTGGGGCGACATCGATTATATGTTCATCGATATGCCTCCGGGAACGGGCGATGTTCCTCTGACGGTTTTCCAGTCGATTCCTGTTGACGGTATTGTTATCACGGCTTCTCCGCAGGAGCTTGTTGGCATGATTGTCGAGAAAGCCGTTAAAATGGCTGGCATGATGAATATCCCGGTACTCGGTCTTGTTGAGAACATGAGCTACGTTGAGTGCCCTGACTGCGGAAAGAAAATTGAGATTTTCGGAAAAAGCCATATTGATGAGATTGCAGCCCAGCACGGCGTGAAGACGGTGTGCAAGGTGCCTGTCGTGCCGGATATCGCGGCGGCAAGCGACGCTGGAAAAATCGAGGAGATTAAAGGCAGCTGGCTTGACGATATGGCATCGATGCTGGAGAAGCTTTAAGTCGCCGGAAACTCGGTTACAATAACTGCGTCATTGCTCTTAAGCTCTGGCGCAGTTTTTTTTCGTTTTAAGAACGCGTCAAACAACTCCAAGTGACAGCGGCACAAGTTCTGATGAAGCGCCTCTGCCGGAAGATTTCCTACCATCGATTTTGCAGGGAGCAGGAACTTCATGTCGCTGAACCCGAAATGCTTCATATCCCTGAAAAAAACTTTGTACACTGTTTTCGTGTGGTTCGTGTAAACTCTGGTGACCACACTCTCGTTATCCTTTCCGCTTACCTGAAGAAAAGGCTTTTCCATCACGGTGTTCGTGTAGTCACCGAAGAGAGCTCCGTCCAGATTTATGCCGCAGACATATTCCGGTTTCTCCGCGCAAAGCCTGTAAGCCACGTTTCCTCCATAGGAATGACCTGTCGCTCCTATTCCTTTTTCAAAATCGATTAAATCCGAAAGATTCTTTTTCGCATAATCGACGGATGCATCCACGTCTTTTACCCATTCATCAAGACGGCTCTGCAAAAAGCTGCAGTATTTATTCTGGAAAACGTCGAACTTGTGCGAAAGCTCCTCTTTCGTTCCTTTTTCTTTTGTGAGCTTCAACGCCGCAAATACACCGCGCCAATATGGATTGTACGTTTTTTTGCTTAGACTTTTGTCAAAGAAGACAAAACGACCGTCATCAGTCTCTTCGTCAAACTCCGTGCACAAAGCTTCTCTTGAATGAGCGACGGAAAGAACGACATATCCGTGAGATGCAAGCTCTATACAAAGAAAAGAATTAGCTTCGCGATAAGAATTATAACCGTGGTTGAAAACGATAAGCGGGAATTTTTGTCCTGGAATTCTTGGGGCATTTTCATAGCATTCCGATGTGTTCTGCCCCGATGACTCAAGCTTTCCGAAATTGGGCGCAATCATAAACGCCCTTTTAATTCCCTCCGTAATCTGAGGCGACATATATCTTGCCTTAGGCAGATTCACGACATCGCTTTTGAGGACTGGATAATAAACGCGAGAAGCGATGCTCCTCATTTTTGATGGCTCCATCACCTCTTTCCTATGATTTTTGATCGTGTAAGTAAATGTTCCTACCGCATATTCGCCTGTTGGAACTGGTGCATTTATTTTCATTTTACGTTGCCTCCGAAAAGAAGAATTATTGATTTGGCGAGGACTTCAAAAAGCTCGCGGGGTTTACAGTCCACATGCATTATTCCGTGTCCGTAACAGGCAGAAAGGATGCAGTTCATTTCAATTCCCACGTATGATGCCGACAAGAACCTTAGGATAGCTTCCGGCTCAGCTTGGGGAGTTATTTTATTATTTGCGGCAGCTTCTGCAAGAAGAGGAAGTGTCACTTTCGCAAGATAATCGAAATTGCTATTTCCCTTTGTGTGTTCAATGATTTTGGCAGCCCGCTCCGGCTCGTTTATCGCAAGGACAGTAAGATCAAAATTGATTTTCTGTATGTCCAGAAGATGTTTTTCCATCGTATCTGCAAGGACATCGCACATTTTATAGACGGCATCCTCAAAGCCGATTTTTGTGTTTTTTCTGATTTCTTCCAAGCGGTCAATGAAGTTGTAGTCCGTCCGCATTCCGGCAATCATGTCGCACAAAATTTCGTCGAGGTTTTTGTAAAACCGGTAGATGCCGCCCTGGGATAATCCAGTCTCTTCAATCAGGTCAGTCATCGTCACCATTTCGACGGGCTTTCTGAGGCACACTTTGTATGTGCAGTCAACGATGTATTTCTTCTTGTTCTCGATGTATTCTTCTGAAACTTTTGGCATAGGCTCCTCTGCGTGGTCGAGTTTTCGCGCGAATCACGGGTATTTTCGCGTTAGGGCGCAGTCGGGCGCGAAACTTCGGCAATGGCGACTGGCGCGAATAAAAATGAAACTAGTTTCATTTTTATTTTAATATATCCCACCTTTTAAAGCAACTGATTTTTCCGAAGGCACGGAATGAGGGGGAAGCACGCTGGAAACTTCGTGCTCCGCACTCGTTGCGACCCCCTCTGCGGGCCTAGCAGCTTTCAGTTTCGCCCGCAACGCCCTGGCTTGTCCGTTCACCCTTCAGCTGCCTTGCGGAGAAATCGGAAACGCTATATCATCGTGGCAAGCGGATAAACCGCATTACAAAAGCCAGGAGCGCACCAGTACTGACCGCAGTGCCCGGCTACCCCAGATATGCGCGAGTTTACAGTGAGTGACGTAGAATCATTAAAACAAGAAGCCCGGGAAAAAGGCATTCCCGTCATGCAGGACGAAGGATTGAGCTTTATTTGCGACTATATCCGCGCGCATAACGTCCGGACGATACTCGAAATCGGGAGCGCGACCGGCTGTTCCGCTATCCAGTTCGCGTCCGTTTCTGAGGATATTCGCATTGTCACAGTGGAGCTTGATGAAGAACGGTTTGAACAGGCTGTGAAAAACATCGCGGACGCGGGGCTTTCTGACCGGGTGCACGTCATTCACGGCGATGCGCTCAAAGCGGAAACTTTCGCGCGAGTAGAGGCAGAACTTACCGAGCTTGCGTCTGTGGCGGACGCCGCCGCCGGAGAAACGCCCGCCAGCACTTCAAAAGCCACCGCCGACCTTATCTTCCTTGATGCCGCGAAATCACAATACATCGCTTTTTTCGAGATGTACGAAAAACTTCTTTCACCACACGGCGCGATAATCAGCGACAATTTGCTGTTCCACGGCATGACCGCCGGCTATCGAAAAACATATAACTACAACACGATAAAACTTTTGCGCAAAATCCGTGGTTTCATCATCTATTTGATGGCGAACAAACAATTCGATACGGCATTTCACACAATCGGCGACGGAGTTTCCGTGAGCACAAGACGAGAATAGCTTTTATCGAGCTTGAGGCATGAGTAAAACCCCGGTCTTTTCTCCGCGATTATCGATTCGCCCTGTCTGCCAACAAGAGAGACGGCACGCTCGCAGTTTTTAAGGCATTCTCTGTCTGCCGCCGCTTTTTTGCAGCCGGAAGCCCGCCCAACAAGGCATTGGCGGCTTTGCATAAGGAAGTTTTTTGCCGATGGTAAAAGCCACAACTCAGTATTGTCCGGCAGCGTCATATTCGCCAATTGTTCCGCCGTCGTTTCGGGTGACGGAATAAACGCGGGGCATTTGAATTGCTTGGAATACTCCGCGATAGAATATGAGTTTGTGATGTTAAGGTGAAATCCCGGAACGACGGAAAAGCCCGCGTTGCTGGCGGCGGAAAGAAGCCCTGCGTTCTCGCAGATGACCGTCCGAATGGGGTGCGTTTTTTTGGGCGTGTGTGGCGAATTTTCGGGGCATGGCGAGTTTGTGCCGCTTTTTGAGGTTTGCATTGCCGCCAGCTCTGACAAGAAGTCGATTGCTGCGGCAAAGTCGTTTTCAAAGAGAATCGCTGGGAAATACGGGATTACGTCGCGGTGTGCGTTAAGAAAACTGATGTATTCGTCGCGCACTCCGTCACGGAACAAAACAGGAATCTCAAGAGCGAAAATCGCGTTTGTGTGCGCGGTGTACTCATCGGGCGAATGAAGAAGCGTGATAGTGCGGAAGTTTTTCGGGTTTGCCTGTTTGCCATCCAAGTGCGGAACGGAAACAGTTGATGATGGGTCGCACAGCTTTTCGGACATAGTTGCTGTTTCCAGAAGTGGGTTTTCCGCTTGGGGCGCGGCGGAAAGGAGTTTTTCGGCGAGCAAAGCAACGGCTTTCCGCCTGATTTCGTTCAGCTCACCAAGCGGCAAAAATACGCCCGGCTTAAGTTTTTCGCAGTCAATTTCAGAAAGGTAAAAGTTTGTGTCGCCAAGCCTTCCGAACTTTCCGGCGACAGTTTCTTCATCGAGGCTCCGCTTTTGCGCGGCAGAAAGCAGAGTTTCTGAGCGGACGGTGACAGCGACATTTTTTCCTGTTTCCTCGCCCTGAATGGTCCATACCGTTTCAAGAAATCCGTCCAGCTGACCGCCAACATGAACTGAAACTGCCGTTTTTCCTGTTTCAGTAGCGTCCGCGCTACGCGCGATAGCATTGTCCACCCCTCGCGAATCCGCCACGCTGGAAGCAAGCGTTTTTTTCAGTTCCGCGAGCGCATCGTCACTCAAAAAGTGTTTTATCCGCAGGATGCTCTGCCCCGACATTATCTTTCCATTAAGTTTGCCATTTATCGCAATTTTTGCAGAAATCTGCTTTGAGCCCACTTTTTCTACGCTTTTAACTGACGCATTGCATATAAAAGCTCCGTCTTTTCCGTAAATTGCGACTTCATCGTCTTTTTCCGGGGCAGAATCTGCAAGCGCGAGCAAAAGCGTCTTACTGTCCGCCCTAAAAGACACGACCGAGCCGCACTCCGTCCAAGAGTGGTCTTTTTTGCCGGATGTGAACATATCGCGCGAAATGCTCTTTTCTAAGTAGCCAGCGGAAAATCCTCTGTTCATAGAGAGCGAAAGCCGCTTATCAGCAGACGCAATTTTGCCGCCATTTTCAAGCTTGTCGAGCTGCTCGCGCCATGCGGACGTTACAGCGTATACGTAATCTGCGCTTTTAATGCGTCCTTCTATTTTCAAACTGCATGATGTGCCGCACACTTCAACAAGCTCTTTTATACTGCCGAACGCGCAGTTATCTTTCAAATTAAACGGCGTTAAATATTTTTTTTCTGTTGAGCGCGGCGCGCCACAAGAAACGGTATCTGCACAAAACTCCCGGCGACACGGCTGAACGCACTGTCCTCTGTTGCCCGGCAATCCGTAAAGCCCGCCCGAAAAATAACACTGCCCTGAGTATGATATGCAATATGCGCCGTGGATAAAAACTTCGGGCACAATGGAGTTCGCGTGCATAAAAGAGGCGAGCGGCTTTATCTCGTCCAACGAAAGCTCGCGGCTCAAATTGATTTGAGAAACGCCCATTTCGGCAAGTAGCTGACACTGCGCAATGTTATGCGTCGTCATCTGTGTTGATGCGTGAATTTCAAGATCGGGAAAAGCGTTTTTCAGGACGGAGATCATGCCTAAATCCTGCACGATAACCGCATCGATTCCGCTTTTGTACGCCGCGCCCACAAGCTCCAATGCATCCGAAAACTCATTGTCGTAAAAAACGATGTTGAGCGTCATGTACATGCGGACGTTATGTGCGTGGGCGATTTTTGTAAGATAAGACAACCGTTCCAAACTGATGTTCGTTGCCCGCTCGCGTGCGTTGAAGCGGTTTGTGCCGAAGTAAACGGCATCCGCACCAGCCGCGATTGCTGCAAAAAACGCGTCCTCCGAGCCTGCCGGAGCAAGAAGTTCTATTTTGTGCATCGTTTCTCCATTAGGGCAGTCCCGTTAGTTACGCTGATATCCGTGCGGCGGTCGCATTTTGAAACGGATTCCATCATTTCCAACTGGATGGAACTGATATTTGTACGAGCCGAGGTCCGCTTCCGGTTTTTGGGAACGCGAAAAGCTCCCAATCGGCGCAAGGTTTGTCAGCGGTACAAGCACCTTCGGTAATAAGCGCGGTTCCGTCTATGTGACGTGATGGGATGCCGAATGCCTCTGCAATCGACGCGATGTCAGACGGCTTTTTGTACGCGCTCGCGCTGTATCGGTGCTTGAAACCGCTCGCCTGAAGCTGCTTAACAAGCCCAAGAGCGTTGTTGTCTATTACGGCAAGCGTGATGTCGCAGTTAAGCTCGGCAAGCGTCGCAAGCTCCTGAACGTTCATCATTATGGAACCGTCGCCGGAAATACACAAAATACGCTTGCCGGGAGAGGCGAGCGCGGCTCCGATTGCCGCCGGAAGCCCAAAGCCCATCGTTCCGAGCGACCCGGATGTTAAAAGCTGTCTTGGCTCCGTAAAAGGATAGCCCTGCGCCGTCCACATTTGGTGCTGACCTACGTCAGTTACAACGACGATGTTCTTTTTGTCGAGGCCAGCGCGGGTTGCGGCTTCCGGCAAACACGCGATAAGCCTTGCGCCTTCTGAAGCCGTTTCCTGCGGTGCGGAACTTGCCGCCGCGCGCGAAACGCTAGTAGTCTCTGGGGCGCACGAAACTCCAACCGCGCGCGAAAAGCCCGCAGAGTCGCGAGCCGCGCTGCACAAAACGCCCGCCGCACCAGAAGCCTCAACAAGTTCCGGGCTGCGTCTGCCACCCCGCGCCTTGCCGCTCCGAATACACTCCGCGAGCACCGGTAACGCGGTTTCCGTGTCGGCGACGGCGGAAACACTCGACTCAACAAGCTTGTCTATCTCCGCTGCGTCTATATCTATGTGAAGAATCTTTCCTTTGCAATAAGAAGCTTTTCTTCCGGCTGCACGCTCATCAAAACGAACTCCAGCCGCCAGAATAACATCTGCGTTCATAAGAGCATCGTTCGCTTTTTGGCAGCCGTAAACACCCGTCATTCCGTAGAAGCAGCGGTGCTCCGAAGAAAGCGCGCAAAGTCCCATCAGGCTTGTTACGACAGGAGCTGGGAAAACTTCCAGAAAATCAAGGAGCCCCTTCCGTGCTGAAGTTGAAGTACAGCCGCCGCCCGCAAAAATCACAGGATTTTCCGCCTTGAGCAAAATATCCGCGAACTCGTTCATTTTGCAGACAAGTTCTTTTCCCTGCGTGCGGAATCTTGCTGCCTGACGTGTCTTTTTGCCCGGCTCCGGCCACTCTTCAAACGTTACGGTTTGCTGCTGGACATTCACCGGAATATCTATCAGTACAGGTCCCGGCCGCCCCGATGCTGCTATTGAGAACGCCTCTGGAATGACACGAAGAAGTTCCTCTGCGGAAGAAACAAGAACGCTGTGTTTTGTTATAGGAAAAGAAAGCCCGAATGTATCTGCTTCCTGAAACGCGTCAGTTCCGATAAAGCTCGTGGCGACCTGTCCAGTTATTGCTACAAGCGGTATGGAATCTGCCTTTGCGTCGGCGATTGCCGTAAGAAGGTTCATCGCGCCGGGACCGCTCGTCGCAAGACAAACAGCCGGCATACCCGTGGAGCGCGCGATGCCCTGCGCTATAAAACCGCCTGCCTGCTCCTGTCTTACGAGAATATGTTTTATGCTGCTGTTGTAGAGCGCGTCATAAATCGGAAGAATCGAACCGCCCGGAATTCCAGCGACGGTCGTTATCCCTTGTCGTTCAAGAAGTTTTATGACTAACTGCGCACCTGTAGCTTCCATATCGTAATTTTACGAAATACAACGGAAAGTGACAAGTAATCGGAGTCAATCTGCTAAATGCTTTAACGTAATAAAAAAGTTTTTTCCCAAATTTTAGATAAAATTTAGAAACATATAGTACAATAAAAGTGAATTATAATATTCGCTATAGGAGCGTTGATATTTTGAAAGGTGATAAGGCTATTCTTGTAGTCGAAGATAGTGAGCGATTAAACGATTTTATTTCCAGTCAATTACAGAAAAACGGATATACTGTTACACAGGCTTTTAACGGAAAACAGGCGTTTAAAAATTTACAGAACGGTTATTTTGATCTTGTTATTCTTGATATAAAACTTGGTGATATCGACGGTCTTCAGATACTTAAAACTATACGTGCGCAGGATAAAATTCTTCCTGTTATGATTATTTCGTCAATTTCAGATGACGAGACAAAAATCGAAGGTTTTAGAATCGGTTGTGATGATTATCTTACAAAACCATTCTACGCAAATGATATGCTTATGCGTGTTGAGCGCATGATTGCCCGCAGCGAGATTGGTGGGCTTCAGCACGTTCCTGTTAAGCAAGTTATGACAGCCGGTCCGTTCGAGGCGGATGTCGCCTCTCAGACAATCAGAAAAAACGGAACAATAATTCCTATGCGGAAAAAGTATTTTGACATCATGGTTTATTTTATGAACAACCCGAATGTCGTTATTCCGTTCAAAACGCTGTACGAACAAGTATGGAACAAAGAAGCTCCTGATCAGAACGTTGTAGAAAGCAATCTGTACGTAAACATCAGGAATTTGCGTATGCTCGTAGAGGATGACGCATCTTCCCCAAGTTTTATACAGTCCGTACGCGATACCGGTTATATCTTTATTGTCTAAAAGTAAGGACGAAACACGCTCCGCCAGCAGGATTATCCCTGTAAGTAAGCTCAATGTTATTAAGACTCGCAAGTTCTTTCGCCACATAAAGCCCAAGACCGACAGAAAGTGCATTCTTTGACGTCGGTTTTGTACCTCTGTCCTCGAATCTTTCAAAAATTACGTCCTGTTTTTCTTTAGGAATACCGGGGCCAGAATCCGCAACTGTTATAGTAAGCAATGTGTTGTCGTCTTTTGCCTGATCTTCCGTAACTACCGCAGGAATAACGGAAACTGATATTATGCCTGATTCCGGCGTGTATTTTATCGCGTTGTCGAGTATGTTCGTAAGAATACCGTTTACGGCGTGTTTGTTGCACATAATATCCGGTATCGTATCGGGGATATTCCACTGGATAACCTGTTTTTTTAGCAGATATTTTGATCTGAGTTTAAGCTGGATGTTTTCAAGAACTTCCTGAATATCAACAACTTCCGGAGTGTTTACGAAACGTCCGTCAGAAATGCGGAAAGAAATCAGAACGTTCTGGATAATCTCGTCTATTTCACCAACCGACTGCTCAATATCATCAATAACGGCGCTGTCCGGCAGCTCCGCGTTTTTAAGCGTGTCCTTAAGCTCAACGATTCTGTTAAGAAGCAGCGTGAGCGGGGTGTTTACGTTGTGCGTTACGAAATAAAGGAATGTGCGTTTTTCGCGTTCGGATTCAGAAAGCTCCAGGTTGCGTATATAGATTTTCTTAAGGCGGAGCTGCGCATGGATTCTGGATACAAGCTCCGCGGAGTCGAACGGGCGGATAACGAAATCGTTTATACCGACGTTGTAGCTCTTTTTTACGATATAGTTCGCGTAGTAGTTGATAATCATAATTATAGGGAAGCTGAAAATGCTCCGTTCTTCCCTTATTTTGGAGCAGAGCCGGAAAACCTGCTCGCCTGACGATACAGGGTCAACGATGAGCGCGCCTATCTTGTCGCCTTTTATGAGCTCCATAATCTTATCAGTGTCGGAAGAAACAATTGTATCAAAGCCTTCAGAAGTAAGGATTACGCGTAGGTAAGAGTCATCGGAAGTGTTTTTTCCGAAAATACAGATCGTAACGTCGTTCGCTGATTTAATGTCGTCGTCGCTGTCCGTTTTCTCGAACTCTTTTTGGATAGAAGTGATGGCGGAGCTGCTTCGCGGAACTTCCGGCTGAAAGTTCTGGCGTTCAGAGCCGATTATCTGCTTAAGCTCGTGAGCCAGTTCCTCAATAACTTTGGCGATCGCGCTTATTCGTGAGAAAGAAAGCGGCGATTTAAGCATATTCGCTGAAGCTTGAATTATTTCTAGCGGAAGCTGCATCTTCTCAAAATACACGAAGATAGCTCTTACAGGGATTGTCGTCATCTTCATAAAGTCGTTTGCTGTAAGAATCTTCGATGAAGAGAAGTATTCGATTATTGTGTTCTGCTTTTCGTTTTCGGAGAAGATGGCGATTATGCTTGCGAAAATCATGTAGATTGTAAGACTGAAAAGCTGTGCCATAATCGGGCTGTAGTCGGTCAGGATTGAGATTCTTGAGCCGATTACGCTCGTCGCGGTGTCGAGCAGCATAAAAATGAACCACGGTATTATCGAGCATGAAGTAAGGATTGTCTGATAGTTTGTCTCAAGGATTCCGTGGATAAGCTCAAAGACCATGTACAGGTCGAAAATTATTGTTATCAGGTTTATCCATGTGTACATGTCGAGTCCGGTCGCAATTTCGACGAGAGCCAGCAAAAAGTTTATTCCTGCGACGGTAAGAAGGATTTTTTTGTTCAGAGGCGTTATTTTCTTGCGGATTGACATGATAAGGAGCATTGCCGTCGTCATGTTCAGTACGATCTGGAGAGAGCAGAGCCAGCTTGGAATTGGCATAGAGAATATTGCGAGCAGCATGCGTGTCTGGCGAAGGTAGAAGAAAAGCTCCGAAAGCATAAAAAGTCCCATTGCGAGCGGCGTAATGTCGTGGAAGACGACGCTTGTAATAGCCAGATACGCAACGAAGCAAAGGATAAGGATTATTATGACGGAATAAAGCGTACGCTCTCTGTAGAAGCATTTAAGGAAGTCATGCTCGTTGATTACAACGGGATGAATCTCTACAGAAATGCTTTTTTCGTACTCAAGGATGTATGTCTGTTTGGAGCCGGCGGGAACCGTTATCTTGAATGTGGCTTTGTTATAATTGTTCCCGGAAGTGTCGGGAAAATTGTCTCCGAACCGGGCTATCGTTGTGGCTTCCAAAATGCCACATTCAAGCAGCTCGGTACAGGTGTTCGTGTCGTGATTGTAGATATATCCTGTGAAATCGGTGTCGCTCGTGTTGTCCATGACGATTTTCGCGTAACCGTAGCAGTTTGAGTCCGCGATGCGCTTGTTCTCGTAAGGAAGCCAGTCCTGTACTGAAGAATTGAGCTCTACTGACGAAAGCCTCATGCCCGAAGTCAGATAAGATATAGAAGCGATATCTTCTGATTCAGAAGGGAACAGAACCAGGAATTTGCTGGTGAGCATAACTATTACAGTCGCGATTATGGCGACCGCCAGTATAAGAATTGACGTAGCTTTTATCGATTTTATCATAAACCCAATCCTCCCAGGAATTCGTACTGATCCTGACCTTTGTATTCTGTTAACGAAAAATTATTGAAATGGCAGCCTGCTTTGTTTATGGCATTAAGCGCGTCATCCTGCCCTGCGTTCGGGAACAGCACGTAAAAAAGTCCAAAACCGTTGTAGGCAGCGACCGCTTCTGTGTCAGGAGCCTTTAGCAGCCGGGAAATCTCTTCTTTCATAATGCCCATCGTGTCTGTGGAAGAGCTGTTCCTGCTGTTTGTGTTAATTACTGCTACGCTGAACGGAACGCCTTTCTTTGCGTATGAAATGAAGCATTCGCTTATTCTGCCGTTTAAGTACTGTGTGTTATAAAAGCCCGAATACGGGTCTGTATTCCTGTTTTCTGCAATTTTCGCCGAAATAGATGAATTTCTGCTCGTCAAAAGCGAAATTTTGTCGTTCAGCGTCATTGAAGAAACTTCATCGTCTTTGTTTGTATTCTTTTTTTTGTTTACGTATGTTCGCCTGTAGGTGGAGTAGAATCGTATAAAATAGATGATGCTGAGTATGCAGAAGAAAAGAAGAAGCAGATTAAGAACTGCAGGTCTGAGAATTTGGCTTTCCTGCTCTATTACGGCATTTGACCTTATGCCTTTCCTAAAATAAATGTCAGTGAGCGTTCCCTTTGTGTCAAGCTTAAGAAGCTCGTCATTCAGAAGTGCCAATGTGTCAACGTCGCTTATTTCTACAGGGATTCTGTATTCAATCGGGAAAAGTGTGCGTGATGTAGTAAGAGTGTAGCCAAGCCCTGATTCTGATATGACTCTTTGAGCCATGTGGTTAGGCAGAATCGTAAAGTCGGCTTGGTGCGCTATTATAAACTCAAGTGCGTCCGCAAACGTCTCTGAATCTTCGTTTATGTTGTGGAAACCGGAGTCTGCCAGCCAGTCTTGGAAAAGCTTGTCGTTTTTAAAGCCCGCATAAATCCTGTCGCTGTCGCCGGTGTTTATCTCTTTCATTATCTCTATGTCTTCGCCCTTGCGCGTTACGAGCACCGCATCATCGGTAAGGTAGGGCAGGGTGAACGTGTATTCGGCGTTATCTTCCTCTTTCGACATATATATGATTGTGTAATACAGTTTTGAAAGCTGGGACACTATTGCCTGTTTCGTTATCAATATTCCGGTGTTTTGTTCCAGTATTGAAGCAATTTCATTCGATGCTGCCTCGTCATTGAGCGAGGAGTATTCTGCCGCAAGCTGCTGGAGCCGGTAGTTCGCGGAAAGCGGCAGCGTTATAAGGACAAGGAGAAGTGTTATGGCGATTTTTCTTACTGCTTGCATACTTTCTCCATGAACTCTGAATGTTTTATAGTGCCGTACTGAATAACTTCAGTGTCGAATTCGCAGCGTGTAATGCGCTCCAAATGTTCTGCCGCGCTTTCCGCAAAAATCTGGATGTCGTCCTGCGTATGTTTTGGAAGCAGAACTTCAAAAGTGCCGTTTCCGTCGTAGCAGCATATACAGTCTTTGTTAAAGTCTTCCTGAACCATATCAGCCGCATCTTTAAGAAGCTTCATCGTTATTGCGGAAATGTCCTTGAATCTAAGCAGGACGACGGAGAAAACTTGTCCCAAATTGTTCTGGCGGCTTATTTCCTCGTCGATTCTGTCTTTGAAATAGCTCATGCGGAAAAGCCCGGAATATGGGTCTTTAAGCGTCTGTTCGGTTAATGTGACTTGTCCCATAAGGTATTCATCTACCTGGCGCTTAAGTTCAAGCGTTTCAAGAGCCGCCGTCTGCACTTCCTGCGGAGTTTCCTTCTTTTTTTTCTGCGTTTTTCGGATAAGTATCAGTGAAAGAAGGAAGATGATAAGCGTCGACGATAGAACGATTACGTTAAGAGTTTTTATAACTGTTCGTAAAGTTGGTGCCGGGGTTTCATCAAAGTTCGGAATGAATATCGGTGATAGAGAGTTTTTACGCGCGATTTCTACTAACGTGCCGTTTTTGTACATTTTGCTTATGGCGTCGTTCAGTTTTATAAATGCTTCGCCGTCGCTTTTTTTGACTGCAAAACGATAGCCGAATTTTAATAAAGAGTTTTCAGGTGTTCCAGAGACATAAAGCTCATTTTTCATGCTTGTCATTATCAATAAATCATCAGCTATTCTGCTCGGAAGAATTGTGAAGTCGGCTTCGCCCTTGAAAATTTTAGAGAACGAATTGAACGGGTTCGTGTCAGTCGTAATGTTGTAGCTGAGTTTTTGCTTTTTTGTTATCAGGTATTTGTCAGGGGATGAATTGCCGCTTATCGTTATATACTTTTTCTCTTCAAGGTTCGCGTTTGAATCGAGCATATCGCCATCATCTTTTCGGGATATGATTACCGCGAAATCCCACGCGTATGGCAATGAGATGAAGAAATTGTCTTTTTCGCTTTCTGGCAGAGGAACAATTTCTTTGTACTTGAAAATATCGCATGCAAAAAAAGATTCTGAACGGTATTCGTCCACAGATACGACAAGATATTCAATCGGGATTGATAATTCTGCTTCCAGGCGGCTTTTTATCTCTTCATGGAAGTCGACGGGAACCCACATAGTTTTGTCCTGTGCGTTTACCGTCCGTGCAAAAAGACATAAAAGTAAGCAGAATAAGGCTCGTGAGAGCGCGAGGCGTACTGTAGTTTTGCGGGTTTCGGCTGCTACGCTCATTTTTGACGCGGCGCGTGCCGGAAAAACTTTTTTCACTTTTCTGAATACCTTGCCCGTGAAGTGGGCGTTTCAAAAACATCGACGGCGTACAGCATTGCACCAAAGCGGCTGTCCGTCTTAGATAGCTCTTCGCGGAGCTTCTTGAAAATCCAGGCGGCTATCCGCTCCGCGCTGGGGTTCTGTATAAAAACAGACTGTCCGTTTTCCGTAAGGTCATTCAGGTTTGTATGGTCAAGCGTTCCGCAGACTTTCCGAAGTGCGGATTTAAGTATGCCGAAGTCAATCAGCATTCCGCCTTCATCAAGTTCTGTCCCGCGAATGTGAGCATAGACTTTGTAATTATGTCCGTGTAGGTTTTCGCACTTTCCGTGATAGTCTCGCAGGAAATGAGCTGCCGCAAACTCCGATTCCACTCTGTTTTCAAACATATATCGATTATAACATCATCATATATTTCTGTACACCTAAATCCGTGGTGGCGGTTGCGGAAACATGCCGTCACTGGTATTATTCTAGTTATGGCAAAAAGCACGACGTTCCAAAGAATACTCATCTACATACTTATCGCGCTTGGGGTTTCAATAATATCGCTTACAATCATCCTTGCCGTTTCTGGTTCGATTGACAGAGCGCGTACAAATGGAATGCCGGTTCCCACCGATGATCCGCAGCTTGATATAGATGATTATGCTGTTTTTGACGGCATTGGGTCGCTGCGCCTTTCAACCTGTGACGAGGAGCCTGTTCCTATCGTGCTTTCTGTGCTTTTCTACTATCCAAAAGCAGACAGTTTATACTACGAGGAACTTTGCACAAAAACACGCAGCCTTAAATCTATCATAGTAAGTTATTTTTCGGGGCAGACAAAGGCGCAGCTCCAGAAAAAAGGAGAGAGTACCGTCAAAGCGCAGCTAAGGAATTTGCTCAACAAAGAGCTTGTGCTTGGGAAAATCGATGCGCTTTATTTTGGCGAGTATTTATTCTTTGAGTGACTAGGTGTGATTTTTATACCGGAAAAACACACTGCAACTTTTTTCTTTATCTCTGTGTCTTAGATTAAGAACGACGGAACCGTCTTGCAGGGGTACTGTTTTATAGGGGGTGACAAAATGGACGCAACATCAACCGCTGCGCAGGTCATTATTTCGCTAATCCCGATTGTAGGAATCGGCATTGGTGGTGTAGTGATGTTCTTCTATCTGCTGTGGCATCATAGGCAGCTGACTCTGCTTATAAAAGCAGGGGAATACAAGCCAACGCATATTGATCTTCACGTTGCTTCTCTTCTGCTCGGTATTCTTTTGACAGGAATCGGTTTCGTTCTTTCTTTACTGTTCGTAATTATGGACGGACTTTCGTACGCGCTTATGGGCGGGCTTATCCCGCTCGTTATGGGAATTGGTTTCCTTGTGTTCTGCAAAGTCTATCCATCTTTGAAAAACAGGAATGAAAGATAACAAGGTAGCAGATGTAATCCTTGTAAGAGCAGCCGCCGGTGGCAATACAGCCGCTTTCTCGGAGCTTGCGGTCCGGTATCAAAAGCGCATAAAAGCTTTGGGAATGAGTTTTTTTCACAATGAAACCGACGCTGACGATTTTGTTCAGGATGTTCTTATAAAGATTTATACGAAACTTTCTACGTTCAGAGGTGACTCGCAATTCTCAACTTGGATCATGCGCATTGCGTACAATACTGCAGTGAATTCGCTTAACAGGCGCAAGGAGTATGTGCCTTTGAGTGAAGATTTCGAGCTTATGGACAATGACCTTAGCCCGGAAGACAGGCAGATGCGTTCTGTCGTAGTTGATGCGGTCAGGGAAACGATGAAGGAAATCCCGGCGCATTTTTCGGTGTGCCTCGATTTGTATTTCTTTTACGGTATGGCGTACAACGAGATAAGCATAATAACTGATCTGCCGGTAAATACCGTAAAGTCGCATATTTTCAGAGCAAAGAAGCTTATGAAGCAGAAACTGGAGGAGAAAATATGAAAAATACTTGTGACGATGTGATGGAAAAATTCCTGATGAAGGACAAGAACGAACTTCTTCCTCTTTCTGTAATTGTGCATATCATCGGATGTAAAGAATGCAGGACGATGGTGCGCCGCATGACGCTTGCGGAAAAAAACGCACGCGGCTCTCTTGTAAAAGCTGTTCCACATGACAACCCCACGCTCGATGCCGTAATGCAGAAAGTTTCGGCGTTGGAGCTTTCGTCCGGCAGAAAACCGAAGCCTGTCAGCCTTGCGGGGTGGATTGTGTCCGGCATTCTTATGATTATCGCGATGATGTTCTTCGGCTTCTATACGACGCCGAGCACAGCGTCTTCATTACTGA
The DNA here is from genome assembly GCA_017618015.1 of Spirochaetaceae bacterium. Taxonomy (GTDB): domain Bacteria; phylum Spirochaetota; class Spirochaetia; order Treponematales; family Treponemataceae; genus Treponema_I. The sequence goes on from JAFZVC010000115.1 coordinate 32,674, forward strand.
TAATTGCGTTCTATTTGCTGTTCGCGCTCGCGATTGTGGTGTACTGCATCGCTTTTGTAACGAGCAATCTTGATTTCTTCGTAAAGAAGATAAGCTTACGAAAGAATCCTGTCTCGGCAGCATAACTTTTTCAGAATAGATAAAGACTTCTTTCGCAGTGCGTAGCCAACGCCCCTGCAGACCACTATTGAAGCACGTAGTGCTGTCGTTCGCGAGACGGTCTATTTCCAAAGATTGGCTGGGTTTACGGCTATATCGTTCTTGTAAACTGTAAAGTGAAGGTGCGGGCCTGTACTCTTTCCTGTTGAACCGACTTTGCCGAGCACCGTGTTCGTCGTTACGTTCTGGCCTTTTTTAACGCTTATTGAGCTCATGTGTCCGTACAGCGTCTTGTAACCAGAATGGTGCGTAACAATGACGTAATTGCCGTATATGTCGCTCCAGCCCGCAGTCGTGACTTTGCCGTAAAGAGCGGCGTAAATGTTTGTTCCGGCCGCTGTTGCCATGTCAATTCCGTTGTGGTAGCTGCGCTCACCTGTGAACGGGCTGTCGCGCCAGCCGAAATACGACGAGAACCAGAATTTGCTTCTAAGCGGTTTTATGAACAAATCACCGTTTATTTCCTGTCTTGTAACCCAGTCCATCTCTGCGTTCGGCACGAAAATTGAAGTTCCTGCTGTCAGTACGGAATCTGTTTGCAGCGAATTGACTGTCGCGCATCTTTCTGCCGAAACTTTGTAGAAGTCTGCAATTGACTGTACGGTTTCTCCGTCTTTTTTAACTGAATAGATTATTCCAGGCATGTTCGGAATACGCAGGTACTGTCCTATCTGCAAGAGCCTTGACTGCTTTATGTTGTTCACGCTGATGATTGTGTCCTGCGTAATTCCGAACGATTCCGCAAGAAGGCCTATCATATCGCCCTGTTTGACGCGATAAACCGTATATGTCACTTCGTCTGCTTCGGCGGCGGCTGTTTCCAGCGGTGCCTTTATTACAAGACTCGCGTTTGTTGACTCAAAACCACCCTGTCCTGTCTGCATGTAGTCAGCCGTGAAAGAAACCTGCGGTTTTTCTGTGGCTTGTGTTGTATCTCTGCCCGGGAGCGACGTAAGGACAGCCGCCGCCGGAAACTCTGGTGGTGTTATGAAGTTTGTGTTTGAAACAGTACCCGCTTCGCTTTCAGAATCAAGCGCGACATCAGCATCGCTGAATATGCTGAATAAATCAGAGCAGCTTGTAAACATCAGGATTGCGACAAGCACAGATACGAAAAGTGCGCTACGAGATTTCGCGCCGGATGCGACAGAGCGGCATGACGCAACATCATTTTTTTCAATATTATCAGACTTTTTACTCATTTTTTACCAATTCCCACCAAATAAGTTTCGAACGATTCCGAACGGCATGCTTCAGGTTTGAATCCCTTTGCAGTAGTAAACAGCTCTCTCATCTTTTTAAGGAAAGCCTGTTGGTCGCCGCCCTGAAAAATCTTCACGGTGAAATTTCCGCCTTTTTTAAGCATTTGCTCCGCGTAGAACATCGCAAGCTCAACAAGTCCGGATGAACGTGCTGTATCTACGACTCTGTTGCCTGTTGTCGGGGGAGCCGCGTCGCATATCACGGAGTCATAAGGCCCCAGTTCCATTGCCTGGCGGCGGACTTCCTCATCGTACAAGTCGCCCTGTATGAACGTAAGGTTATCGCCCTTCACGGATTTTGAAAGAGGATTCAAATCTATCGAAGTTACATGCCCTGTGCCATCCAGTGTTCTAAGCGCGAACGTCGTCCAGCTTCCCGGCGCGGCACCGAGGTCGAGCACCCTGAAGTTCTTTTTGAGCATACCGTACTTTTCATCTATTTCTTGCAATTTATATACAGACCGTGCCGGATATCCTTCGGAAAAAGCTTTCCGGCTCCAGAAGTCTGGTTTCTCGTAGCTGTTCATGTGTTTTCATTATCGGCTTATAGTGATATAATCTGAATCATGAATCTGCAATATAAGTCTCGGCTGGACAAAATAGAAGCCGTTCTTGCGGAAAAGCTTCCCGCATTTTTTTCGGATAAATGGCGCAGAGCTTTTTTTGGAGAACTGCCAGCAGCCGTAGCTGACACATTTATTTCAAATCTCACCTCTCCGTGCCGCAGCCTTATGTTGCTTGGCGGAAAACGCTGGCGTCCGCTTCTGCAGGTGCTTTGCAGCGAGCTTGTGTCAAATGCAGAACCTTCATACGACCTTGTTCCTCTTGTGGAGTTTGTTCATACTGCAAGCCTTATCCATGACGATATTGAGGACGGTTCCGAAATCCGGCGCGGCGAGCCTGCCGCCTACATAGCTTACGGTACGGATTTCGCCATAAATTCAGGCTCATGGCTCTATTTCGCCGCTGCTGAATGCATTCAGAATTCCGAGCTTTCAAGCGAAGAGAAAAATATTTTGTACGGTATTTTCTTTACGGAGCTGCGGCGCCTTCACGTCGGGCAGGCTATGGACATTTACTGGCACAAAAACAAAGACATCATTCCGTCCGAGGATGAATACCTTGCGATGACAAGCCTTAAGACAGGCACGCTTGCGTCGCTCGCCGCGAAAACTGGTGTCATTTCCGGGCGTGGTTCCGAGGATGACGCGGTTTTCATGGGCAAAGCTGCGGCTTCAATCGGCATAGGTTTCCAAATACTGGACGATGTTATAAACCTTACTACAGGCAACCGCGGCAAAAAACGCGGCGACGATGTTGTTGAGGGCAAAAAAAGCTTGCCTCTCATCCTGCATATAAAAAACAAACCTGGCGATTTGGACAAAATTCTTTCATGTTTTGCCCGCGCAGAAAAGGAAGGCATAAATTCTCCTGCCGTAGAGGAGTTCATAGAGATACTGTCATCATCTGATGCGGTTTCTACGGCATACAAAAGGAGCCGTGCGCTTATCAACGATACGTGCCGGCAAATTTCTGGCAGATATCCCGGTTCACAGGCAGCTGTTCTTATTGGCGAGCTTTTTGCCGGAATGCTGCGTGCTGTCGAGGGTGTCTGCTGAACGGAGGGGGAATATGACAGAAAACTCTGAATCACTGAACTCGCAGGCGATCAGCCTTGCCTCGAAAGGCGAGTATTCCGAAGCGATTGCCTGTTTTGTCAGCGCGCTTCACATAGACAGAGACAATTATCTTCTTTGGTACAACCTTGGTGTTACATACCGCGATGCAGGTCAGATGGAGCAGGCGCGGCAAGCCTTGCTTACGGCACGAAACCTGAACGCCAATGACGAAGACGTTCTCGATACCCTTGCGCTTTCCTGCTATTCGCTCGGACGCATGGAGGAAGCTTTCCAATACAGCTTTGAGGCTCTCAGTGTGAATAGCACTAACGCGCATATCTGGAACAACCTGGGTGTGTTCTATTTTGCCGAAGACAACTACGAGGAAGCCGCCGAATCATTTGAGCAGGCGCTTTCTCTTTATCCGCATTATGTTGATGCGCTTGTGAACTTGCGCGATACGTACGAAGAGCTTGGGAATACTGTTGGAGTAGAGGAATGCCGGAACCGGCTTCGTGAGCTTCAGTTTGGCAACGGAGGAATTAATGCGTGAGCGGGCGATGGTTGTCTCTGCGGACGACAGCGGAATAAAAGTCGTGCCGCTAATCTCCGATGCTTGCATAAACTGCGACAAGTCCATGTGTGCAAAGCGCGGAAAGCCTTTCAGCGTTTCAAACCCCAAAAACGTTCCTGTTAAACGCGGGGATATCGTTAAAATTGTTTCTCCTATGCTGCATCAGGTTTTGCAGGCATTGTTCGCACTTGCGCTTCCAGTTTTGCTTGGAGTCTTGGGATATATTCTTGTTCCTGGAAGCGAGGGCATAAAAGCTATTGCGGTTACGCTTTGTTTTGTTGCTGGAGCTGCTGCAGTTTTTGCAGTGACGCACTTTTTGCCGCCGCTAAAAAGCGAAATCGCGGATATCCTGCCGTTTTAGAGACTGTGCGCATAAGCGCTCGTTGGCGCGGTCGTTATCTTCCTAGCGCGATTTTGTTGATTGCTTCAGCCATGCCGGAAAGAGGAACTTGCTCCTGAACGGCGCCCATTTCCCATGCGACTTTTGGCATTCCGTAGACAATTGAGCTTTTCTCGTCTTGTCCGAGCGTTCTTGCGCCCTGTTTGCGCATTTCAGCAAGCTGTGCTGCGCCGTCGCGTCCCATTCCCGTCATTATGATGCCGAGCGCGTGATTCTGGAACACTTGTGCAACGGACTCGAACAGTACGTCAACAGACGGACGGTGACCGTTCCGTGGCTCTGTGTCTATAACGCGCACAATGGACGCGAGCTTTTTGCGCTCAACGATGATATGATGGCTTCCCGGTGCGATAAGGATGCGGCCCGGCTTAAGAATGTCGCCGTCCTGCGCTTCCTTAACTTCGAGCGGGCAGATATGGTCAAGACTGTTCGCGAATTCCGCGGTGAATCCCGCCGGCATGTGCTGCACGACGAGTATCGGCTGTTTTATGTCGCCTGAGATATTTGCGAATACTTCGCGCAGTGCGTTCGGACCGCCTGTTGAAATACCAATAGCGATAAGTTCAATCTGACCCGGCTCCCTGAGCGGAACTATCTCTTTCTTTTCTTTTGTGGAGACTGTCCATGACGGTGTTTTGAAACTTAACGGAACGACGTTTCTTGTCTCTGGCTTCGGTGTGGTTACAGCCGGTTCCGGTCTTGCCGGGCGTGCTATTGTGGTTGCAGGCGGTTCCTCACGCGGCTCAAGGTATGTGTTGAGCACGCTGCCGGAAAGGCCGCGTTTGTCATGGGCGTAGCGTCCGCCGTAGCTTATGAGCTTTTCTGTAAGTTTTTCAGCGACTTTGTGTATATCGAGTGAAATTGCGCCGGACGGCTTTTGGATAAAGTCGCATGCGCCCATTTCAAGACACTGCATGGTTACGACAGCGCCGTTGCTCGTAAGACTGGAGAGCATTACGACAGGAATATCTATTCCCCTGTTCTTGCGTTCCTGAAGAAACTGAAGTCCGTTCATTACGGGCATTTCAACGTCAAGAACAATGACGTCAGGCTTGCAGAGCGGGATTTTCTCAAGCGCGAATTGTCCGTTCATGGCGGTCGCCGCCACGCACAAATTCGGGGCAGACTCAACTATCCGAGACACAAGATTCCTCATAAGAGCGGAATCGTCAACAATCAGAACAGATATCTTATCCATAACATTTTTCCTAATTCGGGGAAGTGCCGAGCGATGTAGCCATCAGTCAGCAGTCCCTTATTCTACTTCTCGTTTTTTTGGTAAAGACATGCCCAGTCTGTCTTAAGGAATTCAAACTTTGTGTTCATTCCGAACAGCGATTCTGAATGACCTATGAACAGATAAGCCTGCGATGCAAGGGAATCATAAAAATGGTTTATTGTAGCCAGCTGCGCTGCCTCATCAAAATAAATCAATACGTTCCGGCAGAAAATTATATCAAGGTTGCGAAGACCTGCGTCATATTTCAGGTTATGGTAGTCGAACCGTATTCGCTGCATTATGTCGTCGCATACCTGATATCCGTTGTCCCTCTTTATCATGTATTTATCAAGATATTCCGGCGGGATGCCCGTAACCTTTGAATTGTCGTAGAAGCCCTGTTTTCCGACCATCAGCGATTTGAGCGACAAGTCAGACGCAATGATTTCAAACGTGTACGGCGGTGGCAGGATTTTCTTCAGGATCATGGCGATTGTGTACGGCTCTTCACCGGTGGAGCATCCTGCGCTCCAAATTTTGACCACAGTATCTCCGCGTGATTTTTTTCTTTCCAGAACGTGCGGAATGACGTAGTTTTCCAGAGCGTCGAAATGCGGTTGGTTGCGGAAAAAGCGGGTAAGATTCGTCGTTACGGAATCAAGGAGAAGCTTCATTTCCTCTTTGTCAGAGCTGATGAGCTTATAGTAGTCCTGTATATCCGTCATCTGTTTTTCTCTGAGCCGTTCTTTAAGGCGGCTGTCGAGAATTGAGCGGTTCGTTGTGGAGAACGTGATGCCGCTCTCGTCATATATCACCTTTCTGAAAAGGTCAAAATCTGCATCTGTCAATAAATCTGCCATAAAAATCATTTTATCTCACGATATTGAAAACTTCAAGGAATATATTCTTATTGACAAGATAGAATTATTACTGTGAAATATTTTTAATGAGTTTTTCAGATTTTTTTACATCTAGAGTTTTTTCCAAGTGCGCGGTTCGTGCTTTGCTCGTTTTTGCATTTGCAGCATTCTTATGCTCATGTTCAATTGATTACAGCATACCGAGTGTAAGCGAGTCCGATAAACCTGAGTTCATTTTCAAGAACGCATCGTTTTCAAGAACGGAAAGCGGCAAAGTAAAAGCTGTAGTATATGCGGATGAGATAGAGCTCTACCGTTCCGAGGACTGCATGTACGGAAGTGGCATTTCGTTCGTTGTTTATAACGCGGACGGCGGGCTTTCTGTTGCCGGTTCTTGCGGACTTTTTTCGGCAGATACTTCTAAAGAACAGTATTATTTTTATGATGAGGTTAATTTGACGAGCTACGAGCAGGATATGCGCGTCGAGGCAGATAATATCAACTGGAACGGCAAAACAGAGCAGCTTGTGAGCGCGGGCGTTGCGCCCGTCCGCATTTATTCAGGCGGATTCAGCGGCCCTGGTTCTGGTTCCGGCGGGTCATCCGTAACCGCTGAGCTGACGGGAATGGGCTTTTCCGCGGACGGCGCCAGTCTGGAATATCAGTTTGCGGAAGGCGTCAGCGGTACGCTTTACACGAACGGGGACGGAGGCAAGTGATGAAGTGTCGTTTTGTAAGCCATACAAGTTTTTTACGCACCCCGGAGAAGTTTGTGCCGATTAATGAGTTTGCGCCTGGAAAAGTACGCTTGCTGGCGAAAAAGTTCGTGTGCATTTTTGCCGCCGTTCTTTTTATGTGCAGTGCATTCGCTGAATCAATATCATTTAAGGCTTCCAGAATGACGGGCAATGCCGGTGAAACTCGTCAGAACACGGTGCTTTCAGGAAGCGCATGGGTAAAAACCTCTGACATGGAGATTTACGCTGACAAAATAACGCTTTCCGGCAAAGATTACGAAAAAGTGATTGCAGAAGGCAACATAAGAGGCGAGGATACAAAATCCGGCTTTTCTTTTTCGTGCGGAAGGCTTACTTTCAACAGAGATACAGGCATTGCCCGGCTTCAGGATAATGTCGATCTAAACGACAGAAAGAACGGCGTAAAAGCGACCGCCGGCATAATAGAGTACGACAGGTCTACAGAAACCGCCGTCCTGCAAATAAATATACGTCTGGAACAGAAAAATTCCGTTTGCACATCTGCCATCGCTGTCTACCGTAAGAACGAGCAGACTCTTGAAATGAACGGAAATCCCGTCGTCGTCCGCGGCAAAGACACTTTCCGCGCACAGACGATTTTCTTTGACCTGGATACGCAAGAAATTACGCTCGACGGACGCGTTAGCGGAACTGTTACGGAAGGGGAAAACTGATGAATACGCTTGTTGTTTCGTCTTTACATAAGAATTTCGGCAAAAAAAAGGTTGTCCAGGGCGTCAGCTTCAGAATGCATACCGGTGAGGTTGTGGGACTCCTTGGTCCTAACGGAGCCGGAAAAACGACGACTTTTTATATGATTGTCGGGTTTTATCGTCCCGATTCAGGCGACGTGTTCCTTGATGAAGAGAACATAACGCGGCTTCCGATGTACAAGCGTGCCCGCTACGGCATTTCCTACTTGCCGCAGGAGCCTTCGGTTTTCAAGAAGCTTACTGTCGAAGAAAACATATGGGCAATTCTTGAGACACGAAAAGATATTTCGAAAGCGGAAAAAAAGCAGAAGCTTGAAAGCCTTATCGAAGAGTTTTCAATCGGAAGAATCCGCAAACAGCTTGCGTATTCGCTTTCCGGCGGTGAGCGTCGCCGCACGGAGATAGCGCGTTCGCTTGCGATAGAGCCGAAATTCCTTTTGTTCGACGAGCCGTTCGCCGGTATTGACCCGATTGCCGTAGCGGATATAAAGGAAATGGTGCGGCTTCTGGCACGGCGCGGTATCGGCGTTCTTATAACGGACCACAACGTCCGCGATACGCTTGAAATAACGGACCGTTCTATCATCATAAGTAACGGCGAAATCGTCGCTCAGGGCGGAAAAGAAGACATTCTTAAGTCAGAGATAGCGCGCAAGATTTATCTTGGCGAAGAATTTCGTATGTAGTTGACTAAAAGTGCTTTAAAATGCTATTCTTAGTTTCCCGTATATCTGCATTTTCACGTATCATTTATGGGTTTGCTCGCCCGATACAGTGAAACAGACTGACAGCCAGATGCAAGGCAAGAGGTCTGAAAAGATTTTATACTGTAAGGTACATACATGAAGACTATTTTCGTAAAAGAACAGGATGCAGTACGTAACTGGTTCGTTATCGATGCTGCTGGCAAACCGCTCGGTCGTGTTGCTGCTAAGGTTGCCATGGTATTGCGCGGAAAGCACAAGCCTACATACACACCTAACCAGGAAATGGGTGACTATGTAATTATCGTTAATGCTGATAAAGTTGCAGTTACAGGTCGTAAAGAGACAGACAAGATGTATCATCATTATACTGGTTTCATCGGTGGACTTAAGTCTCGTAACTTCAAGGCTACGATTGAAAGACATCCTGAGGATCCTCTGAAGCTCGCCATCAAGGGAATGCTTCCTAATGGCCGTCTTGGACGCAAACTGCTGAAGAATGTAAAGATCTATGCTGGTGCTGAGCATCCATCAATGGCTCAGAAACCTCAGACACTGGATATTTAAGTAGGAGCCTATTGTGATTAAGAATATCGGTATTGGTACAGGAAGAAGAAAGACAGCAACAGCTCGTGTTTTCATCCGTGAAGGTAACGGAAAAATAACTGTTAACGGCAAGGATCTTGCAGATTATTTTGCTACACCTGAGCAGATTCAGGTTGTAAAACAGCCTCTTATGGTTACTGCAAGCGATACAAAATATGACTTTATCATCAATGTTAAGGGCGGCGGTCTTAACGGACAGGCTGGTGCATGTCTCCATGGCATAGCAAGAGCTCTTACACAGGTTGATCAGGCTAACTACGCTTCACTTCATGCTAACGGATATCTTACCCGTGACTCACGCATGGTTGAGCGCAAGAAGTACGGTCAGCGTGGTGCACGCAGACGGTTCCAGTTCAGCAAGCGTTAGTTTCCGGCTTTTTTGGAAAGCTCTTCCTGTTTTACAGGGGGCTTTCTGCCGTTGCGCTTAGCAAAAAAGACTGATAGGAAGCAGCTTTGCTTTCGGGTCAGTCTTTTTTTTTCGCGCAAGGCGGACTTTGTGCGAAAGTGGCGCATTTTGGCGTCGCGCGGCATTATGCCGCGCAGAAGCATACCGGGCTGTGTGGCACGGTTTTCAGGGGAGATTTTATGGGCGTTCATGTTCTGAATGATCTTGAATGTGTCTCGAAAGATTGTGTGAAATGCCTTTTCGACACTGAGGTGTCGTTCTTTGTGCGGCTTTCGTATCTTGAGCAGTATAACGTTGACGATGCCGCGCCCGGCGTTGAGCTTTCTGAAGAGGAATTCGCCGATTTTGTGCAGGCGGGCAGTGCGTTCGCGGCGGAAAAGTGCGCTGTCGGTTATCTTGCCTCACGAGAGCACAGTCGTAATCAGCTGCGGTTGAAGATGCTGAAAAAAGCTCATTCGGAAGAAGCGTCTAACAAAGCGCTCGACTTTCTTGAAAGGGAAGGGTGGCTTTCTGACCGCCGCTTTGCAGAGGAGTGGCTTAGAAGCCGGGGCGCTCACCATTATGAGGGCAGGTCGCGTCTTATGCGCGAACTTCAGACTCGCGGAGTTAATAAAGTGCTTGCTTCTGAGGCTGTTGAGCGTTTCTTTGAGGACACTCCGGAAGAAAAACAGCTGGAAAAAGCATATAAAAAGCTGTCAAAACAAGGAAAAGATGGCGAAAAGCTTATAAATGCCTTGATAAGACTTGGTTTTTCGAATAAAATAATAAAAGAATTTCTAAAGACAAGATAAAAAAGTTTGAAAAAGTCTTTGTTCATTTGGATGCGTATATCTATCGTTTTGTATCATAATTCAGTAGTGACAGAATATCGTTGCTTTTTTTGATACATGATGTTATAATATAAGAGATTTTTGAGAAATTTTGATTATTCGGTTTGAGAAGATTTGCGTAAGCTTTTTTTTCAGAGGTGAAGATGAGTAAAGATTCACGAAAGACAATTGTCTATTCAGCACTTGAAGTTGCGAATATCTGTGGTGTTGTTAACCAAACAGCTATCAACTGGATTCGCAATGGATATCTCAAAGCGTTCAGCACTCCTGGCGGACAGTACAGGGTGTATCAGGATGACTTGATTGACTTTATGAATAAGCGTCACATGCGTATCCCGTCCGATCTTATAGGTGAATCAGAACCAAGCGATGGAAAATGCATTCTCGTTGTTGATGACGATAGAGGATTGAACAGCGTTATCGCAAAATTCTTTGAAAAACGCTTCCCAGAAATCGAAATTATTCAGGCTTTCGACGGATTTGAAGCCGGTGCGCAGCTGGTTGCCAAAAAACCTGATATTGTGCTCCTTGACCTTAACCTTCCTGGCGTTGACGGATTTAAGCTTTGTTCTCAGATAAACGAAGACGATAAATTCGGAAAACCGGTCGTGTTTGTTATTACATCTCTTAACGACGACGGCGTTGAGGAAGATGTTAAAAAGAAAGGTGCTGCAGAATTCTTTAGAAAACCACTGAACCTTGTAGAAATTGCAGGTGCCGTAAAAAAACTGATTGAGTAGTTTTGCGGTTCTAAAAAAAGAGAGACCCTGTCATCGACAAGCTGTGTGATGGCAGGGCTTTTTATTTGTACATACTGAAGAGCCTGAGTTTTAGTTTTCCCAGAACAAATCGTTAAGTGTTACCCCAAGCGCTTTGCAAATAGCGATGCATAAGTTTATCGTAGGGTTGTAGTCGCCTTTCTCTATCGCGTTGATTGTCTGGCGGCTGACGTTTACGGCTTTCGCCAAATCTTCCTGCGACATGTCTTTAAGTGCGCGGGCAGATTTCAGTTTTAAGTTTTTCATTCTCTGCCCCTTGTCTATTCGTCGTCTTCTGTTTTGTCAGCGTTCCGCGAAATAAGCATTTTTATGATAATTCCGCACATAACGGCTATCAGGAAAACAGCTACAGAGCCGTTCAAAACCTTGTACCACATATCTGTCTGGCGGAACGCCTGGATGCTGTAAAGGACGGTTAAAAGAACACCAATTACGCACCAGCTCTTTGAAAGAGGGCGCGTCCGTGTAAAATACGCGTCACTGAAAATCGCTATCTCAACGAAAACAAGAAGCGAAAGAAGAACGATAATAAGGCTTACTACTCCCGGCGCAAAAAGCACGAGTGAAGTTTCCTGTATAACCTCGTAGCCGAAGACGGCGAGATTGCATACGACAAAAGTGATGAATCCGGCTTTGTATGCGACCCGGCGGGCAGCTATCTGGCGCTCGTCATACTCGCAGCCTGTGTGTTTTTTGTTTCTGATGATAACGACGATTGCACCAAGTACCAAAGCAATTCCTAATCCGATTAAAAACCAAAATGACATATAAAACTCCTACTGCATCGCGAAAATGCAGATTTTTGTTTAACCGAAGGAATGTGCACTTTTCCTTCCGATAATCAAAATATAAAACTAATTTTTCTTATTGTCAAGTAAATTTTACAAAAAGTTGTATATTATTTTTTATTTGTCGTATTACGGGGCGGTTTATCTGTCATCCTGACTCACGTAAAAAAGACAAATGCTTGACAGATAATGGTGTAGTAGTTATAGTTTTGTTACCTAACGAACGTTCGGTAGAATGATTTTGCGAGACGCCACTTTGCAAGAAAATCGTCGCGAAAATCTCTGTGCGAAAAAAAATGTTTTGCGAGAAGCCACCGCGGAAAACACCTCGCGGAAAATCTTTGCGTAAGAAGACGCTTCGTGCGCATAAAGGAAGAAAAATGCCACAGGACAAAACAAAAGACCGTATTTTGGAAACATCACTGAAACTATTCTCCGAAAAGGGATATGCGGCGTTGTCTATGCGTGATCTTTCTGATGCCGTCGGAATCCGCACAAGCTCCATCTATTACTATTTTAAGAGCAAACAGGAGATTTTCGATGCATTGCTTCAAAAAGCGGAAGCAATGACGGACGCGCTTAAAGCAAGTTTTTTCCAGGCTTTGAACAGCTCCGAAAATGTAGTTTGTGATGATTTTGTCCGTGCGGGAGTGGCTTTTGTTACAGGCTACCTTCAGAACGAGAAAATCGCGCCGCTGCTTCATGCTCTTGAAAGCGAGCGGTTTCATAATCAACGGGCAGATGAAACATGGCAAAAAATGCTTTTTTCAGTGCCAATCGAGCATGAAGCAAAAGTTTTCAAGATGCTTTATGAGCGCGGCATGATCAAAAATCAGGATGCGGAAGCGCTTGCCGCAGAGTATCACGGGATAGAGATGCTCGGTTATTTTTCGGGTGACATAGAGCGTATGGCAAAAGCTTTGGAAGCTTTTTACAACAGAGTATTCGCGGGAAACTGATAGCTTGGCAGCGCATTTGGTGCACATCGTCGCCTTTAGTGTCATCGCCACTTTTAGCGCACATCGCAACTTATAAGGAGTGAAAATGAAAATCTACAAAAACGAAAATGAAGGAAAAAACATCATTGCGACATACGACAAGCTTCTTGCCGCTTGGGACTGCGAGGTTACGGAATGTGACGTTTCCACGGATTATGGCACGACCCACGTAATAGAAAGCGGCAAGAAAAACGCGGAGCCGCTCGTGCTTTTCCACGGAGTCGGGGATGATTCTGCCCTTATGTGGATATATAACGCGAAATATCTTGGGCAGTTCTACCATCTTTACGCCATCGACACGCTGGGCGGTCCAGGAAAAAGCAGACCAAACGAGAACTACAACAAAGACTTTGACGATATCCGCTGGATTGACCAGACACTTTCGGAACTGAAAATTGAAAAGGCTTTTTTTGCAGGAGTCTCCAATGGCGGTTACCTGACGCAATTTTACGCGCTGAACCGCCCCGAAAAAGTTCTTAAAGGCATTTGCATTTCGATTAGCGCTCCCAACGGCAAACGCAAGGGACTACTGCCTCCATTAATTAAAGTTTTCTTACCGGAAGCGCTTTTCCCAACTGATAAAAACGTTGAAAAGCTCATTAAAAAGCTGTGCGGAAAAAACTACGGCATTTTCACAGGCAACGCGCTTATCATGTCTCATTACAAAAGCTTGCTCAGGGGATTTAACAACATGGCGATGGCATTTCACAAAGTGCGCAATTTCAGCAAGCAGGAAATCGATTCAATCCGCGATAAAGTCGTATATCTTGTGGGTGAGGAAGATCCTTTCCAAAAACTTGGTGGGAGGGAAGCCTTGCTCGACAATAAAATGAACGCGTTTTTTTATCCTGATGCGGGACATGGACTTAACCATGAGCTTTCGGACGAGATAAACAGAAAAATTGTGGAGCTTCTGGGCGCGGAAGGTGCGGCACAAGTCTAGTCGCAGGAGCCGGCGGCGGGCACTGCCAAGATGCGCATCTGCACTAGCGAACGGTAGTAACTGTCGATGTAGCACTCGCTGCAACTCTTTCTTCACGTCAAAGCCATAAGATTTTTATAAAGCTCGTTCGTGATTGTCGTCATCTCCTCAAGGTCTTTTGCCCTCTGATGGTCAGCGTAGTGCTTCGTCATTGCAGGAGTCTCGTGTCCCAAGACCATCTGCGCATGTTTCTCGTCAACGTCGTGAGCTATCGTCGTTGCATAGAAATGACGCCAGGAATGAAACACTATGTTCCGTTCTTCCCTCATTTTCTCCGTAATACCGATTGAGTGGAGCGCATTCTTGAATCCATCCGTTATCTGGTTCGAAACAAGAGGTTTGTCGGGCTTAGTTCCCCAGAACACGAAGCCGTCTGACACTGCGAACATGTTCTTGTGGGGATTCTTCGCTACGAGATTCATAAGCTTATTCCGTACCTCAGGTGGTAGCGGAACTTTCCTTTCCTTGCCGTTCTTCGGGCATTTAAGTCCGTCATTAGGACTCCACGACCGTCTTACGTAAATCATGTCATCGCCAATGTCGCACCGGCGCAGAGCCTGAATCTCTCCAAGCCGCATTCCTGTAATCATGGCGAGGAGCGAAGCTGTCCTGTACCGCTCGTCCTCCCATTGTCCATGCTTGAAAAGTTCCCTTGCTTCCTCAGGAGAAAGAATGCCGCGCTCTTTTGCTACGGGCGAGTATTTAGTAAGCGCTGCTTCCGGGTTGGTAGCTATGTAACCCTGTCTAACCGCCCATTTGAACGAGATTCCTCCGCATTGTATTATGTTTTTCATTGTCATTGTTGAGAGCGGACCGATAGGTTTGCCGTTTGAATTCTTAAGTTTTTTGTTCTCATGCCTTTTCTGCAGGTAACGCTCGAATTCGCGGAGCTGTGTGACAGTCAAACCTTCTAGTGTCACGTCCTTAGTGAAGAACTCTTGCCAGTATTTCAAATGGTTTCTTCGCTCGTAGCAGTACCGTTTTCCAATGCGCTGACCGTGAGCCAGTTTGTCCTGGACATAATCGCTTTTCTCGAAATCCCAAAAATTGGCGATATATGCGAGCAGAGGTGTTCTCTTTGTGGTATTTGCCACCACAATTGCAGTCTCATGAGCTTGAGATGCTGGACGCAATTCAGGGCATTTGTCGAGAATCAAGGCATGGAGCATTATCCCTTCTTCATGGGATATAATTTTCTTTGAGAGCGTGGAAATGATGTTCATTACATCGGAAGGTTTGTCTTTCTTGTTTTGAACTTCGGGGAGTAAAGCCCAGGCTTTTGCAAGGGCTTCTTCCTTGTTCGTCGTACCCATAGAGCGCCTTGCGCAGCGACGGTGCGTACTAGGATCAATGTACTCGGCGTAATAGATTCCGCCTTTTTGTTTGTAAAGATAAAAAGATTTCATATTATCCTCCTAGTTTATTATTAACAGCCTTTTTTTATCGTGAGTCCATAGTTCGTTTCGGTAAAACAGATTAAGTTTTCCTTCCGAGCGGTAATCTCCGCGTGCGAAACATTGTGCCATGTCTAAACAGCAATCGCCACGTGTAAAACTTTGCTACAACCTTGTCGTAACTAAGAAAGAATGATGACTAACTGCTGCATTTATGATATATTGTTACACGCAATATCACTTAATAAATGTCCGCGATCACGAAGGCTTTTCCGGGAACAAAATAGACAAACTTTATGTCGGCGAAAAAGTAAAAATCATTGGATACGGAAAAGCAGAAAAGATAGACGGCGATTATTCATATTTCTGGACCAACATCGAATTCCATAACGGAAAAACTGGCTGGATTTACGGAAAATATATAGCCAACAAAACTTTGATACTCGATATGGACTTCAACGGAGTAGATGATTATATCTTTTTGCGGTACAAAAATTTAGATTTTATGTATTCAGTAGATTATCCAGAAGATATAATGGTCTTTATAAACGGAAACCTGATGCAAATGCCAAGTTTAGGCGAAAGAGATTTCTCCCACGTATATTTCTATGTTTCTAAATATGAAGATAAAGTTCTGATCTCAATCGAAAATGATTATGACGGAATGCCCACGCCAGATGACTTTAACACCGATTGGAAAATAACGGTTTATCTCATTTTAGTAACGGAAGACGGCATTGATTACGTAGATTATGCCACCTCTCCCGATTGCAACCTCTCAACACCAATCGAGCCTGTTTCCTCAGAACTGAAACCAGAGTATATCGAACCATACTTAGGCAGATATTACACATTCATAGAGTGATGGGGTTTGATACCGAAAAATCTAGGAAGGGGAAGTATCCCCTTACGCCCGCACATGGTCGCGGGCTAACCCCTCTGCGGGGGACACCCCCGCAACGCCCCCGCGTCCAGTATTTTAAGCTACATCTTTTGCGTTCAGGTTAAGATTTCTTACAAGCGCATATATCCTGCTTTGTGCGTCTTTTCCGAACAAAGTAAAGAACTTCGGTCGGTCAAACGGTGCGCGACCTTTCATCAGGGCTTCCATGTTTATCTCGCCCTGCTCAATTATGATGTCAATCAAACGCTGAACAAACTCTATCTGCATGCTGTTCATGTTCGAATCATTGATGAACTCGGCAAAATAATCGTTTATGGAATCTTTGTCCATTTTAGTAGCCCACCGGATGAACACGCCCAGAGATTTACCGTTGGAAAGCTGGTCGAACATTTTTTCATCTCCAAGCTCTTCCTTGAAAATGTGATTAAGGCTGTCAAAGTCATCTTTTGTAAGTGGCTGATTCGTCCGTAGCTTGTTTATAGCCTCGTCCTTCATGTGTTCTGAAAGATAAGCGTCCACCTTCTTCTTGTATTCCTCAAAGTTGTCGGCTGGTGTCGGGTTCGGTGTTCCGTCCGGTACATCCACAGGTTTTACGGTATCGTCAAAATCAACAAAAATCGGGTCAACGCGCGAATTATCTACGGAAAACTGCACCAAATCCCTTATCTCTTTGCGGATTTCCTCATAGTCAAGGACATTCAGCCCGTCGTAATAGTCATTAACGGCGAGTCGTTGCAGCCTTGGCAAATTGTCCCGTACAACTTTTATTGAAGTCTTCTGCAATAGTTTCTCGGCAACAGCTTTGATTTTTGAGCGATAGGTGTTTATGGGCTGCTTTGACAAATGAGCTTCCATTATTCCATAACAGAAATTATCAAAGCCCTTAGCGTACTGATCCAGCTCTCCGTTGAAAACAAGAGGAGCAATGTGTTTTGAAAGGTTAATGACCTCTTCGTCGGTTAAGCATTCAAAGCTTTTTTCGTTCTGGAACTTAAGGACGTGCTTAAGGACAAGATGAACAGGCGTAATCTTTTGGTTCAGGGCATTCGTCTGCGCAAGGACTTCACTCACAAGCTGTTCCCTGTAATCAATGAATTTCTGGTCAGCCCATGCAGAATCCTGCAGCAGTTTTATTACAGAGCATTTGTGCGCGAAGATTCTTTCGCTCAGAGATTTGCTTGAGTTTCCCTCAATTCCGTTCTTTTCCTCGCGGAAGAACTCAAAGTTTCGAAGGTAATCGAAAATATAGAAGTATTTCTTTCCGACATAGGAGCCTGTTTCGTCCGTGCATACAAGGTTCGGGCTAAGGCGTGTTCCCCTGCCTATCATCTGCCAGAATTTTATTTTGCTTCTTATTTTCTTGTAGAAAACAAGGTTCACGACTTCCGGAATATCAACGCCGGTGTCGAGCATATCGACGCTTACTGCAATCTGCAGTTGTGAATCGCTCTTTTTGAATTCCTTGATAGTCGATTTTACTTTGGAATCATCGCATACTATTCTCTGGCACATCTTTCCTTTGTACTGCGGCCAGTATTTGTCGAAGGTGTCCACAATATGCTGCGCGTGGTTTTTGTTGTAAGCGAAAACGATTGTTTTCCCCAGTTTGTCACCGCCACCGGTTTTAATGCCTTTTGTCATCAAATCCTCAAGTACCTGGCGCGTTGTGTCCTCGTTGAAAACATATTCGTTTATTGCCTTTGGCGGTATTTCCTCAAAAGGCTCTTCGCTTTCTTCTTCCTGCCTTCTGATTTTCTCCAAATCTTCATCGCTCAGGTTGTCGCGGTTTATTCCTTCGTCAAGGAAGGTCGATGTCTTTTCTATTGCATAATACGGAACAAGATAATTTGCGCTGACCGCAGTTTCGTATTCGTAAACATCTGTCGGAACATCGTCCTGCAGCTCAAAGAACTCGAAAGTGGATTTGTCTACGTCTCGCCTAGGGGTCGCCGTAAGTCCTACAAGGTATGAGTCGAAGTATTCGAAAATCGCCCTGTATTTCTTGAATATGGAGCGGTGCGCCTCGTCGATGATAATCAAATCAAAATGAGCGGGCGTGAAAGTTCTGTTCCCGTCTTTGTTTTTTTCCGTATCTATGGCATTCAGAATCGTAGGGTAGGTGCTGAATACAATCCTTGCGCCTTTGTTTTCTGCCTTGTCCTTTACGTCAAGAAGATTGCAGACTGTCACATCCGGGCAGTTCTCGCGGAAAGCGTCATAAGCCTGTTCCACAAGCTGAATGCGGTCTGCAAGGAAAAGAACGTTTGATATGTAATGACCACGGCTCAGAACATCTACTATGCTAATTGCTGTTCGTGTTTTACCGGTTCCTGTTGCCATTACGAGAAGGAATTTCCGTATTTTCTTCTCCATTTCTGCGCATATGGAACGGATTGCTTTCATCTGGTATGGACGACCTGATATATCGAGGTTTATCTGCACGGAGTTAAGGTCTAGAAGAAGATTACGGCGATCCATGAGTTTCTGCAAATCTGCCATAGAAAATACCATGCTTACGGAACGAGGGGCATACTGAGTATCATCCCAGAAGAAAGTCTCAAAACCGTTCGTATAGAAGATGAAAGGTCTTCTTCCGTATTTCCTCTCAAGGCAGTCCGCATACAAAACAGCCTGCTGTTTGCCGACATTCGGGTCTTTTGTAGTTTTCTTTGCCTCTATCACAGCAAGCGGAGAGCCGTCTTTCCCGAACAAAGCATAGTCAATGTAACCCGTCTTGCCGGGTACACCTTCCATGTCATCGACTTTGTATTCCTCAACGACTTGTACACCGTCAATTCTCCAGCCGAGCGTCTTAAGGTCTTCGTCAATGAACATCTTGCGTGTCTGGAACTCGCTTAAATCCTCAACCTTAAGCTCTGGCTTGCTTGACGGATGCTCCTTGTTGTCCTTAATCGATGCGAGCGCCTCTGCCAGCTGCTTTTTCAGCTCTTCTATCGTATTGTCTTTGGATTCTATTTCCTCTTTGTATTTTTTTACTTCATCCTGGGAAGGCTTTTTAACGGGTATTACGACTTTGTTCTTTGGAATCGCATCTTCGCTGAAAGTGCGCTGCTTGTAATCTGAGCCGTAGGTGTAATCAAGCCAGTTCAAAAAATTGAAAAGAGCCTTTAGGGAAAGCAGTACGTATTTCTTTTCGACTGCGAGAGTGTCATGGACTCCGCTGTTTCCAACTTTTATTACGAGCTGCATGTCATGGCGAATGTTTGAGGGAACTGCATTAACAAAAGTCGATTCATGTACGAGAACCTGAATTGAATCGTCATAGGGCTTACGCAAATCGCCGTCAACGGAATACATCCATTTTACGGCCTGCTCCAATGACTTACGGGCAGCAAAAGCCGCAAAGACAGTATTCTTGTTGTACTGAAGCTCTGCCTGAACCGCCATCTGGCTGAATGCGGCATAGTTTTTGTCGTAAGCCAAGAAATCAAAGTTCGCCATAAAACTCTTCCCTTATTGTTAATTCTTGCACTTTATTATACAAGATGTTTGTTGTTTTTCCTATTTCAAATTTTGATTTGGCGATATGTTGAACGGATGAAGCAAAGCTGTCTTGTAATTTATTTTAACGGAGAAATTTTCTCGAAATGCTCGCCACTTACTGCAAGATTCCAAGCAGCATACGCTTCTTCTTCATGCAGAGCAAGCCAACCTGTAACCATCTTTAATTGTCTTGTAGGAAGTTTTCCAGCTAATAGTTCTCCGTCAATTCCAATTGCAGCTTTATATTCGCCATAATACACGTGAACATGCGGTTTATTATGTTCTTTGTTGTCACGAAAAAGCAGATAAATTATCATCCCTTCAAAACGACTTAATTCTGGCATATTTTTCCCTTATGCATAAAGTTCTTTTGTGTATTTATAACTTTCTGAATACAGTGTTTCTGGCGCAATATCAATACTACCGTCCATCCAAGAAACAAAACCATGCGTCACTTTTGCTGTACGACGGTTTTCTTCTGATTCAAGCGGAGCGAAAGCAGAACCTTTGTCAAGCAACGTTGTAACATCAAAAAGGCGAGTTTCACCAGTAGAGAATTCAACTAACATCATGCCGTCATCAAGCAGCTTTATAGAGGTGACTTCAATTTCAGGAATCAATTCCCCTGCATAGCAAATTCCGTCTTTTATATACATAGCAACCTCCATTCAATTTATCATATCACGAGTTCACAAAAAAATCACCAAAAGTATTTGTCATAGCACTCTTCTGTAGTTATCCGAAGTATTCTTGCATTAAAGATTTATATAAAGTTTCAGCTTTTTCGAGTGATTTCTGCACGGCAAATTTTGATTTGTCGATTTGTTGGACAAAACTGTCATATTCATTTTGCAAAGTTATTGGAGGTACTGGTATTTGAATAGACTGCATTTCTTGTGCATTTATATTTGCCTGATTAACTGCTCCCTTAGCCATTTCTTTGAGTAATTTCTTTATAGATTTAGTATTAAAGAATGTAGAAACATACTGAGGATTGAGTTTTTCATTTACTCTTACTCGTATTATATATCCTGCAATCACCATTGTTTCATCTAACTTGTAAAGGCAGGTTTTACCACATAATTCAATGCTATTTGTTCGATTAAAAAGAATATCCCCTTTTTGAACAGAACATTTAGGTAGTTCTTCATCAGAAATATCTATTGTTTTGGTATTTGCTAAATCTAGCTCGCCTTCAAATGTGATATTGTTCATTCTAAGATAAGTATATTTCCCATTCTCAATTGCAGGCTTACTTGTGCCATATCGAACTTCTTTGCACATATTCCCAAGCTCAGTTTTTTCCCATCCCATAGGATTCTGTACAGGATCTCCAAACATCTCGATAAATCGGGATTTGATTAATGTATCGTATTTTTCGAGCATAAGTTTGTTCTTTGCGATGAGTTCAGTGCATTTGTCTAAAATTGCTGCTATTTGTTTTTGTTCTTGTAGAGGAGGAAGTGGAATTTGCAAGTCTGAAATCACATCTTTGTTTACAGCTTTGAATGTTGAGCCTGTACTTTGTAATCTCAAAAAATCAATCTGACTGTTTAAGTAATAATACAAAAATAACTTTTCAAAATTATTTTTTGTATTAAAAGTACACAAGCCTCGTCCAATTGCGATTTTTCTAGGTGTAATATTTGAATCACCTACAGGAGCACGAACGCTCATTATTACATTTCCAGCATCTGCAAATCTAATAGGAGAATTTGTAAACATTCCAGATTCATTGAGATATAAATTACCAAAACAAGTTTTTCCTTGATGAAATTCAATTCCGGCAGAAGAATTTTGCGAAATTGTTTTTCCTTCTGGTGATGTTCCCATTACAATTTCGCACACATCTCCAAGTCGTACTGTTTTATATTTTTCCATTGTTCAATTCTCCGTGTTCCACTCGCTCATTCTTTTGCTCTTGACATTCCCATTATCTGTGCTATATTTGTCCATAGAACCGTCCAATAAAACTGCGTTATTTCCTTAATTGGTTGGCGCACTAGAGTTGAGGGCGGTTTGATTTTTTAAATCACCTAAGTAGTGGTGATAGTAAATTCTTCTGTCCCCAACATTTTCAATAACAACTTTAATACTTGTTACAGCATTAAATCCTTTTTCATCTATTTCAATAGGACACTCGTAATACTCAAAAGTAGGTGCGTTCTTTCTTTCAGAATGAGTGTTTTTAGAGGTATGAGTCAACCTTGCGCTTTGCAAGATTTCAGTAAGCAGTGTAATAGATTTAATCTGTTCTTCTGATTTTGACTTTGAATACCATTCACCAATGCCCTGGGCTGAGATTTCTATAATGTTTCCGCTGTCTACATTTGTAACTTTCTGACCTCGCAGATTCTGCTTAGCCCATTTATAAAGTTCACGTTTTAGCTGGTGAAGTTCGTCTTCTGTCATCAAACTTATTCTCCAAGCATCCTTTCAAGCTCAGATAAGTCTGCCGCTATCTCGTTCTGCAATTCCTTTATCTCTCCAATAAGAACTTTCGGAGCCGGATACTCAACTTTTTCGTAAACAACTTCCTTGTACTTGTTTATAGAAAGGTCGTAGTTGTTCGCGACGATCTCAGATTTTGGAACGAAAAAAGACTGCTCCGTGCGCTTGCGGTCTTTTTCCGCTTCAAGGTTATGGAAGCGTTTTATTATGTCTGGGATGTCGTTCGCGTCTATCTGCTGGCGTTTGTCATCAAGGCTGTAGCCGTCTGCTTTCATGTCATAGAACCATACATTGTCAGTTCCACCTGCACCTGTCTTTGTAAAAACGAGTATTCCCGTGCTTACTCCGGCATAGGGTTTAAACACGCCGCTAGGCATACTGATAACAGCCGCAAGCTGATGATTCTCTACAAGCTCTTTCCTAAGTGCCTTGTGTGCATTGGAAGAGCCGAAAAGAACTCCGTCAGGAACTATACATGCGCAGCGACCGCCCTTCTTTAGCATACGGATAAAAAGTGCTACGAACAAAAGCTCTGTCTTTGTTGTCGCGCAGACATTCGTAAGGCTTTCCGCAATCGTCGATTTGTTTACGCTTCCTGTGAACGGCGGATTTGCCAGGATAACGTCGAACTCACCTTCAATCTCGTTGTTCTTGCTAACGCTGTCCTGATAAGCGATATGCGGCTCATGTATCGAGTGAAGCAGAAGGTTCATAGCGGAAATTTTGAGCATCGTGCTTCCTGTATCAAAACCTGTGAGCAAGCCTTTTGAATAATGCTCCCATTCCTTATCGCCCATTTTAGTGCCGTATGTGTCACGGATGAATTCTGCGCTCGAAATAAGAAAGCCCGCAGTACCACAGGCAGGGTCGCAGATTCTGTCCATAGGCTGTGGTCTTATAATCTGAACCATCATGTCGCGAATTTGCTTTGGCGTTCTGAACATTCCGACCTGACCGGATGAATTCATTTTGCTCAGAACATATTCGTAGATGTCGCCCAGCATGTCGCGCGACTGAACTTCTGGGTTTTCAAAAAGCTCGTCAAGCTTTGTTATTACGGCTTTTAATGTCTGCGGACTTGGAATTGAGAACGCCGCATCTTTCATGTAGCGTGCAAAGGCACTTTCTTCGTTTGCGTTTATTTGTTTGATGAACGGGAAAATCTCTTTGTTCATCAGATTGAAGAGTTCTGTTTCTTCAAAAGTCTTAAAGATGTGCCAGCGGTATTTCTGCTTGTCGGCAGGGAATATGTGCTCTTTAGTTTCTCCCGACATCTTTTCATATTGTTCAGTTTCGTTCTCAACTTCATCAAGAGAGTGGATGAACATAAGATATGAGAACTGCTCAATGACAGTCAGGTATTCGCTCATTCCTGCGCTGAAAAAGTCATCCCAAATCGAGTCTATTTTGTTCTTAATCTCGCCAGTAATCATTTAACTAGTTCCTCTTCGTTTTACAAGTTCCATTCTAGCATAATAATCATTGTTTTTGTGGGATTTTATATTGTTTTATTAATAAAATTATGAGTATTTACAGAAAGTTTTTTTGTCGTTAGTGCATTGTATTTTTTTATTTTTTAAGCCTCGTGGCGTTTAAACAAAAAAAGCACTTCTCGTTTGAGAAGTGCTCGCTCCCCCGCCAGGGCTTGAACCAGGGACCCACAGATTAACAGTCTGTTGCTCTACCGACTGAGCTACAGGGGAATGTCATCAGCTTGCGCTGCAACGAAGATGATAGTATATGAAACGGAAAAAATTGTCAATAGCTCGCGAGCTGTGGGGTGCTTGTCGGCTTATTCCGAATTGGTGTATTCTTAGAGCATGAGTACACAGGAACCTGAATTTGAAACAGCCTCTTCAGAAAACTTCGTTAATTTAGTGCGGAACAAAATCCCGAACGAAGAGACAATCTATGACCTCGCCGAGCTTTTCAAGGTTTTCGGTGACTCAACGCGCACGAAAATCCTGAGCTGTCTTGAAGTTAAAGACTTATATGTCGGCGAGATAGCAGAAATCCTGAACATGAGCATATCCGCGGTGTCGCATCAGCTGCGCGTGCTTAGAAACGCAAAGCTCGTGCGTGGCACAAAAGAGGGCAAAGAAGTAAAATACGCGCTCGACGACAACCACGTTATGATGATAATCGAGTGCGGACTTTCCCACCTTAAAGAAAACGACGAACACGAAGAGTAAATAATCACGCAAATACGGAAAATGAAAACTTAATTCTTGCTATGGAAGCTACGAGGTTAGTTCTCTTCTCTTGTTTCTCGTAATGCATTGAGTATGTCAGTCTTTTTAAGATTACAAAGAGTTTTTATACCTTCAAATGGCGATTTATTTTTTGTTTCTGGAGAAATACGAAACATGGATCCATCTGCACGTTTTACAAGAACGGCTCCTTCAGCTTCTGAACGATCAAGTACTGAGGCAAAATTTTGACGTGCTTCGGAATAAGTCATTACACGCATGTTACTCCCTGTGAAAGTGCATTTACTTTCATTGTTTCATCCAGTGTGAATAACGGCATACAGAGCCGTTTCGCGATAGAGATATAGTATGATTGTACAACTGATATGTCAACTTTTTTTGAGTGCATCATTTTTTCCGCTTGACAATCTTTGTGAAGAGGGATATATTTCAAATATCATTTGAATACTTATTCAAATGTACAAACTTGCAAATTAAACGAAGCTGCCGAAAAAAGCGCTGCGTATCGATACCAGAGCTTACGAACAGGAGCCGATTAGGAGATTACTATGACAAAGACTTATAAAATTGATGTTGACTGCGCGAACTGTGCCGCAAAGATGGAAGAAGCTACAAAAAAGACGGCTGGCGTTAAAAACGCGACAGTAAACTTTATGCTTCTTAAGATGACGGTGGATTTTGAGGACGGAGCCGACGAGAAAAAAGTCATGAAGGATGTCCTCAAGAACTGCAAGAAGGTTGAGGACGACTGCGAAATCGAGTTCTAAACTGAATGGTCGGCATCGCCCGACGGCAGTTTCTGCCGGGCCCGCCAGAAGGAAAATACCATGACAAAGAAACAGAAAAACACGCTTATACGTATAATAATCACGGCAGTACTGCTTGCCATTATTAAGATTGTGCCGCTTTCTGAGCTGCTTGCATCAGTGTACGGTGTGGACATAGCCGACTGGCGCGTGACGTATACGGAGATGGCGGTTTATCTGATTCCATTTTTTGTCATTGGAAGCGGTATAATCAAAAAGGCGATTAAGGGTATCATCAAGCTGCAGCCGTTCGACGAGAACTTCCTTATGACTGTCGCGTCGGTTGGCGGCATAATTCTTGGAAACTGGGACGAGAGCGTGTTCGTCATGCTGTTCTACCAGGTGGGCGAACTGTTCGAATCGATTGCCGTTGGAAAAAGCCGCCGGAACATATCCGCGCTTATGGATATCCGCCCGGATTTTGCGAACATTGAGGGAGAGAACGGCGAACTTGTGCAAGTTTCGCCTGACGAAGTAGCCGTTGGAACGATAATCGCTGTAAAGCCCGGCGAACGAATCCCGATTGACGGCATTATCGAAAGTGGCGAAACGACACTCGACACGTCTGCGCTTACAGGCGAAAGTATTCCGCGCGAAGTGAACATTGGTGACGAGGTTTCGAGCGGATGTATAAATCTTTCTGGTTTCATAAAGCTTCGGACGACAAAGCCGTTTGGCGAATCAACTGCATCGCGCATTCTTGACCTTGTGGAGAACGCGTCGTCGAAAAAAGCGCGTCAGGAAAACTTTATCTCTAAGTTTGCAAGGGTATACACACCGGCAGTGTGTTTGTGTGCGCTTGTGCTTGCCGTTGTCCCGCCGCTTTTCCGCATGCTCGTGCTTAGCATGGACGCGGACTTTGGCGATTGGATTTATCGGGCTCTGACATTCCTTGTAATAAGCTGTCCGTGCGCGCTCGTTATAAGTATTCCGCTCAGTTTTTTTGCTGGAATCGGTTCGGCGAGCAAGAACGGCGTGCTTGTCAAAGGTTCCAACTATATTGAAGCATTATCTAAAGTTAAGTATATCGTGTTTGACAAGACTGGCACGATGACGAAAGGCGTTTTTGAGGTTAGCGGTATTCACCACAGCCCTATGGACGACGAAAAGCTGCTGGAAATCGCTGCGTTCGCCGAAAGCTATTCGAACCATCCGATAAGCCTGAGTTTGCAGCGTGCTTATGGTAAGCCGATAGACAAGAGCCGCGTCACGGACGTTAAGGAAATTAGCGGCCACGGAATAGAAGCTTTTGTGGACGGCAAGAAAGTTCTGGCGGGCAACGCGAAACTGATGGCGCGCTACGGAATAGAGTACATGGACTGTCACTGCACAGGAACGATTATTCACGTTGCGATAGACGGCGCATACGCCGGTCACATCGTGATCTCTGACATAGTTAAGCCAGATTCGGCGGAAGCTGTGGCGAGACTGAAGAAGCTCGGAATAAAGAAGACTGTAATGCTCACTGGCGACAATCAAAAATCGGGCGAGGAAACGGCTTCTGGGCTTGGCATAGACGAGGTTTACTGCAACTTGCTGCCGGGCGACAAGGTTACGAAAGTAGAGGAGCTTCTTGGGAGCAAAGGTGCGAAAGAAAACTTGGCTTTCGTGGGTGACGGCATTAACGATGCGCCAGTACTTTCTCGCGCGGATGTTGGAATAGCGATGGGTGCGCTTGGCTCTGATGCGGCGATAGAGGCTGCCGACGTCGTACTTATGGATGACAATCCGCTTAAGATAGTAAAGGCGATGAAGGTTGCGAAAAAGTGCCTGCGCATCGTTTACGAGAACATTTTCTTTGCGATAGGCGTAAAGGTCGTGTGCCTGGGCTTGGGAGCCGTGGGAATCGCGAATATGTGGATGGCGATTTTCGCCGACGTCGGCGTGACTGTTATCGCGGTACTGAACTCAATCCGGAATTTGCAGAAATAGCTCGCACCATATCCGTTTTACTCGGCGTTAGTCATATCGCTTCCGTAAAGCATGCAGCTGCCTTTGTCTTTGTTCTTCTTCTTTGCAACTCCAAGTGCTTTGCTCGCGTTCTTTATAAGCGCATCGGCAGTCGTTCCGTCTTGCGGGAAAATCGCGATACCTATGCTCGCGTAGATGGTGCCTTCCATTTCCGTGAAATTGTAGAAATCGGCAATAGCCTTGTACAGCCGCTCCGCTTTTGACATGATGGTGTTTTCGTCACGCGCGTCGGTCATAAGCACGACGAACTCGTCCGCGCTCAGCCTTCCTGTGCAGTCTTTCTCGCGGAAACTCATCCGTAAAAGCTGCCCGATGTTTTTAAGCACGTCGTTTCCTTTTTCGTAGCCGTACTTGTCGTTTATCTTCTTGAAGTTGTTTATGTTTATCACGAAAACTGCATGAACTGAAGAACCGGTGTCAGCGCGGAAAACCTCTTTCATCCGCTGTTCCATGCCCTTGCGGTTGTACAGTTCCAGGAAAACATCCTTTTCTTCTTTTTTTATCTGTACTGTTTTTTTGTTCTGCTCGTTATGAGACCGTGTGGTGTAATAAATGATTATTCCAAGCAACATAAGAACAGCAATTGTCGATATACAAATTATCAGCGTGCTGTATTCTTCGACGACATCGGAAATGTTCGAAAATTTCACATAAGAGTTCATCCATTTGTCGGCGATGGCATCGAGCGTTCCGTCTTTTGCGAGTGCTATTATCGCGGCGTTAAGCTCGTCGTGAAGTTTTTTGTTTCCGGCTTTAACTGCGCTTGAAAGCGCAACGCTCAAAAGGGAAGAGCTTGCTTGTTTTATGGACGAGTCGATTCCAGCTGCCCGTAATCTTCCGACTGTATATCGGCAGAACGCAAAATCGCATGTGCCGTCCGCTACAGCCTGGAACATCTCTGTATATGACTGGAAGAAAACAAGATTGTTGCCCAGATCGTATGCCTCAAGATACGTTTGAGCCTGTCCGGCATCACGGATAATTGCTATTTTGCTTGAATAAAGCTGGCCGAAATTTTTAAGTTCTTTTTTGCCGAAGAAAACGAAAGAATCGTTGCCTATAGGAACGCAAAAATCTAATCCCGGATATTCCTCCGGTGAGTATTCCATACCCAGGATGATATCTGCGCCACCTCCGTTCAGAGCCTCGGATGCCTTTGTCCAAGTCATAAGACATACGTCAATTTCTTTATGGAGCTTCTGAGAAACAGCTTTCATAAGGTCAATATCAAAACCGGCAATCTTTCCGTTACTGTCTATAAAAGAGAATGGTCTGTAGTCAAAATCGGCAACGGCTGTAAGCGTTTCCTTGTATTTTGGCGGGTCTTCAACTGCGGTCGCATTAATTTGCGTGTACCAATCCAAATAGATGACAGCACCTATACCAGCAAAAATAAGCAAAAGAGAGATAAAATAGATTAAAAGTACTTTTTTCACCTTCATACGAAGATTATAGCTTGTGAATTGCGAAAAAGCAAATTATTCTAATTCCACGAGCGTCTTCAGGCTGCCGTCCCCGCCGAAAATGCCGACAACATGTTTCCCTTCAACGGGTGCGTACTTTGCGATGATAGTTTCGCCTTCTTTGACAGCGCTCTTATAAGAGATTCGTATGCTCTTAAAGGCGCACTCAGCGTAAACCGGTTCCGGCAGCATGTCGAGCGCAAAATCAAGATAGCATAAGTTATGAAGGTGATTGTTAAAGTCAATGTCGCTCCGTCTGAGCTGTATCGTTTTTTCAGCCGTCCAGCTTTCGGGCTCCGTGATTTTTGGCATTTTTCCGTCTTCGAAAATTTTTTTCTCATCAGGATGATATTTTTCCATTAGTTCGGGCTCGATTTTGACAGGTCTGCCGGTGTTCAGGTCGAGCCGTACCCATTTCGTAGAGGCTTTTACGACGTTTTTGCCTTTATCATCGTACATAAGGAAGTTACGTGTTGTGCCGAATATTATTTTTCCCGCTTCCGGCCACGTTTCTGTGCGGATGTTTTCTCTGTAAGCAGGATATTCAAGGATTTCAAGCCGCCAGTCGGTAAGAACCCAGCCGTGACCGTCGCGGCAGCCTTGAAGGATGCTGTCGCCCGCGCTTTCTGAATGACGGCTTCCGGCATTCTCAAGTATCTTAAGAATAGCTGTAGGGCTTAGTTTCCCGTTTCTGCTGTAATCTTCTAAAACTGGTGTGTATTTTGCCTCGAATATCATTTTTGCCTCCGTACAAGAGAATGATACACATTATTTCACTTTTTGTCATTATGACGGTGACATGTTGTAATAGTGTGCTACGGCGACGTGTTGTGATGTGAGTTTGGGCGCGAGTTGTGGTGCGCAACCCGCGCGAAGCGTGTTTTTTCAGCGTTACTTTACTTCAACGGAACCGAGCGGTCTGATTTTCATGCTGTATACAGGGCTTTTCGTTCCAGCCGCTGGTGACCAGCCGAGAGCTTTCTCCATATAAGCACGGTATTCGCTTTCGCATTCAGACGGGATAAAAGCCTGGATGACGCCTGCAAAACCGCCGCCGTGAATGCGGCAAGCCGCTTTTCCGGGAACGCGTGTCTTAATGAAATGCTCTGTCAGAGCGAGGCATACGGCGACTGGCTGCTCTTCTTCATGGTTCGGAACGCAAATGTTCTGAAGCCATTTCCAGGAAGAGTTTCCAGATTCCGTTATTATCTTTAAGAAAGTCGCAAAATCGTTGTTTTCAAGAGCTTTTGCCTGTTCTTCTACGCGGTCGTTCTCTTCAAAGAAGTGAAAGGCACGAAGAGCAGCGCGGTCGCCGCACTTTTCCCGGATTAACGGAAGTTTGGCGCATACGTCCTTAAAAGTAAGTCCGCGCAATGTTTTTTGTCCGAGCACGGCGGCGACGGACTTCATTTCGTTCGGAATGGACGAGTATTCGGCGGAAAGATCGGCGTGGCTTTTTCCTGTGTTCACAATCATCATTGTGTAGCCCTGCGCGGCAAAATCAAAGTTGAGTTTCTTTACCGCCGGGTTAACTGGATCGGCAAAGTCGATTGTCACCATGCCGCCGGTGGCGCACGCAGTCTGGTCGAGCAGTCCGGAGCCTTTGTCCCAGTATTTGTTTTCGGCGTACTGTCCTGCGGAAGCCAAGACGCTTACAGGAAGCTTTCCGTCGTTGTAAAGGTGGTTTATTATCGTTCCGATCATCATCTCGAACGAAGCGGATGAGCTTACGCCGGCGGCGGCTATTACGTC
The DNA here is from genome assembly GCA_017618015.1 of Spirochaetaceae bacterium. Taxonomy (GTDB): domain Bacteria; phylum Spirochaetota; class Spirochaetia; order Treponematales; family Treponemataceae; genus Treponema_I. Next base: position 62,786 of record JAFZVC010000115.1, read on the forward strand.
GCTCTGGAAGCATGCCTTGAATCCGCCTGTCTTAAGCCCCTTCTCTTTTAAAGCCTGAAGCATTCCGCGTATCAATGCAGCGGAGCCTGTTTCGCCCGCTTTCCGCGAAGTGTCAGTTATATCAATTGAAAAATCTTCGTTGTAGGTGATGTCGTGCACAGTTATCGTGCCGTCAGCCGGCTCAACGGCTCCTATGCAGTCAAGGTGAATGCTCGCTGCCAGAACCTTGCCCAAGTTGTGGTCGGTGTGATTTCCGCAGATTTCCGTCCGTCCCGGCGAGCTGAAAAGCCGTATTGAGCTGGAATCAGCGGGAGTTCCGTATCGTTTTGTATATTCGGCGAGCAGCTTTTCGTATCGCTCCGCCTGTTTTTTCGCTTCTTCAGCCGTTCCGTACAGCTTTAGAAGTATATCTTCTTTCCCTGTCAGTTTCATCGTTTTTCTCCATTGTATCGTATGCAAGAATCTGAACCCGGACGAAATCAGAATTGCCCGGAAAGTTCGCAAGAGCGGGCATCTCTGTATCTTTTCGCCTGTGCCGTGGGTTTCAATTCTCCGCGTTGTTATCGTTTTGTTTTTCTTCAAGCAATTCCCGATAATATTTGTTCTCAATGCGGTTTCTTGGAACTTTGCATCGGTCAAGTATATCAAGAATTCCCTTTTGCCGTGCTTGAACGGTTACCGGCTCATCGTTTTGAGCCAGCGTTTCTATTTCTATAAAGTCTCCGAGCTTGTCAACTGTACAAATCTCTATGTGATAATCGTCTTTGTACCAGCCTTCTGCAATCTTGTGTTTGTTCAATGAAACTCGAAAACCAGCGTCCTCCAGAAATGTGCGGAAAGCTTCCGCCGCATCTTCTGAGGGCAGCTCAAATTCCTTCTCATCGTTCACTTCGTAAGTTTCACCGGAAGGAGATGTGTTTTTTGTGTGCCTTTTATATGTCACGATAAAAACAGTGGATGGCGTGCCGTTGTTTCCCATCGTTACTGTTTCTTTTCGTATTCTGATTGTAACACGCTGGCCGCTGCCGCCCTGTGGTTGCAACGACCAGTATGTGTCTATTTTGTCGTGGATGCCGTCGTATCTGGCTGTTTCGTTAAGAATCTTTGTTGCGCTTTGTCTGTCATCTAGCCATGCTTTCAATTCTATTTCATACATGTCAGTTTCCGGCGGCAATCTGCATTAATGCGGAAATTTGCTCTCGAATTCTGTAAGAATCTTTTCTGTAGCCGGGCGTGCATCAATGTCGGTAAGAAGATTCTTTTCTCTGTAGAAATCGATGAGCGGAGCCGTCTGTGAGCGGTAAACTTCGAGACGGTGCTTTATCGAGTCTATTTTGTCGTCATCGCGCGTGTAAAGCTCGCCGCCGCATTTGTCGCATTTTCCTTCGACTTTTGGTGGCATGAATTCTACGTGGAAGTTCTGTCCGCAGTTCTTGCAGACACGGCGGCCTGAAAGTCTGCCGACAACTTCGTTGTCTTCAATGTCGAAGTTTACGACTGAGTCGATCGGAATGATTTTTGCAAGTGCTTCTGCCTGCGGGATTGTGCGTGGGAATCCGTCAAGGATGAATCCGTTCTTTGCATCCGCCTGTGAAAGACGGTCTTTGACAAGCTCAATCGTTATATCATCGCTAACGAGCGCACCTGAATCAATTATTGCCTGAACTTTAAGTCCGAGCGGAGTTTTTGCTTTGATAGCAGCACGGAAAATCTCGCCAGTGGAGATGTGGGGAATGTTGTAGGATGCTGCGACTTTTGCCGCGAGAGTGCCTTTTCCTGCACCCGGAGGGCCTAAAAATATGAATTTCATACACGCTCCTGTTTTGCACCATAAGGTGTTCATCGTTTTTTCATATCCGCCAGAGGACGGAAAACCGCTTGGTCAAAGACCGCGACATTTTGAGTGTATCATTTTTGTTCGGTTTAGAAAAGATAGATAGGGGGGCGAGTTCGCGGAGATATTGTATGACTGGGGTGCTCGTTTCAATTAATCCCCAAAAAAACTAGCCCTGGACTTTGTGCATTACATAGCGGACTTTGCCGACGACACGGAAGTCATCGCTTTCGCCGTTTTCGGTCATTTCTGAATACTTTTTGTTGTCAGAGATAATGCGCACAAAATTTTTGTCGCGCTGCAGACGTTTTACAAATCCCGCGCCCTTGTAATTGATGACGTATATGCCGTCCGCGCCGTCATAGCCAAAGCGGTCAAAAAGGATGATGTCGTCATCAAAAAGCGTAGGTTCCATGGAATCTCCGCGGACATAAGACGCGCTCATATTCTCGTGGTATTTTTTTAGGCTTGAAGGAAGCGCGACGTAATCCATGACCTCGGCGGAATCGTGTAGCTCCTGGCCGCGGCCGGCAGATAGAGCCTGCTCGTAAACAGGGATGTTTATCACGTCTTTTTGCGGAATTTCAGGATAAGCCTTGAACCCTTCCATCGTCATTCCGAAAGCATCCACGATTCTAAGAGCTTCCTCGAAACTTGGCAGCCTTCCGAGCGAGATTTTGTTGCGCAGGGAGCCGAGTACGATACCTGTCTTTTCGCAAAGCCAGTCCTGGTTCACGTCACGTTCAGAGAGCAGCATTTTCACTTTTTTCCAAAATGTTTCCGCATCCATAATCAAATTATACAATGATTTTTAAAATAAATAAATAACTAAACGGTTATTTTAATTGACAAATCATTAAACTGATATTATCATCAAGTTTACGATGATTACAGGATTTCCCAGTCCGGCGCAGGGCTACGAAAGCAAAACGATAGATTTGAACGCTGTCCTCATAACGCATCCGTCTGCAACGGTTTTTATGCAGATAGAAAGCTCGCACTACAGGAATATGGGAATTTACGACGGGGATCTTTTGGTTATAGACAGGGCGAAAAAAATAACGCCGAACAGTCTTGTCGTATATGAGTCGGACGGGCATTTTGCTTTGGGGCGCGTTTTCAACATAAAACAGGAAGCCATGATTACTGGCGCTGTTACGCATGTAATACACACGGTCAGGGAAATATGATTTTACACGCGGACGGAAACTCATTTTATGCATCATGCGAGCAGATTTATCGCCCGGATTTGCGCGGAAAGCCTGTCGCGGTTCTGTCTAACAATGACGGGATAATTATCGCGCTGAACAAGGAGGCAAAAGCCTGCGGGATAAAGCGCGGCGACCCGTTTTTCAAAGTGCGCGGTGTATGCGAAAGCCGTGGAATCACTGTTTTCTCGAGCAATTACACGCTCTATGCCGATATAAGCCGGCGGATAACATCGATTTATCTTGAATACGCCCCGGATATAGAAGAATACTCGATTGATGAAGCCTTTTTGTTTTTTGACAAATGTGACTGGAGTATAAAAGATTATGAGAAGATTGGGCACGACCTTAAACGGCGCATTTACAGGGAAGTAGGAATACCGATTTGCGTGGGTGCCGCTCCAACAAAAACGCTCGCAAAACTGTACAACAAAAAGGCAAAGGAGCACGGCGGGGTCTTTGTGTATAACGAGGATGAGGTTGATGCGCTTTTGGAATCGGTGGATTGCGGGGATATTTGGGGGATAGGCAGGCAGCGGGCAAAAACGCTTAAATCGCACGGCATAAAAAACGCGTTGATGCTGAAGCGTATGTCTTTGTACGACGCGAAAAAGCTTCTTACGATTCAGGGATTTGACACTGTGCAGGAACTGAACGGCATACGCGCCATGGATAAGATAACGCGCGAAAAAAAGGATGTTATAACTTCCAGCCGTCAGTTTTCGGTCAAAGTGTACGATATAGGAACGCTGGAGTGCGCGTTGGTGGAATATACGGAAATAGCTGTGGAACGGCTTCGCAAGCAGGGCAGCAAGTGCCAGTCGGTTCAGGTTACTATCTCTACGTGCAATTATTACTCTGATGATGCGGAGAGCCAGTATTCGAACGCCGCCATCGTCAGGTTGCCCCGTCTCACGTCATATACGCCTGATATAGTGAATGCGGCTCGGCTCATTCTGCCGCACATATATCGGCCTGGTTACGCTTACAAGGTGATTATGGTGTCGCTGTTGGAGATAATGCCCGCGCAGTATCAGTTCTGCTTGTGGGCAGACCCGCTTGAAGATATTAAGAAGATTCATCTGATGGACGCTGTGGACAAAATCACCGCCGCATACGGGCGGCATGTTCTGACGCTCGCGAAATCATACACGAAAGACGGCTGGCAGATGAAACGGGAGTTTTTGAGTCCGTGCGTCACGACGGATATCGAGAAAGTGCCGGCGGTGCGGTAGTTTCGCGCAGGGTGCGGCGCACTCGCCAGCCGCTAAATCTCCACTTCTTTATTGTGCTTCAAATACCACAGTTTGCAGGTGATTTTGTCCTCCGGGACGCGAAGCAGTTTGCTGGCGGCGGTACGGTAGCAGTTTTGCTGCCCGGAGTACAGCTCCGGATGGATTTGCTCATCGGACTTGTAATCGACAATCGTGTATGTTCCGTCCGCGTTTTCAAAAAGCAAATCGATTGAGCCGGTCCAAATTGCGTCCTGATAAAACATACGGAACGCCCACTCCGCTTTTATAAAGCGGTTCTGGGCTCGTGCGCTCTCCGGAGCGGAATACGCGGCTTTCCCAAGCGGGCTTGCGGAAAAATCGCGGCACATTTTTACGCAAGTAGCTTTGTTTTCGGCTATTTTCGCTTCTGAAAGCTGTTTGAAAAGCTTTATCGGCGGCTGATATGCTTCCGGCTCAATCCCCTCTGCCTGTGCGCAAAGGTAGTCGTGAACGAGCGTTCCAAAATCGGCGGCTGTAAAGTCTTGGTTTTCAAGAACGTCGTTTCCTGTGTCGAGTTTTTGTTCAGTGACAGAGCCAGTTCCAAAGCCAGCCCCGGACTCAGCCGAGTTTTGTAGCCGTACTTCTTCTTCCAATCCGCTCGGCGTTTTCCTGTTTGAAACAGGTTCTTCGTAAGGCACTTCTTCTGTGTCGCATGGAAGCTCATCAAAAATCCGGGTATTATGAGCGCCATTCTGCCACGGCTCCGTTTGTGCAGACGGTTTTTCAGTTGTGGTTGCCTCTTTTTTAGTGACAGGCTTTATTCCTTCGTAAGTGAAAGGCGTTTCAGCCAAATTGGAAAAACTCTCGAATCCCAATGAATAGTTCGCGTCCTTAAGCTCATCGCCATAAAATTTGAGGGCGGTTTTTTCAATCAGTTTGATATTCTCTGTTTCATTCTCGCTGGATTTGCGATTTGAATCTGAGTTAGGATCCCAGAAACCTACGATATATACTTGCGATATAGCGCGTGTAATTGCGACATAAACAAGACGCCGGAATTCCGCAAGGTTCTTTTTGAAAGAAAGTGTTTTTAGGATAATAGAAAAATAATTTTTCGATTCGGTTTCGGGCTTTATTGAAGCACCGTATTCATCATCAAAGAAAACGCGTGCTGTGTCGTTCTTGGAGCGCGAATCAATGCAGCCTGTTATAAAAACATATTTGAACTGAAGTCCTTTGCTTTTGTGAATCGTCATAATTTGAACAGCATCGTTCACTTCTAGCGGATAAGTTATATCACCAACGTCTATTTCTTCATCATCATGTGAATAATTTGTTTTGTTTTTAACCGTAGCAAGCTGGTCAACGAACCAAGAGATATTTTTCTGGCTGTCATCGCACTGGCGGGCAAGCTCGAACAGAAAGTCAAAAAGTTCCGCATAAAGTTCTGTTTTTTGATTTTCCATCGTGGAATAAATGTAACCTGTTTCGTGCCACAAATCTGTTATTGTTTTAGAAAGCTTTTGGCTCAAAACCTGATGTGTTTTTTGCTTAATATACAAAACGCCTTTTACAAACCGCTTTTTTTGCTCTTCATTAAATTCAGAAAGACTAGTTTCTGCTTTTTGCTTAAGCTCGTCCTCTGTTTCTGGAAGCGTCGAAAGTGTGTCTTCGACTAAGACCGTCTGTAATGCTTTTTGGCTAAGGTTGCAGAAAGGCGAAGAAAGATAGGATGCAAAAGCATTATTGTCACTGGGGTAAACGCAAAGACGAAGAAAAGTGTAAATATCGTTTACGGGCCCGTCCGTAAAAATGTCTGTATTTTGGTCAAGCTGATACGGAACACCAAAGTAATTAAGCCATATTAAAAGCCCACTGCGGCTGCGGCTTTTTTCAAGGATTGCAAAATCGCGATATTCCCGTTTGTTGCCGTTTTCATCAGGTTCTGTCATCATCTGGGCAATTTTTTTTGCGATAAAGTATGCGGTCTGAGTTTTTTTATCAAGGAACAGCTTGTCTGTATCATTTTTGTTAAACGTTGAATTAAGCGCACAAAGATGAATACGTGAGTTTTCGAGCGTAAGTTCACTCTGCTCAAGTTCGCATCCTTTTTCGGGGTCGTATTTTATGGCGTTTGTCTCATATTTAGCTTCAAAAGGTTTTTGTGTCGTTGGGTCAAAGATAAAAGAGTCCGCGCCAAAAATACGGTTAAAGCCTGTAATCAGCTCGTTGTCTGAACGATAGTTGTATGCCATCTGCAAATAGTTATCATCGCCAAGACTGTTTTTCAGCTCGTTAAAAACCGAAACTTCCGCTCCACGGAACATGTAGATTGACTGTTTCTCGTCACCGACAAAGAAAAGTTTTTCGTTTAAAATATCGTTTGCTGTCGGAATCCCGTTTTTGCAGCCGAATTCTTCATTCTCAAAATCTTTTTCGGAAATAAGGAAAAGAAGGTCGCGGTTTTTTGAGTTGTTATCCTGGAATTCGTCAATCATAATCTTATTGAACGAATGTTTTTCCTGCGAGCGGATTTCTTTGTGGTTTATCAGAATTTCGAGCGAAAGTTCGGAAACGTCTTTGAACGTAAGGTTTCCCGAAAGCCTTTTTTGACGGTTGATTTTTGCAGTAAAACTGTCAAAAAGTTCATTCAAGGATTTTATCGCTGCGTAGTTTTTGATGTAAGCAGAAATTGAAGATAAATATTCTTCCAAAAAACTTGTTTTTCGGATAAGTTTGATGGAGTTCCACAAAGCTTTTACAATTGCTTTAGAGGAATACTTAATTGAAAAAAGTTTGAAAAGTTCCAAAACGAATTCGATTTTTTTGATTTCTTCAGGATCGGGGTTTTCAAAATTAAAATCAGGAGGAAGAATCAAATTCGAAATTGGAATGGATTGCGCATATTCTTCTACTTTCTTTGAAGAAAGATACATAGCTTCGCTTTTTCCCGTACATTCTTCGATTGCGCTATAAAATGAATTAAGTGCCATGTTCAAATTCAAGGCAGTTGCATTCGTAGAATCTTTTTTGTATTCCTCAAACGCATCTTTAAGCGAGTCGGGGCAGGTTCGTCCTTCTTTTTCCGATTCGCCCAGAATTAAAAAGTTCCACACTTTAATGATTTCGCTTTTTTGCTTTTCTAGTTTATTAACGAAAAAGTGCGGTGGCGTAATGATTGATGTGTGTTCTATTATCGTGTTGGCGAGCACTTTATCTGCAAAGTTCTGATAATTACCGACCGTGGCGAATGCTTTTATTCCAAGGCTATTGCGGTTTTCGAAAACAAAAGGGAGTGCCTGCTTTTGTATGTCGCTTGTGGAATCGCCGTCTCCCACAGAAAAGTCCGGACGTATTCCGTAAGAATTACATGCCTGCTCCACAATACCTTTGCAATATGAGTCAAAAGTCTGGATATGTACGTTGGAAAAATCTTCAAGGGCTTCTTGTGCGCGTTTTTTCTCAAGTTCTGGCGTTTCTTCTTTTGAAGCGAAAGTCTTCAAGGTTTTGTAAATACGCTCGTACATTTCGCCAGTTGCTTTATTTGTGAACGTGATCGTAAGGATTTTAGAAGCCGGAATGCCTTTGCTCATAACAAGCCAGGCAAAACGTGTCGCCAGAACTTGGGTCTTACCGGAACCTGCGCCCGCCGCAACGACGGTGTTCTCTGTGCGGCAGCAAACTTTGCGCTGAATGGGATCAAGCTTTCTTTCTAGCAAATCAAGATATTTATACTCGTTATCCATTTTTGTCACCTTCGTTTTGAAACTTCGTAATTGCGGCGGCAGACCGACTTAAAATTGCATTCAAAGCAGTCTTCGTAAATGTCAACTTTGTCTGGATCGGGCTCAAAAACTTTTGATGATACGATTCGCTCGAAGTCATCTGAATAATTGCGGAACGCTTCCATCGTAGGCTCAAAATCCTCCTGCGAAAAGTCCTGAGTGTTCCTGTCGATTGCGACGGCGGTTTCTGTGCCTTTTACCGTATAAAAACGAGCTACGTCAATGTCTTTTACTTTTTCGTTTGCCTGAATCAGCGAAATATACATTGGCATCTGGAAATTACCAAGCTTGTCATTATTTACTTTAATATCGTGGGCCTCTGGTTTGGATGATTCCTTGTAATCTATAATCGTCCAGCCATCCGCATCGGTGTTTTGTTTGGATGAAGTTAAAATAAGGTCAATTTTTCCGTAGTAATTATAGTTTTTATCTTGGCTCTTAACGGAATACGGTTTTTCTACTCCGCGTACAAGACAGCCGCCGTAGCCTTCTGTCCTGGTCTTTTTGTTGATATTGGGACCGCTGGGACGATTCGGTTTTAAAAAGCTATGCAGGAATGAAAGTATGTTCGCGGTTATTTGGTCAATTTGTGCCCCAAGCATTTTTTGAGAGAGCGGGCTTTTAGAATAATCTTTGCTTGAATCGTGGATTGCAGTAAGTGCGTATTTTTTCAAAACTTCTACGATTTTATCCTCATTTTCAAAAACATCGTCATCATTGCAAGTTGGAAGCGGTTCTTGCGATTCGTAATAATCGTTCATAAAGAGTTCCAGGATTTTGTGATTGATGTTTCCCATGTCAAAATTCTTCATCAAATCTGTATCGAGCGACTCTTCTTTCAAAGACAGAACTTTTGAGAAAATCCATTTGCGCGGGCATGGGAAGAATTTGTTCATATCGGTTTGTGTGATGACGATTTTCCCATCACGATCTTTTTTCAGGGCATAATTCACTTTATCAAAAACAATTGAGCTTACTTCGTTTTGCGCGGCTTCCGGTTCTGTTGGAGTATTGAAAGCATGGAAGTTTTCTATCTGAGCTTTTTGCGCCTTTGAAAGTTTTAACGGCGAGGAAAGCGTCATTCCCATCATGTATTTTTTTTCGTTCAGAATAAAATCATCGTCGTCAAGGTATTCCATGTTCACTTCAATTTGGTTCAGGGCGTTGTGGCAAATTGCAAAGCCTGCGAAAGTGTCTTCCGCATAACTGAATCGTATGATTTTATCGTTCGTGTCGGGCTCGCACTGCGTCTTGTCCGGGAAGTGCGCCGCGTACAGCCTGATAAAAGCCTTTGACGCGTTGAATGTTTTATCCTGGTTTTGTAAACCCAATAAGCGGCGTTTTTCCTGGCTTAAAAACCCGAGTTTTTTATACTGGATTTCAAGATTGTCCTGGCTTGAATCGATTACAAACTGATTTTGGAAAAACGCGCCGGCACTGAGTTTGTACGGATAAACAGAAATGCCTGTTTTTTTGCTTTGTGGCGCATAAGTTTTTTTGCCAAGCTCGTTTATAAAAAAATCATAGTGATTCGAAACTTTAAGCTCTGAATTTCCGGCATTGCAATAGTCGTTTTCTATTTGTGCCAAGTTTTTAAGCTCTGTAATGCATCTTCCAAGAATCGCGTTCGCGGCTTCTGAAAAATCATTTTTCTCAAGATAGTGTTCCTTAAAGATTTCCCATGCCTGGATAATCGCATCAAAAGAATTCGATTTACAGATTGATGAGATATCATGCTTAAGGTTGCGGTAAAAATTCAGCTCGAGTGTATTCTGATTTGCGGTTGATGAAAGCGCTTCTTCCCATGAGTCAAAATGGATAGAGTCAGGGCCCGGTTCATCGAACCCGCAGATACACCGCATTTTGTTTCCTTCTTGGATAAGATTTTCGCGTAAAATTTTTAAGTCGGTTTTCCACGGAATATATTCGTCTAAAAGAAGCGAGCGCATCGAATCGTATGAAAATTCGGAGTTGAAGCAGTTTTGAATTTCTGTAAATACTTGTCCTGCTGTGTTTTGTATGAGCGGGAAACCCGCGCGGATTACAAACGGAACGCAGTATTTTGTAAGTTCGCGCTCCAAGTATGGGCGATAAGTCGGTAAATCAGGTACGTTCAGCGTGATTTGATCCCAGCGAAAAGAAGATGTGTTTCCTGTGCAAAGTTTTCGTATCTGCAGGATAGTCCGTCGGAGTTCCTTTCTGGAATCGAAATATTTTATGCATGGAATATCTGAAGTTTTTGAATCTGTTTTTGGCAAGCTCACAATCGTAATGTCAGGGCAGGTCGCGAAAACATCGATATAATCAGCGTAATCTTCAAGTGTTTCCGGGTAAAAAAGGATATAGTGCTTTCCGTCAGACGAAAAATCGGGCACAATCCAGCTTGGCTCAAAAAAGTTGTTCGCGTCCAAGAACGCGCTGTAGCGATTGTAAAGCTCCATATAGTCGGAATCTTCATCATCTTGTTTGTATTCCGGGTGTTTTTTTATGGTTTCATGCCAAAGCTTCAGAGAGGGAAGAAGGCGGGCGATCCAATCTGAGAACGAGGCGGCATCGGCACGGAATTCGGGATTTATCAGCTTTTTGAAAAGCACGTTTTCGTCTGTGGCAGAAGCATTTTGCGCGATTAGTGAGTTTACGAAGAACTTTCGCAAAATTGAAGGAATGCTTTTTTTGTCGTGCTCGGTTCCACGGACAGCTTCGCCTTTGAACTTATCCCAGGCAATAAAACGCTCCAAAGGAACGGCTTCAACACCGCTTTCATCAGGATGTGTAACGCACCAGTCCACCCAGGAATTCATAACGACATCGGTTGAAAAAACGAAAACATTTTTTTGGTTTGAAAGCGTATCCTTAAAAAAGCTGCCAAGTTTTTCGGGAACGATAAAAAGTTCTTCTGCCATATAAAAAGCCTCTTTTTCAATATTACCATGAAAAAGTGTTTTTCAATAGTATTGTTTGGGGGTGGGATGATGGAAGCGTCGCGCAGATTGCGTTTTATGTGGCGGGACGGTTTCTGAATGCAGTTTTTTATATGCCTAAGAGTAATCGAATACAATCATTGCATTGTTGCATCAGGTCTTGTGAAATTTCAGAAACTTTTTCCAATAGGCGAGCTTTATCAATAACAGTTATTTGAGGTGTGACCGCGACAGAATCGTCAGGGAGTCCAGTTGCTTCTGTTGGGAGCAGAAGGTTTCCCGGAAAATCAGCAAGTCGTAAATTAGAAGTCATGGGAATTACAACTGTAGTATGCATTGAGGAGTGATTAAAGGAGTCACTTTGTACAATAAGTGAAGGTCGCCTTAACCCAGGTTCGCTACCGAACGGAATCCCAAAGTCAACCCACCAAATTTCACCACGAATCATTCTTTGTAAGCTCCCGGGTAGATTCTATACCTACATTTCGTACAGGTTCAAATTCTTCGAAAGCATCGGGGTTTTTTGCCATAAAAGCATTTATCTGCTCGGATATGGAGGATTCTGTCTTTTTCTTATTATAAAGAGAGAACAAATATCCTACATAATGCGCAACTTCTTGCTGAGCCTCTAAAGGTAATGCATTGATTTGTTTTTCCAGAGCATTGTACGTCATTTTCTAACCCCTGTCTCTATTCTATCACAAAAATTAGAAAAAGCTACACCTTTTGTCGTTATTCCTGTGCCGGAGAGGGGAGTGTAAACCCGAAGCTGCTTGCCTGGGTGACAAGCGGCTTGTAAGAAAGGACGCTTTTGCCGTTGATGCACAGTTCTGAGGAGCTGCCGCCGTCGAATTCGAGCGCGTCTGTGCAGCCCATCGCTTTGAAAATCTCGCCGCACTGGGGGTAGGAAAGTCCCTCGCTTTTAAGGGGATGCTCGCCTTCCGCGACAAGCAGATACAGCACGCGTCCGTCCGCAGAAAGCCCCGCGCCGGAACGTGACGTGTGCCGGCGGATGTAATCGTAGATGACTTCGCTGTCGTAAAGCACTACAAAAAAGCCGCCGAACGCATAGTCGTATTCTTGAAAAAGAGGGGCTTTCTGCTCGCTGAAAATTACTGCGGAGTAGCCTTGTTCGCCGTTCTGTTCCCGCCGGAAAGCAATGGCGGCGTATTTTTCGACAGGCTCTGCAAGGACTGTGCCGTTCGCTTTGTGAATGCCGACGATTTCTTTTGAGTCAAACTGTGTTGCGTTTATAGCGACGACGCAGTTTTGTTCCGCGGCGAACTTAGAGGTGGCTACACGGCGGGAACGGTTTTCGGGTGCGTCTGGCATGCAGACAAGCTCGAGCCCGGGTGTTGTAAGGTCAATCCGTACTGCGTGGTAGATTATGGGGAAATCGGGGTTTGAAAAGTCGAAGCGGGAAATGCCGGGCTGCACTTCCTGCCAGTCGAAGTTTTCTGGAATGTATGTTTCTGCAGGATAAAGAATTGGCTCCGCGTCCGCATCGATAATGCGCTGGCTTGCGCAGCTTGTGAGCGAAAGCGCGAGGAAAAGCGAGAAAATGAAAATATACGGTGAAAGCTTCTTTGTGTTCATAAAATGCAATACCCGAATCCTTAAAAAAATCCCCCGAAATTGGTTTTGACTTCAACTCCGGGGGATGTGCGGTCTACGCGAAAATACGCGTCACGCCAACTTATTTAGAAAGACGTGCTTCGAGGTCGTCCAAACAAGCTGTAAGCTCTTTCGGCAGGTGCTTTCCGAACTTAGGATAGTGGTTCTCACGAATATCCTTAACTTCTTTGAGCCATCCTTCCTTGTCAACCTTTGTGATCTCTGGAAGTGTCTTCTTGTAGTAGTCTGCAAGACCGTCTGTGTTGATTGCACCTTCTTTCGGCATGAATCCGATTGGTGTGTCAACGTAGTTGTCTTTGCCGTCGCAGCGGTCGAAAATCCATGCGAGTACGCGTGAGTTGTCGCCGTATCCTGGCCACATGAATCCGCCTGGAAGGTCGGCGTTGTTCTCGTCCTTGCGGAACCAGTTAACGTAGAAGATCTTAGGAAGCTTGTCCTGGTCTTTTGCGTTCTTGCCGATGTTGATCCAGTGCTGGAAGTAGTCGCCCATGTTGTAACCGCAGAATGGAAGGATTGCGAACGGGTCGCGGCGGATCTTTCCAACTTCAGCAGCGTTGATTGTTGAAGCGGCTGTAATCTCTGAACCTA
>JAFZVC010000116.1 GCA_017618015.1 Spirochaetaceae bacterium
CATCCCAAGCATGATTTACAATTTTGCTAACAGAATTATAATACGGTTCAAAATCATTTAATCGCACTATTGGATCAGCTAAACTATGACTATTTGGATCTGTAATTACTGAATTCAGAATTCTTTCACTTAACTCACTTGGCAAGATTCTTCCGTCATCTACACATCCGATAAAATATTTGAGTTCCGAAGATTTTTCAATTCCTTTTTTTGTCCATTTCTGAATATAATAAACATAGTTTCCTTTTTTTATGTTTTCATCAGATTTTATAGATATCGCTGAGCATCCTGATGCTCTAATAGGTTTTTCCTTAACAACCCATTTTATCCAGTCAAAAATAGGATGATCTAAATCTACAATTTCAACATTCCACTTTTGTTTAGAATTATTATCCTGCCCAAAACACAAGATGGTTTCTTTGTATGCTGTATTGTAATTTATAATGAGATATGAGAAAACATAGAAAAGCGCGGGAATGTTGGTAAATAGCTATAATATATATAATTAGATGTGTTTGATGTAAAAAATGTCGTGATAATTTTTTTCTTGAAAAATGGCTGAAAATGGCGGTTTTTGGGTGTTTTTTGGGCTAAAAATGGCAAAATCGTTACCTAAATCGTTTACTTATTTTTTTGTTGAATTTACTGGAAAAAATCGAGTTGTTTCGGGGGTTTTTCAGCGGGTTTAATCAGGCTTAAAAGGATTTCATCAACCTCTTTTTCAAGCTGTTTAGAAGCCTTTAAATCTTCGTTTAAGCGGCATCTGAAGTATCTTTTTTGAGCCTGACGCATGGCAAAAACCTTGTTTGCGAACTCATTTATCATCATCTTTTTACTCTTTAAAACTAGGTTTTGCGATGCCTTTCGGCAGGAATTTCTCTGCGCGTTTTCTGTTTTTTTCAACGGCATCCAGCACTGATTTTTCTATATCAATGTCTTCTTTTGCGGCTATAATCAGTGTACATATAATGATGTCTGCAAGCTCTAAAGCGAGGGCTTTTTTCCCTGCCGGTTCTTCAAAATTATCATAGGTAATATAAGCTTCTGTAGCTTCTATTACTTCTCCGGCACAATGCTTAAACATATTGATTGTGGTAACGTCGTTTACTTCGCCGTTTTTATGTCTTTTATGGGCAATTTCTAGCGATTTTCTCGCAATTTTATTCAGTTTCATTATTTTCATCCGTGTTTTCTACATAGTTTCTTGTCAGATAATTGCTGGCATCTATGGCAATGGTTCTGATAGATTGTGTTTCCATTGTGCCGACAGTTTCGGCAATCAGAATAATTGCATTCAGATAATCAAAAATCTTGTCATCGGCATTCAGCATTCCCTCTTTTTTAAGGTCGTGTTCATACAAGGCACAGCGCCAGCCGGCACGGAAAACTTTTTCTTCCGGCAATTTTGCAAAGGATGCAAAAGAATCTACGCTACTTTGTAATTCCGGCGGGAGTTCTTTATCTCTCCACTTTTCGTAGTAGTTTTTTTTGTTTTCCAGAGCTGAAATTTCTTCTGCTGTCAGTTCTTCGGATTTCTTCGCCATTGTATTCTCCTTTGTTCTATCCGTTTACAATTTCTTCAAGCTGTTTATAAAACTCTTTGCAGGTAGGATGAGTTGCAAGCAGAGTGCCTACTGCTATTGCTGAAAGTACCTTTTTTTCTTTTTGTGTAAGAGTAGACAGTATTTCAATGAGTTCTTCGCGGGAAGGTTCCCGGTCTGTTTCTTTCAGTTTGTTTCTTATCGTTTTGTTGAGGTCTTTTCTTTTTTGTGTTTTTATTGTCCCCACATATTTTTTCGCACAGCGTAGAGAACAGAAATAGACGGTTTCCTTGATTTCGGTTTTAATCTCGCCGGGTTTAATACTATAGATTCCAGAACATTTTGTGCCGCAGATTCTGCATTTTTTATAGGACATCGTTTCTCCTGCATAAAAAAAAGGCTGCGAGCTCCCCACAAGCCTACAGCCTAAAAAGGTTGCAGAGCAGCCTCTTCGAGTGGGGAAACCGGAGACGCTGTTCTGGTCTGTCAAATAAGTAATGATGGTTTAATTATGAGGAGAAGATGATTTTTTTACTTGAATCCTGACACAAAAAAAAGCCCCGCAAATTGAATTGCAGGGCTTGCTTTTTTGGGGGAATGTGGTATATTTATTATAGCCTATAGTTATGGACCATCAAGCACGCTTTGTGCGCGACCATAATCTTAGGCTTTTATTTTTTTAAGGTGATGATTTCTCCATCCCATATCACCCAAACTTCTTTTAAGAACTTCGTATTTTTCAATCGATATTTTATTTCTCTTAAGGCTTCTTTTTTTGTATATGTATGAGTTCGTGGATAGAAAACCATGTGAGTTACTTCTTGAGCGTCAGCATCTGAAACAGCACCTCTTACCGCGGTAAAACTGCTTCCATCAGGAACCTTGAAATCAGCCACAATATCATAATCAATCAATGCATCAGGATTACTGATATTTTGTAAACCTACTTCTGGAAGCATTACAACAGTGTGACCATTTTCTTCGAGAATCTTTGCAGTTAATATTTCTTTCTGTTTTGGTTTTGCCTTCTTTAGGACTTTTACTTTGTATTTTGTATTCTGAAGTTGTTGAGGTTTTGCAAAGTTTCCAGCAAGTTCAAAATCATAATTACTTAAACCTAGCGAATGAGCCATTTTCAGAATATCAGGAACAAGGTCAAACTTTAAGGCTGCATCTTTCATACTTTCTGTCATAAGCCAGAAACTGCCCTTAGAAAGCGGATTTCCGCCGAAGCCAGAAAGAGGTTTGAACTTTGTAAGGCTTTTCATACTTGGATTGTCTATGTTGTTGCCGTAGGTTCCTATCTCTGCCGGCCAGACAGCGCGGATGGACGTTCTGCACTGAAAGTGATACGGCGGAAATCCGTACTTTTTCCAGAACGTATGATTTTTCAAAAGTATCATTCCGTAGCCGCTTGCAGTAAGAAGATGGCGGCAGATTCTGCTTGTTCTGCTGTCTTCAATAACCAGAAGCTGATATGCTGCAACATTTGTGTTTTCATACTGCTGGAGCTTTCCGGCAATGTAGGCACTCTGAGTGTTTGTTCTGAAAACGTTTTCCCAGTAACCAGGTTTAATTCCAAGTGCGTCTGTATCAATACGGTGTTTAAGGTCTTCCCAGGTAGACGCATAAGATTCGCCTTTTGCCAGAGCTTTTAAAAGGATTTTTTTTGCGTTGTCAACAACTTCTGCTTCTCCGAGTTTTGCCACCGTAAACGCCCTGAATCTCAGTTTCGGTTCAAGAGCAAGCCATTCTGCTTTTGTCATCGGAACCTTAGCTTTAAGGAAATTCATAGCTTCTTCAAAGGCTACAGGCGGAATTTCTTCATCGGCTGCATTTATTTTGTGTTCAGGATTTTCTTCTTCAGCATGGATGAGTCCGAGCATATAAGATGAGCCGATGAGCTTTTCAACGGCTTCTATCATCTGTGTGTTTACTGGAGTATAAAAAGGCTGTTCAAGGGTTTCTTTATCTCCGTTTTTAACACTGTTTAAGTAATCGTTAAGAAGGTTTTTCAGATGCGGTTCAACGGCTTTTTCCGCAAGCTCGCAGAGGCTGTCGAGCTCGCGGATGTTTGCACGTTCGCGCCTAAGATAGGTATCATCGGCTAGAAAAATTGAAAGTTTTTTTTTACGTTTTTCGGCTTGTCAGAATCACTGAGCATAACTTCTGCATTTGTTTCCATTACAAAAGCATCGTTTTCGTCTTTAGGCTCCGGCACTCCATAGTAAGAATAAAGGGCAGATTTTGAGACCGGAACCCTGCGGTCTATGGCTTTCATTACGTCATCAAAACTTGCGCGGCGGTCTACGTCAAACATTATCTGCGGGGCTGCTGTTCCTTGTCCGAAGTTAAGCTCAACGGTCCATTCGATAATCTTCTGAAGTACGCTCTGCAGTTCAAGTGCGATGCTCTTGCAGTCTTCAAAAAGCATATCTGCCTGAACTTCACCAAGGGCAAGGGAGCCGCCTTTTGTGCTGGATGTCGCTATAGCCTGTCCTGTAAGTCCGTATGAAATCTGTGTGTCACAGGCTTCAACGAGTTCCTTAAAGTGAGAAAGGTCTCCGGTCATTCCGATGTCTTTAATTTCCTTTACGTTACCGACACCTGCAGCAGAGCCGGAAGTAATACCCAGGAGCATTTCTGCAATCTGATTAGCACGTTCACGGACTTTTGTTTCATCTCCATCGCACTCAAACAGTGCAAGCAGTGACTTAACGGAGAATTTTTCTGTAGCCTGGAGCCAGAAATCGTAGCCGGCTTCCTTGAAACACCAGGCCCAGTAAACACAACGAAGCACTGATGTTCCGTACGGGTTTTCATCGTCCGGGTCGTGCTGATAGATAAGCCACTTGTAATCCTGGTCAAGTTTTGTTGAGGGATTTCTCAGGTACAGTTCCCAGTTCTTGTTGAAGTTGAACCGTTCCGGCTTTCTGGTGATGAAATTGTCAGGGATGAAAGTGTTACCTTCAATTTTCCAGATAAGTTCAGAAACAGAAAAGCCGTAATCCAGAGCGGTAAGCATACGCTTCATTTTTTTATGTGGATTCTTGAAAAGGGCAAGAGCTTTTACAAAGTCATAAACCTTATTGTCTGAAGCGTCCTGTACGATATGCAGCGGAAAGTTAAGGCTTCCGGCTTTCAGCAGGTTAAGAAGCGATTTTATTCGCGGATCCTTCTTCATCTTCCGGTAAGTGTCATAGCTTTCCAGGGTGCCGCTTGCTATGTCATCGGGATTCGGCATGTACTGGATAAAGTTAAGAACACTGTCTGTAATAATCTGTGTCTGCATTTCTCTGCGTGTAGGTTTCATAATTATCTCCTTGCCCTGCCGATAATCCTGCTGGCGGCAGTCTTTATGGTTTTAGTTATGGAGCTGACGGCAACATTGCCGGTACTTCCTTTTTCTGCAGCTTTTACCGCAAGGTAAAGGCCGTCGCACAAGTCGTCAAATGCTCCCATAGGAAACTCTGTAAGCTGTGTAATGATGTTCTCACAGCCTTTAATTGGAAAACGGATAAAGCCGTTCTGCACGAGCATAGAGTAAGAACGGATTCTCATTTCCTTTGGTACGGAGCCGACACCTATCAGCTGAATCGGGAAGTAAAGTCCTTTTTCAATTCCGAGCTTCTGGATGTACTTTCCGTAAATGCCGGAGAAAACGACGTTTTCCCAGCCGATTGCTGCAAAGTGATAAGCCTTGTACAGAATTTCCATTTCTGCGAGAGTCTGCTGTTCTGAGCAGGCTTCTGAGAAACACGGAAGAACATAAATAATGCCGGTCTCTTTATCCCGTGCAATAGGTACTTCTGCCGTGCCGTCGTGTGCTCCGGTTGCAGGGTCTACACCAAGGAAAAACTGCAGCTGATTTCTTGGCGGCAGTTCTGAATAACGGAAAGTATCAATCCATTCCATCTGAATGATGCGCTCTTCGTCTGCAAGAGGTTCATTCATGTATTCTGTTGAGAACGCTGCAACACCGATTGTCTTTTTCTTATCCAGAAGAGACTGTATATCCCAGTATTCCGGCCAGAGCGGAGTTCCGTCTTCCCGTATGCACGAAAGCCGGACGGCTATCCAGTTTACAAGATCGCCTGCTTCAAGCTCTCGGCAGAGCCGGCTTATAGGGTCATCATTATGGAAGATTGTATTTACCCAGATAATGAAGGCAGTTTTACCGAGGTTGAAAACAACTCGTTTAAGCCATCTGTGTATCTTGTTTCTCTGTGTAGGGCTGTTGATTGCATCGTCTTTCAGAACATCATCAATAACGATTAAGTCAGGGCGGTACTGGCGGAATCTTGTACCACGCATTGATGCACCGCTTCCCTTGCTCTGTATGCAGGTTCCGTTTGCAAGTTCCAGGCGGTGGTTAGTCCAGCAGTCGCCCTTAAGTTCGCCGTAGTCTTCGAGAATGCGTTCGTTCTCTTCAATCTCGGTTTTGATGTTGCCGAGGTTTTCTCCTGCAGCGTCGCCGGAGGCACCTATCAAAAGCACATAACGTGCACGTTTAGTGAGTGCGCACCAGAGCACATAGGCAAAACTCCAGCGGACCGTTTTACCGTGTTCTCGCGGTTCTATAAACATAGCACCGGAAAGCTTTTCTGACGGTTTAAGCAGCGGGCGGTATTTTTCCCGGACAAAAGGCTTCAGTGTTTCTGCCGTATCTTCTGTAAGGCTCCGGGTATTGGCAACTTCGTAAAGGATTTTCTGATAAGCAGCAGCGTCTTCGTAAAAATAGTCGGACAGATAATATCTGCAGAAAAAGCCGAAATCATTTTCAGCCTGTTTCTGGCGCTGCTGTTTTTCGAGAAGGCTTCTGTCCTGTCCGGCAAGTTCCTGAATAAGTCCGCTCATTTGATTTCCGTTTTATCAATGATTGCACAGAGCTTTCCTAAAAGTTCCGGGTCGCTCTGTATTTCTTTTGAAAGCTCGTCTTTGAGCTGCTGTTTTGCTTTATCCAGTGCCTTAACGGCTTTCATTCGTGCCTGGCTTAACTTCAGCTGAGTTTCTGCGATGCGGCTTGCAGAACTTACGAGCTTTTCAGGATCGTCAAACTCAAGGCTGTCTACAGTACGGAGGTCTTTTGCAATCAGGGTTGAAAGATGCATTGTCATTGCTTCTGCAACTTCGGTGCCGGGATTGTCCGCGAAAACCTCTGCCATTGCCTTTGCGGCTTCAACGGCTTTTTTTGTGTCTGCAATTTCTTCTTCGTGAGACTTTATGACACGTCGTATTGATTCACGGGAGAAAGTAACGTGCATTCCCTTTTCCTGCAATGCACGGTTTACCTCTTCGGTAACATAAACGATTGTGTTTTTTCCGCCGTCCCATTTGTCTACGATAAGCTCTACGAGTCCGTTATCTCCGGCTTTAGAGTGTCTGCCCATGTTATGCCTCCAGCGGAATAAGGATTCCTGTGTCCGGTTCGCAGTTGCCTTCTATCAGGTCTATTCCTTTAGGCGTGATTTTATAGTAGGTTATAAATACGTTCGCCCTGTACGGGTGTGGAGTCTGTGTTTTTGAGCAGTAGCCCTTGTCTATAAGGTAAGAAGCGGATTTATCTATATCGTCCACATGTTCGTAAGCGTGATATATTCCGATAAGAGACGTGCGCTCTATTCCATCCGGGTACATGTCGGCAAGCAGTCTGAGGATTTTACCCCGAAGTATGTTATTTTTCATTTTTCCGTCCTTCTGTCAGTTTTAATATTTCAAATGGCAGCTTGCTTATTTCAGCCCTTACAAGCTGCATTTCGCTCCGCCATCCTTCGGTTTCCCTGTATAGCATTTCTTTTGTTACAGAATCTTTTTCCAGAAACTTGATGTCTTTTTCTGCCTTCTCCAGGCGGGCAATCAGTTCCTTGTCTTTTGCATCTGAATGAGCCTTTAAATCATCAATCTTTTTTTCTGTTGTTTTCTTAAGTGAATCTACTGCTTGCTGTGTAAGCTCGTTTGATTTCTTAACTTCCCTTATTACAAAATAAGCGATGACGCCCATAATTATGAGCGTTCCGCTTATTCCCAGTGTGGTAATCAGTTTGTCTACGCCAGAAGCTACTGTCATTCCTTCCATCAGAACACCGCCTCAAGAATAATTCCGGTTGCGACGCCTGAAACGAAGCTTACTGGTAACGTCCAAAAAGGAAGTTTCAGTGCTTTCTTTTCTTGCTTTAAGTCTGCCTTAAGCTGTTCATTAAGCACTTTTAGGGCTTCGTTTTCAGGAGCTGTTTCTAAAAGCCCCTGTCTGTAACCTTCCTGATATGCGTTTCTGATTGAAACATCTGCTTCTTCTCCTGCAATTTCAAGAATCTGATCCAGATTCCATTCACTGTTTATTTTCGAGCCGTTTTCGCAGCCGGTTTCTGAACTCCTGCTGTTCACGGGCAATTCTGCGTTCATGCTCATCTGAAAAAGCAGAATCACTGATAAGAACACTACCATCTTTTTCATTAAGCTCTTTCTCCTTTTCTTTATATTTTTTCAGGGCTTTTTCAGTGCCTGAAGACTGAATCTTTTTTCCGGTCAGGAAAGCCAGAACGGTTAACGCACAGATACAGAACACATTCTGTACAACTGAGAAAAAACGCTTAATCGCCGCTTTCACTGCCTTTTCTCCCCGGCAGAATGCCTGCGATATGTTCAAGCCAGATAGAAACATCTATCGGAGCTGAAACAACAGCAATAAATGCAGACACCTTAAGCACATCATCAATGCTGATGTCTGTATTGCACCGTACTTTTAGTGCCACCTTTATGCACAGTCCGACAACAGCAATCCCTATGGCAAGAGTCTTGGACCCCTGCGAAAGCCGTTTCCCTTTCATGCAGTTTCCTCAACTTCTCCGAAGATGATGTCTCCAGAATGAAACTTGTATGCATGAAGCACCGAGTTAAGAGCCTCAAGGTCGCCGGAAGAAAGAATGAAACATCCTGCAGACCAGGCATAGTTTGAATCCCTTCCGAGCTTTTCGCTCCATCTGTCGTGTACAAGCCACCTGCCGTTCTGGAAACCGTTGTCTGCAGTCTGCATTGCGTTCCGGTCTATCCATTCACCGTCAAGGTCTTTGGTCTGTATAATCTCGTGAATTTCGCCGTGAAAATTCCGGCGTTCGGCAAACAGTCTGAGCTTAAAGAACCCTTCTGCAACTGTATCGCCGTAAGGAACCGTGCTTGCTGTTGCATTCCTGCCGAAACAGTAATTTGCTACCGTCTGGCAGCGAAACCTGCAGAGTTCGGCTCCGTCATCCATCAGGACAAGCCAGTCAAGAGAGTTGTTCTTCCAGTTGTTTTCAAAACTGTCTTCTTTTTCTGGTACGGCCTTGAAATCATAGGATTTCATCTGCCGTTCTATGCGTATCTTTATCATAGATTTATGATGAGCTTTTTTTTCTTAAATTACTTGAATACTGACAAAAAAAAGACCGCTTCGTGTGAGTGAAGCGGTCTTCTTTCAGTAGAAATCAAAAAACAGCTGAACCGGAGGTTTCTTCCGTTTCAGTGTGTGTCCATGTATGACAGAATGTCTTCCCGGAGGAAGTTCCACTGTCCGTCCTCGTCCTTCCAGCACGGAAGTCCGTCTTTCATCATCCGGTAAAGAGTCCTGCCGGAAATCCTGAACAGATTCGTTACCTCCTGAAAATCCAGAATACAGGAAAGTGTTTTTTCCATTTCTACAGCTGCATTCTCGTTTAACACGATATTCCTCCACAGATTCGGAGAAAACCCTCCAGTTAGAGCGGATTTTCACCCCGTCGAGTTTACAGAATGCCAGCAGATAGTAAACACCGCCGCGTTTCATATTCAGCATCCGGGCTGTTTCTTCTACGGTAAGCAGCATTATCTATCACCTTTATCGGGATTTATTCCGGCTTTAATGGCTATGCTTCTGAGTGCAAGAATCACCTGCGAAGCATGTTTCCTGTCAAGCCAGGTTACATCGTCAACACCGGCTATGCGTTTTATCATATGCCGTAACGATGCTTCATCCTTACAGCGGCTGGCAACTTCCCACAGTCCGCGTATGTAGTATTCCTGCCGTGCAGAAATCATCCACGGACTGCGTTTTTCCTGCGGGGCCGTCTGTTCTTTACGGGTACGGCTGGAAGGTACAAAACCAAGAACCCTGAAAGCGCTCATTACGGCTTTGTACTGTTCCCAGGTCTTAATTTCAGTGGAAGAATCTACGCCTGCAGCACCGGCAAGGATAGCGCGGTATGCTTCCTCGCTTATGCCTGTCTTTGTCTTTGCCGTGTGTATCATCTTTATCCACGCTTTTAATGCCATATAGCCTCCGTAAAGTTTTTGCTGCGGAACATGACATCCAGCCTTGTTCCGCATTCTGTCAGCCTGCGTTTTTAAGCAGCTCTCTGTTCACTTCGTCAAGGTTTGCCTCGCAGAAGAAGTCATTTGTTACCTTACGGCACGCATCAACCTGAGAAAGCTGTTCATCCGTAAGGTTTGCCATAGCTTCTTTGTCCGGTTCTTCCTTGAGACGTACGCATCCGGAAAATCCAAGTTTCTTGAGAAGTTCCAGCGTAGATTTCTTTACGCTGATTTTTGTAGATTTTCTGAATCCGAAAAGTCCGAAAGAAAGCTCAACGCTTTTCTTGTCCTTGAAAAGCTCTGCCTTGTTGTATTCTGCATAAGCAGAAATCTTTGCAGATGTTTCGAGAATCTGCTTGCGGAGCTGTTCTCCCTCTTTTGCTGCACGTTCCTTAATCTCTGCAATTTCTTTTGCAGCCTTTGCATCGATTGCATCAAGTTCTCTTTCTGCAAGCCCGATGTCTTTCAGTGCCAGATTTACGTCTTCCAGAGATGTAAGCTTTCCGGCATTCGGTTTGTACCTTGTACCCATTTTTCTTTCCTCCCGTTATTTATGCGGCATCAGAGCCGTCTGTTATACTGCCTTCATTCAGAACTTCCCGTATCTGATGAAGAATCAATTTTATGTCCATAATGGCAAGCCTTGTATTGCCTGACATTCCCCTTAAACAGGCCTGTTCAATTTCGAGCAGTTTGCTGTCAATAATCTCGTATGCGTCATCTGCCAATTCTAACATCGTAATCACTCCTTTCTTTTCTTATTCTCTCTGCGGCAAGCCGGCAGAATTCACCGAAAATGCCGCACCTTGCTTCCAGAAAAATCTGTGCACGTCTCCGGTCATAATCTGTACAGTAAAGCCCCATACCGGAGGAACCTTCTGCATCCTCTCTGGCAAGCCGTATTACTGCCACAGACAGCTTAAGGTAACCTCTTGTAACGGGTGTCATACATAGCTCTCCTGTTCAACCGCGGCATAGTAGCCTTCAAGATCTTTCTGCACAGAATCCATAAGGTTGCTGTATGCACTTTCCATAAGAGGGCTTTTCGGCTGTTCTACCGTAAGGCTTGCAACCGGGAAAGCCGTTCCGAAGCCTTTGTGCAGCAGATAAATGTTTCCGGATTTTCTGTCTGCGTGAAGCCTGTAAGAATCAAGATTAGCTCCGCTCTTTGTCGGCAGAGAAAACTCTTCCGCACAATCCGGCCAGCCTTCCTGTACCGTTGGAGCCGCAATCCTGATAGGCGTAGGCTGTCTTCCGTCATCGCCGGAAGATTCTGCATCGTCCTTGCCGACGAGCTTTACCGCGTTCTTAAGCGTCAGCCGTTTCAGTTCTTCCGGCTTGCTGTAAAAACGCGAATAAATCTTCTTAGCCGTAGAAATCATTCGCTCCGGCAGTCCTGTAAGGTCTGCATACTTTGCGGCGGTCATCGTTTCGGTAGACTTTTTCTCAGCTTCCAGAAGGATTGCTCCTATTGCGAAGTATTTCTCTGCAGTTGAAGTCATCAGCTTCTGCATTTTCTCGCCGGTGCAGATTATTTCTTCTGCAAGCTCCTTAATTTTTTTAAGCTGTTTTCCGGTAAGAAGCTGAACACCGCCAGCGTCGTATACGGCGGGTAAAGTCTGGTCTTCTTTCATCTGAGTCTCCTTAATACAAGAGTTGAAGCAAGTTCGGCGGCTTCTACTGTCGGACGTTCAAGTTTGTTTACAGCCATAGTGTTCTGCAGGCGTTCCATAATCTTTGTAAACTGCCTTACATCGTTGCGGCTTGCAGAATAGATGGAATCCACAACTTCTTTCGGGCAGTCTTCCCAGACTGTCCGGGCAATGAGCATTGCATCCTGTCTGGTTAGGCCTTCAAGCTGAAGACTTATACCAATGCGGCTTTCAAGCTGCCTGTGGTCATTGCGGAGATTCTGAATCATACCCTTAAGGCGCGGAAGTCCGATAAGAACCAGACCGCTTTCGCCGAGGTCATAAACAAGACGACGAACAAACTCAAGAGCATCTGCCTTCAGATAGTCTGCTTCGTCAAGGATTACCAGACTGTCACGGTCTGCCAGAGCCTTTGCGACATTCTGAACCAGGGCATTAAACGGAACCCTTACCATTTCCACATCAAGCTGACGTGCAATTTCCTGCACCAGCATCTTGCGGTTCATGCCCTGTACTACCGGAATGTAGAGAACCGTGTTTTCGTTGCGGTCTGCGTAGTATCTTGCGGATGTTGTCTTGCTGCTTCCGGCATCTGCCACGATCAGTGCGATGTCGTGCTCTGTATGGGCAAGTTCTATCGCGTTGAACATCTGCTTTAAGGCTGAGGTCTCAACGATAGGAATCCGTTTGCGCGAGTGCGCCTGTTCCTGCCGCGCAATCCAGCGGATGATGTTGTCTTCCAGTTTGTCAACGTCACCTGCATAGCTGCCAGTTGTGTAGGCGGAAAGTACCGCGCCCGAATATCCCATGTCTCTGCTGGCCTTAGCCTTAGAGATGCTGTATTTTGCGAGCGTTGCTTCAAGACGCTCTTTTGTCTGTGCGTTCAATCTGATCCTCCTTGTCATTGAACGTTATCGCGTGCGTACACGCTTGAGTCCGCACTGAGCGGATTGATTAGCTTTGTTTTGTTTTTTTGCGGAAGGTTTTCTGCTCCCGCGGCAACTTTTTCGGAACTGTCTTCTTCATCAAAAGAAAGGAACTTGTCCACCTGGTTAAGGCTGTTTCCGCCGTAAATGCTGGCGGCAACTTCTATCATTGTTTCGTGTTCCGGGCTTGCCTTAACTTCGTTTGAACCGGTTTCTGCAAGCAGAGTAAGTTTCTTTCTCGCAGAGCTGAGCCGTTCAGTGTCGGCTGCTATGTTGCCTGTTTCCTTGAAGTAATCTGCCTTTGCAGTACAGATAAGTGCACCGGCTGCAGTACAGCAGGTAACTTCAAGCGGAGTTGCAAGGCTTGTATAAACCCGCACGTCCTGCCCGATGTATGCAGAAAGTTCTGCTCCCCAGAAGTTTGTTCCGCCGACCTTTACGCCGTTTCTGCCGACCCTGCGGACTTCTCCCTTGCAGAGAGCCGTCTGCAGAAGTTCCTTGGTAGGATGCCTTATCTGTTCCGGCGGAGGCAGATTTTCCATAAATGTCTGGCTGCGTGTTTTTCCGCCGTTGGTTGCACATTCAAAACTGTCATTGATGTATTCAATCATGCTGCTGCAGGCAGATACGAAATCTGAAAAAGACGGAAGCTCGCCCCGCATTTCCATACCGTTGATGCTGCGGAACATAAGGGCTGCATCATCTGGACGCGTCCGGCTGTCAGAACCGGTATAAGAACCTATGTCTTTTGCAAGATATTCTCCGAGAATGCGGAAATAGCGTTCCTGCCGGGCTTTACTCTTACCGTTGTATGTACGCGTGAAATGAACTTCAGAGCCTATCATCGGGAACGTTCCCTTGAACTCAATCTCGGTTTCTTCTGTCAAACCTTCGGGTGTGTACGTTCTTACCGTTTCTTTATGTCCGTTCAGCCACTTTCCACGGTAGTCTTTACCGTTATCAAACAGCAGACTTTTTGGAATGCCGTATTTGATGCAGCACATGTAATAAGCTGCCATAATGGAAAGACTTGACGGCTTTACGCACGGACACCAGCCGAGAATTTTTCCGCTGCGAAGGTCCTGAAACGTAGTAAGCCACGGACGGATTTTCTGTCCTTTGTAAACAACGATGCAGTCTACGCAGTGATGGTCAGAAACAGCCACATCAAGGCTCTTGTACCGTGTCATATCCTGCTCCATATAAGGCAGGAACATATTCTCGAAACGCCCCGCACCTTCTCTGGCATAGCCGGCTATCATACGCGGAATGCTGTTGAGGTAGCGGAGAGCAGTCTGATATGAGCAGGTGCTGTACGGCAGGTTTGCCTTCATCAGCCTGTAAGCGTGCATTGCTGTAGGCTTGGTGTTTTTAAGCCAGAAATACTTGAGGAATTCTCTTTCTTCATCAAGCAGGCTTTCTCCGGCACCGCCTCTTTTGGTTCCGTATTTTGGCGTTATGCCGGAAGCGCCGTTTTCTTTCCAGGCTTTTATCCAGCGGTAGAAAGTA
>JAFZVC010000117.1 GCA_017618015.1 Spirochaetaceae bacterium
TCTATTCAAGCATCTACTCCGTGATTCACGAATGCGGTCATGCACTTTTCGAGCTTAATCTGCAGGACGAGGATCACGCGCATTATATAAACGACCACAAGACGCTCGGACAGCATGAGTCTGTGTCGCGCTTCTTCGAGAACATAATAGGTCGTTCACGGTCGTTCATAAAACTCATATATCCTAAAGTTAAAGAGATTTTCCCGGATGTTATGCACGACGTTTCCGAGCTTGAGCTTTACGAAGCCATGAACCGCGTGGAACCTTCTTTGATAAGGACAGAAGCCGACGAGTTTACATATACTTTCCATATAATAATCCGATACGAGATCGAGAAGGCAATTATGAACGACGGAATCTCGCTGGAGGAGCTTCCCGCGCTTTGGAGCAAGAAGTATGCCGAATATCTTGGCGTACAGCCGAAAACTGATGCGGAAGGAATCTTGCAGGACGTGCACTGGGCTTCCGGTTTCGGATATTTCTGCACATACGCGCTCGGTAATATGTACAACGCTATGTATTACAACAGGATGAAAAACGAGATGGACGTTGAGCAGCTTATTCTGGATGGAAGATTTGACGTTATCAACATGTGGATGAAAGAGAACGTCTTTAAGAAAGCCAACCGTCTTGCCCCTGCGGATTGGATAAAAGATATTACTGGCAGAGAGTTTACTTCTGATGATTTTATAGATTATCTGGAGAAAAAATACTCAAAGATTTATGATATCTGATTGAATCTGACGGAATAAGAATCGCCTGAGTTGTATCGTATAGAAATTGACATCTACCGCGTGTCGATTTTGGAAGTATATAAATTACGCTTTTTCAAAAGAAAAGCGTATGTACAAGAACAGGTACGATGATAATCACACAAAAAGAAATAATATATGCGGTAGGAAGGTCGCGCGGCTTCGTATAGAGAAAGGTTGGTCGCAAAGAGAACTTGCCGAGAAATTGCAGACAATCGGACACGATGTCGGGAAAAATCAGATATCGCAACTGGAGCTTGGAAGTCGATTTGTGAATGATATAGAATTGAAGGCGTTGTCGGAGATATTCCATGTTTCTGTGGGCGAGCTTTTGAACGAAGATATTTACATGATGGAGAATGAGAAGCTTGCATTTGTCGCCGATGTTGAGGCTGATAAACTGTAGCGTATTTTCGACTAACCGAACTTTAAAAAACGAAAGAAGCCGCACCGAGATGTATCGCTCCCCGATGCGTTGCCCGAAAAATCGCTCAGTGGCGTAAAGTGCGCCGTTCTGAGCGTTCTGTTATAAAGCTTATCTTTTCCAGAAAGTCCAGTGAGAGCCTTTTCCGTAGCCAATTTTCTTGTAGAAGTCGTCTTCGCCGCCTGTCATGTGCGTTGCGCCAAGTGCTTTCATCCTGCGGTAATGCTCTGTTAACGCGGCGGCGGCAAGGCCTTTCCTGCGGTGATCCGGATGCGTACACAGCGGCTCCATATACGCGAGCTTATTCTGCGGAACCCACCACATGCCCGCAAAACAGACATATTCTTCGTTTTCATCTGCTATTATGATGTTGTATTCCGGGGTTGCATGCGGAGACGGCGACAAGAATGACCGCCAGCCGCTTTTGTGCGATTTCGCGGGTGTCCAGTCTAAAGAATCGTCGTACTTATCCCAATCCGTGAACTCTCCTTTTTCACCATGCCCGAAACCATACCAGCAGAGCTTTGAGCACTTCACAATGTCGATATTTTCTTTCTCCACAAAGTGATAGCCTTCCGGCAGCGCATAATTAAGTTCATTCTTAAAGTCAAAAACAA
>JAFZVC010000118.1 GCA_017618015.1 Spirochaetaceae bacterium
AGTACCTTGAAGTCATCATCAAACTCGTAAACCAGCGGAGTGCCTGTTGGAATGTTTACTTCAAGAATTTCCTCAGAACTTAGATTATCCAGATACTTTACAAGAGCGCGCAGACTGTTTCCGTGTGCGGCAATAATCACGCGCTTACCGGCCTTCATTTCCGGCTTTATGTTTTCAAGAAAGTATGGAATTACACGGGCAATTGTAGTTTCAAGACTTTCATTCTGTGGAAGAAAACTTGGATCCACATCACGGTACATTGCCTGTTTTTTAGCAGAACGTTCATCATCATCTGCAAGAACCGGCGGCTTTACATTAAAAGAGCGTCTCCAGATTTTTACCTGATCTTCACCGAACTTTGCGGCTGCTTCAGATTTGTTCTTTCCCTGCAGGTCGCCGTAGTGGCGTTCATTAAGCTTCCAGGTTTTAATAACAGGAAGCCACTCTCTGTCCATTTCGCAGAGAATGCCATTCAACGTGTGAATTGCCCGCTTCAAATAAGAAGTAAAGCAGATATCAAAATCAAAGCCTTCTTCCTTCAAAAGCTTTCCCGCATTACGGGCTTCTTCCCTACCCTTGTCTGTCAAATCAACATCTGTCCAGCCTGTAAAAAGATTGAGCTTATTCCATTCACTTTCGCCGTGGCGAACTAAAACTAGTTTTGTCATAATTTTGTCCTTTATAGATTTAATAATGGTTAGTTTACACTAACTCCCGATTTCACTATAATGAAATAACACAGTGTTAGTAATAACTAACATAGAAAAGGAGTGATAAAAAATGTCATCTAAGAAAAAAGACCCTGCAAAGAAAAGCCTTGTCGGCTGGATAATTGAATTTGCAGGTGAAAAAAAAGGACAGTACATCGCAAGTGTGTTCTTTGCCCTTTTGAGTGTGGCGTGCTGTATAGCACCTTATTTTATGATCGCGCGGATTATTCAGCAGCTTCTTGCCGGCGTCCACGACTGGCAGTTCTTCCTCAAAGAATGTGGAATTGTTGCATTTTTCTGGGTTGGGAATGTTCTCTTCCACGCAGTTTCCACAACTATGAGTCACCTTGCCACTTTCAATCTGCTTGGAAACATCAGAAAGAAAATGTGCGACAAGCTTTCCCGCCTACCGCTTGGAACTGTGCTTGATATGCCGTCCGGCTCGCTAAAAAATATTATGATTGAACGTGTAGACAGCATGGAGACAACTCTTGCACACGTAGTTCCCGAATATACTTCGAACATCATTTTGAGCCTTGTTCTTATTGTTTATCTTTTTGTGATGGACTGGCGCCTTGGCCTTGCCTGTTCAGCAACACTTCCTTTTGGAATTGTTGCAATGCTTTTTATGTTCAGGGATGTTGCTCCTCGTTTTAAGAATGCGCTCGATAAAACAAAGGCTCTGAACGACACTGCCGTTGAATATATAAATGGTATTGAAGTTATCAAGGCCTTTGGAAAATCAAAATCTTCTTATGATCGCTTCGTTGTTGCGGCTCAGGAAGGTTCTGCCTGTTATGTAGAATGGATGCGCGACTGTATCTGGCCGCACGCAGTTGCTATGGTCATAACTCCATCTCTGCTTTTGACATTGCTTCCAATCGGCGGATTTATGTTCTTGAAAGGAATGGTCGATGCTTCTGTTTTTATCTCTGTCATTATTCTTGCGGTAAGTGCCATTCAGCCGTTTTTGGTTGCCTACAGTTATCATGATGATATTGCAAAAGCCGGAGCAATTTTCGGCGAGGTTGGTTCCATCATGAAGCTGGAAGAACTTGATCGTCCAAGCGTAAATAAGTCAGTTCCTCGTGACAACTCGATTGAACTCAAAGATGTTAGATTCAGTTATAAGAAAGGAGGGGAAAGCCTTCCCCTCGCTCCAGCCTCTGACGAGTCTTCCGCTACCCCTTCTCCTAGGGGCGAAGCCCCTAAAACCCCGGAAATCCTCCACGGCGTTTCCATGTCCATTCCTCAGGGTGCTTACGTTGCCTTTGTCGGACCGAGCGGTTCGGGTAAATCAACAATTGCCCGCCTCATTGCTTCCCTTTGGGATGTAGATTCCGGCTCTGTAGAAATCGGCGGAGTTAATATCAAAGACCTCTCGCTCGAAGAATACAACAGCCGTGTTGCCTACGTAAGTCAGGATAACTTTTTGTTCGATCTCAGTGTTCGCGAAAATATCCGCCTTGGCCGCAAGAATGCGACCGATCCCGAAGTAGAAGAAGTTGCCCGTAAGTCCGGCTGCTATGATTTTATCATGTCGCTTGAAAACGGCTTTGACACAATCGTTGGCGGAAGCGGTGCACACCTTAGTGGTGGCGAACGTCAGCGAATCGCAATCGCCCGTGCCATGATGAAGGACGCTCCAATCGTAATTCTGGACGAAGCCACCGCCTACACCGACCCGGAAAACGAAGCCCTGGTGCAGCGCAGCGTGGCGAAGCTGGTGAA
>JAFZVC010000119.1 GCA_017618015.1 Spirochaetaceae bacterium
GCCGCTTGTAAAAGGTCTTGGCGTTGAGCCGGAGCATGTCCGCGTTCTTGATACGAATCCTTCAAAACACGAGGAGAATGCGAAAATCCTTGTTGAGGAAGCTGAGTATCGCGGAGTTTCCGTCGTGATCATGCGCCGTGAATGCCTTGAGGCATTCCGCATCCGCACAAAGGCAGAGAAAAACAAAAAACTCGCAGAGCAGGCGAAGAAATAGGGGATAATATGAAATACGATATAATTCTTGCCGGAGTCGGCGGTCAGGGTGTTCTCTCCATCGCGGCGATTATCGCTGCGGCGGCTATGAAAGACGGGCTTTCCGTGCGCCAGTCAGAAGTTCACGGAATGAGCCAGAGAGGCGGCGGTGTTTCCGCACACCTCAGACTTTCTGACGGTGAAATTGCTTCTGACCTTATTCCGCTTGGCAAGGCAGATATGATTCTTGCGATGGAGCCTATGGAAAGTCTTCGTTACTTGCCATGGCTCAGCGAGAAAGGCGTTCTTGTAACCGCCGCCGAGCCTTTTGTGAACATCGGAAACTACCCGGAGCTCGAGAAAGTGTACGGCGCAATCAATGCGCTTCCTACCTCTCATATCGTGAAGTCAGCTGAGCTTGCAAAAGAAGCTGGAAACATCAAGTGCGAGAATATGGTTCTTATCGGTGCTGCGCTTGAGTACATGCCGGTAAGCAAAGAGACTGTTCTTCAGGCTGTGCGCGACAGGTTCGAGAAAAAAGATCCGGCTCTTGTTGAAGCCAATGCAAAGGCTTTGGAGCTTGGAGCAAAAAGATAAAAGGAGAATGCTGCTTTTGCGGCGTGTGACTTATGGAAAGAGAATTTTCTTACTGGGACAAAGATGCGGAGACAATGAGCCGCGACACTATCGAGGCATTTCAGCTTGCCGCCCTTAAAAAACAGGTGGCTAACGCTTTTAAAACTTCTTTTTACAAGGAACGCCTTACAAAAGCAGGAATCACAGGTCCGGAAGATATAAAGACGCTTGCCGACCTGCGCAAAATCCCGTTCACAACGAAATACGACCTTCGTGAAGTTTATCCATACGGACTCCTTGCCGTTCCATTCGATCAGGTTGTCCGCGTTCATGCTTCAAGCGGTACGACAGGAACCCCTACAGTTATCTATATGACGGCAAAGGATGTCGATATGGCAGCCGATACGATGGCTCGCGGTCTTGCAGGAGCCGGCTGTACGAACAAAGATACATGCCAGAACATGATGACATACGGTCTTTTCACAGGCGGTATGAACTTCCACTACGGCGCGGAGAAAGTCGGAATGACTGTTATCCCTACGAGTTCTGGCAATACTCTCCGCCAGATAAAGTTCATGCATGACTTTGGAACTTCAGTTACTCATGCAACCCCAAGCTACATGCTTCACTTGAACCAGGCTATTAAAGAAAGCGAATACAAGCGCGAGGATTTTAAGTGGAGAATCGGTATTTCCGGTGCGGAGCCATATTCCGAAGAGCTTCGCAACAAAATGGAGAAAGAGCTCGGTATCGAAGTATACAACTGCTACGGTATGAGCGAGCTTAACGGTCCGGGCGTTGCGTTCGAATGCCAGCTGCGCAAGGGAATGCACGTTTGGGAAGACCGCTACATAATGGAAATTATCGACCCAGAGACACTGGAGCCAGTTCCGGACGGTGAGGAAGGCGAGCTTGTTATGACAATCCTTTGCCGTGACGCAATGCCGCTTCTCCGCTACCGCACGCGTGACCTTACACGCGTTATCCCGGAGCCATGTCCATGCGGAAGAACGCACCGCCGCATCGCGCGTTTCACCGGCCGTACAGACGATATGCTCATTATCAACGGCGTTAACGTCTTCCCAAGCCAGATTGAGGAAGTTCTTCTTAAAGAGAAGGGTGTTGGCGCTAACTACCTTATCGTCGTTGAGAAGAAGGGCGATATGGACAAACTCACCGTTCAGGTTGAAGTTACGCCGGAGCTTTTCGCCGACGATGCTCGCGTTATGAACACGCTGCGTGACAAACTCCGCGAGGAAATGTCTGCGCTAATCACAATTAAGCCGATTATCGAGCTTAAGGAGCCGGGCTCAATCCCGCAGGCAGAAACAAAAGCAAAGCGTGTCAACGATTTGCGCCCGAAAGCGTAATAAACTGAAAGCGTAATAACGGTTGCGGACGTTTTTTCGTCCGCAACCAAATCTCTAAAACCTCATTTCGAAGACTCCGCTTATCACATCATCCTTGAAATAATCTTAAAATATTTTTTTAACGATTCACATATCCAACTTTGTATGATATACTGCTTATTTGTGAGACAGTCTATCATGGATAAGGCTGTTCTATTGGTGCTTCGGACCTTAAAAGCCACGGTTTTTCAGGTTCAACGCAGAATCATTCTCACAAAAAGGAAGGAAACCATGAGAAAGTTTTTCAAAAACAGTCTTCTGCTTCTTTGCGTACTCGTAATCGCATTCGGATTTACAGCATGCTCAAAGAAGTACGATGACGGTACTTACGCTGGAAAAGCAAAAGGTCGCAACGGCGAACTCGCTGTTAGCGTAACTGTTTCTGGTGGAAAAATCGCCTCTGTTGTTGTTACAAAACATGAGGAAACACCAGGAGTTGCAGATCCTGCCATCACAGGAATCCCAGCTGCAATCGTAAAAGCACAGTCAACGAAAGTTGATGCTATTTCAGGTGCAACACTTACATCTGACGCTATCAAGAATGCTGTTGACAATGCTCTCGGAACACCGGCTCACAAGAATGCCGCAATCAAATACACCGCTGGTACATACTCAGGAACAGGCACGGGTATGAACGGTCCAGTTGTACTTGACGTAACATTCAGTGACAGCGCAATCACAAACATCGCGGTTAACTCTTCAAAAGAGACAGCACATGTTGGTGATCCTGCATTCGACATCATGTTCGCAGATGCAATCGCAGCAAACGGTTCTGGTATCGATGTAGTATCAGGTGCAACATTCACATCAATGGCAATCCGCAGTGCTTTGAACGACGCAGCTCAGAAAGCTGGCGCAACAAAGATGGAAGACTTCAAGAAGAATACTGTAGTTCACAACCCACAGGCTCCTATCGACGTAACATATGACGTAATCGTTGTTGGTGCTGGTGGTGCTGGTATCGCAGCAGCTGCTCAGTCAGTTCAGAACGGATATAAAGTTCTCATCATCGAGAAGAACGCCGAAGTCGGTGGTAATACTGTAGTTTCCGGTGGTCAGTTCCAGTCTGTAATGCCTTACCTCGTTTGGGAAAAAGACAAGCCAGATGCAACAACTGGTGTTTGCCCACAGGATGGAAAGACATACGACAAAGTTAAGATGGCTAACGGTAACATCGCTGTTCTTAAGACAATCCTTAACTGGAGCGAGAAACCATTTGACCCAACAGGAGCAAAAGACTGGTTCGAAGCTGGCGATATTGACAGACTTTCAACACACGGTGTTCATCAGGAATACCTCCCTGTCCTGAAAGCTCTTAAGCAGGAAATCAAAGATTACCTCGCTTGGGCAGAGCCAAAACTCAAGAAAGGACTCAACGAAGGTGCTCTTACACTGTTCTCAACAGTTAACCTCCATATCTTCCAGACATACTACGGCGGACTCCGCCCGAACGCAGACTTCTCATCATGGATTTATGGTGACTACGATCTCGTTTGCCAGTTCATCAAAGACGGTCAGGAGCTCAAAGACTGGCTCGTAGCTCAGGGATCAGCATTCGACAATGCTACACAGCCAACAATCGTTGGTGCTCTCTGGCAGCGCGAGAACGATTACCTCAAGTCAGGTCCTACAGCTATGCAGTGGGGAACATACTTCAAGTATCCTCTTGAGACAATCAACGAAGCTGCTGGCGTTAACAAGATTATGCGCCGCACAGAGGCTAAAGACCTTATCGTAGAGAACGGCAAAGTAACTGGTGTTAAGGCTGAAATGTACGACGGTACGCAGGTTACAGCACATGCAACAAAGGGTGTTGTTCTTGCTACAGGTGGTTACGCAGCTAACGTAGCTAAGGTTATGGAGACAAACGAGTACTGGGAAAAAGATAAGATCACAAGCAAGACTCAGACAACAAACCGCTCATCAATGCAGGGTGACGGTATCAAGATGGGTCAGGCAGCCGGTGCAGACGTAACAGGTCTTGAGTATACACAGCTTATGCCTATCTCATGGATTGACAACGGACAGCTCGCATTCGGTGGTGGTAACTACACAGTATACATCAATCCTACAACAGGTAAACGTTTCGTTAACGAGACAAGCGAGCGCGACGTTCTTTCTCTTAAAGAGTTCGAGAACGGTATCGAGCGCAACAGCGTAAAGGGTGTTTTCATCGAGATCGCAAACAGCAAGCAGGGAATCCAGGGACCATATCCTTATGGAACACCAGGAACAGATGCTTGGAAGACAGATGTTGAGTGGAGACAGTACGAGCGCACAATCGACCAGCTCGGCGACCTTTTCAAAGAGCTTGGCATTGCAGCTGACGCAAATGTCGTTAAGCAGGAGATTATCGATTACGATAAGGCTCTTATCACAGGTAAAGAAAGCAGCCTGCCAATCAACAAGACAGGTTGGACAGCTCTTATCGGTGATGCAGAGAAGAAAGCAGATGGTTCTTATGACCTTTCTACTTACAAACTTGAGGGTGTTCCGCTCAAGATCAGAATCATGGCTCCGTCAACACACCACACAATGGGTGGTCTCAAAGTTGACACAAACCGCCACGTTCTCGATACAAACGGCAACATAATCAAGGGTCTTTATGCAGCTGGTGAGGTTACTGGTGGTATCCACGGTGGTAACCGTCTTGGTGGAAACGCTATCGTTGAGATTTTCGTTTCTGGCCGCACAGCAGCTAAAGCTATCAAAGCTGATAACTAATCGATTCTGTTAGGAATCTCGGATTCCTATTGTAAAGCCCGTCGTGCTTTATTGAGGTAAACCTCAATTGTACGGCGGGCTTTTTGTTACATTTGCAGTTTTTTATCTAATATATCAAAATATTATAAATTTTACATTTTTCTTGTCATGACAAAAAATAAGAAGTATAATTAAAAATATAATAAGAAGTTGATAAGCTAGGGAGTTTTAGCTTCAATTTTTTTTACAGAGAGTGGATTTTATGGAAAACCTTAAACCGGTTATTTGTGTAGACCCTGAAAAATGCGTCAATTGTCACAGATGCATTTCTGTTTGTCCTGCTAAGTTTTGCAACGATGGTTCTGGTGATTATGTAAAAGTTAACGATCAACTTTGTATTGGTTGTGGTGCATGTATCTCTGTATGTGCACACGGGGCGCGTCGCGGTCTTGATGATTTTGTTCCGTTCATGGACGCGCTTAAAAATGGAGAAAAAATCATCGCAATTGTAGCACCTGCCGCAGCTGCAAACTTCCGTGGTAAGGATTTGGAGCTTAACGGTTTCCTTAAATCAATCGGAGTTAAGGCTGTTTTCGACGTTTCGTTCGGCGCGGAGCTTACAACAAAGTCATATATCGAAGATATAAAGAAGAAGAACCCTAAACTGATGATTTCGCAGCCTTGTCCAGCTCTCGTAACGTACATCGAGCTGTACTACAACGATCTTCTTCCTTATCTTGCAACCGCGGACAGCCCTATGGCGCATACGTTCGCGATGATCCGCCGGTTCTATCCGCAGTACAAAGAGTACAAGATGGCGGCAATCTCACCTTGTTTCGCAAAGCGCCGTGAGTTTGACGAAAACGGACTAGGCGACTACAACGTAACGATGAAGTCGATATCTGACTATCTGGAGGCGAACAATCTTTCGCTTTCAAGATATCAAAAGACACCTTACGACAATCCACCGGCAGAAAGAGCCGTTCTTTATTCAACACCGGGCGGACTTATGCGTACAGCGGAGAGGTTTATCCCAGGTATAGCTAACAAGATTCGTAAGATTGAAGGTCAGCCGACAATGGCTCAGTATTTTTCAGAGTTGTCTGACGCTGTCAAAAACAAGAAAGAACTTTCTTGTCCTGTCGTTGACTGTCTTAACTGCGAGCGCGGATGTAACTGCGGAGCAGGAACAATAAACCAGAATCTTGGACTTGACGAGCTTGAAACGTACATCGAAAACAGAATGAAGAACCGCATTAAGAATTGGAAGTCAACTACGCGGTTCGGACGGCGAAAGCTCGATAAGACAATCGACAAATACTGGCGTGAAGGTCTGTACACACGGTCTTATACGGACAGAAGCAGCGTATACCACGCGATGATAAAGCAGCCTTCGGAAGAAGAGCTTAACGAGATTTTCCAGCAGATGGGAAAGACCGAAAAGAAAGACTTCCTTGACTGCGGTGCATGCGGTTACAATTCCTGCCGTGAAATGGCTATCGCGATTTACAACAACATCAACAAGAAGGAAAACTGTCACCATTACCTCATGCACGAGAACGTTAAAGTTCATGAGCGTATTCTTTCCGAGAAGATTAAAGAGACGATTAAAGAAGTCAGCAACGTAAGCGTCACCAAGCTCGAAGAGAACGAAACGAACGTTGACTCACTCGTAAGCCAGACAAAAGTTATGAGCGAGATTGTCGTAACTTCTTCTTCGGCTATTGAGGAGATGATAGGAAACATCAACTCTATAACGACGACGTTGGAAAGAACTTCTGCAGTTGTCAGTGAGCTTGAGAACGCGACGTCAAACGGAAACGCGAACCTTGTAGATGTTACGACGCTTGTTGCCGGAATTGAGCAGGATTCTCAGGGCTTGGTCGAGATGAGTAAGATGATTCAGTCAATTTCAAGCCAGACGAACTTGCTCGCCATGAACGCCGCAATCGAGGCTGCCCATGCGGGTACAGCCGGAGCCGGTTTCGCAGTCGTTGCTGACGAAATCCGTAAGCTTGCGGAAAACTCCAGCGTACAGGCAAAGAACATCCACAAAGTTCTTGATAAAATCAAGAAGACAATCGACTCTGCTTATGCCAAGACAAAGACGACACAGGAAGAGTTTGCTGAGATCGTAAGGCTTTCAGACAGAGTAAAGAACCAGGAATCTGAGGTTCTTAACGCGGTCAACGAAGAAAACAAGGGTGGCGCTCTTGTTCTTCAGTCAATCGCAAAGCTTAAAGATTCAGAGAAAGCTGTTTCCGATGCGGCTGATAACTTGCTCAAGGGAACAATGCTTATCAAGCAGAACATAAAGGAACTCGCGGAGTAATGCCGCAAAGATACTATTAAGAAGAGGCTGTACTCAGTTTGTAGTACAGCCCTTTTTTTGCCATAAGCTCCTCGTGTGAGCCTTCCTCCGCGATGCCTTTATCCGCTATATAAAGAATCCTGTCCGCATTGCGGATTGTGGAAAGCCTGTGCGCTACGATGAACGTCGTGCGATCTTTAGTGATTATGTCGAGCGCATCCTTTATGAGCATTTCCGTCGCTGTATCGATGGAGCTCGTCGCTTCGTCCAGTATTATGACAGCCGGGTTCTTCAACACAATCCGCGCGAAACTTATCATCTGCTTTTCACCGGCAGAAAGCCCCGCACCTCTTTCATCAAGCTCGTGCATGTAGCCTCCGGGAAGCTTGTCTATGCACAAATCAGCGTGAATCTTCTTTGCCGCTTCAATACATTCCTCATCGGTTGCGTCAAGTTTGCCGTATCGTATGTTTTCTAGCACATTGCCTTTGAAAATGAACGGATCCTGCATAAGAACGCCAACCTGATTCCGGAGGCTTTCGAGCGTAACGTCGCGCACATCCTTGCCGTCTATACAGACGCTGCCCTCCTGCACGTCGTAGAAGCGCGTCAGCATGTTGATTATCGTCGTTTTCCCGGCGCCCGTAGGTCCCACTAAAGCAATTGTCTCGCCAGGTTTTACATGCAGGTTTACATGCTCCAGTATGTTTACACCCTTGTCGTATGCGAACGTAATATCATTCAGGTCAACGGTTCCTTTTACGCCTTCAAGCGTTTCGGCGCCGGGCTTGTCTTTAATTTCCACAGGCGAATCAATCGTGTCAAAGACGTGCTCCAAGTCGCTCGTAATTTGCGCTAGCTGCTGGATAATCTGGGCAATCTGCGTTATAGGACCGGAGAAAATGCTCATGTAGCTTGTGAAAGCAACGACCGTTCCGGCGTTCATTGACATGTCGCCTTTAAGAACCGCCACAAGTGCGACCGCAAACATGGCGAGTGTTCCAAGGTTCCAGAAAATCTCTGTAATCGGCGTGTTGAGCTGGTTTATCTCGTAGATGTGCCGCCATTGGTCGGCGCAAATCTTGTGAACGTGCATAAGGATGCGGCGGTTCACGTCACCCCTGTTGCTGTTCTTTATGATTTTCTCGCCCATAATAGACTCGACGGCGAACGCCGTCCTGTTCGAGTTGTATGCCCTTAGCCGGGAAAACATCTTTTTCACTATGGAACGGAGAAAAAGTATAATCGCCATCATCGGGACAACCGTGCAGATTACTATGAGCGTAAGACGCGGGCTGATTGCGAGCATGAAGAAAATAACGGTCACAATCTTCACTACGTAGATAAGAAGCTGTACGACAGTGTTCGTAAAGAAATTCGCAAGATTGTTGACATATTCTGTGACACGTACAACGATTTTTCCGTTTGGCTTTGAATCAAAATAATCGAACGAAAGCTCCTGAAGCCTGTAGAAAACGTCTTTGCGGATATCGGCGATTATTCCGTGGCCCAGTTTTCCCATCATTATCTGCTGTACGTAAGTGATGGCTATTTCAATGCCGGAAAGGATAACCATCCCGATTATGATTACAAGCAGTTCTTTCGTATCTTTGCTGTAGACCGTCTCGTTTATAATGCGGCGCAAAAGCACGGGCGGAACCATCGACACGATTGCCGCAAAAAGCATCAGCACAAAAACGAGCATAAACACTTTTTTGAACGGCAGGATGTAGCGTATTATGCGTTTGAACTGATGGATATCGATCTTCGTGTAAATTATCTCATTCTGGAAATATGTGTTTTTCTGCGCCATATCAGTCAGCCCTCCGTCCAATTCTTTCACTGAATGATTGGTAATCGTGAGCATCTACAACGGAGTCGAAGTTCATCATTGATTTGTTCTGCTCTTCCTGTATGTTGTAAACGGCGGCAAATTGTCCGTTCATCGCCATTAGTTCTTCGAAAGTTCCTCGCTCGACAATCTCGCCGTCTTTAAGGTAAATAATCTCATCACAGCCGACAACAGACGAAAGCCTGTGCGCGCTTATAAGGAGCGTTTTTTCCGGGTAGTTTTCCGAAAGGCTTTTTAGAAGGGCTTTTTCAGTTTCTATGTCGAGCGCACTTGTTGAGTCGTCAAGGATAAGTACAGGCGCGTCTTTGTAGAGCGCGCGTGCTATGGAAAGACGTTGCTTTTGTCCGCCGGAAATGCCTATTCCGCGTTCCCCGACGATTGTTTCGTATTGAAGCGGCATGTTGCTTACAAATCCGTGCGCCTGTGCGTCTTTCGAGGCTTTTATCATCCGTTCTTCCTCGTCGCCCTTTGACTCGGCGTAAGCATCGTCCGTGTATTCTATGTTTGACTCAATTGTATTTGAAAAAAGGAACGCTTCCTGGAAAACACATGCGAACTCGCCTCGTAGAACCGAAAGCGGAATCTCTCGGCAGTCTTTGCCGCTTAACGTTATTTTCCCGCCGGTAAGCTCAAAGTTCCTTAGAACAGCTTCCAAAAGCATGCTTTTTCCGCTTCCTGTATTTCCGGCTATGCCTATTTTCTTTCCATAAGGAATGTCGAGCGATATGTGCGAAAGGATTTTTTTGCCTTCTATTTCAAGCGAAATGTCGTCGATTTTTATGTCGGGCTTCGTAAGTTGTTCCGCGGAAAGTTCGGTTCTCGCTGACCCGTCGCCGGCGGCAAACCCTTGCAATCCCACATCCGCAACTTTCGACGGACGCGCCATAAACTCCATCATCTTTATTCCGGCGACATTCATCTGCTGCATTATGAAAATCGATGTGTTTATTTGCGTCAGATATTGAACAATCTTCATTACGTAGTTGGAGCATGCAACAAGGAAGCCGACGTAGAACTTGCCTTTGATGACGAGAATCGCGCTTATTGCGATCGTGCCGATGTAAGCCAGTTGCTTAAGCGCGCTGAAAAGCACCTCGAACTTTGCGGAAAGCTGAATCTGGTCAAGGTGCGATTTTTTCAGTGTTTCGTTCGCTTTGTCGAACTTTTGCTTCTCAAAATCTTCGTTCGTAAAAGCGCGTACAAGGCGCACCGCCTCTATGTTCTCCTGAACGGTAAGGTTCATTCCGCTGTTGTTCCGGCGTATCGTAAGGTAGTTTTCTCGCGCCTTTTTCTTGAATTTCTGCAGCCCGATAATAAAAACTGGCGTCAGACAAAGCGGTACGAGGAGCAGCCATGCGTTCATGCTGAAAAGCACCGCGATACTAATGCAAAGCACGAAAATCGCGTCAAGGATGTTCGGGTATATATGGCAGAAAAGGTCCTTGTACATTATTGTGTCGGAGTTTATTGTCTGCAAAAGTTCGCCGGAGTTGTAACCTGATATCGTCTGCGAATCAAGCTCCATCAGCTTTTTGTACGTAACTTCGCGAAGCGTCGTTTCAAGCCTAAGTCCAAGAATTTGGTTCACTACGTTGCGCACATAAACAAGAATAAGCCGGATCAACAAAAGCCCGCCGTAAAAAAGCGCGATGTGCATAAAAAGCTCGAATGTGTGAACTTCGCCGGCGCTTCCGTCGAGCAGAAAATAGAACATGCTTGTACTGTCGGGAATGTTGTCGCATATCACGTAATCAATGAAAAGCTCCATTATGAGCGGCAAAAGCAAATCCGCCGTAAGCGCGACAAAACTCAAAAGCTGGCTAAAAAGTGCCAGCGGGACATTCCTTTTGTAGTAGTGCAAACCAAATTTGAAAGGTGTCATACATAACTAGAATGCTTTTTTTGTCAAAAATTGTATATGTCAAAATTATGCGGAATGTTTACAAAAATCGACTTTTTGAGTAAGGTGTCTTTATGGAACGCTCCTACATAATGCAGCAGTGCGGAAGACTATACAACCCTGTCGTATGGGCAAAGTATCCGTTCTACCTTACGAACCGCATTCATTTTATAATTGGCGGTACGGCATATTACCGTCAGACAAAACGGCTCCTTAAAAACCACCTTTATATTTTTCCGTTGAATCCGGCGTTCTCCGTCTCTCAGGACGCGACAGATCCCGTTGATCACATCTATTTTGATTTCCGCTCGTATACGAACAGCTTTTTTACCGACATTGTGGAAGTTGACGGCACAAAAATCCCTGGGCTCATTCCGCTTATGCAGTCAGTTCAGGACTCTTTTACAAGCCGTGACAGGGCGATGGAGCTTGGACCCGCTTATTTCCAGACGCTTGTCGCGCTTTTGAAGGGCTATATTCCTGTAAACACGTACAAAAGCCAGGTTACGCAGGCTGCAGTTGACTATATAAACGCCTGCGACGTCAAATATCTTACAGTGGCGAATATCGCCCTGAACATCAACGTGAATGAGGATCATTTTATACGGTGTTTCAGAAAGGATATGGGATTCACGCCCCATAAATACATAGCGATGTTCAAGGCAGACCTTGCCACAAAGTCAATAATACAGGGCGCAAATATCTCGGAGACGGCGGATGCGCTGGGGTTCAGTTCCGTTTCATCATTCTCGACTTTCTACAAAAACGAACGTCACATGGCGCCGTCATCCGTAAAAGAGTGGTACAAAGGCATCTCTTTCAATATTTGATAGAAATGGTAGGGGGCGCCCGCACACGGTTGCGGGCTACCCCCACGTCTAGGGCTACGCCCTAAAACCCATTTTCCTCGGCGACGGCTTTCTTTATCGCGGCAAGAAGCTCGCTGTACTCAGTGAACGCCTGTACGTCCGGGTTGTCTTTTATGATGTGCTCCGGTGCGCGGAACAAAAAGCCCTTCTGCGACTGCTTTATCATCGCAAGGTCGTTGAAACTGTCACCGGACGCAATCGTCTTGAACCCGATGGACTGCAACGCTTTAACCGCATGGTACTTTCCGTTTTCCTGACGCATCTTAAAGCCAGTAATTGTTCCGTCGTTGCCGACGATAAGCTCGTTGCAGAAAATCGAAGGCATTCCGAGCTTGCGCATGAGCGGCTGGGCGAACTGAGTGAACGTATCTGAAAGAATAACGACCTGGCATGTTTGACGGAGCTCGTCCATGAACTCTTTCGCGCCCGGCAGCGGGTCTATCTTTGCGATTGTGTCCTGAATCTGCTTAAGTCCAAGCCCATGCTCCTTAAGGATGCCGAGCCGCCAGTTCATCAGCTTGTTGTAGTCCGGTTCGTCGCGTGTCGTGCGGCGAAGCTCCGGTATTCCGCTTTCTTCTGAGAAAGCAATCCATATCTCAGGGACAAGAACGCCCTCTAGGTCAAGACAAGTTATATACATATCAATACCTCGTTGTTTTGTGGAATTGTACCATACAGGGCGGGTTTCGGCAACGTCAGAACGATTTCAGCGCTAATTGTTCCTTGTTGTTGCAAAAAAAAACTCCCGCAAGTGGCTTACTTCCTGCGGGAGTTAAAAAATATGAGGGGTATCTACGAACTGATAATGATTGTGTCATTTAGTAGGATTAATTACCAGTTAGCCTAAGCTAACTATATACTGTTTGAATCATTTTTGTCAAGTGAAAAAGGAAAGGGAAAACGACACCTTATAAAAAAGGTTTCTTTTTCCCTTTCAATCCCTTTTTCTTCCCAATGGACACAGAACGACTTTGTAAATGCCCTTTTGACGGCGGGCGTAGGAAACTAAAAACTTCATTGGTGTTTGTCGCGCTTCGATTGTAAACTTTTTATCTAAAACAGGTTTACAATCCTTTCAAAAACTGATATATTCGCGTTATGAAAAACAAGCCAGCGCTTTATTCTTCATTTATCGCACTGTTCGCGGCTATTA
The DNA here is from genome assembly GCA_017618015.1 of Spirochaetaceae bacterium. Classification (GTDB taxonomy): domain Bacteria; phylum Spirochaetota; class Spirochaetia; order Treponematales; family Treponemataceae; genus Treponema_I. The sequence continues at coordinate 12,966 of JAFZVC010000119.1, forward strand.
TCTGCGTCGGCTGCTTCATTAAAATTCCTGTCGGGGTAGTTCCAATCGTCCTTCAGAACATACTGTGCATTCTTACGGGCGTTCTTCTTGGCGGCATTTTGAGTGGAGCTCCGGCGGCGCTCTTTTTGCTCGCGGGACTTATAGGGCTTCCTGTTTATTCGGGTGGCAGCGGCGGAATCGCGGTCTGGCTTGGACCAACTGGCGGATTTTTGCCAGGTTATCTTTTGGGTGCCGTAGCCGCCGGGCTTATCGCTGGAAAACCGTCTGTCGCTGAAAAAAAACTTACTGCGAAAACTGTTGTGCGCGTTTCTGTCGCCGTCGTTGTCGGTATGGTGATTCTTTACATTCCGGGTGTTATCCGTTTTGCGTACTGGGCTTCCGACAACGGAAAACTCCCGGAGGATTCGACGGCTCTTTCTTACACGATGGCTGCTTGCGTTCTTCCGTATATCCCCGGCGACATAATAAAGACGGTCGTGGCTGTTCCTGTAGCTCTTAAACTCCGCCCTGTTTTGGCGCAGTATCTATATGCGGAACGGAAGAATAATGGATAGCATGGTCGAAAACGTGGTTTCTATACAGAACGTAACGAAAGTTTTCCGAACTGCCGCCGGCGAGAATTGCGCTCTTAACGACGTGAGTTTAGATATAGCAAAAGGTTCCTGCACTGTGATAGGTGGCGAGAATGGCTCTGGAAAGAGTGTTCTTATGTCTATAATCGCGGGGCTTTCAGAATGCGATTCTGGCTCCGTAGAGTGCGGCGGCAGGGCTGGGCTTGTGTTTCAGGAAGCCGAGACGCAGATTCTTGGTGAAACTCCTGCCGAGGATGTCGCGTTCGGCCCTAAAAACTTGGGTTGGAGCCGCGACCGTATCCGTGAAGCCGTCGAGTCCGCGCTTTTGCAGACAGGGCTCACTGAAAAAGCCGATTTTCCAGCTCGTTTCCTTTCCGGCGGCGAAAAACGTCGGCTTGCGGTGGCGTGTATGCTCGCAATGGAGCTTCCTGTCATTATCCTTGACGAGCCGTATGCGAACCTCGACTACGGCGGAGTGAAGCAGGTTAACGCGCTCGTTCGTAACTTAAAGGCGCAGGGAAAGACAGTCATCATCCTTACGCACGAAATAGAAAAATGCCTTGGGCTTGCGGATCATTTTGTCGTGTTTTTCCGCGGCGAGAAAGTGTTTGACGGAACTCCGTCAGAAGGGCTTTCCAAAAATCTTGAGGCATGGAATATACGGAATCCGCTTGTGTCTTATAAAGCGGTAGAGGATTTACAGTGGTGAATAATGGCAGAACCGGTATGAAGCGGCGAGATGATGCGAAACGTTCATGCAGCAAAGTTGTACTTCGAAAGCGTCAAACCGCGGATTCCGGTTCTGCTTTCTCTTATAAAAGCGGAAACTCTCCGCTTCATCGGTGCCCGGCTTGGATAAAAATTCTTGTGCTTCCCTTGGTGAGCATCGCGTTTATTGAGCTTCCTCCGATTTTTGCCGCTGCCTTGTTTCTTGCGCAGATCGTCATAGCATTCTGCTTGCGTTTTACGGTCCGCGAGCAGTTTTCCGACATTAGGGCGGTTCTTTATTATGCCGCGATGCTTTTGTTCGTTAAGTGCATAACTCTTGCATTTTCAGGGCTTTTGGAAACGGCGGTTATGCTGTTAAAGCTTTTGTGCGTCATGCAAACTGCATCGCTTGTTTTTAAGACTTCAACGTCGTTGCAGCTTCGTGAAGGGCTGGAGAAGATTGAGCTTGCGATCAGAAAATTATTCCGAGCATCTCCTGCTGCGCCTGTCGCCGGGGTTATAGCGCTTTTTGTCTGCTTTATTCCGCAAGTGTCCAAAAACTGGCAGCAGGTTAAACGCGCGTGGAAAGCACGCGGCGGCAAAAACTCAATCCGTATGTATATAGTGCTGCTTCCAGTTCTGTTTTCCGTGGGCATGAAACAGGCGTACACGACGGCGCGTGCAATCTCCATCCGCAAAAGGTAAGATAGATTATTTAGTGAAGTTCGCGGATTTCAGCGAGACTTCCCCGGAGCTTAGCTTGCGTGTTGTGCCGTCTTTAAGCCGGACGACAAGAGATGCGTTCTCGTCTATGTCGATAGCGGTCGCCGTGTAGACTGATTTTTCGTCGCCGATGATCGGGTGAACTTCGACTTCCTCGCCGATTAAAAAGACAAGTCGTTTGTACTCGTCCATCACTTTTTCGGGCGGTTCGTTGTAAATGCGTAGAAGTTGCCCGGCGACCTCGGCGGCAAGACGGCACCGGGTGACCGCGCTGGAAACTTTGGCATTCGCGCCAGAAGCGTTGCAGTTCGCAGCGGATTCTATGAAGCCTACGATGTCGTCCAGTTCCCCGGAAAACTCTTTTGACGGCTTTATGTTAAGCCCGATTCCGATTATCGCAGACTCAATGCGCTGCGTCTCAAAGTTCGTTACGCCTTCCGTCAGAATGCCAACGGCTTTTTTCCGCTTGCCGCCGTTCTCCACAAAAATGTCGTTTATCCATTTTATAGACGGGTTTATTCCGTAAAGCTTGTTTATCGCGCGACACACCGCAACGGCGGCGAACGCGGTGATTGGTGCCGGCTGTGTAATGCCGCCCGACGGCGCGTATATCACTGAAAGATAAATGCCTGTTTTATCAGGTGAGACAAAAGTTCTGCCAAGCCGCCCGCGTCCTGCCGTCTGGCTTTCCGCAACGATAACGGCTCCGTGGTATTTTTTGCCTGCCTGGGTGAGCGTTCCGTCGGCTGCGCGCAAGTTTCCGCATTCGGAAAGAAGCCTTTTTGCGTATGTCATTGTGGAATCTGTTTCGGCGAGCCATTCCGTGAAGTTTTCGGCGTATTCAGGAAACTCGCATGCGAACGTTTTGTGAAAAAGCTCCGGCGTGCAGAAGTCTCCGCCGTCGGCAAGAACGTATCCGCCGTTCGGTGTGCCCTCAATAGAAAAGCCTTTGTCGCGCAGTGCGGATACAGCTTTCCATATGGCGGCGCGGCTTACGTCGCATTCAGAAGCCAGAATTTCGCCGGAAACAGGTTTGCCACCGGCTGATGCAAGTTTTTCCAAAACTTTGTCTTTTGTCGTCATACAATAGTGATACACCAAAACAGATGAAAAATCTATTCACTTGCTATTTCGCTATGCACAAAGCCGGTACAACGTCTATGCAGTCGTTGATGTAATCGTATTCCGCGATATTTCCGTCGTAAAGAACTTGGCGTACACAGCATCCATCGTCTGTGAATGAATCGTGATACGGAGAACGGAGCCACCAATAGCGTCCGGTAATCCAGTCTGAATATGGATTCTCTCCTGTAAGCTCCAAGAAGTCTGTTGCATTGCGGATTCTGGATGTCGCGGACTGCGTATATCCGGTGAATCCGTATTCATACGATGAAACTTCATTATTGCTCAAGAGGAAAATCTTGTCTGTCGTGTTCGCGCATGCAAATTTCCTTGCGGAACCATCTGCGCTGTTATCAACTGTCATCGGTACGATAACTTTCTGTGCTGCGTCACTGAATGCCGTCTGCAAGAATCCTTTGTTCAGGAAATCTTTATTCGTTGACTGACTGGAATTATCTGATTCCTTTGTCAGGTACGAAATGCCATTGAGGAACGCGCGGATTTTTGAATGCTCGTAGTTATTAGGATAAACGACTTTACCGTTGATATTCCTGTTGTAAATGTAGTCGTAGAACTGACAGTCTATGAGCGAATTCTCTGCCAAAAGCAGGGTGTATCCGTTGTAGTTATCCGTGAGAACGCGCCACTTTATTGGCTCTACCTTGAAGTACATTGCGTAAACTTCGACATACCAGCAGCCGTCGCTTCCCTGATAATATGTGAATGAGCCGGATTTTTTAATCCTTGCTTCGTCTATTGTAACGTTGCTTTCTTTGAGCGACTGTGGCCATTCTCCGAACAGAACGTATTTGCCTGTCTTTCCTACAGAGCCGTCTGTTCCTGCTGGAAGTTCGGTGTAGCCTGTTCTGAGCGTGTTACTGACGCGAGCCTGCGCTGTCTGGCTTGTGGTTGCTGCTGTCGCGCTTGTCGAGCTTGCGTGACTTGTGGCGGCGGTCGCAGAACTTGTACTCGTGGAACTTGTGCTCGCCTGGCTTGTTGAGGAGCTTGTTGTGTTCGTGTGCGCCGGACTGGTCGGGCTCGTTGTTGTGGAACTTGTCGAAGTGCTCGTTGTGCTTGTTGAACTTGTCGTGCTGCTTGCGGAACTTGTGTTTGTTGAACTTGTGCTTGTTGAACTTGTCGTGCTGCTGACACTTCCAACGCTTGCCGCGCCAGAAACTGCACCTGCGACTGCTCCTGTCGTGGCTTCAACAGCTGCGCTTCCTGTTGCGCTTGCAGCTCCAACCACAGCGCCTGTTATAGCACCGGAAACAGCTGATGTACCTGTCGTGTTGCTTGTGGAACTTGCGCTGCTTGAGGAGCTCGTGCTGCTAGCGGAACTTGAGCTGCTCGTTGTATTCGTCTGGCGCGGAAGCTTTGTCGTTGACATCGACCTTGTTCTGCCGTTATCTGTGATCACAATCTTGTAATCATCTGTTTCCTCTCTACCGGCGCTCGTGCCGCCCTGCCCCGACGACTTGATTATGTATATGAAAGGCGTTTCTTTTGTGATGCCGTTTTCGGTATAGCTTATTGTGACTTTATGTTTTCCCGGTTTTGTGGAGTTGAATCCCTTTAACGTATACTCCATTATCTCTTTGGATGTTCCGTCGCTGTAATTTGCGACAAGAGAGTCTATATCCATTAAGATCCATGCTACGGATTCTCCTGGTTCGTATTCTTTTCCGCCATAATTTGATGAAACAAGTGAAATGCTTTCAAGGACAGGAACTTCTGCCGGTGTGACCATATAACTCGGCAGGCACAGAGCTGGAACGACACCATTATAAGAGTCTATGTCGTGGTTTTCATATTCTACAGAACAGTCAGAAATTCTGTATGCTGACTGCCAGAAAGAATCGCTTGGTGAACGGAGCCACCAAACGTTGCGTGAGCCTTTTTCTTTGGCGAAATCGGTGGTTGAGCGTCTTCTGGATTCAACTTTGGCGTTGTTTGATTTATCTCCAAATCCGTATTCAATCCGTGTAATTTCGTTTACGCTCAGAAGGAATATCTTATCCTGTGTGTCATTGCTTAAATAGCGCGATGTCTGTTTGCTCCATCTTTCGTCTTTTGCCGTACTTTCGCTGCTGTTGTCGATTATGGTGCTTACAATTCTTCCTTGTGATAATTTGCTGAACGCAGACTGTAAGAATCCTTTGTTAAGGAATTCTGAGCTTTGAATCTGTGTGTGGCTGCCAGTTTCTTCGAGTGTGTAATATGAAAGTCCGTTAAGGAACGCGCGGACTGTAGAATATTCGTAGTTATTCGGATAAATCGTTGTTGCGTTTATGTATCTGTGGGAGTTTGTGCCTCCGCTGCTATACGAATAATCATAGCCCTTGTACCAAGGAGATGTCGTAAGGATGTTTTCGGCTACGAGCAGGGCGTTTCCATCATAATTATCAGAAAGAATACGCCATTTTATAGGCTCAACTTTGAAATATGCAGATTTTTTGTTGTCGGTTCCCTCTGTCTTTGCATAGAAAGATCCGTCGCTTCCAAGATAATATGTGTTTCCGCCGGATGTTACTTTTTTCGTCTCATCAATCGATATGTTGCTTGCTTTTCTTGTCTGCGGCCAATCGCCGAAAAGCGCGTATCGTCCTTTTTTACCAGCCGTTCCGTCGGTGCCTTTTGGAAGCTCCGTGTATTCTGTCGCTTTGAATTCGCCGGTGAATGTTCCGTTGAATGGGAACGCTATTGTGTAATCAAGCTTAAGTTCTTTTTCTACAAGTATTTCTGCGCAATGAATCGTAAGCTGATGTGTTCCTGCTACGTCAGATTCAAAGCCGCTGACAGTATAGCGGGAGATTTCTTTTTTCTTGCCATCGCTGTATGTTGCCGCAATGGAAAGCCCTGTAAGATCAAGTTCTTCTCCGGCATTGTACGTTGTTTTTGCTGGCTTCGAGGCAACTTCAATTTTTTCAAGGACTGGGATATCCGAAGAAATGCATAATGCCGGGACAACGCCGTAATATCCGCCGCCAGCAGAGCTTTCTGCGCCGCCATCCTCGGAAATACGCATACTGCCGGAGCTTTCGACCGTAAAGACGTAATGAGTCGCGTGGTTGAACAGCGGCGAGTCGCGGTCTTCTTCGGAAAGGCTGCTTCCTTGCTGTGTAACAGAAAGGCTTGCGGAAGAATCTTCGATGATGCGTCCGGCTCCGTAATATGTCCGTACCCAGTAAGGGCTGCTTAATGTGGAGATAATGACTCCGGTGGTACTGCCGCTGCTGACGGCATTGAGCATTTTTCCGTCACCTACGTATATACCAACGTGCGAAACTTTCTTGCCGTTTTCACTGAAAAACACAAGGTCGCCTGGCAGTCTTTCCGAATCTTTTATGCGTTTTGAAGCATCGTACTGCATGGCGGCAGTACGTGGAATTTGTAGCCGTATGGACTGTGCCGCAAGGTAAGTAAGACCCGAGCAGTCAATTCCGGTTCTTGAAAGCCCGCCGTATACGTATGGAACGCCAAGATATGTCATTGCGTTTTCTATGAACAAGTTCCGTTCTTCGCCGACGACAACGCCCAACGACGAAAGAAGGGATGAGTTGTTTGAGTTTTTGTCTAAGTACAGCGGCTCGGAGTAAAAAGCAGCGTAAGGAGAGCGGAGCCACCATTTGTAAGCATCGTTTGAAACTTGAAAAGCTGATGCGAACGGAACAGGATAGCGTAATCTTGCTGATTCGTAACCTGTTTCATAGTATTCGCTGAAGCCGTAGTTTTTTGTGGTGGCTTCTTTACGGCTCAAAAGGAAGATTTTATCTACTGTATCGCGGCTAGCGGAAAGAGAAGCTGTGTTGTAGTTGTAGAAACCAGTTTCTGTCGCGGAGTTTTCGGGGCTGTTCTCGACTTTTGTGTCTGCGATGTAATTGCTTTCATATTCTGTGAAGGCTGTTTGCAAAAATCCTTTGTCAAGGAACTCTTTGTTGACGAGCTGGACGGAATTATCAGATTTTTTAACCGTGTACGAAAGTCCGTTTAGATAAGCGCGGATTCTTGAATGCTCGTAGTTGTTGTCGTAAATCTCTTTACCGTCAATGACTCTGGAAGAAGCGGTAGATTCATCGTACCACTCCAAAAACATAAGCGTGTTTTCGGAAAGAAGCAGCGTGTTGCCGTTGTAGTTGTCAGTTACGATGCGCCATTTGATCGGTTCAACTTTGTAATAGTCGTAATCGGCTTTTGCGTACCAGTAATCATCGCTTCCGTAATAATACGTGAACGCGCCGACTTGTATCGAGATTGATTCGTCAACTTCTACGTTATAAGGCTGCGGGGATTGCGGCCAGTCTCCAAAAAGCGCGTACCGTGCGCTTGTTCCAGCTGTTCCGTCCGTTCCAGCAGGAAGCATTGTGAAGTATGTTTCAGAAAAAGTTTGCGCGTACAGAGGGAAAAATGAAATGAGAAGTGATAGAAAAATATATGCGAAAAATTTAGAACGTCGCAAAACTCTCTCCTGAAAAGCTTCCGTTTTTGTTAACTCAAATATTATCACATGAAAACAGCCTATTGTAAAGGCGTGGCAGGGGAAGTGAGCATTGAGGCGCGTTTTCCGAGAACAAGCTCAACGCTCCGTTCCGTCAGAGCGCAAAGCTCTTCAAAGTTTGTGACAGCCGTAAGCAGCACCGTAATCCAGTGTTTTTTGTTCATGTGATATGCAGGGAAAACTGATTTTTTGTCCACAATCTGCGGAATGCGGTCGGCATCGGCTTTAAGGTTTACGACCCAAACGTCCTCGTCTGCCGTTCCGTTTTTTGTAAACCCAAGCTGGCGATATTTTATCCGCATGATAAGAGCGAACCATTTGTTGTTGGGGCAGCGGAAAACGCCAGCGTCCGGAGAGTCATCCCACGGAAAATCGGGGGTAACGGCGAAACGCTCGGCAATATAAGCAACGTATTTTTCGTGCACGTCAACAGAGACAAAGCATTTCGCACGGAAATCGTCGATTATGCTTTGCACTTGCATACGGATTTCGCCGACGAACGCGCCAGTTGCTGACGGCATATCGAAAAGCGGATATTTTTCGCCGGTCGCGGAGTCATAGACGTGCGCGGAAAGCGATGCGGAGCTTTCTGAAAACGTAATCACCGCATAAAACCCGTCGGAAGGCAAAAGCTTTTTGCAAACGTATTCACTACCTTTCTTTTCAAAACCGAATGAAGCGAAAGTTTCTGTTTTTGCAAGCGCCGAGCGCAAAATGTATGAATAATCCATAATTATTGCTTTAAATCACACCAATGCCATTAACATAAATTATGTTAATGGTATTGGTGTATTATACACTAAAATTGAGAACGATACATGCATTAGTGAAGTAATTGCGCTGAATGTTCCGCAACCGTCAATTTGATGTTTTAGGGTTTGGTGCGGTTGCACCAAACCCTAAAACTTAGAAGCTGAACTTTGCGTTTATGAAGAATGTGCTCAGGTCTTTGTA
>JAFZVC010000016.1 GCA_017618015.1 Spirochaetaceae bacterium
TCACGGATACGGTGAACCCATCCATTCAATACGACTGTTTTGCCATCATCACTACCGCGCAGCTCTCCGCAGGTGTGAGTTCTCTTTGTTGTTTCCATAGCGTTGAATAATACCGTTATTTTATAGAAAAGTAAATTGCGAGGAAGTGAAGAATACTTCCGGCAACACTGAACAAATGCCAAATGGCATGCATCCATTTCGTTTCTTTGCGCACATAGAAGAAACTACCAAGGGTATAAACGACACCGCCCACAACAAGCAGTACAAGGCTTGAGACAGGAAGTGCAGCTTTTACTGGCTTAATGGCAAAGATAATCATCCATCCCATAAGGAGATAGGTGATTGTTGCAACAAGGCGCATTTTGCTTCCCAAAACGGAATAAGAGATAACGCCGCCAAGAGCCAGTGCCCAGATTATGCCGAAATAAACCCAACCGAGTGTGTTGTGCAAGCTGCCAAGACAAAGCGGGGTGTAAGTACCTGCAATAAGGATATAAATTGATGTATGGTCAAGAATTGCAAATATCTTTTTTGCTCCGAGCGGAACAAGGGCATGATAAACCGTTGAAAATAGATAAGTGAAAATCAGTGCTGCGCCAAAAACGCTGACTCCCGCAACGAAATATGGTTTAAGCTCTGGTGATGAATATTTTATTGCATGGACGATCATAAGGACAGTTGCGGCTATCATAAGACCGGTGGCTATTCCGTGCGATATTGCGTGGAAAATCTCTTCGCCTGTAGAATACCGTTTCTTCCTGTTTATATACTCAATACGCTTAGCCTCTTTGTGCTGGCTGCGCAGTTTTTTCTTGAAAATCTTATCAAGGGTAGAGCCATCTTCGCCGTACAGTTCTTTGTGAAGTTCAGCTTTAACCTGCTCAATATCGGCACGGGCTTTTCTTTTTATTTCTGCTATTCGGTCTGCGGCTTTCTGCTGCGGTGATTTCTCGTATTCAATAATCTGTTCTGCCATAGGTTCCTCTCAAAATGTATTTCTATGAATAAATAATAATAAATGTCTATTCTAATAGACAAGCAATATTATCCGCATGTTGCAATTAATACCAATTTACATGTTCTGCCGGCGTATTTCGTAAAGCAGGATGCCGGCGGCAACAGAGACATTAAGGCTGTCCAGTTTGCCACATGTTGGAATGGAAACGACGGCATCACATTCTTTTTCAAGGAGCCTACCCATTCCGCTGCCTTCGCTGCCCATTATTATAACCACTTTTCCAGTAAACCGTGTGTCTGCGACGGTTATGCCGCCGGCATCCGCACCGTAAACCCAGTATCCTGCGTTTTTAAGAGCTTCAACGGCCCGCACAAGGTTCGGAACAACGGCTACGGGAACCCAGGCATTTGCTCCGGCACTGGAGCGGGCTATGACCTCGCTGTCTTTCGCGCCGCGCCGCTCTGGAAGCACGACTAAATCTGCGCCGAACTGGTCACAACTACGGATTATCGCGCCGACGTTGTGCGGGTCGGTAACGGAATCGAGCACCACGACGACCGAAAGCTCGTTGTTCGGCTTTTTCGCGGCTTGTGCAACAAAAGCGTCAAAAGAAACGCGAGCGTCGTTCTCCGCAGCTCCGCGCAACTCCGCTACAAGCACAACGCCTCTGTGCTCACGCAAGGCTTCCGGCATTCCGGCAACAAGTTCATCAAGCTTTGAATCCTGCACTTTGCTGCATTTGACGCCAGATTTTTCTGCCTGTGCAATAATCTTTTTTACGCGCGGACCTGCGGCTGAGTAAAAAAGCTCGAAAGAGGCAAGGGAACTGCCCGTACCTGCTGTAGCTGTTGCGCCACCAGCAGAGGCTTTTTTATCTCCAGTTTTTTTGGAACTGTCGCCTTCGCCAATGCTGCGTAAATACTCTTCTATCGCATGAAATCCTGTTATTGTCTTAATGCTCATCTTCCGCAACAATGTTTGTATTTTTTGCCAGACCCGCATGGACACGGATCATTCCGACCTATTTTTGCGCCCTGCCTGACGACTGTTGTTGGAATCAGTTCGCCGTGGTCGTAAAGCCATTCGCCGTTAACTTTTTTGAAAATGGCTTTTTCAAGGTGCACGTCGCGAAGACCTTTTCGCGAATATGTGGCAGAAAATTCGACGACACCTTCTTTATCATTAGCTCCGCCTTTTTCTGTCCTGATAATCTTAAGGCCTTGCCATTCCGATTCTTCACTCCATTTTTTTGTTTCCGCAACATCAATTGCGTCCTGCTCTTCAGAAGTACATGTACGCACGATGTAGTCAATTTCGTGAGCGACGTATGCGGAATAGCGGCTTCGCATCAGTTCTTCGGCTGTCTCCGCCTTTTTTTCGCCACGGATAATTGCACCGCAGCACTCATCATATTTTTTGCCTGACCCACAAGGACAAAAACTGTTTTTATCAAGAATACTCATGTTTTAAGTATAACCTTAGAAACATGATGTTTCAACAACTTTACAGAGTTTCGTCCGTATGGCTATATTTTCCTTTGCTGTTTCTATAAATAATATTTTTGCAAAATTCTAATTATTGATTTATAATTATGTCATGGATTTCCTACATAACATAATTGAGTATTATGATGAATTGTATCCGGTAACGGAAGAACAAAAAAAACTTTACAAAGAACTGACTGAAGGCTTGCTGCCGGCAAAGATTCTCCGCATAGGATGTGCGACAGGCGGGTTTGAGCATTGGCTTGCGAAAGAAGGTCATGATGTGACCGGCATTGAAACTTCCAGAGAGATGCTGGAGATAGCGAACAGAAGAAGACGTATGCCAAATACGGCAATCCGCTTTTTCCAGATGTCCACAATAGAGATGACGCGCTTTTTGGGCAAAGGTTTTTATAACGTCATCTCATGCTTAAGCGACAGGATTATTTTTATTCACGATAAAACGCTCATGCGTAAATTCTTTTATGACTGCAAGCTGCTTTTGGCAGAAGGCGGTCATCTGGTTATTCAGCTTTCAAATTACTCGGTTTTCAATTCAAAACCGATGGCGAAGCTTCCCACGCAGGAAAGCATACGCGTAAAGCTATATACACAGCTTTGGACGGGCGATGACGGAAACTATACGTTGCAGCAGGATTTGGAACATTGCGGAAGCAAGCTTGTTCCTGTGTTGAAAGATGTGGCTGTTCTGCCTGTTACAGTTGATCAGATTAAAAGCTATGCGGAAGAAGCTGGTTTTACGAATATTGGGCTTTACAGCGGATACGGCAAAGAACCTTTAAAAGACGATTCTCCTACAATCGTCTGTATTCTTAGCTGATGCTCCATTTTCCGTCTTTGTGAACAAAGCGGAATGCGGCTATCTCAAGAAGTCTGCCGTCTTCGCCCGACATCTTAATCATCTTTGTGAGCGGATTCACTTCTGTAATGCGGAAATTCGTGCCGTCATAATAGATGCGGAGTCCTTCGTTCGGAAGCTTTTTCCGTGCTTCTGAATACCATTCATGCTCGTATGAAAGACAACACAAAAGACGACCGCACTGACCCGAGATTTTCATTGAGTTGAGCGAAAGATTCTGGTCTTTTGCCATGCGGATGGAAACAGGGCGAAGACGGTCAGAAACAGCGTGGCAGCAGTACGGTCTGCCGCAAACGCCGAGTCCGCCTGTTATTCTTGATTCGTCTCTTACGCCAATCTGTCTGAGCTCAATTCGCATTTTGAAAACTGAAACAAGGTCTTTGACAAGCTCGCGGAAGTCAACGCGGTTCTCGGCGCTGAAGAAGAAAAGGACTTTCTGTTCTTCCAAAAGATAGTGGGTGGCGATGAGCTTCATGTTAAGCTTGTGAAGGGCGACTTTCTCCTGGAAAATCTTAAATGCTGATGCCTCTTTTGATTCCAGTTCTGAGGCACGCTTCAAATCTTCTGGACCGGCTTTTCTGCCTACGGTTATAATATCGCTCGGGCGGATTCCTATCGGTTTTACGACTTTGCCCATAACTTTGGCAAGGTCTTTTCCATAGCGGGTCGGGATAATTACATAATCACCGAATTTAAGGTCCATGCCTTCGGGAACTGTTGCGTACACGCCCTCGCTGGAATATTCGAGCTTAAGGCGGAACAATGGCGAAGGATATACAAAATCTTCGTCCTGTTGCTCATCAATCTCAACGTTTTCGTCCTCTAAGGCAGAAAGATCCTCGTTCGTAAATTTATCTATATCGTTCTCAAAAACATCACTCATATATACCCCCTATGTCAGCATGTCAACAAGAAGACCGTTAATCTCCTCAATTTTCGCCAGCATTTTCAGCTGGTCAATGTTGTTTTCCAAAATCTCCCTTGCAAGCTGATCAAGTTTATCATCTACCACTTTGACAATATACTTTTTTTTCGGGCGCGGAACCCGGACGGAAGGAGTTCCAAGGCTCTCTTCCACATCATAGCAGTTTTTCACGACAAAACGCATGAACTGCGAAATTTTTTTGCGATAATCGGCAAAAGCTTCTTTGAACGGATTGCGCTTAAGGTTGTCCGCGGACATTGTAACATTATCGAGTAAAAAAGACAGCGCGTCATCAAAACTCATTCCCGCAATTTCTGCAGGAAGATACGAATCGATTTCTATCTCTGATTCGGATTTGTGCAGGATTTCCGAAAACTTCTTACGTATACTGCCGTTTTTTTCCGTCTTTTCGTTGCGCTTTCCGCCGGACGTCTTACTGGCAGAGAAGCTTGCAGCAGTTACATATTGGTTTAAGTTTATCTCTGTTGCCATTAGTTTCCTGTTGATACCAGAATAGATTTCTGTCTGATTGCCTTTTCGTTCTGCCAGTCTTCCAATGCGACGGAAAACTGCTCGTCATCTTTTATGGATACGCACTGTCCATGAAGCAGGCAGTCACCTGCGACCTGAAGCCGTTTTGTAATGACATCTCCCAGGACGGACGCAGTTGAAAAAAGCTTAATTCCTTCGGGCGCAACGATGTCGCCTTCCACAATTCCGCCTATTACGGCCGAAGCAGCCGTTACGTTGCCACGGATACGCGCTTTTTCACCGATTATGACGTTGCCTGTTGTTTCCAAATCTCCGTCTATGTCACCATCAACACGGATGAATCCGCTTATTTTAAGGTCGCCTGAAATAAAAGCATCCGCTCCGATCAGCGTGTTAATGGAAAAATCGTCTGTATGAAAAGCCATATAAATACTCTGTTTTTTGCACTATTGTGTCAGTTTTACGTTAATAAAGTTAGCAGGGTCTACGACTTCGGAACCGATGTGGACCTCATAATGAAGATGAGCACCGGTAGCAACGCCGGAAGAACCGACATATCCGATTACGTCGCCCTGCGACACCATCTGACCTTTTTTAACGATAAAAGAACTCATATGGGCGTACCGTGTGTAATATCCGTATTTGTGCTGGATGATTACATAGTAGCCGAAGCTGTCGTCGTATGTAGCGTTAACAACACGTCCGTTTGCGGTGGCAATAATCGGGTCACCGGAACGCCACGTCGCAAAGTCCATGCCTTTGTGAATGTACCAGTTTCCGGTCATTGGGTGGACGTTCTGACCGAACATCATGGAAACGTGACCGATACCGCCTTTAAGAGGCCATATGCTTGGAATGTCCGAGAAAAGCGTTCCCTGTGATTCCATCAGTTTTCCAAGCTGTTCGACAGGCTCTACCGCACCTTCCAGATAAGAGGAAAGCTGTCTTACATCGGCTGCCTCGCGCATTGAGCCTTTCGTAAGCTCCTGCATGTCGAACAGGAGCGAAAGGTCGCTGCTCTGTACGGCTTCTTTAGTTGATGAAGCACCGGCAATACCTATGAGTGAAAGCGATTCATTGAGCGTAGACTGGAATTTTTTGGCAACCTGAAGCAAGTTGCTGTTCTCGCTTCTGAGTTCATCAAGGCTGGCAAGCGTCTGCCTGTTCTCGTTCATAAGCCTTGAAATTTCAGCAGCTGAATCTGCAGCTTTGACATTGAAAAAAAAGAACGAACCGATTATTCCAAGTACAAGCACAAATCCTGTTACAAGGGAAAACCCGTTCGTCTGGAAATTTATGACCTTGCTCTGTGAATGCGGTACAATCATCACAGTAAGCTTTCTGTTTCCCGCTTTAAGAATGCGGACAAAAAACAGTCCTATGCTTTTGAAAATGTGTCCAAAAGCCAAAAGGAATCTTGTAAATATATTATTTTCAGTACGCTTATAATGACGTTTCTGAGTCACTTTTTACCTCGTGAGATTATTCAGCATATATTATAGCATATAAGAAGATATACTGTCAAACACATGCAAAGCTCAAGTTTTGTTGACGGGAACAGAAACCTGTGTTATTCTTATCGGTAGGAACTACTCCTAACTTAATTTATTGTTCCTTTGTAAAAGAGCTTTTAAAATCTGTTTGGAAACGAGTTGCATCGTAAAAAAACTGTTTTTAAAAAAGCCCTTAATCATCTTTTTTTGGAAGTAAGCCATGCAGTTTTTTGATACTCACGCCCATATAGGGCTTATTTACGAGAGTTCAATTGAACGTGTACGCGTTGTTCAGAAAGCTAAACAAGCACAGGTAAACCGTATTGTCAGCATCTGCAACAGTCTTCATGATTTTTCTCAGGTTTATGAGACGCTTAAGTCTGTTCCAGGGGTGTATCATGCTGTGGGGGTTGCTCCATCAGAGGTAACGAATCCTGGAAAAGACTGGATTTCTACGATTGAGCAGGGGCTTAAACTGCCCAATGTCGTTGCGCTCGGCGAGACAGGCTTGGACTATTTCCGCAAATTCGGAGACAAACGCTCTCAGATAGAGCTTTTTATAACTGAACTTGAAATAGCTGAAAAGCATGATGTTCCAGTAATCATTCACAACAGGGATGCTGGTAAAGATGTTCTGGATATCCTTAGTGAAAGGCTCCCGGCAGCCGGTGGCGTACTGCACTGTTATTCCGAGAATGCCGCATACGCAAAGAAAGCGCTCGACCTGAACCTTTACTTTTCATTCGCCGGAAACCTTACGTACAGAAATGCCAGAAACCTTCACGAAACGGTTCTGAACCTTCCTTTGGATAGGATTCTTGTCGAGTCTGAAAGTCCGTTCATGGTTCCGGCGGAACACCTGAAGGAGCGGAATGTTCCGGCTTTTATCCCGTCTACCGTGAACTTCCTTGCTGACTTGCTCGATATGGACGTGGAGGAGCTTGCCGACCAGCTCTGGAAAAACAGCTGTAAGTTCTTCCGCCTGCCAGAATGACGCAGTTATATCATCCGGTAACGATAGGAAACCTGACAATACCGGGTAATCTGTTCCTTGCCCCGGTAGCCGGATACTCCGACCGGGCTTTCAGGGGGATATGCCGTAACTGCGGGGCAGATTTTACGTACACGGAAATGGTTTCCGCCGAAGCCCTTGTTCGCGGTTCGGACAAAACGGCGGAACTTTTACATAGAGCAGAAAACGAAGACATTTATGCGGTGCAAATTTTCGGCGGAAACCCGGAATCGGTAGCAGGCGCCGTTAAAATTGTCAAAAAAACTGTTGCTCCTGAAGTAATTGATATAAACGCTGGCTGTCCTGTGCCGAAAATAATAAAGAGCGGCGCCGGTTCTGCGCTTACAAAAGAGCCGGAAAAACTGTACCAGATTGTAAAATCTGCCGTTGCAGCCGCTGAAGAAACTCCGGTTACGGTGAAAATCCGTTCAGGTTGGGATGCTACGCATCTTACTTGGAAAGAAGCGGCACTGGCTGCAACAGAAGCGGGCGCTTCCGCAGTTACGCTTCATGCGCGGACAAAGGCCCAGGGTTACGAGGGCAAGGCAGACTGGAGTTTGCTACGGCAGCTTGTGGAAACGGTTGGCGGTAAAGTTCCTGTGTTCGGGTCGGGCGACGTTTTTTCGCCGCAGGACGCGAGGCGCATGATTGAAGAAACCGGTTGTGACGCTGTGATGTTTGCAAGGGGTGCGATGGGCAATCCGTTCATCTTTACTACGGCGAAAGCTTTCTTGCAAACAGGGGAGATTCCCGTAATTCCGGCATCGTACAGACTGGAAACGGCTCTTAAAGAGCTTAAGGAACTTATCGTCGCAAAAGGCGAGATGGCGGCATGCCGAGAAATGAGGAAGAGGTTCTGCTGTTATTCAAAGGGAATTCCCGGAGCTGCGGCTATACGAAAAAATATTGTAACCGCGCAGACGGAAAATGATTATACATTAGTAGTGGCACAACTGTTGAACCAGGAAAAGTGAAATGGGATTTTTATCTAGCATATTTAATTTTTTTGGATCTCTTTTCTCCGGTCTAAGTCCTGAATCAAAACAAAAGCAGGACATTAGAAAAATTGAGGCGGAATTGAAGCTGCTTCAACCTCCTGTATACAGGAACGGTATGGTTCAGCCTGCATTCGCGGAGGCTTTCCGTCTTTTACAGCAGCACGCAAAACCGATTGAATCAGTTCTTGAGCAGACTTTTAAAAGCCCGGACTTAAATGTCCGCAATTACTACGCGGGAGTTCTTATAGAAACAGGCCTTTCTGACCGTGCTAAAGCGGCGAAAGAAAAACTTCAGTACGAGAACCGCAAGGGCGATTTTTTTGCGACATCAAATGAACAGCGTATAATAGATTCACAACGCCATGATTTGGAGCTAATACAACGAGAGGTAATGTCTACTCATTTCGGGCAGATAGAGCGCACATTGCAATCGCTTGACTTGTTGTACGATCTTTGCACGTTTGCTTATACGCCGCTTATAAAGCAGTTCGATTCAAACTACATGCCTGAATCAATCGGCTATGAGCCGCATTATATCGAAGTTCCTGTTGAGTCGATAGAGAAAAAACTCCTTGATTTCCACTACATCGCAGGTACTCTTTCAATTACAGCCCCAATGGGCAGGGCTATATGTGCTCTTTCAATGTGCGCCAGCAGAGGCGAGACGACAGAAAAAGCACAGGAAGAACTTCTTTCGCATCTGAAGAAAATTGCTTCCATCCTTCACAAGATACTTACGCCGCAGCTTATAACGCAGCTAGTCCGGATTGTACGCAATGACATATCGTTTGTTCCTAAAACTTCGATGGAGCATAGACGGTATATTGCAGAATATTCTGAGCGGCAGAAAAAGCTGTTCGACAATGATACACAGCGAATCCAGCTTGAAATTCAGAACGAGCTTATTGAAAAAGAAACTCAAAGTCTGTTTGCAGGCAAGCCGCTTTTGGAGCTTGAAGGCTACAATCAGGATAACAACGCATTGTTCCAGCAGTGTGGAGCCGGTTCGTTCCTTTGGATAATGCCGCTCCAAATAATCAAATCATTCGAAGAGTTTTATATGTCTGATAAAGTCAAAGCTCTTCTTAATGACCTTGTGGTAGAAGGTTTCTTTAATAATCCGCAGTACAAGACAGAATTCTCCAGCATTGTATACAACTGCATAGAAGGCTCTGGAAATGTCGCAGCTTTCGAGAATTCTTTTACCAAAGGACAGCCGAACGATACGCTTCTTATGACTGGATATCTTAGGGACAGCCGTACGAATCCTGATTTCTTGAAGAATCTTACACAGATGATAAACAACATAAACAAAGAGGCGAAGGAGCTTATACAATCGGAAGTTGCTTCGATATATCAGCTGTGGCAGAAACTTCAGGAACTTATTCCTGACTCTAAGAAACCGCAGCCTGAGCTTATCTCCAACCTGAAAGTTCTTTTTGTTTCACCTAGAAACCGTGATAACGCCGAATTTTTGGAAACAAATTTTTCACAATGGAGTATTTTCCTTGATGTTATGAAAAATTATGCTATAATTGGCGATGTCAGCAGAGATGAGTAGGTTCTTATAAGTAAGTAGGGTCTATGGAAAAGAAACGGAATAAACCCGCAAAGAAGCGGAGAACAAGCAGAGAAAAACTCAAGTTTTACGAAAAACGCGTATACGATCTTACTCAGTTACTTGAGATTTCCAAGAGTCTTTGTGCCGTTCTTGAACACTCAACGCTTATAGAATCAATCCTTTATACATGTATGTGCCAGATGAGAGTTTTGGGAGCTGGTATGTTCGTCTCTCAGGATTATGGCTCGGATACTCTTGAACTAAGAAACTTCTATAGCGGACTTGAGCCGGATACTTTCATTTCTTACACAGTTTCAACTAGACAGCCACAGATTCAATATCTGCTCGAGAAAAACGTTCCTATGACACTCACTGCTTTGCAGCGGAAGTTCAAAGGCGTGCCTGAGATAATCCCGTTCAAGTCGCTTCATCCATCGCTTGTTATTCCGCTTAAACATAAGAACAAGCTTTCCGGCATTCTCCTTTTGGGAGAGCGCATTGATTTGGGTGACGGCGTTAAATTCAGCAAATATGAAATTGATCAGATTAAAACTATAGCGACGCTCGCCGCCATCGCCGTATATAATGCTTCGCTCATGGAGCTTACTACGACAGATATGCTCACAAAGCTTAAGCTTCGCCATTACTTTTTCACCGTTCTTTCGGACAAATACGATATCGCCGTTGCGCAGAAACAGCCTATAGCCGTACTGATGCTCGACATAGATCTTTTCAAGAAGTTCAACGACACTTATGGTCACGCATGCGGTGATTATGTTCTTAAAGAGGTGGCGGGTATTATTTCCGACGGAATTCGCGCTCACGACATGGCGGGAAGATACGGCGGCGAGGAATTCATTATAATGCTTACTAATACGGAGACTGCCGCTGCGGTTATGGTTGCGGAAAGAATCCGTTCTAATATTGAGAAATTCGACTTTGAATACGAAAACAACCACATGAACGTGACTATCTCCATAGGTGTGTCTGTATTGCACCACGATGAGCCTGTCACTGCCAAAACTCTTGTTGAGCAGGCAGACCAAGCGTTGTACACGTCTAAGCGCCTTGGCAGAAACAAAGTCTCACTCTTTACAACGGAAAATTCTGATGCATAAAAACTTTCTTCACAAACCCTTCAAGTATGCATATTATAATGCGGCATTGATAATTATAGGGCTTAATATAGCCGTCTTTTTGTTGCTGAAAATCAAGCCTAATCTTATGAGCTATCTTGCGTTGAATACATGGAACGTTACGCGCGCTCATATGTATTGGCAGTTTTTCACATACATGTTTGTCCATGACTTGTCGAGCTTTCAGCATATCTTTTTCAATATGCTCGGTTTGCTGTTTTTCGGACTTCCATTGGAAAAGGCAATCGGCTCAAAAGAGTTCATTCTTCTGTATTTGCTTTCGGGGCTGTTCTGCGGAATCGCATCGTTTCTTATCTACCTTGCGACAGGAATGTACTACGTTTTCCTTTACGGGGCTTCTGGTGCGCTCTATGCCATTTTGCTTGCGTATGCGGTTGTTTATCCGCGAGCAAAAATCTTCATTTGGGGAATACTCCCAATACCGGCTCCAATACTTATAGCGATTTATGCCGGCATTGAAATTGCAAGCCAGATTTTCAGCCTTCAGTCAGGAACGGCGCACATGACTCACCTTGCGGGCTTTGCTTTTGCATGGTTGTATTTTATTGTCAGAATGGGAATTAATCCGATTAAAGTATGGAAAAACGCCTACCGCTAATTCTTGCTTTTTTATTAACCGCTTTTTCGCTTTTTGCGGACCCGGAGGATATAACTTTTATCCGCATAAGGCTTTGGGCTCCGTATGACGCGGTGCCTTCGTTGGAAAGCTCCGCTGCCGGACAAAGCGGCTACAATGCCAGCGACCCATTGAAACATGCTTCCGACTTACTAAAAGAAACCGGAAATTTCGTTATAAATGCAATGGTTTATGGCTGGGATTTCAGCATTACACCAAAAGACAATACCCGCGGTGTAAACGAATATGTTGAGTTCACGCCGATAAAAGAAACTTCTGTGGATACTTTCGACATAACGTGGTCGAATATCGTGTATGAGCCGGATCGCATAACTTGCTGGGTCGAATTTGACCGCACCCCGCTAATGATGCATACAAAAGCGTGGTGGAACAGCGTCAATTGTCCGCGGATACACGGAACGGGCGAAAGTGTGTATACCGGGAAAATAGAAGCAATAAAACAAGCTTTTTTTGATGCCGCAAAGAATGCTGTTCTCAATTATGTAAAGAAGCTTGAAAAGAATAAACCCAAGGAGATAACCGGGTCGCTGCTGCTTAAAACGGATACTCCCGGATTAAGAATTGACAGCGGTAAATATGTCTCTGACCTTGATTTTTTCCTACATGTGGATAAAATAGTACGGTACTCATATTAGGGAGGTGTTTTTATGACAGGTTTGAAAAGGTTGTTTTTGGTTGTGCTTTGTATGGGCGTATGCTTTTCCCTTTTTGCACAGACAGTCGATGAAATCCTGGGCGCAGAGCCTGATTATCAGAAAATGGAAGTAATAGAGGAGCAGGGCAAACTTTATACACTGACGATTGAGTATTATCCAGCTTTGGATGAAGCCAGATTTATATACAGAAAAAACGCTCACCTGTTTGATCAGGGGGAAGCGATGATAGTTATTCGGGAACGTGCTGCTAAATTCGTTGCTGAGCGCAGTTATTTCAGCTATTCATATTCCCGCAAAGACGTCACAAAATACGATAATGATAAGGATATGGTAGTATATACTTCTTTCATAACATTGAAAAAATAAACGAGGATTTTATGGACGCACAGACAATTATCAAGAACCTTCATCCGCTGGAGATAAAGGTTCTTCGTGCCTACACTTCAAAAGACGAGCTTACATCTGAAAAACTTCAGAAAGAGCTAGACTATAAGGAAGGACATGCGAACCAGGCTTTTTCTTGGCTTACAGGAAAAGGCCTGACAGAAGTTGTTCGCAAAGAGCCGCATACCTTTTTTGAAATTACTGAACTTGGTCGTAAGTATGCGGAAGTTGGTACGCCAGAAGCGCGTATCGTAAAGTTCCTTAAAGAAAAGGGACCGCATGCTCTTCCACAGATAGCTTCCGAGCTTTCTCTTGAAAACAAGGATGTAGGAAGTGCTTTCGGTACGCTTTCAAAAGAAGGCGTGCTTTCGATGGATGCGGAGAAAAAAGCCGTTTATTCTGGAAAAGAGCTTCCGGCACGAATGACGCTTACAGAAAAGCTTCTTTCAAAAGCAATAGCTGCGGCTGATGGCTTGCTGGAGCAGACAACTCTTCTTGCAGAAGAAAACTCGATAATCGGCGACCTTGCCAAAAAAAGAGGCGCGGCGAACAGTGCGTTCCGTATTGTAGAGCGTGAAACCGTAGTATATAAGCTTACTGCTGATGCGGCAGAGATTAAAAAAGCTCTTGAAGCCGCTGGCGTTACAGGTAACGAAACAGGCGCTATCACTTCAAAAATCCTTGTTGACGGCTCTTGGAAAAACTCATCGTTCCGCGGATACAACATCAGCATTCCGCCGGCACGTATTATCCCAGGCCGCACGAGCGCTTATGTATCGTTCCTTGAAAGCGTAAAAGACAAGCTTTGTTCGCTCGGCTTCGAGGAATTCGACGGTCCGCTCGTAGAAAGCGAGTTCTGGAACTGTGACGCGCTTTTCATGCCGCAGTTCCACGCAGCGCGCGATATCCACGACGTTTATTCAATCAAGAACCCGACACACGCCAAATTTATTGAGGAGCCGTATCTTTCAAACGTTGCGGCGGCACATAAAGACGGTGGAAATACAGGAAGCCGCGGCTGGAATTATGAGTTTGACCACGAAATGACACGCCGCCTTATCCTGCGCAGTCAGGGAACGGTTCTTTCAGCGCATCAGCTTGCAAAAGCAAAGATTCCTGGTAAATACTTCGGAATCGCGCGCTGCTTCCGCTATGACAAAGTAGATGCTACACACCTTTCTGACTTCTATCAGACAGAAGGTATCGTTCTTGGCGACGACGTAAACCTTAAGACACTTCTTGGCTTCCTTGAAATGTTCGCTGTAGAGATTGCAGGAGCAACGGAAGTTAAATACGTGCCGGGTTACTTCCCGTTCACAGAGCCTTCTGTTGAGGTTCATATCAAACACCCTGTTCTCGGTTGGTTTGAGCTGGGTGGCTCCGGTATTTTCCGTCCAGAAGTTACAAAAGCAATGGGCGTTGACTGTCCTGTTCTTGCGTGGGGTATTGGTATTGACCGTATGGCTCTTATGGCGCTTGGACTTAATGACCTTCGCGAGTTGTTCTCCAGCGATATAGAGCAGGTACGACTTCGCAAGGCAAAACTGTAAAAACACTGCCTATGGCTTACGAAGTAACCGCCACCCGCAGGCGACCAAAAACTTTTGATGATTTGGTCGGTCAGGAATTCGTAGCGTCAACGCTACGTAATTCCATAAAAAACGGGAAAATAGCACATGCTTATCTTTTCTCTGGTCCGCGCGGGTGCGGAAAAACTTCTACAGCGCGTATTCTTGCAAAAGTCCTTAACTGCGAAAAAGGTCCGGAGCACGCCCCATGCGGCGAGTGTACAGCTTGTAAAGAAATTGCGCGCGGTGCAAGCATGGACGTTATCGAGATAGACGGTGCGTCAAACACGAGCGTTAATGACGTAAGGCAAATAAAAGACGAAGTCCTTTTCCCGCCGAATTCATGCAAATACAAGATTTACATAATAGACGAAGTTCATATGCTTTCGACGAGCGCGTTCAATGCGCTTTTGAAAACGATTGAAGAGCCGCCGCCTTATGTAATTTTCATTTTCGCCACAACTGAGCTTCACAAAGTTCCGGCAACAATTAAAAGCCGTTGCCAGCAGTTCCATTTCAGGCTTGGTTCTGTTGAGCAGATAAAAGATTTGCTCCAAAAGGCGGCGGATGAAGTTGGCATTAAAGCAGACGATGAGGCGCTTTACTGGATTGCGCGCGAGTCAACGGGAAGCTTCCGTGACGCGTACACGCTTTTTGACCAGGTTGCGGCATTCTCTGACGGTCACATAACATACGAAGGTATCCGGGATAAACTGGGGCTTGTCGGCGCGGAACGGCTGAACGAACTGTGTGAGCTTTGCTGTGATGGAAACGCAGGCTCCGCGCTTGAAAAAATTGACACCTTGCTGCAGGCAGGTATTTCTGTCGAGCAGTTTATTACAAATATGACGGACTATTTGCGGAGTCTGCTGCTTATTCAAAGCGGAATCACGAAAGAAGCACTTCTTGGTCAGAGTAAAGACCGTTTTTCCGCAAAAGTCCTTGAAACTTGGGATTCCGTAAAGCTGGAACGTGCGATTTCTCTTTTCCTGCAGCTGTTCCGCGACTTGCGCTATTCGCTTTCACCGCGCTACGAACTGGAGCTTGCAGTGTCGCGCCTTTGCTGGCTTAAAGACTATGTTTCTGCACGGGAAGTTAAGTTCGCAATAGACAATGCGCGCGGGCTTCTTGCGGGAAATGCCGCCGTAGCGTTGCCACAGCAGAGCGGAAGTTTTACTGGCGGACAGTCACAGGCAAGACAGCCGTGGCAGGCATCTTCTCAGCCGCAGATGGCGAACAATCAGCCGCAAAAACCGACTTTTCAGTTTTCTTTCAATAAACCTGTTTCTGCGTCAGAAACTTCTTCTGCGCCCGCCCCAGATGCGCCTCCGGCTTGGCAACCACCGTCAGAAAATCCAGCGGGAGGAAACAGCCGCCCTTTTTCTGATAGCGGCAATATCCTGAATCAGTCTTCTGAAGAGCCAGATACTGCCGCTGATCCAAATATGCCTTTGGACGAGTTGAAGAACAAAGTAATAAGCGAAATAGAGTTCACTAAAACATTTTTGGCAGTTTCGCTTAAAAACTCAGGTGATTGGCTTCTGTCCGGGAATAAAATAGTTATACCGGTTACCACCGCATATATTAAAAAGCAAATTGATTCCGAGAAAAGGACGCTGACTCAACTCGTAGCAAAGTTCAAGAGTTCTGATTATGAAGTAACATCGGAACTTGATCAGTCTAAGGAAGAAGCAAAAGAAAAGCTTCCCCCGGAAATTGACAATCTTTGTAAGCTTTTTAACGGTGAAGTTGTAAATATCGGGGCAGTGATGGATAACGCCCCTGCTGTTTCTGGTGAAAACGTTACGGAAACAGAATCGGAAGATGCAGATTACGAGCTTCAAGTCTCTCAAGATTTCTATGAAGATGAAGGAGATCAGGATGAATTTTAATCCTTTTGAAATTTTAAAAAATGCACAGAATATTAAGGAACAGGTTGCAAAAGTTCAGGATGAGTTGAAAGATGTTACAGCGACAGGTTCTTCAGGCGGAAGTATCGTTAAAGTTACAATGAACGGTCAGTTTGAAATTACGGACGTTCAGATTGACCCTATAGCAGTTGATCCAAGAGATGTAAAAATGCTTCAGGATCTTATAATCGCCGCCGCTCACGACGCTTCTGAGCGGATAAAAGAGGTTATAAAAGATAAAGCAGGTCCGCTTTTAGGCGGAATGAACATTCCGGGGCTGGGGTTGTAATGAACGCCATAGAAGAACTTGCAGAAAGCTTTTCAAGGTTACCGGGAATCGGCAAAAAAAGCGCGATGCGTATTTCGTATCATCTTTTAAAAACTGATCCGGCGTTTCTTCACCTTATGGCAAAAGAGCTTTTGACACTTCATGAGCGGATAAAGCAGTGTTCCGTCTGCGGTTCGTATACGGAAAGCGACCCATGCAGAATTTGCTCCGACAATCTTCGTGATCGCTCTGTTATTTGCGTTGTTGAGCAGCCTCAGGACGTTCAGACGATAGAAGCTTCCAGAGAATTCAGGGGGCTTTTTCACGTTTTGGGCGGAGTTATTGCGCCACTTGAAGGAATAGGACCGGACAAACTTTCAATAGGAAAGCTGATTGAGCGCGTCCGCGAAGAAAACATCAAAGAAGTTATAATAGCGACAAATCCCACGATTGAAGGCGATACAACAGCTCTTTATCTTCAGAAAGCCCTTGCTTCAACAGGTGTAACTGTTACGAGGCTCGCTTCCGGGCTTCCTGTCGGCGGCGATCTTGAATATGCGGATAAACTTACTCTTGCACGAAGTTTCCGGGGCAGAACATCGTTTTAATTTGAGCGAAATGCGTCGCTATAGTCAGCTCAGAAATCAAAAATCATAGGAAGCTATTCCTTTTTTTATTTGTTTTCTACTATTCTTTTTTTTTCAGATAGTCTATTATGTGCATGCAATAAAGGAGTTTTTCGCCAGAAAAGTTCCCAAGACAAAATATCATCCGCTGATTTATCCGAATTGCAGAGCGGAAGCTTTCCGTATGGAAAGAAAACTTGCTAAACAGGAGGTTCTTTATGAACGCTATCTTGTCTAATCATCACTTTTTTACATCAGAATCTGTAGGAGAAGGTCATCCCGATAAAGTATGCGACCAAATTTCCGATGCTGTGCTCGATGCTTGCCTTGCGCAGGATCCGCAGAGCCACGTAGCGTGTGAATGCTATGCCACAACCGGAATGGTGCTTGTTGGCGGTGAAATAACAACATCTGCGACACTTGATATTCAGAAAATCGCACGGGAAGTTGCCGGCGACATTGGTTATACAGATGCCGATTTTGGCTTGGACTGCAACTCTATGGCAGTTCTTAACGCAATTCATACACAGTCACCTGATATCAACCAGGGTGTTGAGGGAAAAGGCCTTAAGGAATACGAGGGACAGCAGGGAGCTGGCGACCAGGGAATGATGTTCGGATTTGCCTGTGACGAAACGCCGGAACTGATGCCAGCACCGATTATGTACTCGCACAAGCTTCTTTTGAAAGCCGCAGAGCTTCGCAAAAACAAGGTGATTCCGTGGCTCCGTCCAGACGCGAAAAGCCAGGTTACAATTGAGTACGATGGCTACAAACCAGTAAGAATCGATACTGTCGTTATTTCACATCAGCATAACCCGGATGTAAGCTACGATGAGATTAAGAAGACGATCATCGAAAAGATAATTAAGCCTGTCCTTGAACCGACCGGACTTTTGGATGCAAACACGAAATACTTCATTAACCCGACTGGTCAGTTTGTTGTAGGCGGTCCGCACGGCGATGCAGGTCTTACGGGAAGAAAGATTATCGTCGATACATACGGCGGAATGGGCCGTCACGGCGGCGGTGCATTCAGCGGCAAAGACCCGACAAAAGTTGACCGTTCTGCAGCTTACATGGCGCGTTATATCGCAAAGAACATCGTTGCCGCAAAGATTGCCAGCAGAGCGGAAGTTCAGCTTGCATACGCTATTGGAGTACCGTTCCCTGTCTCTATCATGGTCGATACGTTCGGCACCGGCACCGTACCAGAAGAAAAGATTGTCGAAGCTGTAAAGGCTGTTTTTGACTGTACTCCGGCTGGAATTATAAAGACGCTTGATTTGCGCAAGCCTGTCTATCGTGCGACTGCCGCCTACGGACACTTTGGCCGCGACGGGTTCAGCTGGGAAAAGACAGACAAGGTTGATGCGCTTCTGAAAGCGGTGAAAGCGTAATATGGCTGAATCGAGCCGCGCAAGAACAAGCAAAGTCCGGCGAAGCTCCGGGACTCGGGAGCAAAAAAAACAAAAGCCGGACGAGCCTTGTGCCGTAAAGTTCAAGATGCTCAGCCCAGCTGAAATATGCCGGGTTTTTGACGCTTTTCAGGCAGCTGATCCTTCACCAAAATCAGAACTGGTCGCCCCTAACGCATACACGTTTTTGGTTTCGGTTATTCTTTCCGCGCAAGCTACTGACAAAAGCGTGAACAAGGCGACCGAACCGCTTTTCAAAGTTGTCGACACTCCCGAAAAAATGCTCGCTCTGGGCGTGGAAAAGCTTGAGGACTACATAAAAAGCATCGGACTTTATCATGCAAAGGCTCGTCACGTTATGGAAATGAGCCGGCAGCTCGTAGAGAACTTTGGCTCTGCGGTACCAGACACGCGCGAGAAACTTGAGTCGCTTTCTGGCGTTGGCAGAAAAACTGCGAACGTTGTTCTTAATGTTATATATGGACAAAAGACAATGCCGGTGGACACGCATATTCTGCGGATTGCGCCGAGAATCGGGCTTGCTGCCGGAAAAACGCCGGAAAAAGTTGAAGAAGAGCTTTTGAAGTGTATTCCTGATAAGTATATGAACCATGCCCATCACTGGCTGATTCTGCATGGACGTTATGTTTGTACGGCACGGTCGCCCAAATGCGAAGAATGTTGCATTCAGGCAGTGTGCGCGAGGAATGGGCTGTAGCGGGCGTCCACAATAACTACGCACTTAAGCCACAAACGACTTTGGGTCATAAACGCATGTTATAGTGTTAATGCTTCTCTATGGCATTATAATATAAATCATCAGGACAAATATCCTGACCATCTGGCCATTCAACGTTAAATCCATTTGTCCTTACTGTTTTAAAATATGTCGTATCATTTAGTTTGCCAAACCAGGAACCTTTTATATATGGTTTTACGTCAAATTCTTTCTGTTCACCGTTATCAAATTCTAAGAGAAGGAAATAATCATTTTTTGGAAAAACTTTTGTAACAGTTGGACGTAACATAAGAGCCTCCTACTTTAATGGTTCAATCTTAAAGAATTGTTCACCTTCATCAAGTAATTTCCAATTTCGGAATAAAGGATATTGTTCTGTTCAAGTTGCTTTTTGAAAGAGTCAATTTTAAAATTTGTGCTTATAATTTCGTCCTGATTTTTCGCAATCAATTCCAGACATATTTTATTCTTTATTTGTGGTTTCTGCCCGAAACAAATGACAACAGAAGATTTTTCAATTTCAGTCTTTGCTATTTCTGAATCTTTGGTTTTATCACTTGGTAAAAAGACGGGAGGAAAGTCTATCCCTTCAACAAGAAGTTCAGCGGATGTGTTTTTGAATGCAAGTATGGTTAGATTTTCTTTTTCCATATTTTTAGAATGGCTTTTATTTTATCATTCCGCCATGGAAATAACATTCGTAAATTTGTTCGCCGCGTAGGGTGATTTTTCCTTTGCTTCAAGCAGGAAGTCTATTATTTTTTTGTCCATTTGGTTACCTTTCTTCATCAAACAATATTTTTACAAAATCCCGTCTTGAGTACATAATTCTTATAACTTTTACAATCTTGTCTTCAATTCTATAAAATATTGAATAGTTATTTGCAAGTACAAATTTATAATCTGTCGGGAAGGGAACATACCTGTCTATAGGAATTCCTACAACAGGATCTTCTGATAACTCTTCATAAGTTTCAACAATTGTTTTTATTGTGTTTTGAGCTGCTATAGGATTTTGTAATTCATTTTCAATATAGAATTTGATTTCGAGTAAATCTTCTGCTGCTTTAGGAGAAACATCTACTGTAAACATTAAAGACCTACAATTGCGCGAACATCTTTTGTACTAAGCCAGCCTTTTTCTTTTGCTGAATCTTCGCCTTTCTTAAGTTCGGCAAATAAAGTTTTTGTAGCGGTTAATTTTTCGTAATCTTTAATAGTGATTACAGCATAACTTCCTCTTCCATTTTTTGTGAGAAAAACAGGAGATTCATCTGCTACATCCTGTAATACTTCGTTATAATTTCGTAAATCTGAAACGGGTTTTATTGTAAACATATTTACCTCAATAAAGTTCGTAATATTTTACGAATTATATTATCTGATATGTTACTTTTATCGTCAAGTTCTTTTTACTTTTATTTATTAATTAAAATCTTTTGTACTGAACAGAAACACTATCTCGTTAATAATATTCTGATTTTTTTTGCTCTTCAGCTATATAATACTCCTTTTTCTGCACCCCACTACGTATGTCCTCAGCGAAGTTTTAATCATCGCGTGTTTTAGAGGTTTTCAACTGTTATTCTTCTTCAAACAGTTCCTTAATATAATGGCGTAAGGATTGTAAGGATTCATCTATGCTTTTGGTATAGACAAAAGATTTAA
>JAFZVC010000017.1 GCA_017618015.1 Spirochaetaceae bacterium
CGACGCCGCAACCGACTGTAACGCATCAGGATGCGACACATCAGCCGACGGAGACGCATCAAGCGACAGTTTCGCCGGCGCAGACGAGTCCTGCGCCGAGTGCGGTCACGGATTACGAAGTTCCCGGTGCGAACAGTACGCAGGATCAAAGAGCGGCCTATATAATGAATCGCTTTATTGAGGCTGGTTATACCCCAAATTTTGCGGCGGGAGTTCTCGGGAACCTTTATGCGGAAAGCCGTTTTAATACAGCGGCTATAGGAGATAACAATACTTCCGGCGGTATAGCTCAATGGCACGCGTCGCGGTGGGAGAAATTAAAGAAGTTTGCGGCGGAACAGGGCAAGAGCTGGGAAGATTTATCAGTTCAGACAGACTTTTTAATCAGCGAACTGAAGGGAAGTTACTATAATATGCCTCCGGAAAGAGCCGCGAATATGTCTGTGGACGAGGCATCGAGATGGGTGACGATTAATTATGAAATACCCGCGAATAAAGAACAAAGAGCGCAGGAAAGACTAAGTTATAGTCGGAAGTATGCTCCCGAGAGGTTTGATTATGCGGCGATATTGGCGGAAATGAACGGGCATCGGCCGCAGGTTGTGACACCGCAGCAAGATGAGACGCAACAGCCGTCGCAGGTTGTGACGCCACAGCAAACAGTGACGCCGCAGCAAGATGAGACGCAACGTCCGCCGGAAGCTGTAACTCCTGCACCGTCTAGACAGGGCAATGATGAAAATGTCGGAGTCTTTTCTCAAGGGGGGAATGTGCCTTCCGGTAGGGTCAATACGGGTTCGGTTAATACCGGAGCTAGAGGCAACGGGACAGCTACCCCGGCGGCGCCTGAACCGAAGAAGAGTTTTTGGAAGAGATTGGGCGAACGCCTGCGGAACTTTGACAATCGCGTAAGGGATTGGCTGGGTCTTCCGAGGAAAGAGCCGAAACCGCAGTCTCAGCCTCAGCCGTCACAGACAAACGAGCCGAAAGGTGCGAAGAAAGTAATACAGGACATAGGGAAGAGCTTGGCTTATGCCGGTCGAAAGATAGGAGATAACTTCCGTTGGTTGCGCCGTCGGATATTGGAACGCGTAGATCGGAAAGCGGATTTGAAAAAGACGACGTTTGCCCGCTTTAATGAAAGCCTGCATTCGCAATTGAAGGGCTTCCAAAGACATTCAACGATGAGAACGCTGATGAGAAGCTCGGCGGAATCGGAAAGGACGTCGACAGTCGAACGGTCTTCATTTATCCATCGCGGTGGCGGAAGAGAATAATAATACCTTAATCGTATGTCTTAAAATCCCTCTGTTAAAAAACAGAGGGATTTTTTTGCAGGAAAAAACGATGAACTTTTCTTGACAGTGGCGTGTTTTCTTAGAAAAAACAGGAGCTGTCTGCTATACTGAATATAAAATAGCATAGGAGTAGGAGGTTCACATGACAGCTGATCCGACAGAAATGACAGAAGAAGAAATGATGCAAGCCGTGGCGTTTATGAAAGCCCAGAGGATGAATCAAGATTTAATTACTAATTACGACGCTCGTGTTCAACGAATCCAACAAATTCGTGTTGGAGATGAGATAAGGACTCCGTATCGGCAATTGAGTCCGGAAACGCAAAGATTAATCCAAGCAGAATGTGAGGGTCAATGGGGGCATTATTGCGTATCCAGTTATACAACGACGTTGCATGAGTCTACAAGAGAACAGGGGTATGAGGGACGTGATGAACTTTTTCCAAAAAAAGAAAACGATAAAGATAAAAGTTACAGTTCCTATACATTGCATGCAAAAGAGTATGTTGAAAATAATTTTAAAGATGCGGCAACCAGTTTGAAGGATTTTCCGGAGGGTACGAC
>JAFZVC010000018.1 GCA_017618015.1 Spirochaetaceae bacterium
ACGGAAACCGTATAAGTGCCTTCATTCACAATGTTCCCGACGGATTGGCTCTTTTTCATATAAGTTACCTGATAATCCTCGCCCGGTACTAACGTCGTTCCGTTTAAAGTAACCTTGACCACCGGAGTAACGCCGGTCACACAATAATACGAGGAAGATTCCTGAAGCTCATAATAAACAACATTGGTATTTGCCGGAAAAGCATCCGATGCAACCGCAGCGCTTTTCGGAATGAATACCGTTTTAAGCAAAGTAGAGTTTTCAAAAGCTTTGCTGCCGATTGTTTTTACATCGCCGGAAAATACCACGCTTTTAAGACCGGAACATCCGGCGAATGCTTTTTCTTCAATTTTATCCACGTCTCCATTAAAGATGATAATCGCATTATCAATGCATCCGGAGAATGCTTCTTTTCCAATGAAACTAACATCACCACTTATTGAAATAACTTTAAGATTACTGCACCCGGAAAATGCCGAATTACCGATATCTTCTACATCCCCCGTAATTTCCAATAACTCAATCGTACTCCGGGCAAAAGCTTCTTCACCAATAATTATATGTTTCCCGGAAAAGAACGCGCGATTTAAATTAGTGGCATTTTCAAATGTATGGTATTCAAAAGATAAATAGTCGAAATCAGTAATATATACTTCCGTTATCCCGCTGTCCTTAAACACATCATTGGCAAAATCAAAGCCGCTTCCGAATAACCTCAATTCAGTGAGCTTTGTACAACCGGAGAACACTTCACTCGCAAAAAATATACTACCGCCTCCGCCGAACTGAAACTCAGACAGACTGGTGCAGCCATTAAACGCTCCGCCCCCAAATGAAACTGAACCGTTTCCGCCTATGATAACTTTTTTCAAATGGGGGCAATTTAGGAAACACATATCATCGATTGTCAAATAATCTTCAGACGAAGAATACAACTCGACGTTTCTAATGTCAGGACATTTTGCAAAAGCACCTACACCTACGAGATTAACACCGATAAAAATAATATCACGCAAGCCTTTACACTCGGCAAAGGCATTGTTCCCGATTGTTTGAACGGTTTTCTCAGGGCCTAATATAATTTCGAACTGATCTGATCCGCTTTTGTTGAACGCCCCGTCGCCAATCGTTCCGACATTTCCATCAAAATTAACTGTTTCAAGGGATTCGCATTCTGAAAATGCTTTCTCTCCGATTGTTTTGACATCTTTCATAAAAGTTACGTCATTTAAATTCCCACAGCCGGAGAAAGCCTCCTCTCCGATAGTTTCGACTTCACCTTTAAACATCACCGAATTCAGAATTGAACAATCTTTAAATGCCTTATCCTCTATCTTAACTCTTCCTTCAAATACCAGGTTTAATTTCGCTGAATCGGCACCATCGAAAGATTGTTGCGGAATCATATTCATACCTTTCTTAAACACCAAAGTAAGGCTTCCTGAAGATTGTCCGAGAAGATTATATCCCATGTTCCGCACATCACCTTCAAAAGTTATGACTGCATTCCCCGCTATATCTTCTAACGCCATGCTTTCAAGCGATTCTACATCATCTTTAAAAGTAATTTCCAGGGTGTCAGTACTCGAAACATAGCAAAAAGCACCTTGTCCGACCTGGCCGACTTTCTTCATAAATGTAATGGAATCTATCCGTTCGCAGTAAATAGCACCGTTCCCCAACTCGCCGACTTCACCTTGAAACACTATATCTTTTATATATTCCGAGTAAATGGCACTGGTACCGATAGTTCCGACATTTCCCGAAAAAATAACATTCTCTAATTTTTTGCACTCGGAAACAGCAAAATCACAAATCGCACCAACATTTTTCTCAAAAACAATCGTTTTAAGAGAAGGACAATCGCTGAAGGAATTAGAGTTGATCTTTCCGACATTTTCTTTAAATGTCACGCTTGTCAGAGATGGCAAATTCGAAAATGTATTACTCTCGATTTCCGCTATTTCCCCGAGAAAAGTTACGCTTTCAATTTCAGCATTCACCGCAACATTTCTGTTAAATGCGATGTCTCTGATTTTTGCGACAGCCTTGCCGTCAATTTCCGCCGGGACTATTACATTCCCGTCGGAACCTTCGTATGCATCAATTTGAACTGTACCATTTCCCAAGTCAGAATAAACAAAACCGTCTTCGGTTTCATCTGCCCTTGCCGTTCCCTTCATCAAAAGCACCATCACCGCTGCCATAATCAGACAAAGTACATAACCCGGAACTTTCTTACCAATGCGCCCCATCTTAATTGCCCTCCGCTTTATTTGTGTTTAGCCGTAAACAAAAATCCCTTTATCCATCATATCATACCAAGAAGCGCCGGGCAACCGGATATTGAATAAAAAAACAAGAATCTGCACCGTTTGCGGACGGAACAGATTCTTGTAACGTTTTCTTCAGTTGTCATTAACATCATCCCAAAGATAGTATCACTCAACTCAATTTTTCCGTTCCTGTTCTTCACGTCTTTTGCGTCGCTGTTCGCGATTTTGTTTTTCGGATTCAAAAACATTCACTGCCAGATCGGTCAATTCCGGATCCCACATCTCTCCTGTTTTTTGTATGTCAGCCCATGGACAGATAGAGGCATAGTCTTCATCAAGTGCAATATCGTATGAACCGTTATTGTCACTGACGCTTTTATACAAATGCCTGCCGGTATGGATCAGTTCATGGGCTTCTCTGCGATCGTTGCCTTTCGGCTTCAGTTTGTTGAATATTTCCTCATTGATCTCATAAAGATCGTAGTAACCCATCCAAAAGCTTTCAGCGGTATAAAGCTCCCGTTCACTGTCGTAACAGGTCTTCCATCCCGGACCTGTCTTGAAATGAAGCATCCCCTCTGAGTATTCTGCAGGAAGTCTGGCTTTTTTCTTTTCTTTAGAAGTTTTTGCCATACCTTGATCTCTCCATCGCACGTTTTATTATAATACACTTTCGTTAGTAGAAATCTATTATGCTGTTTACAGGCTCCCCCTCACAGCCGTGCTCTCAAGCCTTGTGACCAGCTCGGTGAACTGCTTCTCATTCCTCACAAAATCAAAGATTTCGCTCTGAAGCTCGTGAAGAAGCTGGGCGGTCATGTTGTTGCCGTTCGTTGTGCCGAACTCGCCGTAGGTTGCGCCGCGGAACAGCAGGGATGTGTGCGTTTTGGTCTTGTCCATGCCGATGGTCGCCTCAGCGAACCCGGCGGCTTTCGTAAGGCTGGCGAACACCTCGTCCGCATCGCCTTGCTTTGCAAAGATACGGGCGGCGAAGACGCTGCACGCCTGAAGCTGCGTATTGAAGAAACCGTAGTCTTCGTTTTCAAACAGGAGTTTGAGGATGTTTTCGTATTTGTCAATGACCTCGAGCTGCTCGTCGTCCGTCATGCTGAGGCTTCCGTCCGGGAAGACAACCGGCATGCCGAACACCATGGAATTGTACAGCAGACACAGCGTCTGGAACGTGAGGCTCTGCGTGAGTTCCGCCTTGCGCTTTCCCGTGCTCACCCAGCAAAGCATGTTTTCACGGCCGCTGAACATGCTCGGGAGCATCCGCGCGATTTCGTCCGCTTTGCGCTCGTCGCCGAGCTTGAAATACATCAGGCTGAGGATCTGCTTCGCGGAGATGCGCGCGTTGTCATCCGTGCATTCGGCCAGAATCTTCTCGCCGTAGCGAATCGCCTTCCTGCAGTCCTCCTCGGCGTTCGGATTGCTGTCGTCGTTGGCCCTGCTGCGGTACAGCGACATCAGAAGGTCCATGATGTCGTAACGGTTCGGATAGCGCTTCAGTGTGCCGAGAAGCAGCTTTTCCGCCTTTGACAAATGATGACGAAAGATCAACGCCTCAGCTTCCCTTTTAATCTCCTGTATCTCCTGCTCTTTCTTCTCCTGATCGATGTTCAGCAGTTCGTCCGCCGACACGTTCAAAACGTGGCAGAGGACCGGAACGGCCGAGATGTCCGGCATCGTCTTGCCTGTCTCCCACTGAGAAATAGCCGAAACCGACACATGCATCAGCTCCGCCAGATGCTCCTGCGTAATCCCCGCCTTCTTACGGTATGTTGTGATACTCTTTCCGAGTTCCTTCATGGCTCGTCTCCTTTTCCATCTGTTTTGTATCTCGGCGCCTATGCACACTATATACTATTTACAGGGGATTTGGAAGACAGTGATGCTGAAATTCGATTTAAGCGGGGCTTAAAAAGTTCAATCAAGATAAAGAAGTTATCGTCTGAAACAGGCAAGTTGAAGCATTGCTAATATCAGACAAACTCTGCACCTTTTTCTTTCAACTTCGCATATAGTTTTTCTCTGCGCTTCTCGAATATCGTACCGATCGCCGCTGTGTTCATCCGGACCTTCAGCCCGGCTTCACAGGCCCCCAACGCGGTAAATGCTACACAGCCTCCACCGTCAACGCCGACGAGTTCTATCTCATCAACCGACTCGCGCTTCAACAATTCC